>CAUCXT010000025.1 GCA_958446835.1 uncultured Eubacterium sp.
TGGTGATACTTATTATCGTTGGAATGGGGAAAAGTTATGTCATACGCATTGAAAAAACTGATGGAAAAATATGTGGAAGAAATAAGAAAAATATATGGTTCTCATTTGAGAAAGGTAATTTTATATGGTTCCTATGCCAGAGGTGATTTCCACCCGGATTCGGATATCGACATTATGATACTTCTTGATATAACAGACTTTGATTTGAAGGAATATGGTACAAAATTATCATATATGACATTTGACTTCAATCTTGACCATGACCTGGATATTAAACCAATAGCGAAAAATGAAGAACATTTTAAGAAGTGGCTTGATAATTATCCATTTTATGCAAATGTAAACAGAGAAGGAGTGGTTTTATATGGAGCAGCCTAATGGAGAGGAAAAAGGGACAAGGAAAGATTTATTGACATGGTTGAAAAATATTGTGAAGCTCAATTTGCATAACTATCATTTTGGAAAAGTAAGCAATGCTCCTAAAAAGTAGGCAATGCCCTGAAAAAAGTAAGCAATACCCTCTAAAAAGTGTGCAATGCCACAAAAAATAAAGATTGGAACAAAATGAAAAAGCTATCAACAATTAACAGAAATGACTTACTCCTGTGCACAGGGCTTCTCTTGGCAGCTCTGTGCATTTGGTGTGCCATTTTTTTTGTGCAGAGGAACGGGAGCCGGGATGGACTGATGGTGGTTGTAACTGTAGATGGAGAGGAATATTACAGCAGCCTGCTGGCGGGGGAAAATCAGCAGGCAGAAAGAAGAGAGATAGACATAGATGGTCACAACAAGGTGGTCATCTCAGAAGGTGGGGTATGGATGGAGGAGGCGGACTGCCCGGACAAGCTGTGTGTATCGCAGGGGAAGATAAGCAGGTCCGGACAGACGATTATATGCCTGCCGAATAAGATCATGGTGACGATTAAAGGGGGAAAGAGCGAGTATGATGGCGTTGCACAATGATGAACCAAAAGCGGCTCAGGCAGGTGCTAAAGGGCTGGAAGGTGATAAGCGGACGAAAGATGATAAGGGTAACACTGAATCAGCCCAAAAGAACCGTCCACATGGCGCCCGCAGCGTCGCCTTCTGCGGCATGTTCACCGCGGTGGCAATCGTGATGGGCTACATAGAGAGCTTTATAGTGATACCGGGGCTGCTGCCGGGCATGAAGCTCGGGCTTGCCAACTGTGTCATACTTTTTGTGCTTATGGGATACGGATTTGGGAGTGCGGCGCTTGTGAGCCTTGTCCGGATAATAGCTGTGAACAGCCTGTTTGGGAACATGACTGCCGCAGTATTTTCGCTTGTGGGAGCGGCGCTAAGTATACTTGTCATGAGCCTGTTGAAAAAGAGCGGGCGTTTTTCGATGGTGGGTATAAGCCTTGCGGGAGGCGTGGCGCATAATCTGGGACAGGTGCTTGTGGCGATGATTATATTTGAGAATGTGGGGATGTTCTGTTATTTTCCGGCACTGATTGTGACCGGCATTGCGGCAGGAGTGTTTGTGGGTATTCTGGCAGGGCTTGTGTACGCTAAGGTTCAAAGGCATTTATAGAATATATGATGTAAAATGAAGCCCCACAATCTATCTATATTATTTAGAGAGAGATTGCGGGGAATGCTATGCACGATTGTGCCTTTTCATATCTATATATTCAAGCTGATATCATGTGCTGAAAGCATATTATGTTGATATGCTTATAAACTTAATACATCAGAAATTTCCGAAAAATCGATGAACAGATCGTCATATATATTCACCTTGATAATTGAGTCGAAAGGGTACTGGACGCTCACTATATTATTTTCAAAAAAATTCACTGTGATGATTTTTCTTTTTGAATCTACAATCCAATATTCGCGGACTCCATATTTCTTATAATAATAAAGCTTTCTGATGTAGTCATCGGATGAATTGCCGGGTGAGGCGATTTCAATTATGAAGTCGGGAGCACCGTTACACCGCTTTTCGTCTAATTTATTTTTGTCACAGACAACCATGATGTCCGGTTGAACAATTGTAAGCGGGGTGTCGGACAGCTTGACAGCGAAGGGGGCAGTGAATACACTGCATTGCCCCTTTTTGTTCTTGATATAATTAAAAATGATATTTGATAATTGCATTGAGAGTGCCTGGTGTATCTGCGATGGACCAGCCATATTATACACAGTGCCTTCAAATACTTCTACTCTTTTATCTTCGGGTAAAGCCTCGTACTGTGTAAGGGTTATTAATTCAGGCTTAAGCTGTGAAGCAGGGGTCATAATGTACACTTCCTTTCGATTCGTCATACAGATTAAGATATTCAATGTGGATTATCGGCAAAATTCGTTGTGTAAATCTATGCTCAGTAATGTGTTCAGATAAATATATTTTATCAGAGAATCTATAAGGCTGCAATAAAGATATTGCGTAAAAGTGCGGAAAAGCTGCAAATCAATATGTTATATCTCCGCCGGCTGCTTATACAGAAGAAGCACGGCGTAGGAATGTTTTTATGCTTTCCTGAATGAAAACAGAACATAATAACAGTTTTTTAAATCCCATAGTTGCAAAACAAATGTTTTGAGGTTATTATATAAACAAGTGTTTTGGTAAGTCTTACATTGAAAATATTGAATTTGAAAGGATTTTTATTATATGAAGGGCGAGGTTTTCCAGTTATGCAGCGTGATTACGGCTGCTAAGAATGCATTGAATACACAGACATTTATACAGTATGAACCACTCAGCTATGAGCGTGGAACGGTTTTTCAGTTCGTTCCTGAGGTAGAAGGACAGAAGGGTGAGATGATTGAAGGCGTTGACAGCTGGTATGCAAGATGCGTGTATAATGGAATGGAGGATGTCAAGATATTGGCGCCTACAGCGGTTAAGGACAGAAGAGTTCTCGGCTTCGTGAATACATCCCAGAATATCATGCTCTGCTTTTACCCTGATGATGTGATTCATATGTGGATGCCAAGATGGGTCATGGACAAGGACAGAAAGGGCTGGCACATTATATACACTGAGAAGATATGGGAGAATCACCCGGCGGGTAAGCCTGAATACAAGGACAACACGGAGATTTTTAAGGCGGCACTTGCGGAAATCAGCAGGTTTTCCAAGGAGCTTGGCTTTGAGGGCTGGTCTAATGTATTTAACCGCTCCATTGCTATGGTGGAAGGCGGCTTTGATTATGCCGCCGATGATGAGAAGATTCTCGAGGAGTTTAAGAAGAAGGGGCGAAGCATGCCGCCTAGAACTCACCTTGAGCTTCCGGGACATAACAGGGATTTATTTGAGGCAGCCTCCAATGCGGATGTATTTGGCAGCATGGGCTCATGGAATGACGGACCGGCTGCAAAGGCAGCAGCAGAAGGAAAGCTGGAGGAATATAATAAGCTTTCCGATATGCTCTTCAATCAGATTGCACTTGCGGTAATGTATGCAATCAACCAGTGGTAGGAAAAGAATATGATATCATATATTAAGGGTGAGCTTGTGGAGCTTACAGATAATGCCATCGTGCTTGACCATGATGGCATGGGCTTTTTAATAATGATGCCGGCTTCCATCCTTGCGAAGCTTCCGGCGATAGGAAGTGAGCTTAAGGTACATACATATCTGTATGTCAAGGAGGATGCGCTTGACTTATATGGATTTTTGACAAAGGATGACCTTAAGGTGTTCAGGCTTCTTATAACAGTGAGTGGTATAGGCCCTAAGGGTGCGCTTGCCATATTGTCAACCATGTCGCCTGATGATTTGAGATTTGCTGTGCTTGCCGGGGATTCTAAGACAATATCCAAGGCACCGGGAATAGGAAGCAAGACCGCCCAGAAGCTTATCATAGAGCTGAAGGACAAGCTCAAGATAGAGGATGTTCTTGATGGCGGGGCGGACGGAGGCTATGAGCCGCAGAGTGATATGGGTGATACGGCTGCAGCGGAGGCGGTCATGGCACTCACCGCATTAGGATATTCTTCCGCAGATGCCACAAGGGCGGTAAGGCAGGTGGACGGCGGGGCTGATATGGATTCGGAAGCACTGCTTAAGGCTGCACTTAAGAAGCTGGCATTTATGTAAGACCTTCATGCTTAAGCTGGAGGTTCATGGAAGGGAGTAACTTTTAATGGAAAAGAGGATGATTTCCACCGAATTTACGGAAGAGGATATGCCTATAGAGTCGAGTCTTCGTCCGATGGCACTGGCGGATTATATCGGTCAGGAAAAGGTGAAAAAGAATCTTAAGGTATATATAGAAGCAGCAAAGAGCAGGCAGGAGCCGCTTGACCATTGTCTTTTCTACGGACCGCCGGGACTTGGAAAGACAACCATAGCGGGAGTTATCGCTAATGAGATGGGGGTGCATCTTAAGGTGACCTCCGGACCTGCGATAGAGAAGCCGGGGGACATGGCTGCGATACTAAGCAATCTTCAGGAGGGTGACCTGCTCTTTGTGGATGAGATACACCGTCTTAACAGGCAGGTTGAGGAGGTGCTCTACCCTGCTATGGAGGATTTCGCGATAGACATTATGATTGGAAAGGGCTCACAGGCGCGTTCGATAAGGCTTGATCTGCCTAAGTTCACGCTGGTAGGAGCTACCACAAGGGCGGGACTTCTGACAGCGCCGCTTAGGGATCGTTTCGGTGTGATATGCAAGATGGATTTTTACACTGAGAGCGAGCTTAAGAAGATTATACTGCGCTCCGCAAATGTGCTTGCGATAGAGATTGATGATGAGGGAGCCACCGAGATGGCACGCAGGTCGCGGGGAACGCCGCGTCTTGCTAACAGGCTGTTAAAGAGAGTACGTGATTTTGCACAGGTGCAGTATGACGGAAAGATAGACTATGAGGTCGCGAGAGCTTCACTTGACAGGATGGAGGTCGATAAGATGGGGCTTGACAGAAGTGACCGCCTTATTTTAACCACCATTATGGAGAAGTTCGCGGGCGGACCTGTAGGGCTTGACACTCTGGCGGCGGCCATAGGTGAGGATGCGGGAACGATAGAGGATGTCTATGAGCCTTATCTTATACAGAACGGCTTCATCAACCGTACTCCTAAGGGAAGGGTTGCGACACAGCTGTGCTATAAGCATTTTGGAATAGAAAGGTAATGGATTGGAATGTTGCAGGTATGGAGAATATAAGGATTATTGCGCATATTTATACTGATTTTGATGAGAAATTCGGCATTCCAAGGCAGAGCGGTATCGTAAAGCAGTGCCGTGGGAGAATAGTGTTTGAACCGGAATACCGCAATGAGGAGGCTCTTTCAGGGATTGAAGGATACTCACATCTGTGGCTTATCTGGAAGTTCTCCGAAAGTGTCAGACAGGAGTGGAGCCCGACAGTGCGTCCGCCGAGGCTTGGTGGAAATAAGAGGGTGGGCGTGTTCGCGACACGTTCGCCGTTCAGACCTAATCCTATGGGACTGTCCAGTGTACGGCTTGAGGAGGTTATTACCGATAGTACCGATGGACCGCAGCTTATCGTATCCGGGGTTGATATGCTTAACAAAACTCCTATTTACGATATCAAGCCATATCTGTCATACACCGATTCGCACCCTGAGGCTGTGTGCGGCTTTGCGGATGAGGTTAAGGATTACCGGCTTGAGGTTGTGATTCCTGAGAATGTATCAGCTAAGCTTGGGGAAAGCAGCTGCGATGAGCTGAGAGAGCTGCTTGCACAGGATCCAAGACCGGGGTACAGGCATGATGAATCCGCCGATGATTTATCAAAGATATATGGTATGAATTTTTCGGGACACAATATCAGGTTCTCCGTAAGTAAAAGAATACTCACAGTGATTTCATGTGATGACAACTGGACATTATAGATAGAAGTGTGCTATACTGGATAAGTATTTGTGATATTTACCTGTAAGAGTATTTTAGTTCGGGACAGCTTAGCAGATACTATAAGGATAAGGAGTGGATTGTATGCCAGCGAAGAACGAAGCAGAAGTGGCTATTGGCGGCAAGGTTATTACACTTAGTGGATATGAGAGCCGTGAATATATACAGAAGGTAGCAGCATACCTGGACAATAAGTTAGATGAACATAAGAAGATGGAATCCTATAACAGACTTCCACTGGAATTTCAGAACATTATGATCCAGCTGAATATAGCGGATGAGTTTTTTAAGGCTAAGAATATGGCGGATACTCTTAAGGGTGATCTTGAGAGCAAGGATAAGGAAATTTATGATCTCAAGCATGAACTTATCACCCTGCAGGCTAAGACTGATAAGCAGGCGGAGGAGATTGCGCAGCTTAAGAAGGATGCACAGGATTACGAGAGCATGATTATTGGACTTGAGGCACAGAAGGATACGAAGAAGCAGTAATTAAAGGGGGGATTTCCGTATGGAAGCCCCTTTTATAGTTTACAGGATTTGAAAGGATTAATATGATTGATATGGGAAACAGAGAGGTTCTTGCACCGGCAGGAACCTATGAGTGCTTCCGTGCCGCAATCAATGCAGGAGCGGATGCGGTGTATCTTGGAGGAAGCATGTTTGGTGCGAGGGCTTTTGCGGGGAATTTTGAGGAGGCTGAGCTTATAAAGGCTATCCGCACAGCACACTTGTATGGCAGGAAGGTGTATCTAACGGTAAACACTCTTTTAAGAAATGATGAGCTTGAGAAGCTTGTCAAATATGTGAAGCCCTACTATGAGGAGGGGCTTGACGCTGTTATCGTGCAGGACTATGGGGTATTTGCGGTCTTAAGGGAGGCGTTTCCGGGGCTTGACCTTCATGCCAGCACGCAGATGACGATTACGGGAAAATATGGTGCACAGCTTTTAAAGGACATGGGTGCCGCGCGTGTTGTCCCTGCGCGCGAGCTTTCTGCTAATGAGATAAGGGATATATAT
Source organism: uncultured Eubacterium sp. (assembly GCA_958446835.1). Classification (GTDB taxonomy): domain Bacteria; phylum Bacillota; class Clostridia; order Lachnospirales; family Lachnospiraceae; genus CAG-882. The sequence continues at coordinate 6,878 of CAUCXT010000025.1, forward strand.
GATAACGTCGATGTTGAGATAGAGAGCTTTGTCCATGGCGCATTATGCTATTGCTACTCAGGACAATGTCTGCTCAGCAGCATGATAGGCGGAAGAAGCGGCAATCGCGGCCGCTGTGCACAGCCTTGCCGCCTCACCTACAGTGCGAACGGAATAAATGAGAAATATCTTTTAAGCCCGAAAGATATGTGTACAATAGAGGCAATTCCGGATATTCTTGATGCAGGTGTCTACTCATTGAAGATTGAGGGAAGAATGAAGAGCCCTGAATATGTTGCAGGCGTGTCCTATGCGTACAGAAAATATGTGGATATGTACCTTGAAAAGGGGCGTGACGGCTACAGGGTCGATGCGCAGGATATCAGACAGTTGATGGATCTGTACAACAGAGGCGGTTTCTGCAAGGGATATTACTACTCACAGAACGATAAGTCCATGATGACCTTCGACAGGCCTAACCATCAGGGAATTGTCATAGGAAATATTAAAAATGGAGAGCTTGTACTGTCGCAGGAGGTTAATCCGGGCGATGTGCTTGAATTCCCGGATGGAAGCGAATACACAACGCCGACAGGAAAAAAGAGCGGAAAGCTTGCGCTTCCTAAGGGGGTTCTTAAGAATCCTAAGAATGGTGCAGTTGTCTACAGGACGAGGAACAATGAGCTTTTAGGACAGCTTCGGGCAAGATATATTGACAATGACATCAAAATTCCTGTCAGGATGGAGATATTCTTAAAGGCTGGTGATAGAGCACGCCTGAAGCTGCTCTCCGGGGAAAATGAGATTGTTGTGTATGGCGATGTGCTTGAGCCATCCGACAAGCGCCCGGCTGTGAGGGATGACGTCGTAAAGCAGCTAAAGAAGCTTGGAGGGACAGTGTTCTCAAGCGATGAAGTGAGCATTGTGACCGATATACAGGGAAGTCCGTTTGTCCCGGTCAGGCTGTTGAATGACTTGAGAAGAAATGCGCTTGAAGAGCTGGAAAACACACTTTTATCAAAATATAAGAGAAATTACGAATGTACGAATGTGCAGAACCCGATAACTGCCGTGGTACAGGGAACTGATGATGCACAGGAAACTGCCGGGGCACAGGAAAATGCTGATGTGCAGAGCAATGTAGCCTGTAAGGCGGGGGTGACAGGGTGCAGGGATTCTTCGGCTGGGCGGTATGACATCACTGTACAGGTGATGAAGAAGGAACAGCTTGAGGCGGTATTAAAAACGGCTCATAACAATGTATCAAGAATATATATATCGACCGAACTTTCAGGCATAGATGGAGCAATAATGATGAAAGGAATGGTTGATGAATATAATGCCGGCATTTCTGCCAATAATAGGAAAATAGAAGCTTATATGGCAATGCCGTATATTTTCAGGGACAGGGCGGTAACACTTTTTGAAAGAAAGCTTGAGGACGTCAAGGCAGCAGGCTTCGACGGTCTGCTCATAAGAAGTCCCGAGGAGCTCGGTTATATAAGGGAAAAAGGCTTGTATGAGCTGTATGAAGGTAGAATAGTGGCTGATTATGATGTGTATACCTACAATAAAGCGGCGTTTGATGAGTACATCAGGCTTGGCATACATGACTTTACTCTTTCGGAGGAGCTGAACGCAGGACAGCTAAAGGGGCTGTGCCGTTCTGTCTCAGATAAGAATATTTATCTGGAAAAGCTGGTGTACGGCTATCTTCCGCTTATGGTTACGGCAGGCTGTACCCTGAAGTACACCTCAAAGGATAAGCCGTGCGGCAGACCGGGCGTATATTATCTCACGGACAGGAAGGGTAAGCAGCTTGCGGCGCTCAACAGCTGTAGCTATTGTTATAATCTTATATACAACAGCGTTCCGGAGTACCTGATTGATAAGTCGGATGAGATAAGGAATATGGGAGTTGGGGCACTCAGGCTGTCCTTTTCCATAGAAGGTGCCGATGAGGTTGAAAATATTATGAAAATGAATGCCGACAGTGTTAAAGCTTACACCAGAGGCCATTATAACAGAGGAGTAGATTAAGTGATAAATATAGTAACTGCTGTCTCAAAATATGTCTTTATATTGCTGGGGGCAATATTCTGCCTGCATGGATTTTTGGGACATGTCTTTTATAAAAAAAGGCGTGAACAGGGGAAGCAGAGAAAAGGAATAATTCAGATTATAATAGTTATCTGCATGACAGTGCTTGGAAATGTGATTCTCTTTATGAACAGGCAGGATTTTCTTTTTATCGTGTTTTTGTTCATGGAGCTGTTTTATTTCTTTTTCCTGCTCAATATATTTCCTATGATTTATAAGAAATGTAACAGAATTCTTCTAAATGACATGGCATTTCTTATGTGTACGGGAATGTTGATGCTTGCAAGACTTGATACGGATAAGTTTATCAGACAATATCTGCTGATATGGGCGGGCACACTTGTGCTGTTACTTGTGCCGGTCATAGTGGAAAAGCTGCATTTTCTGATTAAGCTTGATGTGCTGTACTGTGTTGTAGGCATTGTCCTGTTAGGCGTGGTGTTCGTACTTGGCAATACGGTGTACGGTGCCAACCTTTCGATAAATATCGGAGGCTTTTCACTTCAGCCGTCGGAGTTCGTCAAGCTTACATACGTGATGTTTATTGCGTGTATGCTCCGCGGCGAAAAATCATTTGGCAGAATAGTAATCACGTCGCTATGTGCGGCGGCGCATGTACTTATTCTGGTCGCCTCCAATGACCTTGGCGCGGCACTGATTTTCTATGTGACCTATATTGTCATGCTCTACGATGCCACACATAAGCACAGATATCTTGTAATGGGCGGTATATGTGCGGTGATAGCAGGTGTTGGAGCTTATTTTGCCATATCGCATGTCAGGGTCAGGGTGGATGTGTGGCTTGATCCGTTCAAATATATAGATGGCAAGGGCTATCAGCTTGTGCAGTCCATTTTTGCAATCGGAAATGGAAGCTGGTTCGGAACAGGACTTACCAGGGGACTTCCGGGTTCTATCCCTGTAGTCACAAAGGACTTTATTTTCCCTGCAATTTCAGAGGAATTCGGCGGACTGTTCGGTATTATCGTGATAATGGTATGCCTGAATGTGTTCTTTGAGATTATAACGGTGCTGTCCGAGAACAAGGACAGCTTCAACAGACAGCTTCTTGGTGGATTTGGAATAATGTATATTTTTCAGTGTTTTCTTAATATAGGAGGAACCATCAACTGTATTCCGAGCACAGGAGTAACACTTCTGTTTGTGAGCTACGGTGGAAGCTCCGTTATAAGCTCAATGATAATGATTGCGATTATTCAGGGAATTGCGGCGCGCAATGACCGGGAAAGTCCGCAGGCTGTTGATGATGATGAAGAAAAAGCAGGTATGCCCGGAACGGATAAATCGGGCAATGATAATGATGATACGGAGGAACAGGACGAAAAAATCGGCGGTGCGAAGCCTCTGCGTTCCCCACGCATGGTTGTCGGAAGCCTTATGCTGGTTCTTATAATAAGTGGATTTTATATATATGAGCTTGCGTCATTTGATGAGAGCATACTTGACAGCACCTACAACAGAAGGCTCAGTAAGATGAAGGAGCAGACGCTTAGAGGCTCCATATATGCGGCTACAGGTGAAGAGCTTGCCTCAAGTGTTGAGGGCGTGGATGGCGAGACGGAGAGAGTGTATACCTATGGAAGATTGTTCTCACATGTCATAGGGTATACCTACGGCGAAGGCGCCGGGCTTGAAGGTGTTTTAAACTATCAGCTTCTAAGGAGCAGTGAGCCGTTCGATGACAAGCTGCATGCAGAGCTTACCAACCATAAATACAGGGGTAATTCGGTTGTCACTACGCTTGACTATGATATGCAGTCGGCTGCGTATGAGGCGCTTGGAGTGAACAAGGGCGCCGTTGTTGTCATGGACAGGAACGGTGCGATTCTTGCGATGGTGTCAAAGCCTGATTTTAACCCTAACACGCTTATGACGGAGGGAACGGACGCGAATGCCGACGCGCCTCTTTTGAATAGGGCGGTGGCAGGCTTGTATCCGCCGGGTTCAACATTTAAGACTGTTACTTTGCTTTCGTATTACAGGGAATGCAATGCGGGTGAAAGGTTTAAGAACTTTGTGTATGAGTGCAACGGTGTATTCACAAAGGACAATCTTTCTGTTGCCTGTGTAGGTCACACTGCGCATGGAAGTGTGGATACTTATGGTGCGTTCGCGCACTCATGTAACGGAGCCTTCATCACTATGGGGCTTGACACGGCGGTGGAGACAAGTCTTAATACGGCACAGCAGCTTTTGTTTAATACGGACATACATTACCATGACAACCTTGGCCCTGTGACCAGCCACTCACAGTATGCGCTAAGCGAGGAATCACCGGAATGGGAGATAATACAGACCAGCTTCGGACAGGGCGCAACGCTCATAACACCGCTTCACAATGCCCTTATAATGCAGGCTGTGGCAAATGGCGGCACGCTGTATGAGCCGTATATCGTCAAAACCATCTTCGCCAGCGTGGGACAGTGGGACCAGACCCCTGTGTCCCAGAAGATTGTATATTCGTACGATGGTTCAGATGGGGACGAATACTATGGCAGCATTATGACAGAGGATGAGGCGGACATGCTTTCCGAACATCTTAAGCAGGTGATTGAGGTGAGTTTCTCACATGTCTTTTCTGAGGCTCCTTATGAGGCTGCCGGAAAGTCGGGTACGGCGCAGTACGGAACTTCTGGATATGAACATTCGCTTTTTGTCGGGTACATGCCTTATGATGACCCTGAAATAATAGTCAGCGTTGTCCTTGAGGGCTTCAATGAGGATGGAACGCCGGACAGATATGCGGTAAATGTCGCGAAAGATATTTTTGATGCGTGGTACAATAAAAAACATTGATATTGTTTGAAAAGTGGTTTATACTATACACAAGTCATATGTGACACACCATAATACAGGAGGGATTGCTGTGATAAAGGCAACTAGCTGTGGCGGTGTGGTTATATTCAGAGGAAAGATACTTGTTTTGTATAAGAATTTTAAGAACAAGTATGAGGGCTGGGTGCTTCCGAAGGGAACTGTCGAGGAAGGCGAAGATTATAAAGAGACAGCACTTCGTGAAGTTAAGGAAGAAACAGGAGTATCAGCCCAGATTATTAAGTATGTAGGTAAAAGCCAGTACACGTTTTCCGTGCCTTCAGATGTAGTTGATAAGGAAGTTCACTGGTATCTGATGATGGCAGACAGCTACTACAGTAAGCCGCAGAAGGAGGAGTTCTTTGAGGACTCAGGATATTACAAGTTCCATGAGGCGTACCATCTTCTCAAGTTTTCCAATGAGAAACAGATTTTAGAGAAGGCGTATGCGGAGTATCTGGAGCTAAGAAAGTCCAACCTGTGGGGAAACAAGAAATATTATTAGTCATATTCGCCACTTATGATGAGCACATTCCGCGCATTGGAAAGACTTGTGCGACGGAATAAAAAATGACCGCAGCCCGGATATGGGGCTGCGGTCATTTTTGTGGTTGGGACATGTACCAGACCCCTGTCCAAAACATTAGCTAATAAAATACGAACTGCTACGAACTACTTTTTGAGAGGACAAAAAAGCTCCAAATACTTATAAAATAAGCACTTGAAGCCAATAAAAGTCATGCGGATGGCGGGAGTCGAACCCGCACGATGTCACCATCGGCAGATTTTGAGTCTGCTGCGTCTGCCATTTCGCCACATCCGCGAACTAGTTCATAATAACAGATATCTAAGAAAAATGCAAATGTTTTTTTGTTGAATCACGAAAAAAATGTGGTACAATAAAATGGATGGATAAAGAGAATTCAATAAGGAGAATACTATGTCTGATAGGGAAGAATACAGAAAGAAAATGGATGACAATGCGTTCCTTGATTTTGGGCCGGAGCCTGTAGACAAGGAATTGTATGATGAGCTTGTCACGAAGGAACTCGACGAAGCGCGCGAGGGCGCAGGAAAGAGGAAATACAGCCAGCGCGATGAGGACGACAGAGAGTTCAGCCAATACCCCCCCTGGCGACGAGGATAAAGTGACGCATGGGAAAAAGACAGCGGCAAATAAAAAAGTAAAAGGTATAAGACGCGTGGTCAAAAGGATTCTTCATATTGTTGTTGTGGTCGCAATAGTGTATTTTTGCATGTATTCTTTTCTATGCAATTATTACGGGGACAATTCCGCGATAAATTACATAAAATATAGCGGATATACCCAAAATGAGCACAGTAATTCGCGTGTGGGGAGCTTTGACAGCATTGAAATAGATGTGTATAACTGCGATGTGACTATAGAAGATTCGTATGACAATGAATTTCATGTCTATTACAGGCTGTTTACCAAGGACGGTGAATTAGCGCAATGCGAGATAGAGCAGCGCGGTGATAGTAAGGTGCTTGTGATTAAAGCGGACAGCAAGAAGGATAACAGGGCTGCATGGGATATTTTTGACACGGTAGTAGGGTATGACATGTCACAGTACGTGAAAATCACGGTGCCGAAGGGAACGTACGGCACATTTAAGATTCATGCGACGGATGGTTTTGCGATTGTTTCCGATGTGGAGGGCGAAATACAGAATATTGAGCTTGAATCGGAGAATATCCTTGAAGATTTCAGATCTATCCGCATAGAAAATGTCTGTGTGGACAAGCTTACCGTCACCGGCGTCGGAAAGAGCGTACATGTCGAAGAAAGCCGGATAAAAGAGGCTTTGATAAAGGTTAATGGCGATTATGTAAGCATGGATACAAGCACGATAGAGGAAGCGCTTGAGCTTAAGTGTGAGAATTCGTTCATCATGCTGGACGGTCTGGATATCAAAGAGGGAGCAAGGGTGAAGGCTGAGACAACCAATGATTATATAACTGTGACACTTGCGGGTGATTTACAGGATTATCATATAATTGCAGATGCAGGGGAGTCGTACGTATACTTCGACGAACTGGACTACAATGATGAGGGAAGATTTGAAACGGGTGAGGGCAGCAAGCAGATAGAATTATATGATTCCAATAAATCAATACATATAGATTTAGAGGCGGATAACTAATCCGCCTTTTGTTGATTCTTCTATTTACTTTTTGATATTAGTGTCTTAAAATAGAATAGATATATTATAGTTTGCAGTGGGGAGGCAGTTGCCGTGGAATGCCAGGAGTTCAGAAAATCTATACCGGAATTCGTGAATATGAGACTTAGATATGACAAGATGGCAGAGTGCCTTTCACATGTTAAGAGTTGTCCGTCATGCCGCGATGAGCTTGAGATATATTTTATAGTAGAGCGCGGAATCAAGGACAATGAAGCTTTTGACGGGCCTTTTGTACTCAAGGACATTGTCAATGAATGTTTTGCGAAGGCACAGCACAGAATAATCAGAGGAAGAAGATATAAAAGAATAATAGAAGCGTTTAAGTTTTTTATATATCTGGTTTTATTTATAGGTGTGGTTATACTTGTAACGTATCTTTTGTAGGAGGAGTTTTGAATGAAAAAATTAGTTTTGATAGATGGGCACAGTATTCTGAACCGTGCATTTTATGGGGTTCCCGAGCTTACCAATTCAGAGGGACTTCATACCAATGCGGTATATGGGTTCCTTAATATTATGTTCAAGATACTTGACGAGGAGAAGCCGGATTATCTTACAGTGGCATTCGATCTTAGTGCTCCTACATTCAGACATAAGATGTATGGTGAGTACAAGGGAACACGTAAGCCTATGCCGCATGAGCTTGTTGAACAGGTCCCTCTTATCAAGGAGGCGCTCACGGACATGAATGTATGTGTTGTCACAAAGGAAGGCTATGAGGCGGACGATATACTTGGAACACTTGCCAAACGTGCTGAGGCGGAGGGGATGATTGTTTCGGTGGTTTCGGGTGACAGGGATCTGTTACAGCTTGCCACGGACAATATAAAGATTCGTATTCCTAAGACTAAGAAGGGGACAACGGAGATTGAGGACTACAATACGGCGCAGGTTGTTGAGACTTACGGAGTTACGCCGGTAGAATTTATAGACATGAAGGCGCTTATGGGCGACGCCTCCGACAATATTCCGGGAGTTCCGGGAATCGGAGAGAAGACGGCGGGAGCGATTATATCGAAGTATCACAGCATTGAGAATGCCTATGAACATGTGGAGGAGCTTACACCGAACAAGGCTAAGAATAATCTCAAGGAATACTATGAGCAGGCGCAGCTCAGCAAGACACTTGCCACTATCAATATCAACACACCGCTTGACTATTCCTTTGAGAATGCAGGACTTTCGGATATGTTTACCAAGGACGCATACCAGCTGTTTAAGAGACTTGAGTTCAAGTCGATACTGTCGCGCTTTGAGAAGAATGTCGAGAGCTATAATGATGATGAGTTGGAAAAGAGCTTTAAGATTATAGAAGATTTGAGTGACGCGGAGAAGGTATTCGAGGATTTTGTGAAGGCGGACAGCGTCGGAATATTTATGGTGCCGGATAAGAGTAATGGGCTTTTTGCGGTTGCGCTTAGCAGAACCGGAGACAGCGGTGATGGCAGAACAGGCAGTGCAAAAGGCACAGGAAAGTCGGAAAGCAGCCCGGACAAGACAGCACAGGCTATGGAAACAGATAGCCCGGACAAAGCTGTACGGGATATAACAGTATACATCCCGGTCGGCGGCTTTATGACAGCGGAATACCTTTCGGACAGGACGGCAGCGCTGGCTCATGGCTTGAAGGAGAACGGAGGAAGGGCTTGCTTTATAAACCTTAAGGAGCAGCTTGATTTCCTTCCGATAGCCGAGAGCGATGGTGCGGAGGATACAGCGCTTATGGCTTATCTTTTAAATCCGCTCAAGGATACCTACCAGTATGATGATATTGCAAGGGATTTCCTTGGAGTGCTGGTAAAATCAAGAGCCGATATAATGGGTAAGGCATTGTATGAGGACTCGGACAAGACATATATATGTGCCTGCTATAATGCGTATACTGCTGCAAGGGCTTATAGCATATTGGAGCAGAAGCTTGAGGATGAGGATATGGCAGGGCTGTATGAGAATATAGAGAAGCCTCTTGTATATGCCCTTAAAGAGATGGAAAACAATGGCATACTTGTTGACAAGGAAGGTCTTATCGCGTATGGAGACATGCTCAAAGAGAAGATAGCTGTTGTCGAGAAGGAGGTCTATGAGCTTGCCGGGACTCAGTTTAATATCAACTCACCTAAGCAGCTTGGAGAGGTTCTGTTCGGGCAGATGGGACTTCCGGGCGGCAAGAAGACCAAGACAGGCTATTCCACTTCGGCGGATGTCCTTGAAAAGCTTGCACCTGAACATCCTGTAGTCGGAAAGGTGCTTGAGTACAGACAGCTGACGAAACTCAACTCAACGTATGCGGATGGTCTTTTGCAGTATATAGGTGAGGATGGAAGAATACACGGAAAATTCAACCAGACTATAACTGCAACAGGAAGGATAAGCAGCACAGAGCCGAATCTTCAGAATATTCCTATAAGAATGGAGCTTGGAAGCAGAATAAGACAGGTATTTATTCCTAAGCCGGGATTCGTGTTCTTAGATTCGGATTATTCACAGATTGAGCTTAGAATACTTGCACACATGTCTGATGACGAGAATCTGATAGCCGCTTACAACAGTGATGAGGATATCCACAGAATCACGGCTTCGCAGGTGTTCAATACACCTTTAAATGAGGTGACCAAGGCACAGAGAAGCAATGCGAAGGCGGTTAATTTCGGAATTGTGTACGGAATAAGCTCTTTTGGTTTGAGTCAGGATTTAAGTATTTCCAAGAAGGAAGCTGCGAAGTACATTGAGAAATATTTTGAGACATATCCTAAGGTTCATGAATTTCTTGATGGGCTGGTAAGCAGCGCGAAGGAAAAAGGATATTCTGTTACGATGTTTAAGAGAAGAAGACCTATACCTGAGCTTTCAAGCAGCAATTTCATGCAGAGAAGCTTCGGGGAGAGAGTTGCCATGAATGCGCCTATTCAGGGAACGGCTGCGGATATTATAAAGCTGGCGATGATAGGAGTGTACCATAAGCTTAAGGAACTTGGACTCAAGTCTAAGCTCATATTGCAGGTTCACGATGAGCTTCTGATTGAGACTGCTAAGGATGAGGTCGATATTGTGAAGAATATTCTTGATGAGCAGATGAAGAATGCAGCAAGACTTTCTGTTGCGCTTGTTGTGGATACGAATGAGGGAAGCAACTGGTTAGAGGCTCATTAATTGCGAAACGGAGAAAAGGTAATGAGAATTATCGGAGTTACGGGTGGAGTAGGTGCAGGTAAGTCAACTGTACTAAAAATGCTTGAAGAGATGGTAAGCTGTATTGTGATAAGAACAGATGAGGTGGCTAAAGATACCACACTGCCGGACGGTGAAGCCTACAAGGATATTGTGAAGCTTTTGGGAACAGATATTTTGCAGGCAGATGGATGTATAGACAGGAAGAAGATGGCGGCAAGGATTTTTTCGGATGACGTGTTGTGTGCCAAAGTGGATGAGATTATTCATCCGCTCACTAAAAAGGAAGTTATAAGAAGGTTAAATGCAGCGTCCGGTGAAGGAAAATATGACTACGCATTTGTAGAGGCGGCACTGCTTATAGAGGCAGGATATGATGATATATGCGAGGAATTCTGGTATATATATGTGCCGGATGTGATTAGGATAGACAGACTTATGTCTGATAGAGGATATTCAAGGGAAAAGTGTATTTCTATAATGAATAACCAATTATCTGATGAAGAATTCAGAAAACATTGCAGATATGTGATTGACAATTCGGAAGATAGTGACAAGACTAGAAAACAGTTGAAAGAGATTCTTTTTGCAACTGAAAACAGGACAGGTGGGGAAAATAATGAGTGATACAATCTTTTGTCCGGATGATTTTGTGTTCGGACTGGATATCGGAACCAGAAATGTAGTTGGTACAGTCGGATATATGAAGAATGGACGCTTTCAAGCTGCTGCGATAGTTTCTAAGGAGCATGAAACAAGAGCGATGCTCGACGGACAGATTCATGATATCGGTAAGGTTGGAGATACTATAAGGACGGTAAAGCATGAGCTTGAGACAATGACAGGCAAAAAGCTAAAGGAAGTCTGCATTGCAGCCGCCGGACGAGTACTCAGGACAGTTATGGTTCATGAGGATGTGGAATTTGAGGGAGAGGTTCGCGTAAATGCTGAGAATATCTATTCCCTAGAGTTGATTTCCGTTGAGAAGGCGCATAAGGAATTAAAAATCAAAGATGACAAATATAAGTTCTATTGTGTAGGCTATACTCCTGTGAGATATTATCTCAATGACTATGCGATAAACAACCTTGAAGGACATAAGGCAGAGAAGATAGGAATAGATCTTCTTGCTACCTTCCTTCCTGAGGAGGTCGTTGACGGACTGTATGCTGCGGTGGATTATGCCGGACTTACTGTTGCTAATCTCACACTTGAGCCTATTGCTGCGATGAATGTCGCGATACCGGAACAGTACAGACTGCTCAATATCGCACTTGTGGATGTCGGCGCCGGTACATCGGATATATGTCTTACCAAGGATGGAAGCATTGTGGCGTATGGCATGATTCCATCTGCCGGAGATGAGCTGACAGAGATAATCGCAAAGGAATATCTGGTCGATTTTGCGTCTGCTGAGAAGATTAAGCTGGCAGCAGGAAAAAAGAAGCCGATTACATATAAGGATATCATGGGAATATCCCATAAGCTTGCACCGACAGATGTTCAGAAGCTTATAGATGAACAGCTGACAAAGCTTGCCGATGATGTTGCTGATAAGATATGCGAACTCAATGGCGACAAAGCGGTAAGTGCTGTATTTGTAGTCGGCGGTGGAGGTAAGTTTCCGGGATTTACAGATAAGATAGCGGACAGACTGCAAATAGCAAGAGAACGAGTTGCAGTCCGTGGCGAGGAGGTTCTTACAAGCATTGATTTTGTAACTACTGAGGTTAAGAAAGACGCGCTGTTGGTTACGCCTATAGGAATTTGTATCAATTATTATAATCAAAAGAATAACTTTATTTTTGCGACAGTCAATGGAGAGAGAGTGAAGCTCTATGACAACAACCATCTTTCGATAGTGGATGCAGTTATGCAGTCGGGTATGCCTAACGAGAGTATCTTCCCGAAGAGGGGAAATGAGCTGGTGTTCAATGTGAACGGTAAATCAAGAATTGTGAGAGGCTCAACGGGCGAAGCGGCGGTTATTCTGCTGAACGGACGTGAGAGCAGCATGAATACCAGAATAGCACATAATGACCAGATAGAGATACGCGAATCTACAGCGGGAGAATCCGGACACATAACCATAGGAGAACTTGACGAGTTTAAGAGTACGGTTAATTTTATTGTCAATGACAAGCTTATAGTATGTCCTAAATTTGCGTATGTAGACAATGAGCTTAAGGGACCGGATTACAGTATCAATCAGGGTGACAACGTTGTCATGGAAAACTATTATACGGTTAAACAGCTGTTTGATTTTATGGATATAGCTACCGATGATAAGAAAATAATGGTTAACAATGAGCCGGCAACGGATGATACCATTGTGTATGAGAACTTTAATGTTAAATATACAGAACTTGGGGATGAACAGTACTTACCGGATTCGGAAGATATAGACAATTCTCTTAATTTTTTGCAGGATAAGACAAAATTACCGGGAGAGAATGATACTTCCGGTGAAACAACGCAGGAGAAATTACAGGAGAAGGGTGAAGCTGTTATTTCTGATGAACCGAAAACGATAGTTGTGACGGTGAATGATTCCTCTGTTGAGATGACGGGAAAGAGCAGATATACGTTTGTTGATATTTTTGATTTTTATCCATTTGATCTTAAGACAGCCGGAGGTACGGAGCTTGTTACAAGGGTAAATGGTGAAAAGGTGGCATTTAGTGCACCGTTAGCAGCAGGAGATAAAATAGAATTGTATTGGAGATAATGGACAAATGTACAAAAAGGAAGAATTGGTTGGACTCGAAAAGAATTTTGCGGCCAGACATTTTCCGGCGGTGGTACTTTTAATTATTTATCTTGTTGTGGAGACCTTCCAGAGCTTTTCAGTAGGAGCACCGGCATTTATAAGAGCTGCCATCGTATGTATGGTGCTGGCATTGGAGCAGGCATTCAGAACTTCGGATTTTTTTAACAGTCCTAGGTTTATTTTTATCATGAAATATATACAGCTCATGATAATGGCTGCTTTTATAATGGATGACGGATACCGGAATTATGAATATATAATATATTTTCTCATTTATATGTGTATAGCATTGGAACAGGGGATATTCTTTGATTTATCGGATGGCGGTGTTGTGTTTCTGCATTCCATGCTTATGAATATACCGGTTCTGATATGGACAATCGTGTATATGATTACGAATCGTTCGCTTACATATGTCATTACATCAGCTGTGATGATTACTTCGTTCATAATTACCATGTATTCGGTACTTTCATATATCGGTAGCAGATATGAGCATTTTGAAAATGCCGTTCTGGCGAAGGACAGGATGCTTGATAAAGCAATGGATATCAACAGGGAGATGCTTGAAAAGCAGGAAAAGCTGTACTATGTAAATGAACAGCTCGCTCTTAAAAGAATTGAGCTTGAGAGTGCGAACAGTAAGATAAATGCCAATATACTTGAAATGCATTTCCAGAATGAGATGCTTCATTACTTCACAGAGGCATTCGATATAGTTAAGATAAATGATTACTTTGCAGGTAAGCTTATAAGCGATATCGGAATAAGGACTGCAGGCTTACTAAAGACAGCGGTAAACGGTGAAAGAAGCATATATGAGGATTACAAGAAGAATAATCCCATGTATGATATAAGTGCCAGATATAAGCTGTTTGGCGATATAAATGAGGCTGCGGCTGACGTGCTTTATGATATGTTTACCTGTGATGAGTTTATGAAAAGGCTTGAGGATGGGCATATCTTTATATGCGAAAATGTGAAACACACAGAGTATGAAGGGTTAAAAAGTTATCATATTCTTTCTTTTGCAGCCAAGCTTCTGCTTGTTGATGGAAGGTGTGCCGGGGTATATATACTGTGTCATAATGAACAGGATTTCTTCATGCACAGGGAAACCTTCTTCGACAATATCTTAGCTGAGCTTCAGGTAGGGCTTAACAATGCGTTCCTCTATTCACAGTTCGAGAATTTCGCAAAGAGGGATGGCTTGACAGGTTTATATAACAGACGTGTATTGAACAAGTTCATGGAGAAGTACAGACATCCTGATGCGGAGCTTTTAAAACAGACGGTGTATGCTGCGATGTTTGATATAGATAATTTTAAATCAATTAATGATAAGTATGGACACCTTTTTGGCGATGCGGCTATCATCGCGGTTGCCCAGACTATACAGAGAATTGCAGACGAGCATGGTGGCTCAAGCTACAGATATGGAGGAGAGGAGTTCGTAGTTCTGTTTATCGACAAGACGCTTGAAGAGGTTGTGAGCGTTGTTGAGAGTATACATAAGTCGATAAGGGAGAGGGAAATATCCTTTGGCGGGTATTCGATCTATATCAATACAAGTGCAGGCGTGAGTGCATATCCTGAGCTATGCCATGACCCTGCTTTAGTAATAGATAATGCCGATAAGGCGATGTATATTTCAAAAACAACAGGAAAGGGCAAAATAACCATTGACGGGACAAGCCCTAACATATAACATAAGAAGCAAAAAATGATTATGGAAATGGAGACATAGATGAGAGTAATGAGTATTGCCAGTGGAAGCAGTGGCAATTGTATATATGTGGGAGATGACAATACACATATTCTTATAGATACAGGAATCAGTAAGAAGAGGGTCGAGGAGGGGCTTAAGCTGCTTGATTTGTCAATTAAGGATATTGACGGTATTCTGGTAACACATGAGCATTCGGATCATATTTCGGGTCTTGGAGTTGTTGAGAGAGCAGGCGCAACACCTGTATATGCTACATGGGGAACCTTGCAGGGAATTAAAAACACTAATCTGGGGAAGCTGCCGGAGGGGATTTTTAATACGGTTGAATGTGATATTGAGTTCAATATCGGCACACTTAAGGTTAAGCCTGTAGCTACTTCACATGACGCATTGTGTCCATGTGCATTTCGTGTAGAGTCCGATGACAAGGCATTCGGTCTGGTGACAGACCTTGGAGTGTATGATGATTACATAGTGGACAGCTTTTCAGGTGTCAACTGTATGCTTCTTGAAGCTAATCACGATATAAGAATGCTTGAAACAGGACCATATCCGTACACTCTGAAAAGAAGAATATTAGGGGAAAAAGGGCACCTGTCGAATGAGGCGGCAGGACAGCTTGTTGACAGGCTGCTGGGAAACAATGTCCAGGAGATTTTGTTAGGGCACCTCAGCAAAGAAAACAATTATCCGGAACTGGCTTATGAGACAGTCCGTACAGAGATTGATATGAGCTTTAGTGAGTACCATGCCTCAGACTTCAAGATAGAGGTTGCGGGACGTGACAAGCCGAGCCGTATCATTACACTGTAATTTATAAGAGAATATTTTCTCACGGATTAATTGCATCCGGGGAATGTTCATAAATATAAAACTTAAAACAGAAAGGGATAACACCATGAACAAGACAATTATTACTGTAGTAGGCAAGGACACTGTAGGAATCATCGCTAAGGTATGTACATACCTTGCAGATAATGGAGTAAATATTCTCGATATTTCCCAGACGATTGTTCAGGAATATTTTAACATGATGATGATTGTTGATATGCAGAAGGCAGCAAAGCCGTTTGCTGAGATTACAGAGGACCTTGACAAGCTTGGTGAGGAAATAGGTGTTAAGATAAAGTGCCAGCACGAGGAGATATTTACAAAAATGCACAGAATCTAAGGATTCATAATATCAAACTACGAGGAGAAGTTCTATGATTAACATTTTTGAAGTAAACGAGACTAATAAGATGATTGAGCAGGAGAACCTTGAT
Organism: uncultured Eubacterium sp.; assembly: GCA_958446835.1. Lineage (GTDB taxonomy): Bacteria > Bacillota > Clostridia > Lachnospirales > Lachnospiraceae > CAG-882. The sequence goes on from CAUCXT010000025.1 coordinate 22,931, forward strand.
GTGCGTACCATCACACTCGGTATTAACCTGTTAGATTGTGCGGATGCAGACCTTTCTGTGACTAATGAAAAGATATATAATAAGATAACAACTGTTGCAAAAGACCTTGTAAAGGTTGGAAAAGAGATAGAGAGAGACTTTGGTATTCCTATTGTGAATAAGAGAATATCCATAACACCTATCGCTCTTGTGGGTGCAGCATGCTGCAAGACACCGGAGGATTATGTGACTATAGCAAAGACACTTGACAAGGCGGCACATGAGGTCGGCGTCAACTTTATCGGTGGATATTCGGCTATTGTGAGCAAGGGCATGACTAAGAGCGATGAGCTTCTTATACGTTCGATTCCGCAGGCACTTGCCTCCACAGAGCTTATATGCAGCTCAGTGAATGTCGGCTCAACCAAGACAGGTATCAATATGGATGCTGTCCGCCTTATGGGTGAGATAGTTAAGGAGACAGCAGAAGCTACCAAGGAGAAGGATTCACTTGGCTGTGCGAAGCTTGTTGTTCTGTGCAACGCGCCGGATGATAACCCATTCATGGCAGGAGCGTTTCACGGTGTGTCCGAGGATGATGCGATAATCAACGTAGGTGTAAGCGGACCGGGTGTTGTGAAGCATGTGCTTGAGCAGGTAAGAGGAGAGAGCTTCGAGGTTCTCTGCGAGACAATCAAAAAGACTGCATTTAAGATTACGCGAGTAGGACAGCTTGTTGCACAGGAGGCATCTAAGCGTCTTGGAATTCCTTTTGGAATTATCGACCTGTCACTTGCACCTACACCTGCAATAGGCGATTCTGTTGCTGATATACTTCAGGAGATAGGTCTTGAAAGGGCAGGTGCACCGGGCACCACAGCTGCGCTTGCACTTTTAAATGACCAGGTAAAGAAGGGCGGCGTTATGGCTTCGTCCTATGTCGGCGGCTTGAGCGGCGCATTCATACCGGTAAGTGAGGATCAGGGAATGATTGATTCGGTGCTTGCGGGCGCGCTCACCATAGAGAAGCTTGAGGCGATGACCTGTGTATGCTCAGTCGGACTTGATATGATAGCTGTTCCGGGAGATACCAAGGCAAGTACAATATCCGGAATTATAGCTGATGAGGCTGCTATAGGAATGGTTAATCAGAAGACTACGGCGGTGCGTATTATTCCTGTCATTGGAAAAGGTGTAGGTGAGACGGTTGAGTTTGGCGGCCTTTTGGGATATGCACCGATTATGCCGGTTAACTCGTTTGACTGTTCAGCATTTGTAGGACGCGCAGGAAGAATTCCTGCACCTATACACAGCTTCAAGAACTAAGTTGTTGCTTATGAAATATAGATAAAATATGGGGATAGTAAAAAATGAAATGCTGTCCCCTTTGGCACTGAGGTAAGACATGAATTCTAAAGAAATTGCAGAAATTAAAAAGACGTTCAAAGAGGACAGAAGTTCGATTTCCCGTATATGCGGATGCTACGTTGACGGAGAGAAGAACAAGGTGACTGAGTTTAAGGAGGCATTTCTTGCTCTCCCGGAGGAAGATTTGTTTAAGTACTTTTCTATATTTAAGAAAAGCCTTTCGGGAAGCCTTGGAAAGAATCTCCTCAATATGGAATTTCCGCTTGAGGAGGAGCTTGAGGGTGAGAAGTATGCTCTCTTGATGAAGCTTCGTGAGACGGAGCTTAAGGATGATGAGGTGCTACATGCATTTTATGACCGTGTTATAGAGAACTATGACACAGTGGACAATTACCTTATATTACTCATACATCAGGCATACGATATTCCGGGAAAGACTTCCGACAATATAGAGATGGAGGATGCTTCTGATGAAGTGTTTTCCCATATACTCTGCTGTATCTGCCCGGTATCACTCACAAAGGCAGGGCTTTCATATTTTGCCTCGGAGGGCTGCTTTAGGAACCGAGTGAGGGATTGGGTTGTCGATATGCCGAGTATCGGCTTCCTGTTCCCGGCATTCAATGACAGAAGTACGGATTTACATAGCCTTCTGTACTATACGGCAAAGCCTGATGAGTTAAGACTTGATTTTGCCGAGCCGGTGCTTGGGTGCAATATTCCTATGTCGGCGGGAAATCAGAGAGACACCTTTAACGGTGTTATCGAGGAAGCACTTGGTGAGAAGTGTGACTTCGAGGTTGTCAAAAATATTCATGAGATAATCAACAATAAGATTGAGGAGACGAAGGAGGAGCCCGAACCTTTGGAGCTTAACAAGCATGAGGTTAAGCAGATTCTTTCGGACAGCGGTGTGGAGAATGAGCTTCTTGAGCGTTTTGACAGGTGCTATGACAGCCAGGCGGGTGAACAGACCCCTCTCCAGGCGACGAACATTGTTGAAACGAGAAAGTTCGAGATAAAGTCTCCTGCGGTTGTGGTAAAGGTCAAGCCGGACAGGACGGATCTTGTCGATACGAGAATTATTGACGGAATACCGTACCTTACAATCAGAATTGAGGATATGGTTGAGGTAAACGGAATACCGGTTAATTTCCCGGGAGTGCCGGTAACGCGTGCTGATGATGGGGACGGTGCGGCAGAGGAGAACATAGAGACAGAATAAAAGGCTTGATGAGAGACTGCGACGAATAAAAAGAGCATACAGTGGAACTCTATCTATAGAAGTGAAATATATTTTCAAATCTATATGAAAGAGAGGGACACAGTATGGACAATGATGGAATGCCAATGGAAGGGATGGTCGGAATAGGCGGCTATCCCTTTGGCTTTATGGAAGCACTTGCCATGGATGAACGTCTCATGACAGGTTATGCCGGACTCACTGAGGCACAGAAGGAGGATCTTATATTCAGGTATAAGGATGCTGAGACTGAGGATGCAAGGCGTGAGCTCCTAAAGATGATTATGCCGGGGAATGAGTGATTCTTGCAACTCCGGCTCTATATTCGTCGGGCATTGTATAACCGAACTTGTCCGCAACGATAGAGGAATATATATCAGAAGCAAGAATATCATAATGCATAATCGACTGTGCATTTTCATCCAATAGAGGCATGGATTTGCCAAGGCTGTTGATAAGAATTGTATCACAGCCTTTTTTTACTGCACCGATAAAGTTCTGCCCGGGTGGGGACAGTGCCAGTATGCGTGCATAAGGAGAGCACCCCTTATGAATATAATCTACCGCGATATGATGGGCTTCATTGGTGTATCCGGTGAGAAGATGAAGCATGGCGCGCTTAATGCGTGCCGCGGTCATCTCCTTTGTCTTTATGCGCAGAATAAAATCCTCATAGCTGCCGCTAAACAGTGAAGTTCCCTCTTTGTCAAGCAGCCGCTGTATACGGTTTGAAAGTGCAGGTGTGAAGTCACAAAAATCCTCAAGGTGGCTGCGGTTCATAAGGACAGCATAGCGGATGAGCGTGAACATATCATCATTAAATATAGGAAATATTTTGTTATAGCCGGACAAAGCAGAGCCGGCACTTGCGGCAGGAAGAGTCTCAGACATAAATACCTTCAGCTCTGCCGGTACACTGTTTCCTGATAAAAATTGATTTGATTTCATGATATTTTCGGTATTTGTTCTAAATGCGGAAGCGGATATATGTCCGCTTGATTTAGAGTAATCTATGTCATTGTAGCCTAAGCCTGAACGCTGTACTGCTACAGGTTGTATGCCGGTAGATTGCTTTTTAATTGCTTTTATATATTCTATTGCAAGCGTATTGTTGGGAGTGAAGATTGCGTTGGTATCACTACAGGCTGAATATGCCTGCTCAAATGCTGCCGGAAATGACATCCCTGATGTGAGGCAGGAATTAAGGATTGCTTTAAATTCCGGAGGTTCTTTTATCAGCAGTTCTGCTGCGGTTGAAAGGGCAGATATATCACTGCTTTCGGTTCCAAATACAAGGAAATCTATTTTTTTAAGGGAATTGAGCAGGGCTATTGCACCGGATGCAAAAAACTCCGCACTTGATGTAGCATATACAAATGGAAGTTCAAAAACTATGTCGGCTCCACAGCCTATTGCGGCAGCAGCCCGGGCATGCTTAGGGGCGATAGCTATATCACCGCGTTGCGTAAAGCCGCCGCTGAGCACTACGACAATGCAATCCGCACAGGTTATGCGTCTTGCCTCTTTTATTATATATTCATGACCTGAGTGAAGCGGATTAAATTCCGCAATAATAGCTGTTGTTATCATATTTTCTCCATATTTTGTTCCTTTATATGCATGATTTGGGAAATACATCATATCATTTTTATATTATATCCTAAATGCATGGAAAAGTAAAATCGGGTTGAAAAAGGTTGTGATTTCGACATAGAAAAATAATATTGCTTATTGTTTTTTCTATGGTAGAATATATATGCTATGTGCATGCAGGTAAAAGCACATCTTTGAGAAATGAGGATTGATATGGAAAATAAAAAATTAAATGTAAAGATGATATATACAGTTATAGGAATAGCTGCATTGGCAGTTGCATTGGTATGCGCGGTGGTGCTTGCCGTAAAACAGTACAGGTTATGGAAAGCTGAGCAGATGTATGAAAAACTTGCCGAAAGCACTACTGTGCCGTCAACCACAATGTCTTTAGAAGATGATATGGATGAGGATACAACGCAGCAGCTTGAGGGATATAAAAGAGAAGCTGTGAGACTGATTACGAAATACGGTATAGATGTACCGGAAAAAAATATTGATTTTGATAAATTACATAATGAGGTATCTGAGGATATATACGCATGGATATATATTCCGAATACACATATTGATTATCCTGTATTTCAGCACCCTACCGACAACAGTTATTACCTTGAACATAACATTGACGGAAGCGAGGGCTACCCGGGGTGTATATATACTGAAAATTATAATGCAAAGGATTTTTCAGACCCGCATACGGTTATATATGGCCATAATATGCGCGACACAACGATGTTTTCGGACTTACATTTGTATGAGGACGAAGAATTTTTTGAAAACAACAGATATGTATATATATATACGGAAGACATGGTGTATGTGTACAAGATATTTGCGGCATATCAGACAAACAATGCCCACCAGCTTTTAAATTATGATTTTTCACAGAAGGAAACGGTTAAATTGTATCTCGAGAATACTACTATGCGTATGCAGGAGCCTATGATATATGATGATACAACTGTTTTTTCGGGGGATGACCAGATATTGACGCTGTCAACATGTGTAATGACAGAAAGGCAGTTCCATTTAAGATATATTGTTCAATCGCTGAGATTAAAGTAAAATTGTATTTAATTTAAAACATATACATTTTGAGCTTGATTTTATAAAAATATTCTTGTATACAATAAACATAAGGAGTATAATGATGTTATCAATGGACTTTTAAGATGAAGTCGAATTATATACTGAAAGGAGTCATTTTATTATGGCATTTATTGATGAGATTAAGAAAAAGGCAAGAGCAGTGAAGAAGACAATTGTACTTCCTGAGTCAATGGACAGAAGAACATGGGAAGCAGTTGAGACAGTTCTTAAGGAAGATATCGCTAATGTAGTAGTACTTGGTACACCTGAGGAGGTTGAGGCTAACAGCAAGGGTCTTGAGGTATCAGGCGCTACAGTTATCAACCCTAATACTTCCGATAAGCTTGATGAGTATGTTGATGCTTTAGTTGAGCTCAGAAAAAACAAGGGTATGACTCCTGAGGAAGCTAGAAGACTTCTCACTACAGATTATATGTTCTATGCTTGTATGATGTTAAAGAGCGGTGCAGCAGACGGTATTGTATCAGGTGCATGCCATTCTACAGCTAACACATTAAGACCTGCTCTTCAGATAGTTAAGACTAAGCCGGGTTCTAAGATTGCTTCTGCATTCTTCGTAATGGATGTTCCTAACTGTGAGTACGGTGAGAACGGTACATTCGTATTCGGAGACTGCGGTCTTAACCAGAATCCTACACCGGAGGAGCTTGCTGTTATCGCTGTTTCCTCAGCAGAGAGCTTCAAGTTCTTAGTAGGCGCAGAGCCTAAGGTTGCTATGCTCAGCCACTCTTCAAAGGGCAGCGCTAAGCATGCAGACGTTGACAAGGTAGCAGAGGCTACAAGAATCGCTAAGGAGCTTGCTCCTGAGCTTAAGCTTGACGGAGAGCTTCAGGCAGATGCAGCTATGGTTCCATCAGTTGGCGCTTCTAAGGCTCCGGGCAGTGATGTTGCAGGACAGGCTAACGTCCTTATCTTCCCTGATCTTGATGCAGGTAACATCGGTTACAAGCTTGTACAGAGACTTGCAAAGGCAGAGGCTTATGGTCCTATGCTTCAGGGTATTGCTAAGCCTGTTAACGATCTTTCAAGAGGCTGTTCAGCAAGCGATATCGTTGGTGTTGTAGCTATCACAGCTGTACAGACTCAGATGCAGTAATAACCGGGTAGTACGTTATTACAGGACATGATACATATATAGGTAATTGCCACCTCGGCGGCAGTTACCTATAATTATGCTAATGGATAAATATATTTTTGGAGGAAATTTATTTTATGAAGATTTTAGTTTTAAACTGTGGAAGTTCATCACTTAAGTACCAGTTATTTGATATGGATACACAGGACGTTCTCGCTAAGGGTCTTGTTGAGCGAATTGGTATTGAAGGCTCTAAGCTTACACATAAGCCTGCCGGAAAGGACAGTGCGGTAATCGAGCAGTCTATGCCGGATCACAAGGTAGCAGTTAAACTTGTTCTTGATATGCTTGTTGACCCTGTTCATGGAGTTATCTCTGATGTTAAGGAAATCGGCGCTGTAGGACACAGAGTACTTCATGCAGGACAGAAGTACTGCACATCTGTAATTGTTAACGATGATGTTAAGGCAGTTATCCGTGAGTGCTTCGACCTTGGACCTTTACATAACCCGGCTAACCTTATCGGTATTGAGGCTGCTGAGGCAGCTATGCCTGGCACACCTAATGTTGCTGTATGGGATACTGCATTCCATCAGACAATGCCTGAGAAGGCTTATATGTATGCTATTCCTCATGAGTACTATGAGAAGTACGGCATTCGTAAGTACGGCTTCCACGGTACAAGCCACGCATTCGTATCTAAGAGAGCTATAGAGTTCGGCAATCTTGATCCTAACAATTCTAAGGTTATCGTATGCCATCTTGGAAACGGTGGTTCACTCTCCGCTGTTGTCAATGGCAAGTGTGTAGATACAAGCATGGGTCTTACACCGCTTGAGGGTCTTATCATGGGAACAAGAAGTGGTGACATAGATCCTTCTGTTATCCAGTTCATCGCCAACAAGGAAGGCAAGGATATCAACGAGATGATTAACATGCTCAACAAGAAGTCAGGTGTTCTTGGTATGAGCGGTGTTTCAAGTGATTTCCGTGATGTACAGAAGGCTGCTGATGAGGGCAATCACAATGCTGAGGTAGCTCTTGAAGCATTCAAGTACAGAGTAATTAAGTACATCGGAGCTTACACAGCAGCTATGGACGGTGTTGATGCAATCGTATTCACAGCAGGTGTTGGTGAGAACGATAAGAGAACAAGGAAGGATATCTGCAGCGCTCTTACATTCCTTGGAATCAAGATTGACGATGCAGCCAATGACAAGAGAGGTGAGGAGGTAGTTATATCTACTCCTGATTCTAAGGTCAAGGTTATGGTAATTCCTACTAACGAGGAGCTTAAGATTGCTCAGGAGACATTAGAGTTAGTCAAGTAATTAAAATGTAAATAAAAAATAGTTGACAAATCTTTACACAGTGGATATAATAATCTGCGTGTGATTAAAAGAAGAGGTTTTTATGCTGATTGATTTGTACGGAGTTCTTTCTCACGAAGGAGAAGTTAAGAGACTTGCAGCGCCTATAGAAGCTGAGAGCTTTGTCTCAAAGCTTGGTGATTTTGCATTTGTAAAGAAACAGGATATTGAGCTTGCCTTTACTAATGTTGGAGGGAAGAAGATAGAGGTCGCTTCACATCTTGATGTGACACTGGACATTCCATGCGACAGGTGCTTAACGGATGTTCCTTGGCAGATATCGGTAGATTCTACCAGAACACTTAATTTTGGTGAAGAGTCACCGGATGCAGATGAGACATTGAAGGACATGCCTTTTATAGATGGCACTGAATTTGATGTTGAGAAGTATGCATATAGTGAGATTTTAGAGAATTTTCCGATGAAGGTTCTGTGTAAAACAGACTGCAAGGGAATCTGTAACGTATGCGGCATGAATCTTAATCATGGCTCGTGTGAATGTGACAGGCAGGTGTTAGACCCTAGAATGTCCAAGATACGCGATATATTTCAACAGTTTAACCAATAGAACTGCTTTGTAAGGAGGTGTAACAGATGTCAATTTGTCCAAAGAATAAGTCTTCTAAGGCTAGAAGAGATAAGAGAAGAGCGAACTGGAAGATGAGCGCTCCTAACTTAGTAAAGTGCAGCAAGTGCGGTGAGTTAATGATGCCTCACAGAGTTTGCAAGAACTGTGGTTCATACAACAAGAAGGAAGTTATCTCTGTTGCTGAATAATTTAAGTTTATAATGCGATAATATGAGCAGGAAGCGAAGCAGATTGCGAATATTATTGATGGAAAGACACCTTTATGGTGTCTTTCTTTTTGTCCCCAATGCGTGGCTTGTTATGATGAAAAAAGGTATTGATTTCTGAAATACAATCTTGTATTATGTATGAAGTGGTTGTCATAGTATGGAAGAGGAGAATATTTATGCAGGAAAAAGTTATAGTAGCTGTTGATGCCATGGGCGGAGATAATGCTCCGGCAGAGATTGTTAAGGGTGTTGTCGATGCGGTTTCACAGAGTGAAAATGTGATTGTGAAGCTTGTAGGTCAGGAGAATGTTGTTTCGGGAGAACTTAAGAAATATACATACAGAGAGAACGCTATTGAGGTTGTCAATGCCACGGAAGTTATCGAGACCGGAGAACCACCGGTTATGGCTATACGTCGCAAGAAGGATTCATCAATTGTGGTTGCACTTAACCTTGTCAAGAAGGGTGAAGCTGATGCGTTCGTATCGGCAGGAAGTTCAGGTGCTATCTTAGTTGGAGGCCAGCTTATAGTCGGCAGAATAAGGGGAGTTGACAGACCACCTTTTGCACCGCTCATACCTACCAAGAAGGGCGTTTCGCTCTTAGTTGACTGTGGAGCGAATGTGGATGCAAGACCTGCACATCTTCTTCAGTTTGCCAAGATGGGTTCCATATATATGGAATATGTTCTTGGCGTCAAGAATCCTAAGGTTGCGATTGTAAATATCGGTGCCGAGGAGGAGAAGGGCAACCAGCTTGTAAAGGATACCTATCCGTTGCTCAAGGAGTGTAAGGAGATTAACTTTGTCGGAAGTGTTGAGGCACGCGATATTCCAGAGGGGGATGTCGATGTCATAGTTACAGAAGCATTTGTAGGCAATGTAATACTCAAGCTTTATGAGGGCATGGGAAGTACTCTTATAGGTATGATAAAGGCAGGTATGATGACCAGTTTCAGAAGTAAGATTGGTGCATTGCTTGTCAAGCCGGCACTCAAAAAGACACTCAAGAAGTTCGATGCCACCGAGTATGGCGGAGCACCGATGATAGGTCTTAATGGCCTTGTTGTAAAGACACATGGCAATGCCAAGGCTAAAGAGGTGTGTAATTCCATCCTTCAGTGTATGACATTTAAGGAACAGGGAATTAACGATAAAATCAAGGCGTCCATTGCAGCAGAGCAGGCGGACGAACAGTAAATTAAGAATTTTTTAGAAAAGGAAGGAAGTATTTAGAAATGGAATTTGAAAAGTTACAGTCAATTATTGCAGAGGTTTTAAACATTGATGCCGATGAGGTTACAATGGACAAGACATTCGTTGATGACCTCGGAGCAGATTCACTCGATGTATTCCAGATTATTATGGGTATCGAGGAGGAGTTTGATATTGAGATTCCTAATGATGCTGCTGAGAATATTTCAACTGTAGCAGACGCTGTAGAAGCAATAAAGAATGCACTTAACTAATTAAAATAGGATGTATTTATTCGTTGACAATAACGAGAGCATATAATTAAGAAAAAAGCCCATCATAGGTGGGCTCTTTTTCTTAATGGACTGAGAATCACAAAATACATATAATACGGAGGTGCGTGAAGTAAAATTATGACTGATGCACAGTTGGAAAAATTTGAAAAAATTATAGGCTATGAGTTCAAGAATAAGAGATTGCTTGAGAGAGCACTCACACATAGCTCATACTGTAATGAGATTAAGAGACTTAAGAATCAGAGCAATGAGCGCCTTGAGTTCTTAGGTGATGCGGTACTTGAAGTTACCGTAAGCGACTATCTTTTTGAAAAATATCCTGATAAAACAGAGGGAGAGCTCACCAAGCTTCGTGCAAGCATTGTGTGCGAGCCGACGCTTGCGCTGTGCAGCCGACAGATAAAGCTTGGAGAGTGGATTCTTTTAAGCAAGGGCGAGGAGCACACCGGCGGAAGAAACAGAGACTCAATCACATCTGATGCCATGGAGGCAGTGATTGGAGCTATATACCGCGATGGCGGCTTTGAACCGGCACAGGATTATATCAGAAGATTCATTCTTGAGGATATAGATAATAAGAAGCTGTTTTATGACAGCAAGACAATATTACAGGAGCTTCTTCAAAAGGATAGTGGTTTTGAACCGGAGTATGAGATTACCGGTGAGAGTGGACCTGATCATGACAAGCATTTCACAGCCGTTGTAAAGTGCGATGGCACAGTGATAGGCGATGGCGAGGGTCATACAAAGAAGGCGGCACAGCAGGCGGCGGCATACAATGCAATATTGAAGATGAGACAGAACAGGAAATAGGTATGTATTTAAAATCCATAGAGGTACAAGGCTTTAAATCCTTTGCCAACAGATTAGTATTTGAGTTTCACAATGGAATAACAGGTATTGTGGGACCTAATGGAAGTGGTAAGAGCAATATCGGTGATGCTGTGCGCTGGGTTCTGGGTGAACAGAGTGCGAAACAGCTCCGAGGCGGCAAGATGGAAGATGTCATTTTTGCTGGTACTGAGCTTCGTAAACCTGTAAGTTATGCTTCGGTTGCCATCACGATTGATAATTCCGACCACGCTCTTCCGATTGATTTTGATCAGGTTACAATCACAAGAAAGGTTTTTCGTTCAGGGGAGAGCGAATACCTTATGAATGGTTCAGCGTGCAGGCTCAGGGACATCAATGAGCTTTTTTATGATACCGGAATAGGCAAGGAAGGCTATTCTATTATCGGACAGGGTCAGATTGACAGAATCTTAAGCGGTAAGCCTGAGGAGAGAAGAGAGCTTTTCGATGAAGCGGCAGGTATTGTCAAATTTAAGAGACGTAAGGCTGCGGCTCAGAAGAAACTTGATGACGAGAGCAATAACCTTGTGCGTGTCAACGATATACTGGCTGAACTTGAAAAACAGGTGGGACCGCTTGAACATCAGGCAGAGAAAGCCAAAGAGTACCTTAAGCTCAAGGAGGAGCTTAAGAAAAACGATGTTAATCTGTTTCTCACGGAAGCAGATGAGTTCAAGGCTGAACTTGAAAAATTCAATGAGGCGTTCAGCGTTGCAGACTCCGAGTTGAAGGCTGCTAAGGATGAGTTTGAAAAGTCAGGAACAGAGTATGAGGCGAATGAGGAAAAGCTCGGAAGTCTTAACCGCACCATTGAAGAAAACAGCAGTATTGCAAAACAGGCTGAGATTGATAAAAACAGGCTTTCAAGCCAGATAGACCTTTTAAATGAGCAGATTAAGTCGGTGCTTGCCAGTGATGAACAGTTCAACAAGCGTCTTGATTCCATAAAGGAACGCCTTTTAGACTATGATGAGGAGAAGAAGCGTCTTATATCAGACCGTTTCAAGCTTACAGACCGTCTTGATGATATGAGGGCTAACTGCAATGAGGTCGACTCGCAGGTAAAGACCTTAAATGACGGCATAAAGGAGTTAGAGGACACTGTCGAGAACTGCAAGGACGATGTCATCGATAACCTCAATGAGAGGGGGCAGATAAAGGCTAAGCTCCAGAAGAATGTAACACTTCTTGAACAGGTGAACATCCGTAAGTCGGAGCTTACAAGGCAGCTTATCAATTGTAAGAGCGAGGAGGATACCCAGAAGCAGAGTCTTGATCTGCTGCAGAAGGGATTAGACGACATCCGCACGGAGCTTGCCACACTTAACGGAACTCTCTCCGACAGGGAGAAAAGGCAGCTTGCGGCGCGCGATATGATAAACAAGCTCAACAATGACATAAGCGGGCTGAACCGTGTTGTGATGGGAGAGTCCTCAAGGCTTGAATCTTTAAGAAACATTACCGAGAGATATGATGGCTACGGAAACAGCATCAGGAAGGTGATGGAACAGAAGGAAAGATATAAGGGTATTGTCGGCGTTGTGGCAGATATCATTAAGACAAAGAAGCAGTATGAGACAGCCATTGAGACAGCGTTAGGCGGAACTATCCAGAATATTGTAACCGACAATGAGGAGACTGCAAAGGGGCTTATTGCCTTTTTGAAGCAGAACAAGTTCGGACGAGCTACATTCCTTCCGCTTTCAGCTATAAGCGGCAGGGATATCAAGGTTGATGCGTCGCTTGTTAAGGAGAACGGCGCTGTAGGCTTTGCCAATCAGCTTGTGGAATGTGACAGTGAATTTACAGAGCTTGCGAGATACCTTCTTGGAAGAATACTGGTTGTCGACAACATAGACAATGCTCTTGCCATAGCGCGCAGGCATAATCATTCACTCAGGATAGTAACTCTTGAGGGAGATATGTTAAGTCCGGGAGGTTCCATGTCCGGTGGTGCGTTTAAGAACAGCAGCAATCTTCTTGGACGCCGAAGAGAGATAGAGGAGTTGGAGGCTTCCGTTTCGGTAAAGGAGGCAGAACTCAAAAAGAATGAGGAACAGCTTACAGCCGCAAGAGAGCAGCTTAGTGTGTTACGGACAGAGATTGAGCAGATAAAGGCGGCAATACAGGATAAGCAGCTGGCAGAGAATACAGCCGCAATGAATCTTGATACGGCTTCTAAGAAGCAGGAAGAATTAAACCGTGCCTACACAAACAGCAAGCGTGAGTCCGATGAGATTGAGAATACGGTAATTCAGATAAACGCAGAGATTGATGCATGCAAAGTGGCGCTTTCGGAATCTGAACGTATTGACAGGGAGCTGAATGAAAAAATCAGCTCATGCAATGCTGCGATTGAGAACAGCAAGGCTGAGCTTGCGGACAAGCAGAAGTCCGCTGAACAGCTCCACATCGAGCTTTCTAATTTTTCACAGCAGGATAATTATGCTGAGGAGAACATAAAGAGAGTGTTAAGGGAAATATCAAGGCTCAATGATGAAGCGGATGAGATTAAGGACAGCTTAGGCTCTGCGGGTGATGAGATAAATGAAAAGAAGGAAAATATCGCAAAGATAAATGAGGCGATAACGCGTGCAGAAGCCCAGATTGCTGAATATGCGGATATCACGGCAAAGGAGCGCGAAGACAGGGATAAGGTTCAGGAGAAACAGCGTGAGCTTTTCAATAAGCGTGAGCAGATTTCGGAGCGCATCAATACACTTGATAAGGAATGCATGCGAATAACAGGCAGGATTGAGAAGATTGAGTCGGTGCGCGATGAGAGAATTGATTACATGTGGAATGAGTACGAGCTTACTCTTATTCGTGCGGCTGAGCTTAGAGATGAAAATTTAACAAATTCTGATGAACTTAAAAAGAATATAAATGCATTGAAATCGGATATCAGAAAGTTAGGCGATGTAAATGTCAATGCGATTGAGGATTATAAGGAAGTATCCGAAAGATATACATTTTTAAAGACACAGCATGATGACCTTATAACGGCACGAGATACACTTATCAAGGTTATTGAAGAACTTGATACCGGAATGAGAAACCAGTTTATCGAAAAGTTTCAGGAGATTAAGGTTGAGTTTGATAAAGTGTTCAAGGAATTGTTTGGCGGAGGAAGGGGCACACTTGAGCTTGAGGAAGACGCTGATATTCTTGAAGCAGGAATCAGAATTATTTCACAGCCACCGGGAAAGAAGCTCCAGAACATGATGCAGCTATCCGGTGGCGAGAAAGCACTCACAGCTATCTCACTTCTTTTTGCAATCCAGAATCTTAAGCCGTCACCGTTCTGTCTTCTCGATGAGATTGAGGCGGCACTTGACGATTCAAATGTAGACAGATATGCGAAGTATCTGCACAAGCTGACAAAGAACACGCAGTTCATTGTAATCACGCACAGACGCGGAACCATGGCTGCTGCGGACAGACTGTACGGCATAACAATGCAGGAGAAGGGTGTATCTACACTTGTGTCTGTTGACCTTATAGAGGATCAGCTTGACGATAAACCTGCTAAGCAGGCATAGAGATATAAAAGGAGGCTAAATATGGCAGGTTTTTTTAAGAAGCTTGTGTCCGGTCTTACAAAGACAAGAGACAATATTGTACATGGTATAGATAATGTTTTCTCCGGTTTTTCAAAGATTGATGATGACTTTTATGAGGAGCTTGAGGAGACTCTCATAATGGGAGATCTAGGTGTAAATACAACAGAGGAGATTATAGAGAATCTCAAGGAAAAGGTTAAGGAGAACCATATCAAGGATCCGGCAGACTGCAAGGAACTTTTGATAAACACAATAAAGGAACAGATGGACTTAGGTGAGAATGCTTATGAATTCGAGAACCGTAAGTCGATTGTGCTTGTCATAGGTGTCAACGGCGTCGGTAAGACAACCTCCATCGGAAAGCTTGCAGCTCAGCTTAAGGCGCAGGGAAAGAAGGTTGTCCTTGCTGCGGCAGATACGTTCAGAGCTGCGGCTATTGAGCAGCTTACCGAGTGGGCTAATCGTTCGGGTGTGGATATAATATCCCAGAGCGAGGGTTCTGATCCGGCGGCGGTAATATATGACGCAATATCTGCCGGAAGGGCGAGAAATGCTGATGTCATTATATGCGATACAGCAGGGCGCCTCCACAATAAGAAGAATCTTATGGAGGAGCTAAAAAAGATAAACAGAATTATTGATAAGGAAATGCCGGAGGCATACAGGGAGAATCTGATTGTTCTTGACGGAACAACAGGTCAGAATGCACTTTCACAGCTTAAGGAATTTAAGGAGGCTGCGGACGTGACAGGAATTATTCTCACCAAGATGGACGGAACCGCCAAGGGTGGAATCGCGGTTGCGATTCAGGCAGAATACGGCATACCTGTAAAATATATCGGTGTAGGTGAGCATATTGATGATCTGCAGAAATTCAATTCACAGGATTTTGTCAATGCACTCTTTGACATTCCGGAGCAAATCTGATATAACAGTTACAAGAATAATATAACTAAGTAATGAATTAACGGGTTAAATTACAGACCATTACTTAAATCTTATAAAGAAAGAAGCGTACCAGAAATGAGCGAGAATTATCTTACATTGGAAAAATTTGAAGAAGCAGCAGAGATAGTCAAGAAGGTTACTCTTGAGACTAAGCTTGTATACAGCGAATATTTCAGCAATCTTACAGGAAATAAGGTATATTTTAAGCCGGAGAACCTTCAGTATACAGGAGCTTATAAGGTCAGAGGAGCTTATTACAAGATAAGCACATTGTCCGATGAGGAAAGAGCCAAGGGACTTATAACTGCTTCAGCAGGAAATCATGCACAGGGTGTAGCTTATGCGGCAAAACTCTACGGAGTCCGTGCGGTTGTTGTAATGCCTGTAACAACACCTCTTATGAAGGTTAACCGTACCAAGAGCTATGGTGCAGAGGTTGTACTCTACGGCAACGTATATGATGAGGCTTGTGAGTATGCTCTCAAGCTTGCGAAGGAGCAGGGACTTACCTTCGTTCATCCTTTCGATGACTACGATGTAGCTACAGGACAGGGAAGCATTGCCATGGAAATTATCAAGGAGCTTCCTACAGTTGACTATATTTTAGTTCCAATCGGTGGAGGCGGACTTGCAACAGGTGTTTCAACACTTGCAAAGCTGCTTAATCCTAAGATTAAGGTTATCGGAGTTGAGCCGGCAGGCGCTAACTGTATGCAGGAGTCAATAAAGGCCGGAAAGGTTGTCACCCTTCCTAGCGCAAGCACTATCGCTGATGGTACGGCTGTAAAGACACCGGGAAGTAAGATTTTCCCTTATGTGAAGAAGAATATTGATGATATCATCACAATTCAGGATGAGGAGCTCATTGTAGCTTTCCTTGATGTTGTAGAGAATCATAAGATGATTGTTGAGAATTCGGGACTTCTTACGGTTGCTGCTCTCAAGCACCTTGATGTGAAGGGCAAGAAGGTTGTATCAATACTTAGTGGTGGCAACATGGATATAATCACAATGTCATCTGTTGTACAGCATGGTCTTATTGCGAGGGGAAGAGTATTCACTGTATCGGTTCTTCTTCCTGATAAGCCGGGTGAGCTTGCGAGAGTTGCCGGTGTCATCGCAGAGCAGAAGGGTAATGTAATCAAGCTTGAGCATAACCAGTTCGTAAGTATCAACCGCAATGCTGCCGTGGAGCTTAAGATTACAATGGAGGCATTCGGCGAGGAGCATAAGCTGCAGATTATTGAGGGTCTTAAGGCAGCAGGGTATGACGCAAAGCTCATTTCAACTAATATTTAATAGTTTTGCTTGCAGAAAAACACTAAAAAGGGGTTACATATGTTTGGCAAAAAAAGAATATCCAAGGTGCAATTTATTGCCCTTGGATTTTTAATAATAATCATTACGGGAACAATTCTTCTTATGTTGCCTGTTTCGTCAAGGGACGGTCAGGCAACAAGCTTTTTAGACGCTCTTTTCACAGCTACAAGTGCTAGCTGTGTGACAGGGCTTGTCGTTGTTGACACGTATTCGCACTGGTCATTGTTTGGCCAGATAGTGATTATATGTATGATTCAGGTGGGCGGACTTGGCTTTATAAGCCTTGGAGTTGTGCTTGCGCTTATGCTGAGGCGCAGGGTTTCGCTAAGGCACAGGGGACTTATGCAGGAGAGTGTCAATACACTTCAGATTGGAGGCATAGTCAAGCTCACCAAGAAAATGCTCATCGGAACGCTGATATTCGAAGGTATAGGTGCAATAATACTCGCGATACGTTTTTCGTTTATGATGAGTCCGGCAAGGGCAATCTTCTATGGAATATTCCATTCGATATCGGCATTCTGCAACGCGGGCTTCGACCTGCTTGGGTGTTACGGAGAGTACAATTCGCTCTGCGGCTTTGAGGGAGACTGGACAATCAATCTCACGATAAGTGCGCTGGTAATCATAGGCGGTCTGGGCTTTGTTGTGTGGGATGATATTTCCAAGAATAAGTTTGCAATAAAAAAATATAGACTTCATTCAAAAATCGTGCTTGCCGTGACAGCTTTTCTTCTTGTCAGCGGTACGGTTCTGTTCCTTATATTTGAGTGGGACAATACGATGGTGGGCATGGCTGCGCCTACCAGATTCCTTGCCTCATTTTTTTCAAGTGTTACGCCAAGAACAGCGGGGATGAATTCGGTTGACACAGGGGCACTTACACCTGCTTCGAAACTGTTAACCATGGTGCTTATGTTCATAGGTGGAAGTCCGGGTTCCACATCGGGTGGGGCCAAGACAACAACACTATTTGTAATGGTGGCGTATCTGTGGACAACAATGCGCGGCAAGTATGGTATTGATGTGTTCAGCAGAAGATTAAAGGAGGACGTTGTAAGAAAGGCTGCACTTGTAATAGGTGTGAATATGCTGCTGTTTATAATAGGTGCAATGATTATTTTTGCCGTGCAGCCGGAGCTTGGCTTTGCCGATGTGATTTTTGAGGTCATATCGGGAATAAGTACGGTTGGAATGACAACAGGCATAACAAGGTCACTTGGTACTGTGTCGAGAGTTGTTATTATAGTTCTGATGTACTGCGGAAGAATAGGAAGCCTGTCCTTTGCTCTGTCTTTTTCGGAGAATAAGAGGATTGTGCCGTTACAGCAGCCGGAGGAAGAGATAAATATCGGATAGAATAAGGAGGAATACTACACTATGAAATCATTTTTGATAATTGGAATGGGACGTTTCGGACATCATATTACAATTAATCTTGCCAAGCAGGGAGCGGAGATTATGATTGTTGATACTGATCAGGCCAAAATGGAGGATCTGCTTCCTGTTGTCACAAGCGCCAAGATTGGCGATTGTACCAACGAGGAGGTGTTAAAGACACTTGGCGTCAAAAATTTTGATATGTGTATTGTGTGTATCGGCACTAATTTCCAGAGTTCACTTGAGATAACAAGTCTTCTAAAGGAAATGGGAGCCAAGCATGTCGTGAGCAAGGCAACAAGGGATATTCATGCCAAGTTTCTGCTCAGAAATGGAGCAGATGAGGTAATATACCCGGACAGGGATATTGCTGAGAAGCTTGCTGTAAGCTACAGCTCAGATAAAATTTTCGATTACATTGAATTGGGCGGAAACTATGCAATATATGAGATTCCTGTCATGAAAGAGTGGATCGGCCATTCCATCAAGGCACTCAATTTCAGAAGCAGATATAATGTGAATATTCTTGGAACGAAAACCGGTGATGACAGGACTTCACTTATGCCTACGGCGGACTATGTGTTCGAGAAGGACGTGCACCTGCTGGTTGTGGGAACGCGCGAGGATGTGCTTAGAATAATCAAAAAAATATAATATCAGGCAGAAGGCTGGGACAGGGGTCAGGTCCGTGTCCCAGCCTTCCAAATTAAGAAAAGGAGCTTGTTATGAGAGAGAATGAGTTTAACTGGTATGCAGATTTAGGTGACGGAAATTACAGAAATCCTATTTTGTACACGGACTATTCGGATCCGGATGCAATCCGCGTTGGCGATGATTATTTTATGACTGCGTCATCGTTCTGCAACACACCGGGGCTTCCGATTTTACATTCCAAGGATCTGGTGAACTGGAAGGTTATAAATTATGCACTCAAGAATATTCCGTTTGAGAGGTATGCTGCTCCTCAGCATGGCTGTGGAGTGTGGGCGCCGGCTATAAGATACCATGAGGGGGAATTTATCATATTCTTCCCGATGCCGGATGAGGGAATATTTGTGACAAAGACAAAGAATCCGTGGGGAGAGTGGTCTAAGCCTCATGCGATATTTAAGGGCAAGGGCTGGATTGACCCATGTCCTTTCTGGGACGATGACGGAAGCGCGTATATGGTATCGGCATTTGCCAAGAGCCGTATCGGTTTTAAGAGCATACTTCATATAACAGAGATGAAGCCGGATTGTTCGGCACTTCTTGATGAGGGAAAGCATGTATTTGATGGCAATGAGAACGGACAGACCACTATAGAAGGACCTAAGCTGTACAAGAGAAACGGCTATTATTACATAATGGCTCCGGCAGGCGGAGTTAAGCCGGGATGGCAGGTGGTAATGCGCTCTAAGAATATATGGGGACCGTATGAGTACAAAAATGTGCTTGTTCAGGGAGACACGGAGGTTAATGGACCTCATCAGGGCGCTTGGCTTGACACACAGACCGGAGAGGATTATTTCATTCATTTTCAGGATGTATATGCAGCGGGAAGAATCGTTCACCTGCAGCCTGTTAAGTGGATTAATGACTGGCCGGTTATGGGTGAACAGATAAGTGAGGACGCAGGACAGCCTGTGATGGTACACAGAAAGCCTGATATCGGAACAGAGGCGCTTGCAATGGCGGAGAAATTCAGACATGAGAAGGGGCTTGCCGATATATATGCTCCGGATGCCTCAGACATTTTTACCGGTGAGAAGCTTGGGCTTCAGTGGCAGTGGAATGCCAACCACTCAGATGACTGGTACAGTATGAACGGACATGGGATTGAACTCTATCCTGTGGATAAGCAGCAGGACACTTCGATTGCCGATGTGCCTAATCTTCTTTTACAGAAGTGGATTGCGCCTGAATTTTCCGCTGTCACGGAGCTTGACACAGATACAGTTGGTGAAGGCGATATAGCCGGAATGGTTTCACTTGGAGTAGACTATGGCGCAGTCGCACTTAGAAGAAAGAATGGTATACTTTCGTTTGTAGCCATATCGGGAAGCCAGACATTTAAAAATGAGAAGGCTTATTCGCAGGACAAGGTAGTTGAGCTTGCAAGGCTTGACAAACTGCCATGTGGTACTGATACGGGCAGCAGGAATGTATATTTCAGAAACCGCGTTGAGCTGCTTCCTGTGATTGAAAAGAATGTCACAAGAAACATGATTTATCTTGATTACAGCATTGATGGTGTTAATTATGACAATGCACTTGCTTATGAAGCCACGGCAGGGCGCTGGGTTGGTGTGAAGAACGGTATATTCTGCTGTCATGTTGTTTCTGATACGGAGCATGTTAGGAATAATACTGCGGAAGCAGAGAATAGTAAGAAGCGTGCATGCTTTAGCTGCTTCAGAATAGATGGCAAAAATACAGAAGAATAGAAGCAGAAAATTCATGTAATATATTGATAGTAAAAATGGTCATATAGTTACGTGAGGCGAACGAAAACACAAAAAAATAGGTTATTCCATTATCTATAGGGACTTGTGGCGACTTTTTATAATTAGAAAAGTCGGAGAAGGTCATACGAATTTGGTTAAAATGCATAATTTTCGGTTTTTTTGGTTGATGAAATTAAAACTAAGTAATATAATACAATCATACCAATGTTAATTTTTAGACAAAATTATACATGGAACACACACATTTTTGCATTTTATTTTACAGCCGTGTGGCAGAATTGGAGGATTATTGTATGATTAACATTCCTGAAATGAAAGTAGGAATTGTGGCAGTATCAAGAGACTGCTTCCCAGAGTCTTTATCAGTAAACAGAAGAAAGGCACTTGTTGACGCATACGCAGCTAAGTATGACAGCAAGGATATATATGAGTGTCCTGTATGTATCGTTGAGAGCGAGATTCATATGGTACAGGCACTTGAGGATATTAAGAAGGCAGGATGTAACGCACTTTGTGTTTATCTTGGAAACTTCGGCCCTGAGATTTCGGAGACACTTCTTGCAAAGCATTTTGATGGACCTAAGATGTTCGTAGCAGCAAGTGAGGAGAATATCGCGACACTTTCAAGCAACCGTGGTGATGCATACTGCGGTATGTTGAACGCAAGCTACAACCTTAAGCTCCGCAACATAAAGGCATACATTCCGGAGTATCCTGTAGGCAATGCTGAGGAATGTGCAGACATGATTCATGAGTTCCTTCCTATTGCAAGAGCAGTATATGCACTCAATAACTTAAAGATTATCAGCTTCGGTCCTAGACCACTCAACTTCCTTGCATGTAATGCACCAATCAAGCCATTATATGACCTTGGAGTAGAGATTGAGGAGAATTCAGAGCTTGACCTTTTCGAGAGCTTCAACAAGCATGCAGGCGATGAGAGAATCCCTGAGGTTGTTAAGGATATGGAGGCAGAGCTTGGCGCAGGCAACAAGAAGCCTGAGGTTCTTGCAAAGCTTGCACAGTATGAGCTTACACTTCTTGACTGGGTAGAGGCACACAGAGGTTACAGAAAGTTCGTTGCCATCGCCGGAAAGTGCTGGCCTGCATTCCAGACACAGTTCGGTTTCGTTCCATGCTACGTTAACAGCCGTCTCACAGGCAGAGGAATCCCTGTATCATGTGAGGTTGATATCTACGGAGCA
>CAUCXT010000026.1 GCA_958446835.1 uncultured Eubacterium sp.
TTGTACTTTTCCCCGCACCGTTTACTCCAAGAAACGCAAACAATTCTCCTTTTTTTACACGAAAGCTCAAATCATTTACAGCCTTTACTTCGCCAAAGCTTTTATTCAGGTGGCTGATTTTAATTATATCTGATTCCATATCTTCTCCTTTTTCATGCTGTTCCATATAATCAGTCAATGATATTCGCAATCCGCTTCGCTACTTGCTCATATAAAATTGATGCTTCGCATCTCACCAGGTACCGGGCTTGAACCCGGCACCTGGCAAAAGAGTTCAACCCATCACCCAAGGGTAATGGGTTTTCTCTTTTATTTTATAAATTGCTCTTTTCTCACAAATCACCATAACAAATCCTGCGCTTTTGCTATAACATCAAGGATAATTCTATCTCATCTTCATCCATCGCTCCAGTCTCTTTAAAGCCTTTATTCTTATATAAATTTAATGCGTGAATATTCTCCATATTACAGGTTAGTGTTATTTTGTCCGATGTTCCAAAGGGTTTCGTTTTAATGTACTCAATCACCAGATCCAATGCAATACCTCCATACCCCTGTCCCTGATCAGATTCATCAATCATCATATGCCATATATCGTATTCCGGAATATCATAATCATAAATCACCATGACATAACCAATCATAGTATCATCCTTATAGATTCCAAACGGCTGACATTGATTCCTGTAAACATAAGCCTGTGCAAGGCTTCGAATTGGATGGGAAACAAAATGTTCCTGTCCGTTTGCAAGTTTCAAATTAAATGCTTCAATAAAGTTATCTTCTGTAATCTGCCTGAGGCTGATATTATATTTTTCCATACTATCTCCCTGTTATCTATTCGACCCTTATATTTCTTCACTATTCCACTCCTGCGGATAGCCATATTTATCTATTGTGTTTCCGGGCAATCTAAAATACCATAGCTTCCCCGAAAATCTTTCGCATTGATTTCAATGCAATAGTCTCCCGGTTCTGAGAGAGCAATGATAAAATCTGACGTAGGAATATCATTGCCGCGATAGGCGTATTTTTGTTCTTCCATATCAGCTGACTCCATATACGTTTCAGGTGATTTACCACCATAATTATTCTATCGCTAATTGAATTCATTGTCTATATACAGACAACTAACATGCACAAAATCGGTACCAAGATGCATGATAATTCCATCTGCTGCTCCATACGCTGTAAAATACAGTCAAAATTATCTCTTTTTCTTTTGTTATGACGGTACAATGCCACAATTAATATTTTCTCTAAAATAAATAAACGACCATTTACGTTTTGATAATAGTAAACGGTCATTTATTTGTAAAGATAATTCTTTTTGTTTATATTATCTCTTTTTATAGATCACAAGCTCCGGATTTTCTCCATTCTTCTCATATGTACATACGAGAAGAAAATCCATACCTGCCAGAATACCGAAGCACCTGTCTCCTCCAAATTCAGACTGCAGTTGATTGCCCAGATATGTTTTCTGATCATCAAGGAATTTCACTTTTTGTCCATTAGGCAGAGCGTATTCCAGATTCACATATTTCCCCACAAGTGCATTTAGTCTGTCTACCCTTGGAAGTCCGTCTATATGCAGCTCATTTATTTCATTTATCAATTGCTTTTTAAACTCTTCAAACTGCCCATTGTCACTAAGTTCATCATACCTGTTCCAGTAATCTAACTTTGGAAGCATTTCATTCAGATAAGAACGTGCCTGTTCTTCGGTAAAGTTATCATTTACCATATTCTTTACACACACATCAATCAATTCATCCATATTATTATATGTGTATGTTCCATCTGCATAGCACCATTTACAATACTCCTCATTTAATGTGCCATCCTTATCACGTCCCAATATGGAATCATCATCAATTGGCATTCCACAGCACTGGCAGAACAGCTTTCTGGGTTCTCCCAAAAGCGTATTGATTGAAACATCAAATTCTTTAGATAAGAGCTTAAGTGTATCAGTGTTTGGAACTGTATCACCATTTTCCCAACGTGATACTGCCTGCCTTGTTACCATGATTTTATCTGCCAGCTCGTCCTGTGACATTCCTCTTTCAGTACGAAGTTTCAAAATAATATTTTTTGTTTCCATAGTCATCACCTCCATAACCTTATTATATCGACAAATTCATGTTCTGAAAAGCAACCTACTGTTGCCATACCCGGCGTAATATCCGGAATATACACGAACATAAAAAAGGAGCATATTTATCCCCCTGCATACTGCAAGCATTGCCTGCAGTACTGCTACCAATAAGTAGTTCGAAATCTTTATCTTCAAACATACTCATTTATCGTAGCAGCTATATTATGCTGTGCAATGCTTGCTACAGCCTTTGCACGGAAATCAGGAAAGAACAGATTGAAATAATAAACATTTTTCGATAATGTTATAACTAATAGCCTAGATGTTTATTATAAAATATACTGACAGAATAAATAAAGCCAATGGCATGATAAAACTTATTCATGTCATTGGCTTATTTTTCTTAAGCAGGAGTCTTTTTCAGACCACACTGCAAAATGATATATTCCGACATTCAATATTCTTTCTTCAACCCCGTTGATTTCAAGGCTTGCCGTCGTATTAGGCGGAACAACAATGTCATACTCAAAATATCCGTCCGCTTTTTTCTTCCAGCGGCATGTAACTTTTCCGTACACGCTGTCATAATCTGCCCCGGCATAACCGAAGCCCGAACCGGAATAATTGTTAGCAGCATAATGATTGACAGCCGAATCAATCGCTCCGGCTCCTAGCCCGTAAGGTATAGCAAAGATAAAAAGCATCCAATAGCCGGATGAGATTGAAAATCCGCACAGTCCGAATATCGTGAGAAGGATTGAACAAATGACAATCCATTTGGTATGTATTTTGCTTATAAGCTTCGGACTCATCAGTGCAGATATAGTTCTTATAATATCAACACTGTTCTTCAATCTGCAATTTATTATTTTTTCTCTCTGAGCTTCCTGTACGCATTCGGCGTAATCCCCATTATGCGCTTAAATACCCTGTTAAAATAACTGATATTGTCAAAGCCGCATTCCGATGCTATATCCGTAATCAGCTTTTTTGTGGACTTAAGAAGCTTAGAAGCATGAATAATCCTTATATAATTAAGATATTCAAATGGTGATTTGCCCGTTAAAGCCTTAAAACTATGTTCGTAGTGGCTTACACTGTAGCCTGCTAAAGCTGACAACTCCACAATACTTATATCCTCTGCAAAATGTTCATTCAGAAAGCTGATACTCTGCTGTATTTCTATTTTAGGAGCACCTTTCACATCTGAAGTCCTAAGCTTGGCAAAGTACTGCGAATATAGTCTCTGAAAACAGATTAGCAGAATGCCCTTTAAGGAAAGCTCATATTCCTCAAGCCCCATCTGCATAAAAGCAGAAATTTTTTTCAACAGTAATAATGTCTCCATGTCAGCCTGATTGTTCCTCCCAAGCATACATACACATTCATATCTGTACGGATAAATTATTTCATTATAAATATTTCTCTCAAATGTATTCTCCATAAACAGCCATTCCTCTGAAAAAACAACCGCATAGTGCCTGCACGGCACACCTGTATTTTTTACCGCATTATGAACCAGTGCCGGAGGTATAAAAAGTGCATCTCCCTCCTTCATATTGTACTGTTTTCCCTCAACATAAAATGTCATGCTTCCCTCATCCAGATAAATAAACTCCATCTCCGGATGATAATGTACATAAAGAGCATTCGTACTGTCTGCACCTATTTCAGTCTTATGGATTGAAAAAGGTCTGGCTTTTGTAAAATGCTTCACATTTTCCAGCAATTCTTTATTTTTCATAGCTATCCTCATTTCACTTCATCCCGAAAGCAGCATTACAATTCTGCATTTATAACAATATAATACAACTTTATAGCTATTTTGAGCAAGTATATTTTATTTTTTTGCAATATAATACATACAACATCGTTTTTGGCTGAAATACATTTTTAATTAGTTGCAACAATTTCACAATTACACAAAATAAGAGATATGGAAGGAGCCTGCACAATGGGAAACATTCGCGTTGAAGGAAAAAAACTTATTTACCAGAGAAAAGATGAACTGACAATAATCGAGCCCTATGGCATGAACTGTCTTCGCTGCAGAAGCACCAAAAACAGTAAAATTCTTGATGAAAACTGGACTGTACTGCCTCCTGCCACTGCCGATGACTGCCACATTGAATGTGACGGCAGATTCGCAACCATCACAAATGGAGCTATGAAAGCAACCATCGATGCAGGACAGATATGGTATGGCGGAATAATAACCTACTTTAAAAAAGATACTCCTGTTCTTCATACAAGATTTGAAGGTGACTACAGCAACAGAAACCAGCATATTGAGGGCGACCACTACAAAATCAGCGTGATTTTCGATGCCAATGAAGGTGAGCATTTTTATGGAATAGGTCAGGAGCAGGTTGATTTATTTGACAGAAAAGGCAGCACCTCACAGATAATTCACTATAACACCAAATCCACTGTTCCTGTGCTCTACTCCTCACTTGGTTATGGTTTCTTCTGGAATAATCCATCCCCGGGAAGATGTGAGACAACAAGAAATCATACTATGTTTGTGGCTGACAGTGCTTACCAGGCAGACTACTTCGTCTATACCGGTGACACTCCCGCTGACATTATGAAGCTCTACTGTGACCTCACAGGCTATGCGCCTAAATTTCCGCGATGGGCTGCCGGCTTCTGGCAGTGCAGGTTAAGATATGAGAGTCAGGATGACCTTTTAGCTGTAGCTCGTGAATATAAAAAGCAGGGAATCCCTATTGATGCCATTGTAATTGATTTCTTCCACTGGACTGAACAGGGTGAATGGAAATTCGACCCTAAATATTGGCCAGACCCTGCCGCGATGGTAAAAGAGCTTGAAGAGATGGATATTCATCCTGTAGTCTCCATCTGGCCTACCATCAATCCAAAGAGCGAAAACTACCTTGAAATGAGCGAGAGAAACATGCTCGTCAGAACCGAAAACGGTCAATATGGAACCTTCGATTTCTATGGTCAGCAGACTTTCGTTGATATGATGAATCCCGAGACAAGAGAATTTGTATGGGACAAGGTAAAAAATAACTACTATAAGCATGGAATAAAAACCTTCTGGCTCGATGAGGCGGAGCCTGAGGTTCACCCACAGCAGCCGGGGCACTTAAAATACTATCTCGGCAATGGTGCACAGGTAGCACAGCTATACCCTTATTACTATGCCAAGACCTTCTACGATGGTCTTAAGGCTTCCGGCGAGGACGAAATCATATCTCTCACCAGAGCAGCCTATCCGGGCAGCCAGAAGTTCGGTGCAATCGTGTGGAATGGCGATATTCCGTCCACCTTTGAAAATCTTAAAATGAGTATAACCAGCGGCCTGTCCATGAGCATGTGCGGCATTCCGTGGTGGAACTCGGATATAGGCGGCTTCTTAAACGGAGATACAGAAAGTGATTATTTCAGGGAATTAATTGTACGCTGGTTCCAGTTCGGATTATTCTGCCCTGTGATGCGTCTTCATGGTGCAAGAAAAAGGCAGTCGACCTACACCGAAAGACACCCCGGCATCATTGAACCAAGCGGCGGTGACAATGAAATATGGTCCTTCGGAGAGAAGAATTATCATATAATAAAAAAAATATTAGGTTATCGTGAAAAACTAAAAGACTATACCTGCCAATATATGGACATTAATTCACAGACAGGTGCCCCTATCATGCGTCCTATGTTTTTCGATTTTCCTGACGATGAAATATGTTACACCCTTGAAGACCAGTACATGTACGGAGCCGACCTTCTGTTTGCCCCGATATACAGACAGGGCGAAACCGAACGTGCGGTATATCTTCCAGAGGGCGACTGGGTCAATGTGCTCACACACGAAGCTTTTTCTGGCGGTCAAAGCATTATCTGCCATGCACAGCTTGATGAATTCATCGCTTTCGCAAGGGCGGGCAGTGACGTTATTAACTGCTTCTGAGTAACATAATGAAATCCCTTTGGAAGTAATATTTTTTATAGCATGAAGTCCGATTACCCCATTTGATGTGGCAATCGGACTCGCTATACCCAACTGTTATCAAGACATAATCGGCACACCTTTCCTGTACTGACTATATCGAAAGCTTAATAAAGTATCATTTTCTATTCATAATCTAATATATCCATAATAAAATTATACATATATCGCGGATATTTCTCATCCTCCGCATCCTCGCCCAAGGTGATGGAGAGCTCTGTACCGCCATGCTCAATAATTATATCCGTATCATCAAAGTCAACCCTTTCAATCTCAGAATACGGAATCCTCACCACCTCCTCACCGCTATCAAGCCAGTAGATTATAGCATCGCCTGTAAACACCATTCCCTCATCATACTCCTCGTCCATGTCAATCCCGACATAGACTATGACATCCTGCCTTCTAAAAGCCCTGTGGCTGATTGCCATGATGTCCGATAGCACACTAGAACTGATATTCCCTGCATACACGCTCGGACCAATACTACTGTAATCAAGTTCCATCACATATTCAGCAAATTTATTATCTGCTCTTGTCATTTCGTTATCCATCTTATATAATCGCACTTTCCGCAGGTACATGAAGATGACACCCGTGGAGTATCGAAGGAAAATTAAGTGGTATGGTTATTATTTTTATCGGACACCACCCCATTCCACAGATGGAGCACCATTCCCGCTGTATCAGGGATATTAAGGCATGCATTCTTTACAGTCTGTGCAGCAAGCTTACACACTTTATTTTACACTCTCCCGCAGAACATTCACCATACTTTAAATTTTTCATTTATAGTTTTTGATTTCACTTAATGTAATATAAGTTCCTGCTAATATTACCAATACCGATATAACTGCAATAATGCCAGAGATGAAATCGCCGATGCCATTTCCACCCACAATAAAATGAAGAACAGCCAATATTATACCAATACTATCAATGCAATTCCATATAATACTTTTTTCCACTGTATATTTAATTTCATCCGGGCACTCCTTTCCTATCTACCTCGCTGATAAATTTTTCTATAAGCCTGTTTACTTCATCAGGCTGGTCAGCGTTGGAATTATGACCGGCATTCTTTATCCATTTAAGCGGTAAACCTTCTCTCTGGTGCCATTTCTTATTATAGCTTTTTGCTGAGCCAGCTTTATCCTTTTCGCCACAGATAAGAAGTGCCGGACAACTGATATGATATGGCAGGTCTGCTTTGATTGCCTCAGCAAGCATCCTGTACCCGAAGCCGGCAAGCCTTGCATATTCTTTAGGATCTGAATCATAGGACATCATCATCTTGCGCATAAGCTTCTGACCATATTCCGTCTGTGCGCACCCTCTTGAGCCAGCCCTGAGAAGTGCTTTCCATGGATATATTCTATATAATGGCTCTACTCTTTCAAGAAGCCATATTTCCATTGCACTAATATACGACTTTTTAAGCGGTGCAGAATCAATGGAGATAAAGCCTTTTATCTTATCCGGATATAATTCCATATACATTTGAGCCAGATATCCACCCATAGACTGACCGATAATGATGGGATTATAAATTTCTTCTTTTTCCAAGATTTTATCAAGCCATTCTGCCATGTCAGACAGACTGTAATTATTCGTAAATGGTCTGGATAACGCATGTGATGGTGCATCCCATACAAACACATTCTGTTTATTCTCAAAATATTCTATCTGTTTTTCAAAAAGCCTGTGGTCTGCTGTAAGTCCCGGCAAAAACACTAACGTAATTTTCTGCTTGTCTATTATATTTATAAAATAATGGATGCAGCCACAGCGTGTTTTATAACTGCTTTCTATCATTTTCCTTCCCCTTTCCATAAACCATTTCCCAATGATTTATCATTTCCAGATATTCCTGCTCAAAAACAGTTACATCATAATTTCCTGTTCTGTACCAATGTTTAAGCATCCCGTCTGAAGCATACAGAATTTCTTTATATATACGAACAAATTCTATATCCTTACGGATGAAATCAGGATTCAGAATTGACAGAAGCAATTCCATTGTCGTTTGAGCAGCATCATGTACATCCTGTTGGACAATTGATTGAATATCCGGCTCTGTTTCAAAGTATGAATTAATGGAAAACAGGGCTAAAAATGTGTATTTTCTCATCACTGCACACTTAGCCATCAGACCTCGACGCAGCATTTCAAAAAAATCATCTGTTTCATATACCTTATATTTACACATGTATTTTTTTGTCAAATCCGCTGCATGCTTCCATAAAAAAATATACATCTCCAGTTTGTTATGAAAATAATGAAACAAAAGTGACTTGGAAATTCCGGCTTCTGCCGCAATTTCCGAGGTTGCTGCCTTTTTATATTGATTTGTTGCAAATACTTTATATGCAGCATTCAATATCTGCGATTGTTTTTCTTCCGACAAATCATAAAATTTTTCATTCATAAGCTGCCTCCGTTAACCGATTCGGTTAATGTGAGTATATACCCATTGACCGATTAACGGAAGACCTCATTTGATCATCTATCTCTGCAGCTTTTGATTTTGTTTTAGTCCAACACAAAGTCCTTTTTCTTTCCGTTTTTCTTTCTCGTATACTGTCGGATACGGGTGACAAAGTCGAGATTGACGATTTCCCGTCCACCGGAATTTCTCTCAATGACCATGCCTCCATCATCAATTTCCTTAATGACGCCCTGTATGCTGCCGTCATTTGAAGTGATCGTATAAATGATGCATTCTTCCCCGATAAATTGTTTTGCAAGTTCTTTCATAACAACATTCTCCTTGTTTTGTTTTCTTTGATTTAGTATCTGCCACGCAACCGCTGCTGTTCGCCTTCTTCTCCTGATGCAGAAAAAGATAATCAGCACAGCAATAATCACCAAATAACTTCCCATTGCCTGTCCTCCTGCGTTTCCATCATGAAATCTTAGTTCCTGCCTTTGAATACTTTAACGCTTCCTTACAATATACAGACTGATTTACAATCCAAATCAGGCACACTACAAGAGAAGGTAAGAATCCTATGCCAAAAACAAGCGCACAGACGGCAAGCACAATGGACAGAATCGTACAAACTGTGTTTGTGGCGGCGTAAGCTTTAAACGCACACTTGCCAATCATAAATTTTTCGGCTTCATCGCAGCTCTCCATCCATTTCTTTTGAAACTTCGTATCATAGACGGACGCCGTTTTTTCGGGATTCATCTTTTTGGTGGTATCAACGCATTTCTGCTGGAATATGACCGATTCAATCATAATGATCAAGAAACCGATAATGCCCGCAAGAAACAGAGCCCCACTGGTTTCAGTTTTAAAAGTTTCAAATCCATTGGCATAAGATGCCGCAATAAGGAAGTAAGAGAGGATAAGGGCTGAGCTTGTTACCCAAAGCACGATGGATAGTTTTTCGTCAATCGTATCGGACATTTCCTCATTTTCGCCGTCCCAAGAGGCGAGTAGTTTTGTTGCGCTTTGATAAATAGGAACGCAGATCACCGGCACAATTACCGCTGCCGCTAACATCAGCCACGGAGCAATATATGTCCCAAAAAACATTCCCGCGTTTTTCATTCCGCCCGCCAGCGTATTCAGCCCATATTTTGCCGAGCAAAAGCCTATTGTTCCGCCGATAATGAAGCATATTACCATAATGAGCATAAATTTTGGCAGAGCTTTCCGATTTGCCCTCTTAATTTCATTTTTATCCATTATCTTCTTCCTCCTCCTGTAAATAAAAAACTTCTTCCACCGCGACGCCGCACACTTTTGCAATCGTTAAGGCAAGGGTAACGGACGGCGAATAATCGCCACGTTCAATCAAACTGATCGTCTGCCTTGATACACCGCATAAGCATCCCATTTCCTGCTGATTAACATTCAGTGCAGCCCTGCGTTCCTTTAAACGATTTCGCAGTATCATATAGCACCTCCGTTCGACAACTTTGCTTGTCTATTTGACAACTTTCATTGTCAAAATGTATTATACTCTTGTCATTTTGAACTGTCAAGGGTAAATTATTGCATATGGTCAAAACAATCAAAACAGTTTCACACAAAAAACACAACACTCAGCTTCTCACCCAACCAATTCTATTCTTATTATAATAATGCTTCGCTAACATTCTATTGTCATGAATAAAACGCAGAACTAATCCACTTTTCTTTTGGGATCAGCTCTGCGTCTTAGCGTCTGGCTCATTTACGATTTAAGTTTAAATTGTTTTACATTTACAAGATACCCAGTTATTGTCAAAAAGCTCTTTTATACCCATTCTTTTTTCTTATAACTCTTGTTTATGCATATTTCCCATACTTCTTATACCGTTCCCTCCACACTAATGTATGTGTAATATACAACTGAAGATGCTATAGATTTCTTTAAATTCTCTTCCAATTAACAATGAAAAACTGTTACAACCACAGTGTATTTATATATAATCGGTTATATATGCTACATATTGATTCTAAATAAAGCTATACAACTTTATTTCTGCAAAAAATCTACAACCTTTGCAAATGCAACACTACTCTTACGAATTTGTTCAAAGTCCGCGTCTTCAATTATTCTGTCTATTGATTGCATCAATTTAAGTTTACTAAATCCTGCAATATTAGGCGTAAACCAATCTTCTATTTTATTATTAATTATGGCAAGCTGATAGCTTCCTTCTTTTATTTTTTCTTCAAGCATTTTCTTTGTTTGTTGTTCATCTCCATCAGAATCAACAACGATTAAAACACAAGCATTTTTATTCTCCTTATGTAATGCATTAAAAAAAATAGGAACATTACCCTTTCCCCCAGCAGAAACTATTCTAACCTGACAATTCAATTTTCGCGCAATTGCTTGAAGAATCACTTCATCACTTTGTCCCTCACATATTATTATCTTTTGCGGTACGCATTTTATTTCGTTATCTTCCACACGTTTTTGCAACTCTTTTATAATATATCTAACTTTTCTATCCTGTAAAACATTCTTTAAGACATCACAAAAAACATCTTCATCACAAATTTCATAATAATTAGGTTCTTCCATTGTTTCGGCGATTTTTGATAATACACCTCCTATATTCTTGCAAATTCCATCATCAACAATCATTTTTACCGGATATATCGGTGTCATAACTAATTCAAAAAGTCTAAATCTGTATTTATCAGTGCATATTTGAAATTCATAATGTTTTTCAGAATATATATAATTTATGTCTATCAAATCTGTTGTAAATGTTGTCTCATCTTTTTGGGGAATACTTCTCACATTATCAACATATTTTAACAAATTTTTCTCATATTGTGATTTTAATGGCATTGTGTTAACAATTTTCATTTCATCAAATACTGCAAATACTTTTCCATGTGTATACTGACTCAAATATTCACACTGTTTCTCTATAATTTTATAAATATTATCTGTAACTTTCACGTCATCCTGCAAATTTTCACTTAGTCCCCAATAATTTTCAAACCCCATTTCAAACCTCCTGTATATTAACCAATAACGGTAAATGATCACTTATGTTTTTATTAGGAATTTTATCTTTTCTCAATAAATCTCTCGAACCCACGCTTTTTATATATTGCACATTTACAATATTGTTTGCTAGTACTTTTCTTACTAACACTTGGTCAAGGCACCACCAATAGGATGTCTGAGATTGTCCGTCTAAATAAAAGCTGCCATACATCTCTGTATTTTCTGATATATAATGTAAAATAGGATTGTAAAGCCTTTTACGTTTTTCTCCTTTAAAACTAGTAAATTCATTTTTATCTATAACCTTTTTAAATAAAACAGCATTAAAAGCATAAAAGCTTAATAATTCCTCATCATACGGATTAGCATTAAAATCACCAATAACTATCGTATTATCACAAGTAAATATATCCTCTGTTTTCTCAATATCTGCCATTAAATGATGTATAGTATCAATTCTATCGGAATTTTTATAATTTCTCCTATCTTCAAGATGTACCCCTGCTAACAAATATTTTTTTAACACTGTTTCTATTTTATATACATTATATCGTTTTTCCTGCTGTATACTTGACATACAAATAGTAACTTTAGCCATTGCCGATACCTTAATATCATCTTCTATGCCCCTTACACGCACATACATTTTTCCTAAGCCATCTTCTATTTTATTAAAATCAATTCCAGCAAATTCTGAAAATAATACAATATCAACATCGTTTTCAGCTATACATTCTATGACATAATCTTCTATGGCATGTCCTTTTAAATTCCAAAATAAAATATTAAACAATTTATTTCACCTTTTTGTAAAATTTTATAAATATATATTAACCCACTAGACACTGTGCTATCTAGTGGGTACCTGCTCTTTTTAAGTAAAATAGCATTGGAACAGCAATCATATATTCCATAAAGCCGTTCCTCACAGCTATACCATTACATTTCTATTGTCTTTAATTATTTTTTCTGATTTCGTCAACACTTTTTTCATTGCAAGCGCAATCTGCTCCAATGAAAACTTATTATCGTACATAGTTAAAAAACATCTGTAATAAGCTCTACCTTCGTATCGTCCACAATTTCCTGACTATCCTCATAGAAAATGAATTGTTTACTTTGGTAAACGTCTATTATTAGATTAATGAATAATATTATGACAATTACAGCATATTTTCGAGCTTCCAACTGAATTAACATACGGCATAAGTTTCTTAATATTTTGCCAACATGCTACACAATATTTTATATCTTTTCCCTCTGCTTTTTCACTTTTTCTTATATAATATCCTTTAGGTAGAAGCTCTAAATCCTCTTCTATAATATTAGATTGTTCTAACTCTTCAATTTTCTTCTTTAAATCACGATTTTCGTCTTCTATTTCAGATAAAGATAATTTTATCTCAATTAACTTATCAACAAGTTCCAAGTTCTTCTGTTTTTTAGCCTCATCAATTAAATCTCTTACTAACTGATATATATCCATAACAGTTCCCATTATATCGCACCTCCATAATTCTATTTCATTAGTCTGTTACAATATGGCAATATCTCCTCTATCTTTGCAACAATACGCTTCTGCTCCTCAATTGGTGGAAGCGGTACAACAGTATCCGCTATTGCATCTAAAACCCAGTTTTTATTTCCAACCCCTCTAGTGTTTACATTAGCCTGTTTTTGAACTAAAGGACTATATATCATGTAATATAAATATTTATTATATAAAAACTTTGAGTTTATTTTTAACAATGCAACACTCACAAATAAGCTAAATTTTTCATCTGTATCCACTATTGCCGGAACTCCTGTTGTCCCAATTTTAGATAATAAAATATCTCCTCGTTCTGGATTACATCTAGCATATAATTCTTCATGTTCCTCTTGCGTTATAAATTTTGCATTATCCAAGCATAAAATACCACTACTCATATCCTTGACTGAAACAAATTTCACACCAGACATAGCATACTTAGGTGTCTTATGCGTCCCATCCGTCAACTTATTAAGTATTGTTCCCAGATAAACCCATTTCCAATTCTCAGGTATTTCAAAAGGAATATCTTCCTCTTTTATCATTCTGTCGACTATTCTCTTATCTGCCTTAATCTTACCATCTTTGATAAGCTGGGCTTTCTCTGCAACAATCTTCTCATAAAGTTCATCAGCAGTTCCTTCTTCTGGTCGTTGTTCCACCAGCTTGCCCTGCATAGCCATTTGCAGAATACTTTTCTTCATATCCTCTGGAAATTTTTTATTAAATATTTCCAATTTCGTATAAACTTTATCATACTGGTAGATATATGGAAGAATTTCTTCAATCTTGGCAACAATGCGTTGCTGTTCTGCAAGTGGTGGTATAGGTACAACAGTACGTCCAAACTCTGAACCCGAAATTTCTTTAAATGTTGTTCCTGAGGCACGACTCACAATGTTATTAGTTCTTGAAATCAAACAATAATATATATACTCACTCATTTCTGTATTTACTGGAACTAATGACTTAAATCCCTGATTAGTACATATATCATTACCTGCAATTGCGATATATCCAATTGGGGCTCTACTTGAATATAAGACCGTTCCTGCCGGCATCAAACGTGCAGATGATTTATCTAAACCAAGTTGTGTAATATTTCTTGCTCCTGATGAGGCATACTTTCCTTTTATATTTTTCATATCCGCAGGTGTTAACCAGGCTATATCACCATCCCATAATTCTGGTGTAGAAGTTTTTGGCGTACCTCCACCTATTATCTCACCTAGTTCTTCTAATCTCACCCACTCCCAAGTCTCCGGAATTTCAAAAGGTATCTCCTCCTCAGTAATCTCTGGCAATGGCTTTTCTTTCTTAATCTTGCCCTCTTTAATAAGCTGTGCTTTCTCTGCAGCTATCTGTTCAAGAAGCTCTCTCGCAGTTCCTTCTTCGGCTCTTTGCTCGACAAGCTTGCCCTGAACAGCAAGCTGTAAGATACTATTCTTTAAATCCTGTGCATTCAAATTAGTTACCTCCCAACATAGACGTAATCTTCTCTAATACATGGTCAATCTCAGCATTAAGGGAGGCTCTCTTTTCCTGATACTGATTAATCAAATCCATAGGGTCAAGAATTTCCTCTTCTTCATGTGGAAATCCACAGAGGTCAATATTATATCCATTGGCTACGATTTCATCTACCGTATATTTCTTTGCCTTAGGGAATCCATCTACTTCAATCTCTTCACGATTATCCCACCACTTAAGAGCCAATGCAAAATGCTCCAGCTTCATGGGCTTTGTCTTTGAGAAGTTCTTATACCCCTCAGGCATGTCCAAACGATAGAACCATATCTCTTCTGTCGGGTGTGTATTTTCAAAGAACAAAATGTTTGTCGTAATAGAAGTATACGGAGCAAACACACTGTGTGGCATTCTTATAACTGTATGAAGATTGAACTCCTCTAACAGTTTCTTCTTGATATTTACCTTTGCATTATCAGTACCAAATAAGAAACCATCAGGCAAAATGATTCCACACCTGCCATCCTTTTTCAATCGAAACATAATAATGTCCATAAATAAATCGGCAGTCTCTGAACTACGTAGTTCCATCGGGAAGTTTGCTTTTACAGAATCCTTTTCATTACCGCCATATGGTGGGTTCATAAGGACAAGGTCAAACTTTTCCAGCTTTCTGTACTCTTTGCAATCTGTCTCAAGAGTATTTCCATGAATAATCTCAGGGTTATCAATGTCATGCAAAAGCATATTGGTAACACATAGGATATGTGGTAGAGCCTTCTTCTCTACACCATAAACTGTATTATTATAAATTTCCTTATTCTCGTTGGAAGTCAGACTTTCATCATATAATTCATTAAGAGCAGACACAAGGAATCCACCAGTACCGCAAGCAAAGTCAGCTACCCTCTCGCCAAGTCTTGGCTTTGTAACTTTTACCATGAAGTCTGTTACTGCTCTAGGTGTATAAAATTCGCCAGAATTACCGGCACTCTGTAAATCCTTCAAGAATGACTCGTAAATTGAACCAAATGCGTGTCTTTCCTCATACTCCGTAAAATCAATCTCATCAATGATATTGATGACCTGTCTAAGCAGGATACCATCTTTCATATAGTTGTTTGCGTCCTCAAAGGCATAACGCACCATCATCTGGTTCATCGGAGTGTCCTCTGATACTTCAAGATTTTTAAGTGTAGGAAAAAGCTTATTATTGACGAAATTAAGAAGTGCATCCCCTGTTAGAGCCAGACCGTCTTTATTATCTACCGCCCAGTTTCGCCACTTATACTCATCTGGAATTATGGATATGTAATCATCATTAATAAGCTCCCATTCTTCTTCTTTTGCATCATATATCTTTAGAAACAGTGTCCACACAATCTGTTCAATTCTCTGAGCGTCTCCATTTACACCTGCATCATTACGCATTACATCTTGTATTCTCTTAACGAAATTAGTTATTGCCATTGCCAAACCTACTTTCTGCTATTTTTTTATTTTAATCCTACTTTCTTTGTATTCCCCATTAGGACAGTATTCTTTTAACAACGCTTTAACTATAATTTTTTCTGCATCACTCATTCTTGGTCCACATAATACTTCAATACTTTCGAGTGCACTATCATCCAAATCCAAAAACATTCTTGAATATGCTGGTTCGTATTCCCTATTCTCTATTCTTCTAATTAATTCTATCTGTTTTTCAGTTGTTGGTGGATTGGATTCTTTCAATCCCATTGGCATAACAGAATAAATATATCGCCATTCTTTTTGAAAACTCCATTCTTTGCGTTTATACCTTCCTATTTCTTCAAGCGAATACGAAAAATCTAGTTTTCCACTTCCTATATTTCCCTCATTCAAATATTGCTTAAACTTTTCCTCTGATGATACTTCTCGTACTTTAGGATATAATTTTTTTATATCATTTGTATATTCAATTTCAATTAACTTTGGCTGTGTTGCAACTATACTCACCTTATTTTCGTTATACATCTTTTCAAAATTGATATATGTTTCAACATCTTGGTTAAAAAAATATTCATTTTTTTTGTAAGAATATTTTTTAAATGGAAATTTAGGCAACCTTATTCTTACACCATGCATATCAGGAGTATACAAATTCCAAAGCGGAATAGACTCCTGTTCATCACTTGTCCAACAACTTACATATACAAATCTTCCAAATTTCCCCATATCAAATGTTTCTGCTTCTTCGCTATCATCAACATTTAATAAATTATTAAAGCAAAGTGTATTATTTTTTAATATTAATGCAAGAGTTTCTATACTCGTATAATGATATAAATAATCCATAATATTTCTCCCATTTTGTATATATTATGCAGAGAAGATTTCATCCTCCAGTTCCTTCACAGCCTGTTCATATGCTGCTTTGCCTCCAAAAGCTTTGACAATCTTCATAGGACTGCCAAACTGCTGGAATTCGTGTAACTGCAGCACTTTTGTCTCCTCTATCTCTTTCAAGCCTTCACTTGCATACTTATCCATAAGTGCTCCCAAAACCTTTTGTGCCAATTCTGAATACTTATAGAGATATCCTCTCTTCTGAACATTTTTAACACGTTCAATGCGGGTAAGTGGTGCTTTATCATATGCAAGGTGCAAGATTAAATCAAAATCGTCTATATCGGTCTGACCTGTCTCTTCACGAACAGCATCCAGAAGTACTCCATCCTCACGAAGCTCCTCTACAATAGCCTGTTTCTTTTTAGCTTCATTCCACTTCTTGAGGAATATATCTAACCTTGCATACTGTCCTAAGATATTCTTTCTTGTATAGTCGATAAGGCTCTCTGTTATAAGTTTTCCATCTTTATCAATGTACTGTATTCTCTCCGACAGAACCTTGACTTCTACATCATTGACATAATACTTCTTAGGCTTTTCATAGTCATCACCATAACCCCAATCATCGCCAGAATCACCAGTATTTCCTGTACCTGAATTACTGCCAGTATCATCTTCATTGCCTGTTACTGGATCTACTGGGTCATCGCCAGTAATGTCGATTACTACCTCAGGGTTACCATCAAAATCCTTATCAGCAAATAATCTTGATGCGTTACGGAAATCCATAATTGTGAAATATGTTTTTCCATAATCTTCAAGCAGACGAGTACCTCGACCAATAATCTGTTTGAATTCTGTCATGGAATTGATATTGTTATCCAGCACAATGAGCTTGCACATCTTGGCATCAACACCAGTAGTCATCAGCTTGCTTGTGACTGCTATAACAGGATATGTACTGTCCTCATCAATGAAATTATCCAGTTGAGCTTTACCTTCGGCATTATCTCCGGTTATACGCATAATATACTTGTGGTTCTCAGTCCACAGGTCTTTATTCTCGGCAATGAGAGCTTGACGCATACGCTCCGCATGCTCTACATCTATGCAGAACACAATCGTCTTGCTGAACCTATCAGTTTTTTTCAAGAACTCTGTTACTTTCTTGGCAATGACTTTGGTTCTTTCATCAAGTACAAGAGTCCTATCAAAGTCTTTTACATTATATTCTCTATCCTCAATTTCATATCCATTATCATCATGTTTTCCAGCTTCTGGACGATAACCAACAAGGTCTTTGTCAAGTCCTATACGAATGACCTTATATGGGGCAAGGAATCCATCATTAATTCCCTGTTTCAGAGAATACTCATAAATAGCTTCTCCAAAATATGTCTGGGATGATGCTTCTTTGGTTTCAATTGGTGTAGCTGTCATACCTATCTGAGTTGATCCAGAGAAATACTCTAATATTTTTCTCCAAGCAGACTCTTCCTTAGCGGAACCTCTATGACACTCGTCAACGAGTATCAGGTCAAAAAACTCAGGCTTAAACTGCCTGAATGGCTCTGTCCCCTCATCACCAGCCAACTGCTGATACAATGCCAGATATATCTCATAAGAACTGTCGAGCTGTTTATTCTCGACTTTAGTCATTTTACCACCAAATGGCTTGAAATCACCTGATATTGTCTGGTCTACAAGAACATTTCTATCTGCAAGAAACAATATCTTCTTTTTAATGCCAGCTTTCCATAGTCTGTAGATAATCTGAAAAGCCATGAATGTTTTACCAGTTCCTGTTGCACAAACTAAAAGCACCCTATCCCTGCCTCTTGCCACAGCATTTACAGTTCTGTCAATGGCAATTCTCTGATAGTAACGAGGTGTCTTATAACCCGGCACCCAGTAATATGGCTCAAGCAGAGCTTTCTCACCAGTTTCAGAAAAATTCATTTCATTTACATATCTGTGATACAGTTCATCTGGCGATGGGAACTCATCTAATGAAAGATTACGAATATCACCAGTTATTAAATCCTGCTCTACGAATCCATCTCCATTGGATGCATATACAAACTTCACATCCAG
This sequence comes from uncultured Eubacterium sp., assembly GCA_958446835.1. GTDB lineage: Bacteria > Bacillota > Clostridia > Lachnospirales > Lachnospiraceae > CAG-882. The sequence goes on from CAUCXT010000026.1 coordinate 18,942, forward strand.
AGCTTCTGCGTACTCTATAGCCTGTTGCAGTCCTGCTCCTACTGGATGGTTATTATCCTTAGCTTCTATGATTGCCAATGGGAAATTAGGCTTATAGAATAAAAGATAATCTGCAAATTTCTGCTTGCCTCTTGAAGTTATATTCCCTCTCAGGATGATGCGACCTGCTGTAAATGCATACTCATAGCGAATCTGCTTTTTATCCCAGCCTGAATGTTCTACCGCTGGTGTTATATATCTAGCTTTTATATCCTCTTCTGAAAGGTCTTGTTTTCCCATTTACACGACTCCTTCCCTTTTTGTGAATTATCTAATATGTGTGTACTATAATCTAGATTTATAATAACTTTCTTTCTATTTTTACACAACTATCCAAAAATAATTGTACCACATATTACTAATCTTTTCATCAACATCCTAAGATTAGCGTCATAAATTTTCTAAACTGCTAAACCTTCCCCTCCCATTCCAGTGCACGAATATTATCACTACACCATTCTGTCCTTCAAAATTATTAATTTCATTAACTTCCCTGCCCCCTCTATTATTTATCCCTCTACCAATTTCTTAACAATCATCTTCACATTGTGTATATTTAAAGGACAATTTATAGATTCGTAAGTCACAATAACATCATTGCCCTGAAATAAGCCATTCTCAGTATATGTATCCATCTTTCTGACAAAATCATCGGCATACTGTGCATCATCCATGCGCCCCGCATGCTCCCAATATGTAATCTTTCCGGTATGAATATTTATTATCGTGAAATCCGGGTGGATAGTCTGAGTATGCCCGGCTATTACCACTTCCAGTGGACGCTCATATTTATATAATAAATGCTCATTATTTTTAGCTAATATATTAGCTATGATTACCTCAGATTTAGAGCGCACGGTTTCTCCGTTATCTGTCTCATATTTCAAATTTTCCTTATATTTCTGATACGGCTCATAACTTTCATTTTGCCATATTCTGATTTTTTCGTTTACGCTTATTCTAATCGGAACCACAAGCTGCTTTCTCTCCTGCTGCAACATGTCATAAACATTATCAATCTCTTCATCATTTTTCGTTTGAGCAAATGTCTCCAATGCCTGCAGCTTCTTCTCAATTAAAGGCTTTACTTTTGCATAATACCCCTTCTGAGCTAACCGTCTTGCAAGCTGTTCATTCTTCCTGTCTATATATGTCTTTACATATAATCCTGTTTCAGTATTCTTATATTGGTGGTAATAGTATGTCTTTCCGCAGCGATTCTGGATTTTCAGACCACCCTCCGGGGCATTTGACATATATTTTTCTATTTTCTTTAATGTATGCTTTAATTCTGCTACTTTTTTCTTAATGTCTATAACCTTTTCCTCCTGTTCTCTCTGCCTATAACAGCTAATCTTGCCATCTTTGGACTGATATTTATTTGATTATTGGGGATTTTATTTGATTTTCTCTGCCTATAGCCGAATAAAAAGCAACTGTCGGGCAGAGATTTTGACTTGTATTTTGATATAATTATTGATTTTATTGAATTTTCTCTGCCCATAGCTATGCGATAAGCAACCGTTGGACAGAAGTTTTGACGAAACCATAGATTTTCAGTGAATTTTCTCTGCCCACAGCCCGCCGCTATAGCGCGCCGGACAGAAAAGATATCCAGACGATATCCGGATGATATCTGAAAGATAATATAAACATCAGCCCCACAAAAATGTGGGGCTGATGAAAAATTATAATCAGATGTTAATGTAAGCTGTAATACAATTGCACTAATTACTTTCCTGTATTCTCCGCAATAGCTGCCTGTGCAGCAGCGAGTCTTGCTACAGGTACACGGAATGGTGAACATGATACATAATCAAGACCAATCTTGTGGCAGAACTCAACGGATGTCGGGTCGCCGCCGTGCTCACCGCAGATACCTACATGGAGGTTAGGGTTAGCCGGTCTGCCGAGCTTGAGAGTCATCTCCATAAGCTTGCCGACACCTGTCTGGTCAAGCTTTGCGAATGGATCGTTCTCAAAAATCTTTGTGTCGTAGTAAGCATTTAAGAACTTACCTGCATCATCACGGGAGAAACCGAAGGTCATCTGTGTGAGGTCGTTAGTACCGAAGCAGAAGAAATCAGCTTCCTTAGCAATCTCATCGGCTGTAAGGGCAGCTCTTGGAATCTCGATCATTGTACCAACCTCATACTTAAGGTCGATGCCTGAAGCGGCAATCTCAGCGTCTGCTGTCTCAACAACGATGTTCTTAACGAACTTAAGCTCCTTAACCTCACATACAAGCGGAATCATAATCTCAGGCTTAACTTCCCAGTCCGGATGATTCTTCTTGGTTGTGATAGCTGCACGGATGACAGCCTTAGTCTGCATCTTCGCAATCTCAGGATATGTTACGGCAAGACGGCATCCTCTGTGACCCATCATAGGGTTGAACTCGTGGAGGGATGCGATTATGTTCTTGATAGCCTCAACTGGCTTGCCCTGTGCATCAGCAAGCTTCTTGATGTCTGCTTCCTCTGTAGGAACGAACTCATGAAGAGGTGGGTCAAGGAATCTGATACATACCGGATTGCCCTCAAGTGCTTCGTAGAGCTTAGTGAAGTCATCCTGCTGATATGGAAGAATCTTCTCAAGAGCCTTCTCTCTCTCCTCAACTGTATCAGAGCAAATCATCTCACGGAATGCAGCGATTCTGCTCTCCTCAAAGAACATATGCTCTGTACGGCAAAGACCAATACCCTCTGCGCCAAGTTCTCTTGCCTTCTTAGCATCTGCAGGTGTATCTGCATTTGTTCTAACCTTAAGTCTTCTATACTTATCAGCCCAAGCCATGATACGTCCGAACTCACCGGCGATAGTTGCATCTACTGTAGGGATAAGACCTGCATAAATGTTACCTGTTGTACCATCAATAGAAATCTCTGAGCCCTCTGTAAATGTCTGTCCATTGAGTGTGAACTTCTTGTTCTCCTCATCCATATTGATATCGCCACAGCCGGATACACAGCATGTACCCATACCACGGGCAACAACGGCAGCGTGTGATGTCATACCACCGCGAACTGTAAGGATACCCTGAGCAGCCTTCATACCTGTGATGTCCTCAGGGGATGTCTCAAGACGGACAAGAACAACCTTCTCGCCTCTTGCCTTCCACTCTACTGCGTCATCAGCTGTGAATACAACCTTACCGCAGGCAGCACCAGGAGAAGCGCCAAGTCCCTTTCCAAGTGGTGTTGCAGCCTTAAGAGCCTTAGCATCGAACTGTGGATGTAATAATGTATCTAAGTTACGAGGGTCGATCATTGCAACAGCTTCCTGCTCTGTCTTCATTCCCTCATCAACTAAATCACATGCAATCTTAAGAGCAGCCTGAGCTGTTCTCTTACCATTACGGCACTGAAGCATATAGAGCTTACCGTTCTCAACTGTGAACTCCATATCCTGCATGTCATGGTAATGTCCCTCAAGGATATCGCAAACCTTGATGAAATCTGCATAAGCCTCTGGGAACTTCTCAGCCATCTGTGTGATAGGCATTGGTGTACGAACACCGGCAACAACGTCCTCGCCCTGTGCATTCGTGAGGAACTCACCCATGAGCTTCTTCTCACCTGTAGCAGGGTCACGGGTGAAGGCAACACCTGTACCTGAATTATCATTTAAGTTACCGAATACCATAGGCATTACGTTAACTGCTGTGCCCCATGAATAAGGGATATCATTGTCACGGCGGTATACGTTAGCACGAGGGTTGTCCCATGAACGGAATACAGCCTCGATAGCAAGCTTTAACTGCTCAACAGGATCTGATGGGAAGTCTGTTCCTAACTGGTTCTTGTACTCAGCCTTGAACTGCTCAGCCAGTGTCTTAAGGTCGGCTGCTGTAAGGTCTACATCGTACTTAACACCCTTCTCCTCCTTCATCTTGTCGATAAGCTGCTCGAAATACTTCTTACCAACCTCCATAACTACGTCGGAGAACATCTGGATAAAACGTCTATAAGAATCATATACAAAACGCTCAAACTTAGGATCCGGGTTACCGGCAATCATAGCTGCAACAACGTCATCGTTGAGACCTAAGTTAAGGATTGTGTCCATCATACCCGGCATTGAGGCTCTGGCTCCTGAACGGACAGATACAAGAAGAGGGTTCTTATGATCACCGAACTTCTTTCCGTTCTCCTTCTCCATCCAGGCTACACCTTCCATAGCCTGTGCCATAATCTCATCATTAATCTTACGACCGTCCTCATAGTACTGAGTACAAGCCTCTGTTGTTATAGTGAAACCCTGTGGTACCGGAAGACCGATCTCTGTCATCTCAGCAAGATTAGCACCCTTTCCACCGAGAAGGTTTCTCATGGTCATGTTACCCTCTTTGAAGGTATATACCCATTTGTTAGCCATTGTATTTCCTCCTAATTACAAAAATAAATTTTTGTTACACAATACCTTGTATTGCTTTCTTGATTCGAGATTCGTTTAAATCTTTCTCTCAAGCACTAATAAAAGTATAACATACTTTGTGAAAATTTCCACAATATTTTCTGAAAAAATTAAACAAAGTTTATAAAAAAACGTGTAAGTGCTTTCATTTATTATGCAGTTTTGTAAAACGAGGCAAAAAAGGCTTAAATGCTTGTTATTTTTATAACAAACCCCTTTTAATTGTCAAAAAATCCCACCAAACTTGCGAATCCCAGGCTTTCCATTTTCTTTCCATTTTTGTCAATTTTCCACAATACACTGCTTGAATCGACATAATACAGGCTTTTTTGTGAGCTTATGACCGAAAAACCGGAGGCTCCGTTTATCCTCACATTCTCTATGACTGTTTTATTCCTTCCCCCTTTTCCATACACAGCAATAAGATTTCCGTCCTTCGTATAGGCGCAGCCAGCCGCTCCCTCAAGCCTGATACAGGAAGTGACGCCGTCATCTACCGCCGCATTGGTATCGGCACTGTTAAACAGTTCTCCGTCACCTGCCACACACCACAACGTGCCATCATCCGCGGTCACAATACCACCTGAGATATTCTCAAGCACAATGGACGCCTTTGCCGGCTGTATTGAGTCCAAAGCTTCCTGCATGTCCGATGACGTTTCCCCTGCCGCAGACTTAGCCTCCTCTTTAACCTTGTCAATATCCTGTTTTGCATAGTAGAGCTTGTCCTTTCTTCTATAGATAAGCTCCCCCTTCCCGCAATAATAAAATTCATCCGCTGTGTCAACATCGCTTACCATCCGGTAGCTGTATCCATTCTCATACACCCACAGTCCTGATTCCGTGATATACAGTATGCCATTCCCCAGAATATTCTCAGCGACAGAGACAACCCCCTCATTTACATATATATGTTCCCTGTCTGAGATTATGTCATCATATTTATCAATCACAGCTTTTGCGACACTGCACACATACAGCTTATCGTCCTGCGTAAAAACAGCTTCATTATTTTTTTCATCGTAAGCCGTCTCATCGACACTATCAGCAATCAAAAGCTTTTCGGACAAATCCGCCACATAAAAATCCATCCCTACAACAGTCGAATAGTCCCCTGTCTCCAGCTCATCAAAAAGAACCGTCCCGCCATCTGTAACGGCAACCATTTTCACTCTCCTGCCTGTATCATAGACGGTACCGTTTCCCTTAAGGAGGTCATATATTGCAAGGGAATATCTCTCATCCGGCTCACTGTACAGGACATAGGCAAGATACCTTCCGGACTGTGAAAAAGCATATTCGTCCGTGATATCGCCGATATCAGATACTAACACCGTTTCACTGCCCTCATACCAGCCTATCAGTGCCGCTTTTTCCTGATATTCACTATCATGTGCACTATAACCATCCCCGGAATTATACGTATTGTCAATTTCGACTGTGCCGTCTACATTCTGCGTATTTACGCCACTCTCCGCATCCTCGACTGTCTGTGAATTATCAACAGTATTCCCGCTGTCCGTGCCATATATATACTCATTTTCTTCTCTTAACAACGCCGCATTAAGCCCCGGCGTATATGTAAGCAGGGAATATGTATTTCCGTCCCTGTCCAAATCAAGCAGTACGCCGTCATTTACGGATATGAGCCTGTGTCCGTCGAAGTATCTTAAATCACTCCTGTCAATGCTTCTATATATATTTACCCCGGCAAATATTCCCGCGACAACCACTGCCGCCCCGGCAACAGCCGACACAGCCGCAAGAATCCTGCGTCTTTTCTGCCTGATTCCCTGCTCACGCCTGTTGTCCTTCAGCTCATCGGCGTTCCTTTCCTTCTCACGCTTCCTGCGCCTTTCATCATCTGCCACCCTTTTATCGCGAAGCTTAGAAAGAACATTATTCTTAAATCCAAGGATTCTGTCCTTGATATCCGCCTGCCCGCTCTCAGCCGACAGACTATCATCCGCCTTTTTTCTGTCAGAATCGTTGTGCCTGCCTATGTCTGAGGAGCCTCTGTCCTCGCCTTTTTTCCTGTAGCGGAGATTATTCTTCTGCTGTTCCTCCCACTGCTGCCTTCTTAGCAGGTAATCCTGATTTACAATAACCACCGGTGCACCGCACTTCGGACAGACCGTCCGCGATGAGTGCTCACAGCCGCATTTATCACATTTAAACATGCTCGACACCCAGCCTGTCATCATACACAGCCCGGCAGCCGCCGATGAACTTCGGTCTTGTACGTGCAGCGACAAGCGCCGCATGCCCGATATGGTCTATGGACAGTCTCACCGGAACAGCCACAGCCTTAAGGTGCATGCCAATCAAGGTATTGCCGATGTCAAGCCCGGCATGAGCCTTAATCTCCTCAAGTACAACCGGATGTTCAAAATGTGCGTACGCCTGTGCCGCAAAAGAGCCACCCGCCTTCTTCTGAGGGACAACATTCACGATATCCGCACCCGGAACCGCCGCCTGCTCAACAACGATTGCCCTGTTGAGGTGCTCACAGCACTGCGCCGCAAGGAACACACCTCTTTCATCAAGAGCCTTCTTTATGCCAAGAAAAAGTTCAAGCGCCACGTCGACATCAGAGTTGGTTCCGATTCTGCTGCCCACAACCTCACTTGTCGAACAGCCTATTACCATAATCTGACCTGCCGCAAGCCCTGCGCACTCGCAGAGCTCATGTGCGGCATTGTACGCCTGCTGTCTTATATCAGCTTCACTTCCGGCAACAGACATATTTTTATTCTCTTCGTTTACACATTTTTCATTCATACGCAATCTGCACTCCGTTTTCTTTCATATTACAGTCTGCAAAACTCCTCAACCTCAGCCTCGATAAGCTTCAAGCTGCTTCTCCAGAAATCAGGGCTTGTGACGTCAATTCCCATAGTCGCTGCCACGTCCTCTATCGAATTGCAGCCTGTTGAGGCAAGCATCTTGTTGTACTTAGGAACGAAGCTCTCACCCTCCTTTTTGTAAAGGCTGTAAAGACCAAGTGCGAAAAGATTTCCGAATGCATAAGGGAAGTTGTAGTAGCTTAAGCCTGAGCTGTAATAATGACCCTTGCATACCCACATATAAGGGTGCATTGTGTTCTCGTCAAGACCATCACCGTAGGACTGTCTCTGCGCATCAAGCATGATTTCCTTCAGGTCATCTGCCATGAGGAAACGGCTCTTGCTCTGCTCAAATACAGCGGACTCTATAAGGAATCTTGAATAGATATCAACTATGCACTGTGTCTGCTCCCTCAGGTCGCTGTCGATAAGGCTTAACTTCTCCTCATCGCTCGCCTGTGCAAGCGCATATTTTCCAAGGAATACCTCATTGAAGGTTGAGGCAGTCTCCGCAAGCTGCATCGGCGCACCCTGATTGAGCACTGCGACATCCTCAAGCTGTCTGTTATGGTATGCGTGGCCAAGCTCATGTGCAAGTGTGTCGACCGCGCCAAAGGTTCCGTCATAGTTCGTGAGAATACGGCTCTGTCTTATAAAGTTCGCATCGGCGCAGAATGCTCCGCCCTCCTTGCCCTTTCTAGGATAGAAGTCAATCCATGAATTTTCAAAAGCTTCCTTCATAAGTGAAGCCATTCCCGGTGTAAAGCCTGAAAAACAATTTACAAGATAATCCTTTGCCTCGTCAATGCTGTAGCTCTTGTCCGCCTTGCCAATCGGAGCAAAAAGGTCATACCATGGAAGTCCGTTCTTATGACCAAGAAGCTCCCCCTTCTTTCTTAGGTACTTTCTGAATACAGGGAGGTACTCCTTGATAGCTGTGAGCATTGCATCAAGTGTCTCCTTCTTCATGCCTGACTCGTCAAGTGTCATGTCAAGTGCGGACTCGTAACCCCTCTTCTCACAGAGAGTGTTTACCTGCATCTTGATATTGTTGAGTGAAAATGCCACTGAATCCGCAATCTTATCATAAGCCTTGAGCTCTGCCTCATAAGCGTTCTTACGAACCTCCTCATCGGCGCTGTATGCAAGATTTCTTATCTCAGACAATGTAACTACCTTGCCATCGTAGTCAACCTTCAATGTTGAGGTGAGGTATGTCTGTAAATTACCCCATGCGGAGCCACCTGTCATGTCAAGCTGTGAGATAATCTCCTCCACCTCATCGCTCAATAAGTGCTTAGCGTTCTCCTTCTCCTTTTTGAGCTTATATGAGTACTTTTTTACAAGCTCACTTTCTAAGGCAAGCTTGTCCACATCAGGTATTGCAGCATATAGCTTTGAGGCCGCCGAAAAAGCCGCACTTCCGGCTGAAACAGCCTTGCGGAAGCGGTTAGCCTGAGCCATTATCGCGCCGTCATCAGTATTGACCGACTGGCGAAGGCCGATATACAGACTAAGCTTTCCGGCTGTCTTTGTTATATCTTCCTCAAGCAAAAGCAGCTCCTCAACCTTAGCCAAAAGCTCCTTGTCATCTGCCTTAACAGCAGCGGTGAACTTAGCGGTGTCATCCTCAAGCTTCTTAAAGTCTGCCTCATAGGCTTCATCGTCAAATCCCTTGTAAATCTCTTCCAATGACCATTCTGTATTCATAGCAATCCTCTTTTCACATTTTATTTTCATTTTCAAAATTCCCCTTCCGGCACACAAAGAACTCTCAAAATTCTCTATACGCGCCAAAAGGGGAAAATACTTTACATATAAAACTTAAAACTCGAACTTCTTCTCAAAGTAAGCCTTAAGGTCTGCGATAGCAACTCTCTCCTGTTCCATTGTATCACGGTCACGGACTGTAACACAATTGTCTGTCTCAGAGTCAAAATCGTAGGTTACGCAGAATGGTGTACCAATCTCATCCTGTCTTCTGTATCTCTTACCGATATTACCTCTGTCATCAAACTCACAGTTATAGGTCTTAGAAAGCTCAGCGTATACCTTCTCAGCGCCCTCATTAAGCTTCTTAGAAAGCGGAAGCACACCGACCTTTACAGGTGCGATTGCCGGATGGAAATGAAGAACTGTTCTCACATCTCCCTCGCCAATCTCCTCCTCGTCATAGGCTGCGCAGAGGAATGCAAGAGTAACACGGTCTGCACCAAGTGACGGCTCAATAACATAAGGAATGTACTTCTCCTTAGTCTCATCATCGAAGTATGACATATCCTCACCTGATGTGTTCTGGTGCTGTGTAAGGTCATAGTCTGTTCTGTCTGCAATACCCCAGAGCTCACCCCAGCCGAATGGGAATAAGAACTCGATATCGGTTGTGCCCTTAGAATAGAAGCAGAGCTCCTCAGGTGAATGGTCACGCAGACGCATCTCATCCTCCTTGATACCAAGGGAGAGTAACCAGTCACGGCAGAAGCCTCTCCAGTACTGGAACCACTCAAGGTCTGTGCCCGGCTTGCAGAAGAACTCAAGCTCCATCTGCTCGAACTCTCTTGTACGGAAAGTAAAGTTACCCGGTGTGATCTCGTTACGGAATGACTTACCGATCTGCCCGATACCGAAAGGAACCTTCTTTCTTGATGTTCTCTGTACGTTCTTGAAGTTTACGAAGATACCCTGTGCTGTCTCAGGTCTTAAGTAAACTGTGTTCTTGGCATCCTCGGTAACACCCTGAAATGTCTTGAACATAAGGTTGAACTGTCTTATATCTGTAAAATTATGCTTGCCACAGGTAGGACATGGAATATTCTTCTCATCGATGAAATTCTTCATCTGCTCCTGGCTCCACGCATCGACAGAGCCCTCAAGCTCATACTTGTTCTCTGCGCACCAGTCCTCAATAAGCTTATCTGCTCTGAAACGCTCATGGCACTCCTTACAATCCATAAGTGGATCTGCAAAACCGCCAAGATGTCCTGAAGCAACCCATGTCTGAGGGTTCATAAGGATAGCACAGTCAACGCCTACATTATATGGGCTCTCCTGAACAAATTTCTTCCACCATGCTTTCTTAACATTGTTCTTAAGCTCAACACCGAGATTACCGTAATCCCATGTATTTGCAAGACCGCCGTAAATCTCAGAACCCGGATATACAAAACCTCTTGCCTTGGCAAGTGCTACAATCTTGTCCATTGTCTTTTCCATAATCTTCCTCACTTCCGCATCACTGCATATTTTAATTTATTCACATTTTTGTGCATGTGCAAAATTTTACAACACATTTTATATTATTGCAAGGTAAAAACTCTTTAATAATCCACAGAAAAATCTAAATAGGTGTTATTTATGTATATTTTCCCATGCTTTTGACATATTTCTTATTATTTTTCCACCATTTCAAGCATATCAAGCGATTTCATCCTCTTATCGACATAGGTATCAACACACCTGTGCATAACCTCCGTAAGCTGTGCAAGCACATCATCCTTCACGGTAAACGAATACAGTCTGTCTATCGGCGTGGCTACTATGTACTGCAATGTATACAGCGTTGAGGGCGATATCCGCATGACACCGCGGTGGCCAAGACACGAACGGCACACAACTCCGTTCGCTTCAATTGAGAAGCCCTCTATATTCTCCGATGAACCGCATGCCGTACAGCAGAAAAATTCAGGATATTCACCGTTAATCACAAGCTGCTTAAGCTCATACACGGCTCTCACAAGCCTGTCCGGTATTCTGCCGTCCAAAAGCGCCCTAAGCGAATAGTACAACAGGCTTAGCATGGCGCCTTCATCCTCATTTTCCCTTGCAAAATAGTCGGCAAATTCAAGAAAATAATATCCATAGCAGGCGCCGTCAAAATCTACCGCAAGCTCACGGAAATAGTTCTTTATCACAGCCTTCTCAACCGTATATGAGCTTCTTCCCGGATATATCGCAAAGGTTCCGAAGGCAAAGCTCTCACATGCCGCCATCAGCGCACTGCCAGGTTTTCTCGCTCCCCTTGCGAATGCGCTGATTTTGCCAAGCTCCTTCGTGAGCAGAACAACTCTCTTGTCATATTCTCCTATCGGACCCGAGGCGATAACTATGCCTGTCACCTCAAGCAATTCTGCCATATTCTAATACCTCATGTCATCAACTATTTACAGCTCAGTTAAATCACACCTTATCCAAGCATGAAATCTTTCATAATAATCTGTTCCGTAACCTGATGTCTGCACACCTGCCAATTCAGATAGTTTCCGCACTGAATTATTATATGTGAACAACCGGTTACCGAAGCCATTATTTTTTCAGAGCCTTCTCATCATAGCCATAGTTTTTCATAAGAAGGTCATTGTCACGCCATTCCTTCTTTACCTTGACCCAGAGCTTAAGGTTTACCTGCATCTCCATCATGCGCTCAATCTCGAAGCGGGCTGCGGAGCCTATTTTCTTTAGCATTTCTCCGCCCTTTCCTATTATAATGCCCTTGTGGGAGTCTCTCTCACACACGATTGTCGCGTCGATGTCTATTATATTGCTTCCATCAGTTCTCTCCCTCATGCGCTCTATAGTCACAGCTATTCCATGAGGTATCTCATCGCTTAAGCACCTTAGCGCCTTCTCCCTGATAAGCTCCGCCGCAATCTGCTTCATAGGCTGGTCGGTAACGGTATCCTCATCATAATACATCGGGCCACAAGGAAGATACTTGAAGATAGCATCAATGAGGTCATCCGTATTCTGCCCCTTAAGCGCAGATACAGGGACTATCTCATCGAATCTCACAATGTTCTTATACGCATCGATAAACTTAAGAACCTCTTCCTTCTTGATTGTATCGACCTTGTTTATTACAAGGATAACCGGCTTCTTACAGTTCTTTAAGTTCGCGGCAATCTGCTGCTCCCCCGCGCCGATATAGGTTGTCGGCTCCACAAGCCACAGCACAACATCCACATCGTTCATGGTCTGCTTTGCCGCATTGACCATATATTCACCCAGCTTATTCTTAGCCTTGTGGATTCCCGGTGTATCAAGAAAGATAATCTGTCCCCTCTCCTCTGTATACACTGTCTGAATCCTGTTTCTCGTTGTCTGCGGCTTATTGGAGGTAATCGCAATCTTCTGTCCTATAAGTCTGTTCATAAGCGTTGATTTTCCAACATTCGGGCGCCCGATGAGCGCCACGAATCCAGTCTTTAATTCTGCCATTTTTTCCTCATTTCCATTATCTCTTACGCAAGAGGCTCAATCACATCGAACATGTCCTTGGCCTCATTAATCTTATCCTCATTTCCGACCACACAGAAGTATCCGTCATCAAGCACAGCCTTCACCATACCTGAAAGTGCCCTTATATCCTCCACAGTTGCACCTAACACTTCGTCTCTTTCCTTCTGGAGCATCTGCTCTGTGAGTCCGCTGATATATGCCTCAAATGAATCCGAACCCTTTACCGAAGGAGTCTTTGGAAGGTCAAGGTCTGATATTGTTCCTATAACATACTTGGTCATCTCGCGCTCGTCTGCATTGAAGCTCTCAACGTACTCCGGAGCCTTATCATATATCTCGTTTGTCTTTTCAAGGTTCGGGTCCCTGTATGATGAGAATGCGCCAAGTGAGCTTGAATAGCTTCCAAACGCTGCTCCACAGCCGTAGGCTCCGCCCTTTACGCGGACATTGTTCCACAGGTAATCACTGTTCATCATGTTTGCAAGTATTCTCATGGCTCCGTTGTATTCTATACCTGCCTTATCATAATCACCGACACGGCATACGAAATTGACCTGTCCGCTGGTCTTTAATGCAAGCCTTGTCTTTTTAAGTGTGAGTGTTCTTGTGGCAACAGGAAGCTGTTCTGCACTGAGCTTATCTATAAGCTCCTTTATAAGCCCGCTCATAAGCTCATAACCCTTGTCATCAGCGGTATATGACACGATGAGATTGCACTTTGCAAAAATCTCAGCCGCAGCCTTCTTCATTCCCGCAGCAAGGCTCTCCTTCTTATCGTCAAAGTTCTTGTAAGCATCATCAAGGAAGCTGTAGAAGCCTCTTCCTGTAGTCTGCTTTCTTATCATGGCACTCTCTTTTATCTGTGCTGTAAGCTCTGCTATTCCCACTGCATTTCCTGTGCCCTGCATTCCCATCTGCATACCGGCCTTTGTCTCGCCAATAATCTCTTTAAGACGCTTGTAATCGTCATACACAGTATGGTTCATAATCTCATCCATAAGCTCTGTGAGTGCTGCAAGGTCACCATAGAGTGCTTTACCTGTGACATTGAGTGCACAGCGGTAGCCATGCGCCGGCTTAACAAATGTTGTTCCTGCGCTGCCGAAGCTTATACCGCCTGTCCTGATATCCATAGCATTTGACAGCTCGACAAAGCTGTACTTTTCCGTTCCGATGGAGCCTAAAACCTTGGTTAGAAGTCCAACATAAGGAAGCAGCTCATCCTCCACCTTGTCAATGTTAAAGCTGAGCTTTAAGTAGCCTATACCGTTGGTATTGATATTATGGTGGATGACCTTGACACCCTCAATGCTCTTCTCTGTGTTGTAAATTGTGGCAGCCTTCCTGCCAATATCCTCTCTTCTCAAAAGCGGAATACTCTCAAGCTCCTCCTTGGTGGACGGCTCACTCTGGTAATCCTTGAGTGCCTTGGTGTCATCCACAAGCGCCTGAAGCTGTTCCTTTGTGAGGGTCTTTTTGTACTCCTCAAGCTTCTTAGCCGTAGCTGCCTCGATCTTAGCTGTATATCCGACTTCAGGCTTTAATACAACAACCGATGAGTGTACATTGTCTAAAAGATATTTCTTTATAAGCTGCTCAAAATAATCCGAATCCACCTGCTCCTTAAGGAAAGCATAAGCCTCGCCCATCTGCATGTTGAGGAACGGCTTGTTGTCATCATAGAGCCAGCTGCTAAGCATATCGATTCCGTACATAAGTCCCTTAGGCCATCTTCCGAAATCAGCCTCTCTGTAGCGGAACTCGTTGTAGTTGATTCCTGCTCTTAATGTATCCTTGTTGATTCCTTCTTTTACAAGCTTTTCGAATGAATCCTTTATAACCTTTACAAATTCCTCCTCCTTGTCCGGATTGGTGTTTGCCGCCATAATAGTCACCATAGGCTGTCTTATGGAATTATCGTAGGAACCGCTCACATCCTCACCAATACCGGCATCTATAAGCGCCTGACGAACAGGAGCACCCGGTGCATTAAAGAGTGCATACTCAAGCACTGTAAACGCAAGTGAGAGCTTCCTATCTCCCGCCTCGCCGATTGAAGCATTGTATGCAAGGTAAGTCTTGTTGTCCGTGCCCTCATCCTCTGTCACTGAATACACTCCCTCGACTCTTCCCGTCTTGTCAAAAGGCTTCTGGTATGGAATCTCAGAGTCAACCTTAATCTCCTCATAGTTTCCAAGATACTCTCTGTCGAAATACTCAAGTCTCTCCTCCATATCACAGTTGCCGTACACGAAGATATAGCTGTTGGCAGGATGATACAGGGTTCTGTGGAAGTTCACGAACTGCTCATAGCTTAAATCCGGGATAAACTGTGGGTCACCGCCGGACTCGGTAGCGTAAGGTGTATCAGGATAGAGCGAATTGAGGCACATGCGGTACACTCTCTGTGTAGGGGATGAAAATGCTCCCTTCATCTCATTGTATACAACACCATTGTAGGTGAGAGGCGCATCCACATCGGCAAGTTCATAGTGCCATCCCTCCTGCTTGAAAATCTGCTCCCTTGTATAGATATTAGGATGGAAAACCGCATCCATGTATACATCAGTGAGGTTCTTATAATCTACATCATTGCAGCTCGCAATAGGATATATTGTCTTATCCGGAAATGTCATGGCATTCAAAAATGTATTGAGTGAACCCTTCACAAGCTCAACAAACGGATCCTTCGCCGGATATTTTGCCGAACCGCAGAGTACCGAATGTTCAAGGATATGAGGAACTCCTGTGCTGTTAGCAGGCGGTGTCCTGAAGCCTATACAAAACACCTTATTCTCGTCATCATTAGAAACCATGGCTATTCTTGCGCCAGACTTCTTATGTCTGAACAGATATCCCTTCGAAGCTATATCATCAAGCTTCTGTTCCATAACCAGCTCATAAACTTCTTTGTTGTAATTCATGTAAGTCTCCATTCCGGGAACGTATAATCTCTGTGACGCATTGCTTGGGGTATCATAATATCCTACCGTTCATCTCTGTGACGTTCCCCGGCACAGAGCCAGCTCTAAGCCCCAAGCACACTATTAAAATAATTTTACCACCAACACCATATTCAATGCAAGAAAAAAAGAAATCCGGAAGATGGACTGATTCCGGATTTTTACACTATTTATAATTTCCCTTTATGATAGGTGACAGCGGCTTATATATGAACAACGTGACAACAACGCTCACCATCGCCTTGACAAATGTAAAAGGAAGGTTGAATACCAGAAGTGCCGGGAGCAGTGATGTTATACCCGGCAGGATAGCCGTGTACATTCCGATTATGACCTCCATAGGAAAAGCAAGCTTGTCATAGAGCGGATAAATAATAAAGTAATTCGATACAACGCCGACCAATGACATTATCACGGCTCCGCTTAAAAGCGCTGCAATAGCGCCCTTCTTAGTCTTATTCTTCTTATATATAAGCCCTACAGGAACCACAAATGCAACTCCGAGTATGAAGTTCGACAGCTCACCCACCCACATTGTATGTGAGATTGCAAGGTGAAGTAGATTCTTGAGCAGGCACACTAAAACTCCCGACACCGGTCCCATCGAAAGTGCCGCGATGACAGCAGGCAGTTCTGAAAAATCCATTGTCAAAAAACTGGGAACAATCGGAAGCTTGAATCCGAAAAGATACAAAACATAGGATACCGCCGTAAACATGGCAGTCACAGTCAGTGCACGAACACTGAGAAAAGACTTCTTATTCATTATAATCCTCCTAAAGGCTCACGCCTTCTTCTTTCATCCGGACTGTACCGTTGGTATGGGAATCGCACCCAATCAGCCGCTGTATGCGGGTCGCAGACTATACTGCCAGTCGAGAATTGCAGACAAGTATTATATTCATGCCCGCTCACTCTGCCCTGAAGGTTGGAGATATTTCTCTAACTTCCAAATAGTATTGTTTCTACATTACATTTGTCCATCCTTTATAAAATATCACTTTAAAGTATGTAAGTCAACATTATATCTATATTGCCAATATATATTCCTGCATACTTTATGTATATTCTGTACGCCCATTTTCCTTTTGGATACACTCTCCAACTGTATCCCGCAATAAATATTTGACGCGTTCCGTGCAATGTATTATACTTGTTTTTATTAGTTATGAAAAGGAAAGGCACACTATGAATACAGTAATCAGATTCACTTCAACACAGAA
This sequence comes from uncultured Eubacterium sp., assembly GCA_958446835.1. Classification (GTDB taxonomy): domain Bacteria; phylum Bacillota; class Clostridia; order Lachnospirales; family Lachnospiraceae; genus CAG-882. The sequence goes on from CAUCXT010000026.1 coordinate 35,664, forward strand.
GCCGGACGGCAAAGAATACAAAAAGATAACCTACTGGAACCGATTTGTAAGGGAAAAGGTTGAGACATTAATTTTAATCGCACTTATAGTTACAAGCATATCCTGCGGTATATACAGGCTTACCACAGGCACGATGGATACATTCTGGGCGATACTCTGCATAGTATTCCTGTTCTATCCTGTAATCGTGATAACACAGTTTAACTCAAGCATCCGGTATCACCTCAAGCACCGCGACCCATCCGAATCCGCTCCATGTGAGTTCTGTCTGATGGATAACGGTATTCTGATTGATGTCCCTGAATGTGATGTACATAAGTTCATAAAGTACGATGAATTCACCCATGTGTACACCAACGTATTCGGCTACTACATGATGTTCCAGAAGAACACAGTCCTTGCCATGATACGCCACAGCGACATTCCGGAGGGACAGAGAGATATTTTCGAAGATACGATGGTGACAAGCCTTAATGATACTTGTAAGGTTAGTAGGTTCTTCTAAGCGTTTTTGACAGACCGCTGTCCCAATCTACAGATAAAGGTGTGGTGTCCGGACACCAAAATGTCCAAACGCCACACCTTTATTCAGTCTATTTCTCACTCATCTGTCTCTTGACATGCGCCTTGAACAGATTCCATTCATTCTCATAGTCAACGAAATACTTCGGACATTCCTTGCCTGTGACATCATAATGTCTGATGACATCCTTATCCGGATTAAGATTATAGAGTATACAAAGATACGCTGTGAGCTTCACCAGTGATTCGTATGTCGCCTTGTTATATGCTCCTGTCTCATCCGGATGGCACGACTCAACTGCTATAGTGTCGTCATTGCGCTCATTGGAGGCATAGGAAATCTCGTCAAGCGGAACGCACTGGATAATCTCACCCTCAAGTCCGACGATAAAATGGCTGCTGACATACGCTTCCCCGGTCTCAATGATGTTCTCGAAGTAGCTCCTGTTCTGAGCTGCCGTTGTGCCCGGATTACCAACGTAGTGAATCACCACAGCATTGACCTTCTTAAGCTCCTTACCGGGTCTTGAGTATTCATTGACCGGAAGATAATCCTCCATTATCGTAGTCTTGAACTCCTCAGCCCAATCCGGAAGCTCTATATCCTTCGGAAGTGTCACAAGTGTAACTGCGGCTCTGGTGCTGCTCTCCTGCTCATCCATACGCTCCGCCGTCTGTTCAGCTCCATCGCTCCCACTATTATTTCGGGCAATTTCATTTTTTCCTATATATACCATAATCAGGAGCACCAGGGCTATCAATGACAGCCCTAATACTCCTGATAAAATCAACATACCTTTTTTCATTCAGGTACTCCTTGAAGTTCATTCATACTGTAAATTCAGTATATCTCCTACTGGTCTACGCTGTAGTTAGGAGCTTCCTTCGTGATATGGATATCATGTGGATGGCTCTCCTTAAGTGAAGCGGCAGAAATCTTGACGAACTGTCCGTTCTCCTTGAGATATGGGATAGTAGGTGCTCCGCAGTAACCCATTCCTGAACGGAGACCGCCCATAAGCTGGAATACTGTGTCCTCAAGAAGACCCTTGTATGCAACTCTTCCCTCGACACCTTCCGGAACAAGCTTCTTAGCGTCTGTCTGGAAGTATCTGTCCTTACTTCCGTTCTCCATGGCTGCGATAGAACCCATGCCACGGTATACCTTGTACTTACGACCCTGGAATAACTCGAAATCTCCAGGAGCCTCGTCACAGCCTGCGAACATGCTTCCCATCATGCATACATCAGCTCCGGCTGCGATAGCCTTGGTGATGTCTCCTGAGAACTTGATACCACCGTCTGCGATAACAGGAATGCCATACTGCTTGGCAACCTCATATACATCCATAACTGCCGATATCTGAGGAACACCGATACCTGCAACAACTCTTGTTGTACAGATAGAACCAGGTCCGATACCAACCTTAACCGCATCGACACCTGCCTCAATGAGAGCCTTAGCAGCGGCACCTGTAGCGATATTGCCGGCGATAACCTGAAGGTCAGGGTACTTAGCCTTAACCATCTTAAGTGTGTCGATGATGTTCTTGGAATGACCATGAGCTGAATCGATAACTATACAGTCAACCTTAGCCTCAACAAGAGCGTCAACTCTCTCCATTATATTCTTGGTGATACCAACTGCAGCTCCACAGAGAAGTCTTCCCTGCTCGTCCTTAGCTGATAAAGGATACTTAATCTGCTTCTCAATATCCTTGATTGTGATGAGACCCTTGAGGTTAAAATCATCATCTACAATAGGAAGCTTCTCCTTACGTGCCTTGGCAAGAATCTCCTTAGCCTCCTCAAGAGTAGTTCCTTCCTTAGCCGTTACAAGACCTTCGCTTGTCATGCACTCGCGAATCTTCTTGTCGAAATCCTGCTCGAACTTGAGGTCACGGTTAGTGATGATACCAACTAACTTTCTTCCCTCAGTGATAGGAACACCGGAGATACGGAACTTAGCCATAAGCTCATCCGCATCACGAAGTGTATGTTCAGGTGATAAATAAAATGGGTCAGTGATAACTCCGTGCTCGGAGCGCTTAACCTTATCAACTTCCTCTGCCTGCGCCTCTATGGACATATTCTTGTGAATGATACCGATTCCGCCCTGTCTTGCCATCGCAATCGCCATTCTGTGCTCGGTAACTGTATCCATACCTGCACTCATAATAGGAACATTAAGTCTAATCTTCTTTGTAAGGTTCGTTGATAAATCAACCATATTCGGTGTAACTTCCGAATACTGTGGTACCAGCAACACATCATCAAAAGTAATGCCATCGCCAATAATCTTACCCATTTCATTATCCTCGCTTTCTTAATTTGTATAATTTTATCAATAGTAGCAAATCCACTTTCAAATGTCAACAAGACATTTTTAAAATCAAAAATATTATTTTGAAATTACTATATTTCTTTATACTTCATACACAATATTTAATTTTCACAAAATACAATGTCTTGGAGCAACTTTTCCGATTAATCAATATGTAACTGTCTCGGAATAATGTCCCTCAACTCCTTCAACATTCTCTCATTCGGCTCAAGTACAAGCTTGACCATCTCATTGCCATCCATGATGACAAGCACATACTTCTTGTTCTCAGGGATAAGGGATGAAAAATCGGTACACTTGAGATTCCTGTTGTCGTACTCCTCGATATACGAAGAACCCTCCGGAGCCATAACCTCAGTCTTTGTAAGGTCATACTCACCCATTCTCTTTCTCTTAGACTTCTTCATAATCTTATCAATGTACATAGTCTTCTCGACAAGCGCATATTCCCACTCAACATCATTATTCTTAAAATAGAGATAACTGAGGAAAATAATAAGAGCAACCACCAATACTCCGACATACGGAATAGCAAGCAGTGCACATGAAAGCACACACACGATAACAAGAATTGTCTGAATTATCTTGACATTCTGAGGTGTCTTTCTCTTTACAATCCATTCTGAAAAAAATTCGCCCATTGCGACCTCCTAATTTCTGCGCCTGCGCGCAGAGTTATTAGTATGATTATACAACAGGCTAATATAAAAAACAAGAAGTGCAATTGTTATAATTCTATGAACATCAAAGCTATATTAAATGATGGCTTTTAATACACTCAACAGATTTTATAACGAAAAAGACCTTGAGAAAATCTCAAGGTCTTAACTTAGTGCAGTCGGCGGGACTTGAACCCGCACCCAAGCAATATGGACTAGATCCTTAGTCTAGCGCGTATGCCAATTCCGCCACGACTGCTTATTATGTGCTTCGCTGTGTTCCAGCGACATGATGTATAATAGCATACCTTTTTTAAGAATGCAAGTACTTTTTTGAAATTTTTTAAATTTTTTTCAAAAAATATTCTTTTCCAACAAAATACACAATTTAATCCTGTAGCCGCGTATTTGATTGCCATACCATCAAATCAGTATCACGTATTATCATAGTCGGCTGAAAAAACAAAAGACTAAAACTAATTCTAACATTTCTCATATTCATCTTGACAAATTCACATCATAGATGATATTATATAAAAGCTTCATTAAACAGCATTCTTTTGTTTATGAAAATTATATATTTGTATGCAGTCGTGGCGAAATTGGCACACGCGCATGATTCAGGTTCATGTGGACTTACGTCCATGAGGGTTCAACTCCCTTCGACTGCATTGCTTCATACCACACATCCTATGGATGTGTGGTATTTTATTTGTATAAATAACAATACACTACGATTGCTATATTGTAATTTTCCACATTGTGTACTATCATCAATGCATAAAACTATTACTGCTTAATAATCTAATAATTTAATTTATCATATTTTCTGAATTGAGGCATATCATGGCAAACATAATCTACGATGCAAGAAAAATCAAACTGATGGAAGCGGTCAAGGAGCTTTCAGACCTTGTCGGAAACAGTGACGAATGGTTCAACTCATTCTGGTCACTTGTCATGGAAAATGAGAATGTTTATGAGGAGCTGCTCTACTATATAGACCATCACGACCTGCTGTGCAGCTACACAATTGAGAACTATTCAATAGTTGACCTGTTCGTATGGCAGATGTCGAACTATGACCTTCTGCATGACAGCGGAAAGAATGACGCCTCATGCTGCAAGGAGGCTATGGTTCTGTTTGCATTTGAGGCTATGGCGAAGATGGCGAAGGAGCCTGAAAAATATAAGAAGCGCATACAGTCGGATATGCGGCTGGATAAATGAGATTACCGGCTGGCGGAGTGGGCGGCAAAGGCAGGCGGGACATGGGGGTTCAGTGGGACACGGGGTCTGGTACAGTGTCCCAAATGGCGGGGACACATGTACCTGACCCCATGTCCCATCTGCGCTCCACCTACCTTGGCGTAGGCATAGGAAGGAAAAAGTACAATGCAAGCGCTACAATCAGAACTACAACCACAACTGCGGCTATAGCAATGTACAGCTTAACATGGCTCTTTTCCCTTACTACAGGCTTTTCATATTCAACATCTACGCCTATCGACATTCTGTCTATGAAATTCCTATCCCACAACTCAACGCCTGCTGCATCACCGGCTTTCTTGGCAGATGTTGAGAATGAGCTGTTTGTCATAAACACAAGCACATCCACGCCCGGTTTTTTCGCTGCGTTTATGAACTCCTCCATAACGGAACCGTTTATTGCATCTATATCATACCTGCATGCAAACGCATAAGTCTTGCCATCCTTCTTACCGGTCATGCTTACGATATTATCCCCAGCATTCTTCTTCATGTCTGTATAACCAAGAGCGTTTAAAAGCTTGTACATCATATCCATATAATTGTTCTTATCATGTATTATCATTGTGTATTCCCTTCCTTTGATTTCCATTGGCATACTCTTTATTTCGTTTCAACTGCTTTACAGTAATATATTATACACTATTCTGTCACTGTGACAACGTAAATTTTATTGACATTGAACCGGGAATATACTACACTATTTTATATAAATCAGCAGTTTTTTCAGACAGTTGGTATTATTCAAAGAAAAATATATCAGTTACATCAGACATGACATTCTGAGAATCGTATCAGCCTCCCCGGAAACTGTACATAAATTTTAAGAATGAGGATTAAATATGGATAACAGTATATCAGGCAGTGTTGTGACGTATGCTGCCGGTGAACGTCTCACTACCCGTGGCAATGATGTTGATGAAATCTACATTATTCTCAAGGGCAGAATCAGGTGCATGACAACCTATGGTACATATTATCTTGGTCCCGGCTCAGCAGCCGGCTTAACAGACTGTTATTACGGAATGTATGTGTTTAATTATTTCGCAGATGAGGACACCATGGTGAAAAGATACACTGTCTCATCATCCGCAGACATAACGCGTGTGCTGAGTGATCAGGCAGACAATATCAGTATATTTGTCATAATGCAGTCAAGACATATCTCCGATATAATAAAGACATATCTTGAACTCACAAAGAAATGCCGTGAGGTTGATGCCGAATACCGTCCTGATTCCCGTATAGCCCGTTGGGAGTTGGACAAATTCAATGCACTTTCATCCGTATCGAATAAAACAGCGGTTGAATTCTACAAATCCAATCTATCGGTTACTATAGGCTCAATTTACGATGGTGCACGTTTCCTGTCAACCATCAATGACGCCTGTTCGCAGATGGCAGATCGTCTGGGAATCAATGTCGACTATGTCGAACCGGAACCGGAAGATGATTTTATCATGGCGATTGAGGATACTCCTGCTGCATTTGCAGATACAAGCGATGATTTTGATGAAGAATTCGCATGGTCACAGCTTGAAAAATCACTTCCGCGTATTCTCGCCTACTCCGAAATAGAGGCAGAAGATGCAGAACGCTTCACTCAGCTTATGGAGAGCTACAGAATACCGAAGCAGCAGACTTCGCCTTCCGATGAATCAAGACAGCTCCGCCGCGAGATTTCCAAGTTGTACTATAAGATATATTATCTTGTATTTTGCAAAGCAGTCAACAGCCTTACCACGCCTCCTATTATATCCATGTTTTTGAATTTCGGATACATGGACGAGAATCTTCTGTCAAGAGAGAATGCACTCGACCTTTACAGGTTATCTCTCATAGTGGAAAAAGAGTGTAACGGAAGGGGCGTTTATACAATCTACTCATGGTTAAGAGAGATTCTATGGGGTGATAAGGAGCCATCCAAGAACTCAATGGATATGGACTACGCTGAGACAATCAATACCAACAAGCGCATGGGAAAGATTTCAGCCAAGGATGCTGAGGCTGCTCTTGCGGACAATGATGCGAAGGTACGCTTTGAGATTGAGAACATGTTCACATCCGCTAACCGCGTAGTTCATGGCAGAAGCAGCAACTTCTGTCCTGTACTCACCGAAAATGGAATTACAAGAAGCTTCAGTGCCTCAATTGTCACCGCTGAAAAGATAATCTCCTCAATAGACGCCATTCGAAGAAAGGACTTCTCGGCCTTCTACCGTGAGATTATTTATCAGAACAAAGCAAGTGAGATTGACCGTGAATTTATTATGTCCGAGGTTCTCCCTAATGTAATCCTTATGCCTGTTGCAGGCAACGATGGTATTATGTGGCAGGAGATTGAGGGCAGATTAAAAGATACACCGGCACGTTTTATACTTCCTATATTCCCTACAATCAATGTTTCCAACATTCTTACATGCGTAACCGGACGTTTCCGTTGGGAAATGTGCAAGCGTTCGCAGGGTGTATACTGGAACAATATTTCAGAGCCGTCATTGACAGCAGAATACTGTGATTACATCCAGTTTTATAAAAAGAATCGTGATTTGCCTGAAGCTGCCAAAGCCAAAATCAAGTCTACTCTCACTTCATGCCGTAACAATTATCGTGAGGTATTCGTGCATGACTATGAGACATGGATGATTTATGAGGCTCTCGGATCCTTCAGATTAAATAAGATTGCGCGGCGTATACTCTTTACCTACTGCCCATTTTCAAAGGAATTCCGTGACCGACTGTCGGATAACCCTATGGTCAAGGAGCTGTTTTCAAGTGGCAACAAAGCTTTCATGACGAAGTTAAAGCACATTGATCTTGTCATCTCGCAGCTGGAGCGAAAAAACCTTCCTGTTCCTAAGGAGCTTGTTGATTACAAGAATTTCCTGCAAATGTAAGGCTTGTACCGCAATAACAATTCTATATAACTAATCGAGTAGGAGGGAAAATTTAATAAATTTTCCCGACCTCTCACACCACCGTGCGTACCGTTCGGTACACGGCGGT
>CAUCXT010000027.1 GCA_958446835.1 uncultured Eubacterium sp.
TGATATGCATAAATATAATACGTTATACACGGCTAAGTATATATAGCATGTTTTGACATCTGAATCGTTATAATAAATTTCTGTGCATGCATATAAAAAAGTAAAAGGAGAGGCTGGTGAGAAATTTGCCGGAAAATAATACGGGCGGTAAAGCCAAGAAAGTGAAACCAAGGTACAATATGCTTCAAAATTCATGGTATATGGTAAAGATTGCGTGGCAGGCAAGGGAAAAGAAGGTCATAGTGCTGTGTCTGCTGTCCGCCGTGCTTGTGCTGGTAACTAGCCTTATAAATCTGTATATACCACCGGTGATATTGGGTGCGGTTGGGAGAAAGGTGGGTGCGGGGGAGCTTATTTTTATTGTGGCGGCGTTCACGCTTGGCATTATGCTTTCCTCCGCCGCGGCGGCGTATGTTGATACGAATATAGTATACGGAAAGGTTACACTGCGAAGTGAAATGCTTGCAATGATTAACAGAAAAGCTGCTACAACCTCATATATGAATGTGGTGAATGACAGATTTAAGAAGGACTTTGACAGGGGGTGTCTGAGCGTGGCGAGCAAGCGCTCATCGACGGAGGAGATATGGGACACGTTAGGCGGTCTGCTCACGGATATCGCAGGCTTTGTGATATATTTAAGGCTTTTGTCAAATGCTCAGCCGGCGCTGTTTGTGGTGGTGCTTGTGACAGGCGTGGTGAGCTATTTTGCCGCAAATTATGCGAACAGCTTTGAGTATAGATATAAGGATGGGACGGCGGAGTACAAGAACCATATAGATTATATTTTAGAGACGGAGGGCGAGCTTGGTGCGGCAAAGGATATAAGGATTTTCGGGCTTCGCGGCTGGCTTGAGGAATTGTATGCCAAGGTTATGAAAGCGTATACTGCGTTTAACGGAAAAATCCAGAATGTTTATCTGGGAGTTGCGGTGCTTGACGTTGTCCTCACCTTTATGCGCAATGGGATAGCGTATATGTATCTCATAATGCTGGTTATGGACGGAAAAATAGATGTGGCACAGTTTCTTCTGTTGTTTTCGGCGGTGGGAGGTTTCGCACAGTGGGTCACAGGAATTTTGAAGGAATTTAACAATCTTCACAGGCAGTCAATCGACATATCGATGACGCGCGAATTTCTTGAGTACGATGAGCCTTTTAAATTCGATGGGGGAGAGCATTTGAGGGCTGAACCGGGCAAAGCATATGAAATCAGGCTTGAAAATGTATCATTCAGATACCCTGATGCGGACAAGGACACGCTTACCGACATAAATCTTACATTACATCCGGGTGAGAAACTGGCAGTGGTGGGACTTAACGGTGCTGGAAAGACAACGCTTATCAAGCTTATCTGCGGATTTTTGGACCCGACAAGGGGAAGGGTTCTGCTAAACGGAAGGGATATCCGCGATTTTAACAGAGCCGATTATTACACAATGTTTTCCGCCGTTTTTCAGGATTTTTCACTGCTTCCGGGCACGATTGCGATGAATATTGCACAGACGGACGATGACATTGATATGCTTAGGGTAAAAAAATGCGCGGCTGAGGCGGGAATTGCCGGAAAGATAGAGAGCCTGGCTGAGAGCTATAATACATATCTTAACAGACAGGTGTATAAGGACGCGGTAATGCTTTCAGGCGGTGAGACACAGAGCCTTATGCTTGCTAGGGCGCTGTACAAGGAGGCACCGTTTGTGATGCTTGATGAGCCGACAGCGGCACTTGACCCGATTGCGGAATCACAGATGTATCAGAAATACAGTGAACTTACAGAGGGAAAAAGCTCCGTGTATATTTCGCACAGACTTGTCTCAACGCGTTTCTGCGACAGGATAATAATGCTTGGGAACGGCGGAATTATTGAGGAGGGCACACACGAAGAACTGTTAAATAACAACGGAGAATATTCTAAGCTGTACAATATACAGAGCAGATATTACAGGGAGGAGGCGGCTGATGGTGAAGAATGATGGTAAGCCTTCATGGCTTGAGACGATAAAGCTTACGAACAGGGCATTCAGAATATATTATGAAAACAGCCCGGTGCAGACGATTGTCTATATGATAAGCATGGCGTGGGATTCCCTCACACCTTATATCGGAATATATCTGTCCGCATGTATAATCGATGAACTTACTAACGGAAGAAATCCGCAGAGACTTAGAATGTTGGTGCTCATAACGCTTTTGTCGGCGGCGGTTATCGGTCTGGGTTCGGCATTTCTTGGCAGAGTAAGAAATATTTACAATAAGCCGTCATGGTTTCATCTGGAGCATATATATGCAAAGAAAATGCTGGACATGGATTTTGACAAATTTGATGATATAAAGACAGCACAGCTTCGCCAGACGATAAGGCAGTATCAGAGCATGGGCTGGGGAATCCTGCCTTCGCTCAACATATACGGAGGCTTGTGCAAGCAGTTTCTAACATTTTTCGGAGGAATCACGCTCACGATATCACTTTTTTCAAGCCGTGTGCCCGAAAATGCAGGGGCATATAAGATGCTTGACAATCCGTTCGTTGTGCTGGCAGTTATATTGCTGCTGATAGCGGTAACCTATATTTCCCCTGTCCTTTTAAATAAGTCGCAGGAATATATTACGAACGGCAAGGACGATTTGGCTCTTGGAAACAATATGTTTCGTTTCTGGGGATTTCTTGGCGGAAAGAGCGATGTCGCGATGGACGTTAGGATGTACAGGCAGGATAAGCTGTGCGATAAATTCTGTCTTAGCAAGGAGGCTCCCTTCCATTCAGGGAGCACAATCGCGAAGCTGGGCTGGGGAAGGCAAGGACTCTTAAAATCGGCATCCGCGGCGGTTGCCAAGATATTTACCGGAATTATATATGTGTTTGTATGTCTCAAGGCACTTGCCGGGGCATTTGGCATAGGTGCAGTAACACAGTATATAGCGTCGATACAGAGGACGGCGGACGGTGTCTCAAGCATAGTGGAGCTTCTTGGCTACATGCGGAATAATGCTGCTGTTCTGAGGAGCATATTTGAATTTCTTGACATACCCAATGACATGTATCAGGGAAGCTTCACTGTTGAAAAAAGAAGCGACAGGAAGTATGAGGTTGAGTTTAGAAATGTATCGTTCAAATATCCGGGGAGCGACAGCTATTCGTTAAAGAATGTAAATATGAAGTTCGAGATAGGAAAGCGCTTCGCGGTGGTGGGAATGAACGGAAGCGGAAAGACCACATTCATAAAGCTTCTGTGCCGCCTCTATGACCCGACGGAGGGCGAGATACTTCTAAACGGAATAAATATCCGCAAGTACAATTATGCGGAGTACATGAATATATTCTCCATTGTCTTTCAGGACTTCAAGCTGCTTGCCCTAAAGCTTGGCGAAAATGTCGCGTCGGGTGAGGTCTACGATGAGGAGCGGGTTATGAGGTGCCTTGTGGAGGCGGGCTTTGAAGATAATTTGAAGAAAATGCCGAAGGGACTTGAGACATATCTCTATACCGATTACGGCGAAAAGGGCGTGGACGTGTCGGGCGGTGAGGCGCAGAAGATAGCCATAGCGCGGGCGCTCTACAAGGACGCACCGTTCATTATCCTTGATGAGCCGACAGCGGCGCTTGACCCGGTGACGGAGGCGGAGATTTACTCTAAGTTCAACGATATAGTCGGGGACAAGACCGCAGTGTATATAAGCCACCGCCTCTCCTCATGCAAATTTTGTGACGAGATACTTGTGTTCAACGAGGGTGCAGTCATACAGCACGGAACGCACGAAAAACTGGTTGCGGACGAGGGCGGAAAATATTATGAGCTGTGGCATGCGCAGGCGCAGTATTATGCGACATAATGTGGTCGCTAGGGGGATATTTGTCTTGTTTTTTTGGTGATTATCATATAAAATAATGGTATGGCTTGGGATAATGGAGAGGGAATACAATCTCCCGATTAATAGTGATTTGAGAAGGGATGTGAATGTTATGTGTAATCTTAGTGAGGGCATTGAGGAGAAGGCAACAGAAAAAACAACAAAGGAAGTAAACAAAAAAGTAATATTGAATATGCACAAAAAGGGTTACACAGCCGCCCAGATAGCTGAGATTGTCGAGGTGAGTGCGCAGGAGGTTGAGGCTGTTATAAAAGAAAATAATGAGATATAAAATAAGCTACAACTAATTTTGGTTGCATATTTCTAACTGCAGTGATATATTCATGGTGAGTAAGATGTTTATGAAATATTATAAACACACTATGAAGGAGGAGATTGCTGTGGCTAAGATTGTTGAACTTAAAAATGTTACCAAGGTGTATAAGACAGGGGAGCGTGAGTTTCGCGCGCTTGATGGAGTTGATTTGGACATCGAAAAGGGAAAGTTCGTTGTCATACTCGGACCATCGGGTGCGGGCAAATCCACGCTCCTCAATTTAATCGGAGGAATGGATATTCCTACAACCGGACAGGTAATTGTGGATGGGGAGGATATATCGAAATACAATGAGGACAAATTGAGCCGCTATAGAGCAGCGACAGTGGGCTTCATTTTTCAGTTTTATAATATACTGCCGACACTCACGGTTCTTGAGAATGTGGAGCTTGTGAAGGATATAGTGAAGAATCCTCTTGACCCGCATGAGGCACTTGCGAAGGTTGGACTTACCGAGCATGAGAACAAGTTCCCTAACCAGCTATCAGGAGGCGAACAGCAGCGTATTTCCATTGCCAGAGCGGTTGCGAAGAATCCGAAGGTACTCCTCTGTGATGAGCCGACCGGCGCTCTTGATTCGGCAACCGGTGTTGAAGTGCTCAAGCTTCTCATGGAGCAGTGCAAAAAAGGAGGGAATACAGTCATTATCGTTACACACAACAGCTTGATTGCGGACATCGCAGACATTGTGGTTCGTGTAAAGAACGGAAAAATCAAGTCTGTTGTCGATAACCCTTCACCAAAGAATATCGAGGAGGTGGAGTGGTAATGCTTAGAAAAAAGATGATGAGGGATATACGAAAGAATCTCTCGTCTTTTATAACTATATTTATCATGACTTTCCTTGGCGTATTTGTATTTTCGGGAATACATGCTTACATGGATGGAATGGATTACAGTGGACAGAGATACTATGAGGAGAATAATCTGCAGGATTTGTGGATGCTGGGAGAGAATTTTTCCGATGATGACATGGCTGATATTCTTGCCACAGATGGTGTCAAGGAGGCGGAGCGAGCACTGGTCATCAACACCGATTTGAAAAATTTTAAGGATGTTGTCCTTGAGACAAATTTTGTTGAGAGCAAAAATATATCGAGCATGTATGTGGTTGACGGAGCCGGTTTTGACTATGACAGCGACGGAATGTGGCTTGACAGCTACCTTGCGGACAATCTTGGAATCAGGGTCGGCGATGAGTTGACGCTTGCGTATAAAAATTATGAGATTACAGGCAGGGTGGCCGGACTTGTAAACACGCCTGACCATGTGTATGCAATCAAGGATGAGTCGGCGATTTTCCCAACACATGATGACTACGGCTATGTGTATTTATCGATGAAATCATTTCCGGAGGAGTACATAAAGGATGAGCTGAGGGAGGCTGTTGCCGGAAAGCTTGGAATTGGTGCGGCTGATGTCACAGATGAAGTATTTGATATGGCGTTTCTTGATTACAAGACAAGTGACTATTATGTGTATAATTATGCGTATGTGGTTCTTGAGGACAATGCAGATGAACAGGCGGTAAAGGCACTTTTACAGAACGGGATAGAGTCGGCACAGGCTGTCACAGGAAGGGACGCAAGTGCTTCGGTGTCGGCATATCAGAGTGAGGTTGAGGAGGGTGCAAGCTATTCTGGAATATTTACATTTCTGTTTCTTTTCATAGCAGTTCTCTCTGTTGTCACTACAATGCATCGTTTTGTAAAAAAACAGAGAACGCAGATTGGTACTTTAAAGGCACTTGGATTTAGCAGAAAAAGGATAGAAAGACATTATTTAAGCTATGGTTTTTATGTGAGTGTTATCGCTGCAATTTTAGGGCTGATTGGTGGAAGGTTTATTATAGGAAATATCTTTGTAAATATGGAGGCAAGTTATTTTGAAGTACCGGATATGGTTGTAGTCACAAAGCCGATAGTCTATGTTGTGGCGGTCGGAGTAGTGATTTTAGTTACAGCAGCTACATATTTTACATGTCACGGACTTTTGAAGGAGTCGGCAGCACAGACGTTAAGGCTTGAGGTGCCGAAGGTAAAGGCAGGAGAGTTAAAACCTGCGGGAAATCTTGCAAAAAAATTTTCAGTCGGTGTGCGATGGAATCTGCGCGATATCGGAAGAAACAAGGGAAGAACCATCACCGGAATAGTGGGTATTGTTGGCTGTACAATGCTTATAGTCTGCGCATTCGGAATGAGGGACACAATTCAGTTCTTCATAAAGTGGCAGTTTGAGGATTTGTACAATTTCGAATATAAGCTGGATGTGGAGAGCATGATATCGGATGAGACATATAAGCAGTTGACGGACAGCTACGGCGATGACACGAGCATGACACTTGCTGTAGAAGCGTTTGACATATCGGGAAATACATCAACCAGACAGATTGTTATTACAGATGCAGGCGATAAAGTAAGGTATACCGACCATAAAGCGAGAAAATTCGAACTGTCGGATGACGGAATATATGTATCAGAAAAGCTTCTATCGATTCTTGGCTTACATGTTGGGGAGAACGTGAGCTGGTCGGTTTACGGAGAGGATAAAACATACACAACCAAGATTGCCGGAACCTTCCGTGAGCCGCAGGGACAGAAGTTTGCCATGACCAGAGCCTATGCGGAGAGTATCGGTATTGAGTATAAGGCGGATTGCCTTTACACAGATGAAGATTTAAGCGAAGTGAAAAATATCGCGGGTGTATCGCTCATAACCGGAATTGCCGCCCTGAAGGATGGAATGATGTCCATGATTAACATGATGGATACAGTTATATTGCTGCTCATGGTTGTATCCGTGATTCTGGCGGTTGTGATTATCTACAACCTTGGAATACTGTCATTTTCGGAGAAGCAGTATCAGTTTGCAACCATGAAGGTGTTAGGCTTTAGAAGTAAGCAGATAAGAAAAATCTATGTCATGCAGAATATCTGGGTATGCGTTGTGGCAATCATAATCGGACTTCCGCTTGGTGAGTATATGACGGCGCTTATCTATAAGCTGGCAATGGGCGATAACTATGACATGCTGGTCCGCGTCGCACCTGTAACCTACGTTGTCGGAGCTGTCGGCATATTCGCTGTGGCTTATCTGGTGAACCTCTGGCTTGGGCGCAAGGTAAAGACAATCGATATGGTTACTAGTCTCAAGGCAAACGAGTAAATAATAATTGATAAAAAATAGGTAACTGAAAAACAGCATATAATTAAATATGTATGTGATAAAATACCGGGCAGTCCGTAAACAGGATTGTTCGGTATTTTATTATGAAATTGAATAATTAAAAAAGTATATTGCATAATAAACATAAATATGGTAATATTACCTGGGTTAGATAAAACTAACATAAGTTATATGCACAGTACTAAAGGGGATATAAGTAAAAAAGTACAGCTAAGACTATACTACAATAGGTATGTTAGTGCCGGAATGTTGGCAGATAGCATGAATACGGGCGGATTGGAGGGTGATATGTCAGTACAGGAGTTCATGGATTACAGGCAGGGAGCAAGCTTCAGAATGAAGGTGTCTATGGAGCTGGTGTTACATTGCGCACCGATACTCAAGGATGTGAAGGCTGCCAATATTGTGACAGTGACACCTGAAAAGTGCAGATTATATTTGCGGCTTCTATCCGGAACAGGAATCTCATGGCTGCTGTTAAATGTCAATGAGCAGAGGGCAATACTTTATCTGTTCCGGCGTGACAGGCTGGAAGCTTATCTTTCCGACAAGGATATTGAGGATTTTCTTGCAGGGTATGGCTATCAGAGGGGAAGGCTTGAGGATAAGCTTGCAAGGCTTGCAAAGCGCGTGAAGAGCTTTGATAAGAGCAGGGAGATGGCGATGGAGGAGCTTGTGCAGGGAAAGAGTATTCGTGAGATAGCAGTGTGAAGATAGAAATTGCAAGATTCATTGGTTAGCAGTCATACGTTGTGTGCCGGTAAAATCACACAACTGCTTACCGGCAAAGTTGAGTTTGGCAATTATCTGAAATTATAAAAAGAAAGAGAGGACTAGATGAATGGGAAAGGTTAGTATTGTATATTGGAGCGGAACAGGCAACACGGAGGCTATGGCAAATGCTATGGCTGAGGGAGCTAAGGAGACAGGTGCAGAGGTTGAACTTCTCACTGTCGACAAGGCGGAGGCGTCATCGCTTGTGGCTGAGAAGGCTTTTGCACTTGGATGTCCTGCAATGGGCGCTGAGGTTCTTGAGGAGGGCGAGATGGAGCCATTCATGAGTGAGCTGGATAGCCGGATTGCCGGTAAGACGATTGCGCTTTTCGGTTCCTACGGCTGGGGAGGCGGCGAATGGATGCGCGACTGGGAGTCAAGGGTTGCGGCTGATGGAGCGGCTGTTTTATCAGGCGAAGGAATAATCGCGGACAACGCTCCGGACGATGACGTGCTTGCGGAGTGCAGGGCGGCAGGCGCGAAGCTGGCGGCGCTGGTGTAATTAAATTAATTACATAGCAAAAATAATTTAATATTGTTATTAAAATGGGAAAGGTCTTACATGCTTTGTAGAAATGCTGCATGTAAGACTTTTTTAAAATATTGATTGTGGGTCATAGTATAATTGATATGTTCTATATTCACAGAATAAATTGGTATGTTTTGACATTCGGAAGCAATATACTTAATTGGAAATATGTTATGCTTCTGTTTATGTTATCTTAAAATATAATTAATTTACATATTTTATGATTTGATTTATAATATTAATCACAGTTTACATTAAAAGTAAATTCAATGTGTTTCTATGTTTGATTAGTAGCATAATTTTTGCTATCAATAGTCTGATTATCGGAAAATCTCTGCTGATATACCACATTACAAGATTATGACACAACATATATTTTTTGAAGGTCTGATAAGAAAATGATTTGTTCTAAAATATTATTTTAAATTTTTTAGGATGTGTTATAATAACAGAAAGGAACATACATGATATTTGAATGGGATGAAGATAAAAATACAATAAATAAACAAAAGCATAAGATTTCTTTTGAAACAGCGATTCACGTATTTGATGACCTTGACTATATTGAAATATATGATTTTGAACATAGCAGTTATGAGGATAGATATATTGCAATAGGGAGAGTGGGTGATATATTGTTTGTTGTATTTACGGAAAGAGGCGAGAACATCCGCATGATATCGGCACGGCTGGCAACGGAGGCAGAGAGGAGGCTTTATTATGGTGAAGAGAATAGTAGCTGCTAAGGGTCAGAGACCTACTTTGGAGCAGTTAAAGGAAGTAGAGGAAGCTAAGAAGTATCCTATCGAATTTGACGAAGACTGCCCTGAAATGTCACCTGCACTCATGGAAGCATTTAAAAGCGCCGCAGCACTGCGGAGCCGCCATAAGAATGCATAATGCTACCAGGTACGTGTCGGTCAAATCAGCTTGTAGAAAAAATTGAATATTAGTGTTATAATCCTCCATAGAAAAATTTATCGCAGCATATAAATATTTTCATGGAGGATTATTTTGTTATGAAGAATTTAAAGGTATTATTGTTAAACGGAAGCCCAAGACCGGAAGGAAATACATCTATTGCACTTAAGGAGATGGAGAAGGTATTCAATGAGAACGGCGTGGAGACAGAGATTGTCAATGTCGGAAACAAGGATGTGAGGGGCTGTGTTGCCTGCAATGGCTGCAGCACCAAGGGAAAGTGTGTGTTTGACGATGTTGTAAATGAGATAGCACCTAAGTTTGAGGAGGCGGATGGTCTTGTCGTTGCCAGCCCGGTTTACTTTGCGTCCGCGAATGCGACACTTATTGCATGTCTTGACAGACTGTTCTACAGCACAGGCTTTGACAAGACGATGAAGGTCGGTGCGAGCGTGGTGTGTGCAAGACGCGGAGGCTGTTCGGCGACATTTGACGAGCTTAACAAGTATTTCACCATATCGGGAATGCCTGTTGCCTCAAGTACATACTGGAACAGTATTCACGGAAGAACTCCGGGGGAGGCAGCAGAGGACGGTGAGGGACTTTTCACAATGCGCTCACTTGCAAGGAATATGACCTTCCTTATAAAGAGCATTGCGCTTGGAAAGGAACAGTTCGGACTGCCTGAGAAGGAGAAAAGGGTTGCGACGAACTTTATAAGATAAGTCGAATAAATGATACAATAGGGACAGTATTGATGGCACTGAGAAGGTTTACATGTTTTAGAATGTAAAAATAATTTTACATTCTAAAATTCAGAAATTTATTGACAATTTTTTCCTGATATATTATAGTGCAGATAGTGTTTGGATAAAATATCAGATGCAGACCACCGGACGGATTTAGGACATGTATTCAGCGGATGAATACCGAATGTGGCTCATGTTTTTATGCGATGAGACACAGATAACCGGGTCGGTTAAGCCATGCGGACAGGCGGGTCGGTTGCCGAAGTGTGACTAGGGCACACATTATTGATTGGGTTAGGAGCCCGAATTTTATAAGTTGATTTACTGAATATCATGCGTATGCATATCATCTTGTGAAACAGTCAATAAGAGCGGTAACGGTACTCTGCCAGGATAAACTCTGAGATAGTTTGTATCATATAGGGATAATAGATTTTTGCACAGGCGTGAATATTCACGCCTGTTTTTTGCGTGAAAATGTTTAAAATCAGGCGCGGTCAGGACATGACTAATAAAAAAATGTATGTGCGGAGGTTGCCATGGATTTAAAGAGACAAGCCTCTGCGCCGCTTTATGAGGCGCTTGAGAGGTTTAGAAAAGCAAGAATTGTTCCGTTCGATGTGCCGGGGCATAAGAGGGGAAGAGGTAATCCTGAGCTGGTTGACCTGCTTGGGGAGAGGTGCGTCGGGATAGATGTCAACTCCATGAAGCCGCTTGACAACCTGTGTCATCCGGTGTCGGTTATCAAGGAGGCTGAGGAGCTTGCCGCCGATGCGTTTGGCGCTGAGCATGCCTTTTTTATGGTCGGAGGTACTACATCGGCGGTTCAGAACATGGTGCTGTCTGTGTGCAAGGCGGGGGATGAGATTATTGTTCCGCGAAACGTGCATAAAAGTGTAATCAACGTGATGATACTCTGTGGCGCTATTCCGGTGTACATAAACGCTGAGGTCAATACGCGAATCGGGATAATGCTTGGTATTACAAAGGAGCAGGTCGAGGAGGCGATACTTGCGCACCCGCGGGCGGTTGCAGTGCTGGTAAACAACCCGACCTACTATGGAATCTGTTCGGATATCAAGGGAATCTGTGAGCTGGCACATTCCTATGGTCTTAAGGTGCTTGCGGATGAGGCACATGGAACACATCTGTACTTTGGAAATAATCTTCCGATATCTGGCATTGCGGCGGGGGCTGATATGGCGGCGGTGTCCATGCATAAGTCGGGAGGTTCGCTCACGCAGAGCTCAATATTGCTTACCAACAACGGCATGAATGCAGACTATGTGAGGACGATTATCAATCTCACGCAGACCACCAGTGCCTCATATCTTCTCATGGCGAGCCTTGACATTTCCAGAAGAAATCTTGCACTCCGCGGAAGGCAGTCATTCCAGAAGGTTATGGAGTGGGCGGAGTATGCCAGAGAGGAAATCAATTCTATAGGCGGATACTACGCTTATGGAAAGGAGCTCATAAACGGAGGCTCAGTGTATGATTTTGATGTCACGAAGCTATGTGTGTTCACAAGAGATATCGGGCTTGACGGAATCGAGGTCTATGACATTCTCCGTGATGAGTATGACATACAGATTGAATTCGGCGATATAGGAAATATACTTGCTTACATTTCAATCGGTGACAGGATACAGGATATAGAGCGCCTTATGGGCGCACTTGCGGATATAAGCCGCCTCTACAAAAAAGAGGAGAAGCGCTTCGAGGTCGACAGGGAGATGCTTCTTCCGAGGGTGCTTGCTTCACCGCAGGAGGCTTTCTATGCGAACAAGGAAAGGGTTCCGATAAGGCAGGCGGCAGGAAGAATTTCAGGGGAATTTGTGATGGCGTATCCGCCTGGAATACCAATCGTTGCGCCGGGTGAGGAGATAACGGATGACATCATCGATTACATACTTTATTCGATAGAGAAGGGCTGCTCCATGCAGGGTATGGAGGACCCGGAGGTTAAGTATCTCAATGTGCTGGTGTTTTAGAAGGTTATAGAAAATGCAGATAAATGCTGCGACAAAGTTATAAGTAATAATTATCAGGAGTGTATTGGTTATGGAAATGTGGTTTTCGGAAAATCATTCGCCGCATGTGCGTTTTGATATCCGCGTGGAGAGACAGCTCTATTCGGCTAAGAGCGAATATCAGAGAATAGATGTCTTTGATTCGCCTGAGTTCGGAAAGTTTCTTACGCTTGACGGAAGTGTGATTTTTTCTGAGCAGGATTGTTTTATCTACAATGAGATGGTGGTGCACGTGCCGATGGCGGTGCACCCGCATGCCGAGAAGGTGCTTATTATCGGTGGAGGTGACGGAGGTGTTGCAAAGGAGCTTATCAACTACGATACGGTAAAGCATATAGATATCGTTGAACAGGACGCCATGTTCATTGAGGCATGCAAGGAGTTCTTTCCGGAGACGGCAAAGGGCTTGGATGATGAGAGGGTGCACGTCTACAACACAGATGCGCTGCGCTTTTTACGCTCACAGTCGGATGTGTATGACCTTATTATAAATGATGCCACAGACCCGTTCGGTGCGTCGGAGGGTTTCTTTACAAGGGAGTTTTACGGCAACTGTTACAAGGCACTTAAGGATGACGGAATACTTGTCTATCAGCATGGAAGCCCTTTCTATGATGAGGACGAGCAGGCATGCAGACGAATGCACAAGAAGGTGTTTAACACCTTCCCTATAAGCAGAGTATATCAGGCGCATATACCTACCAGCCCTTCGGGCTACTGGCTTTTCGGTTTTGCGTCAAAAAAGTACCACCCTATAACGGATTTTAAGCCGGATGAGTGGAAAAAACTGCAGATACCTACAGAATACTATACCTGTAATCTGCACACCGGAGCGTTTATGCTTCCGAAATATGTTGAGGAACTGTTAGAAGAGGAGGAAAAAAGATGAGTCGTTTATTGGTAATCGGATGTGGTGGAGTTGCTTCAGTTGCAATTCATAAGTGCTGTCAGCTCAGTGAGGTGTTCACAGAGCTGTGTATAGCCAGCAGGACTAAGAGCAAGTGTGATGCGTTAAAGAAGGAGTTGGAGGGAAAGACAAGCACGAAGATTACAACGGCACAGCTTGACGCAGACCATGTTGAGGAGATAATCGCTCTTATCAATAGCTACAAGCCGGATGCAGTATTAAATGTAGCGCTTCCGTATCAGGATTTGACAATTATGGATGCTTGTCTTGCAACTAAGGTTTCATACATAGATACAGCAAATTATGAGTGTGAGAACACGGATGACCCGGAGTGGAGAAAGGTATATGAGGAGCGCTGCAAGAGACTTGGCTTTACGGCTTATTTTGACTATTCATGGCAGTGGGCTTACAGGGAGCGCTTCAAGGAGGCAGGAATCACAGGACTTCTTGGAAGCGGCTTCGACCCGGGAGTAACAAGTGTTTTCACAGCCTATGCACTCAAGCACTATTTTGATGAGATTCACACAATCGATATATTAGACTGCAACGGCGGTGACCACGGTTATCCTTTTGCAACCAATTTTAACCCTGAAATCAATCTTCGTGAGGTATCTGCGCCGGGCTCATACTGGGAGAACGGAAAGTGGATTGAGACAAAGCCTATGGAGATTAAGAGAGAGTACGATTTCCCTGAGGTAGGAATGAAGGATATGTACCTTCTTCACCATGAGGAGATTGAGTCACTTGCGGCAAATATTCCGGGAGTAAAGAGAATCCGTTTCTTTATGACATTCGGACAGAGCTACCTCACACACATGAAGTGCCTTGAGAATGTCGGAATGCTCTCAACAACACCGATTAACTTCGATGGCAAGGAAATCGTTCCTATCCAGTTTTTGAAGGCACTCCTTCCGGATCCTGCCTCACTTGGTCCAAGAACTGTAGGTAAGACAAATATCGGCTGTATCTACACCGGAATCAAGGATGGCAAGGAAAAGACACTCTACATCTACAATGTGTGCGACCATCAGGAGTGCTACCGCGAGGTGGGCTCACAGGCAATCTCCTACACAACAGGCGTTCCTGCAATGATTGGAACGATGATGGTTGTGAAGGGGCTTTGGAACAAGCCGGGTGTATTCACCGTTGAGGAGTTCGACCCGGACCCATTCATGGACGCGCTCAACAAGTACGGACTTCCTTGGGTTGTGTGTGAGAATCCGGTGCTGGTAGATTAAACAAATTCCAGTTTTATGAGGTGCAGTATGGATATAAAAGAGGCAGCTACCCCGTCATACATTGTCGATGAGGGAAAGCTGAAAAGTAATTTGGAAATATTAAAAAGTGTTATTGAACGTACCGGATGCCGCATACTGCTTGCACAAAAGTGTTTTTCCATGTACGCTGTCTATCCGCTTATAGGTGAATATATAAGCGGATGTACAGCAAGCGGCTTGTATGAGGCAAGGCTTGGCTATGAGGAGATGGGGAAGGAAAATCATGTGTTTTCCCCGGCTTACAGGGAGCAGGAATTTGACGAGATTATGGGCTATTGCGACCATATTATATTCAATTCGGTTGCACAGCTTAATAAGTTTCGCGGCAGGTGCACTGCGAATGGAAAAAGCTTCGGCTTGAGGATAAACCCTGAGTGCTCCACGCAGGGTGAGCACGCCATTTATGACCCATGTGCGCCGGGGTCAAGGCTTGGCGTCACCATAGAAAAGCTGGAGGAGGAGCTTGGGAAAAATCCCCGCTTTTTAGAGGGTGTTGACGGGTTTCATTTTCACACGCTCTGCGAGCAGAATTCCGATGATTTGGAGACAACGCTTGAGGCTGTTGAGCAGAAATTCGGAAAATATCTGTACGGTATGAAATGGCTCAATATGGGAGGAGGTCATCACATCACAAGAAAAGATTACGATGTGGAACGCCTTGTCCGCCTTGTGAATCACATGAAGGAAAAATATCAGGTTCAGGTGTATCTTGAGCCGGGCGAGGCGGTTGCGCTCAATGCGGGCTATCTTAAGACCACAGTGCTTGACATCGTGGAAAATGCAGGAATCACAACGCTTATTCTTGATGCGTCTGCTGCATGCCACATGCCGGATGTCCTTGAGATGCCGTACAGACCGCCGCTTAAGGACAGCGGAGAGCCGGGAGAGAGGCAGTACACATACCGCCTCTCATCCTACACCTGTCTTGCGGGTGACATCATAGGCGATTATTCCTTTGACAGGGAGATACAGATAGGTGACACACTGTATTTTGAGGATATGGCTATATATTCTATGGTGAAAAATAACACCTTCAACGGAATCGGACTTCCGGATATTGTGCTTAGGCATGAGAATGGGGATTGTGAGGTTGTAAAACATTTCGGGTATGAGGATTTTAAAGGGAGATTGTCCTGAGGTGACAGAGAGTGTGTACATGGCAGATTAGGAGATAATTATATTGAACAGTCATATCAGGGGATATATAAAACGGATTCGGCTTTTTACGATATGTTAACGGAACAAAAATAATGATGGGATAACAATGAATCGGAATTTAACATATAAAGGAAATGAGAGGTTATATCAGAAATGACAGAAAGAGAAAAAATGATAAGCGGAGAGTTGTATGATCCAACGGATAAGGAATTGGAACAATTGCGTTTGAACGCACGTAAATTATCAAGAAAATATAATTTGACGGATGAAGATCGTCCAGATGAGCAAATGCAGATATTGAGAGAATTATTGTCAGCAACAGAGGAACTTCCGTATTTACAGGCACCGGTCTGTTTTAACTATGGATGCAATACCTTTTTTGGAAAGTTCAGCTCTGCTAATTTTAACTTTACATGCTTAGATGTATGTGAAATACATATAGGAGACAATGTGATGATTGGTCCAAATGTTACGTTGGCAACTCCTATGCATCCATTTTTGCCTGAGGAACGTAATATCAGGAGAAGAGAAGATGGCAGTTTTTATAATCTTGAATATGCGAAACCAATAACTATAAAAGATAATTGTTGGCTGGCATCTAATGTAGTTGTTTGCGGTGGTGTCACCATAGGAGAGGGGTGTGTAATTGGTGCAGGAAGCGTTGTGACAAGAGATATTCCTCCTTACAGTCTGGCAGTTGGAAATCCATGTCGTGTCATTCGAAAAATAACTGAGAAAGACCATATGTAAGATGGTATTTGATTATTCATCATTAAAGGAAAAAAGTGGGATAATGAGATAATATCACTTGTTGCACAGATACATGAATATAAGGGCAGACAGGAAATATATCTTAAGCAGAAACCGGAAGAGCTGGATAAGCTTGTAGAAATAGCAAAAAGACAGAGTACAGAGGCCTCCGATGCTATTGAAGGAATACGAACTACAAGTACCAGATTAAAGCAGCTATGCGAGGAAAAGACAACACCTAAAAATCGTGACGAGGAAGAAATTCTTGGATATAGGGATGTTCTTAATATAATTCACGAGAATTATAAGCATATTCCGATAAAAACAAATTATATCCTGCAATTACATCGTGATTTATATAAATATACGGAAAAAAGTAATGGCGGTCATTTCAAGATATCTCAAAATGTGATTGCAGCTACTGATGAAACCGGAAAAGAATAAGAATAAAATCAGTGGAGCAGGCTTTAAAACAATTGGTAGATGATGGCGTCCTTTTAAAGAAGGGCGCAGGAAGAACGACATTCTATGTTCGGAGCGACTCAGAATAATAGCAGGACAGAAATAGAATAAGAGGAATATTTATATGGAAATATTTAACAGAACCCCAAGGGATGACGGCTTTAGAATGCCGGGTGAGTTTGAGAGACATCAGGGCTGCATTATGATATGGCCGGTAAGACCGGGCTCATGGATATACGGCGGTAAGGCGGCTAAGAAGGTGTTCGCAGAGATTGCGGCGATAATCGCGCAGAGTGAGCATGTCTATATGCTTGCGGACCATGAGCATGTAATGGAAGCTGAAGATTATATAGAGGCTGCCAAGAAGCAGCTTGCAGAGCTAAAGGCGCGTCTGCAGGGGGCTCAAGGTATGCTGTCGGGAGCTTGGGAGGATTGCGGAGTAGAGGTCGTAGAGATTGAGTCCGATGATTCATGGGCGCGCGATGTGGCACCGACTTTTGTAAAGAACAGCGCGGGTGTTGTAAGAGGAATCAACTGGAGCTTTAATGCATGGGGCGGTAAGTATGATGGTCTTTATGCGGACTGGACTAAGGATAATCTGGTTGCCAAAAGATTTCTTGAGTATGCGGGCTTTGACTGCTATGACGCGGAGCCGTTTGTGCTTGAGGGCGGTTCCATACATTCGGACGGCGATGGAACCATGCTGGTTACGGAGAGCTGCCTTTGCAGTCCGGGAAGAAATCCGAAACTTAGTAAAGCACAGATTGAGGAAAAGTTAAAGCAGTACTGCAATGTGGAAAAGGTGGTATGGCTTCCGTGCGGAATATATCAGGATGAGACTAACGAACATGTCGATAATGTATGTGCATTTGTGCGTCCGGGAGAGGTTGTGCTTGCATGGACGGACGATGTAAATGACCCGCAGTACGCGATGAGCAAGGCATGTCTTGACGTGCTGGAAAATGAGACTGATGCACAGGGAAGACATTTTATTGTGCATAAACTGTATATACCGGAGAACCCGGTGTGCATAACTGAGGAGGAACTTGCCGGATTTGAGTTTGAGCCGGGTGAGGATGAGAGGAGTGCCGGTGAGAGGCTTGCCGCCTCCTACGTGAATTTCTATATCTCAAACGGCGCGATTATCCTTCCGCAGTTCGGCGATGTGAACGATGTGAAGGCGATTGCCGTGTTAAAAGAGGCATTCCCGGACAGAGAAATTGTCCCCGTGTACGCACGCGATATCATTGTGGGCGGAGGAAACATCCACTGCATTACGCAGCAGATACCATAATTGCGAAACGCAAATTAGAAATGGTACAACGTCTGGAATATATATACTTAGTTTCGCAATTACACATATACACACATAATGAAGAAGGGAGCACCATGAGAGAGATTAAATACGCAGGCATACAGATGTCCTGCAACGGAAGCGTGCAGGAAAATATTGAGAAAGCGGAGCGTCTTGCGAGGGAGGCGGCAGCTAACGGAGCACAGATTATTCTGCTACCGGAGCTTTTTGAAAATTGGTATTTTTGTCAGGAGAGAAATTACGAATCCTATAAGCTTGCCAAGCCGCTGATGGAAAACGATGCGGTACTGCATTTTCAGAAGGTGGCTAAGGAGCTTTCTGTAGTGCTGCCGATAAGCTTTTATGAGAGGGATATAAATGTGTACTATAATTCCGTTGCCGTGATAGACGCGGACGGAAGTATTCTGGGGGTATACAGAAAGACCCATATCCCGGATGACCATTTTTATCAGGAAAAGTTCTATTTTACACCGGGAGATACGGGCTTTAAGGTGTGGGATACAAGATATGCGCGGATAGGTGTTGGAATATGCTGGGATCAGTGGTTTCCTGAGACTGCAAGAGGTATGGCGGTGCAGGGAGCGGAGCTGTTGCTCTATCCGACAGCGATAGGAAGCGAACCGATTCTTGACTGTGACAGCATGCCACACTGGAGACGCTGTATGCAGGGACACGCGGCGTGTAATATAGTCCCTGTGGTTGCCGCCAACAGGTACGGTCTTGAGACGGTGACACCATCTAAGGACAACGGTGGTCAGAAATCGGAACTTCTTTTCTATGGTTCTTCATTTGTCACCGATGAGACAGGTGAGATAATCTGTCAGGCTTCGCGGGACAAGGAGGAGATAGTGTACGGCAGGTCAGACCTTGACGCGGTGCGCGACATGCGCGATAGCTGGGGACTTTTCAGGGACAGACGCCCCGAAATTTATAAAAAGTTAATTTGACTTACAGGGGAATAGAGCGTATATTTGTCAACGTACGTTACGTTGAATATGTTAAAGCTGTTTGCTGTGTGATATGGCAAACGGCTTTTTATTATCAGCTATGCGAAATTGTACCTGAATTTAAGATTTACTTTTTACGCTGATTGTGCGGCGGCACCACAATATAGCTTTTGCTGTAGGTTAAAAATACCCCATATTATTATGCGTCGGGTTAATGTAAAGACAGCAGTATTTTAGGTAAAATAGTGTCTGCAGAAAAGGAGAGTAGAATGCTTCAGTTAAAAAATATTGTCAAAGACTATGTGAGCGGTGACACAACGGTGCAGGCACTAAAGGGAATCGACATCACCTTCAGGGACAGCGAGTTCGTGTCCATTCTTGGACAGTCGGGATGCGGAAAGACAACGCTTCTCAATATCATTGGTGGTCTTGACCAGTATACAAGCGGAGACTTGATTATCAATGGAAGGTCAACCAAGAAGTACAAGGATTCAGACTGGGATACATACCGCAATCACACCATTGGTTTTGTGTTCCAGAGCTACAATCTGATACCGCACCAGTCGGTTCTGTCAAATGTAGAGCTTGCGCTCACTCTCTCAGGTGTTTCCAAGTCTGAGAGAAGGAGACGTGCCATAGAGGTGCTTGAGAAGGTCGGTCTTGGTGACCAGATTCACAAGAAGCCTAACCAGATGTCCGGCGGACAGATGCAGAGAGTTGCGATAGCGCGAGCACTTGTAAATAACCCAGATATTCTTCTTGCGGATGAGCCGACGGGAGCCCTTGATTCAGCCACAAGCATACAGATTATGGAGCTGTTAAAGGAGATATCCAAGGACAGGCTTATCATCATGGTAACCCATAACCCGGAGCTTGCAGAGAAATACTCATCAAGAATTGTAAGACTTTTAGACGGCAAGGTTACGGATGACACCATGCCGTATGAGCCGACAGACGGAAGAGTGACAGAGAATGACAAGTCCAAGAAGGAAAAGAGAAGAAAGGGAACGTCGATGTCCTTCCTCACAGCACTTTCCCTCAGTGCCAACAACCTTATGACCAAAAAGGGAAGAACCATATTGACGGCATTTGCGGGAAGTATCGGTATTATCGGAATTGCTCTTATCCTTGCCCTTTCAAGCGGTTTCCAGAGCTATATAAAGAGAGTTGAGGAGGACACACTCTCCTCATATCCTATAGCGATACAGGAGGAGCAGGTTGATTATTCGAGCATGATGAGCGCCTTTATGGGTCAGCATGTGGGTGATGCCGCCGAGAAAGAGGATGGAAAAATCTATTCCAACAATATTATCAGCGAAATGCTTAACTCGATGATGTCACAGGTTCAGGTGAACAATCTTGCGGATTTTAAGAAATTCATTGAGGACAAGAATAACGGCTTTGGTGAGCTTGTGAGTGACATTCAGTATGGATACTCAACCACACTCAACATATATAAGGAGGACACCTCAGACGGAATAGTACAGGTAAATCCAAGTACGGTTCTTGACACTATAGGAATGGGACAGCTTTCCGGAATGTCAGGTTCATCAATGATGAGTTCGTCCATGATGGGCGGAAGCTCATGGGATGTATGGAGCCAGCTTATCGGAAACCAGACTCTCCTTGAGTCGCAGTATGATGTGATTGCCGGAAGATGGCCTAGCGCTTACAATGAGATTGTTCTCATTGTTGATGAAAATAATGAAATCAGCGATTATGCGTTATATGCACTTGGTCTTAAGGATCAGAATGAGGTGGCTGATACAATGACACGCCTTGCAAAGGGTGAGGAGGTTGTAAGCTACAAGACAGAGTACACCTATGAGGATATTCTTGATTTGAGATATCGTCTTGTTGTAAACACAGATTTCTACAGCTATGATGAGGAAAATGACAGCTATACGGATGTGCGCGATGATGAGGACAGCTACAAGGCTGCCATCGCAGACGGAATCCAGCTTCAGGTTGTGGGTATTTTAAGACCGAATCCGGATGCTGTGACAGGTGCCGTGAGCGGTTCCGTGGGCTATACAAGTGCGCTTATGGAGTATGTAATCAACCAGATTAACGCGTCGGACATTGTCAAGAAGCAGGCAGCAGACCCTGAGACGGATGTAATTACCGGAATGCCTTTTACCAAGGACGGTGAGGAGGTCGAGATGGAAAACACATTCGACATCACTTCACTTACCCCGGAACAGCAGGCATACCTTGCTTCACTGTCACAGGAGGAGCTAGAGGCGCTCATGGCTTCGTATATGCAGCCTACAACCTCCTCTGCAACCTATGATGGCAATATGGAGGCATTTGGTGTAGCAGACCTTGAAAAGCCGAGCTCAATTATGATTTATCCTGTGGACTTTGCTTCAAAGGATATGATATCTGATAAGATATCAGAGTACAACGATGCTGTCCGCGCTGATGGCAGGGAGGAAGCGGTAATCAATTATACCGATTATATCGGACTTATGATGTCATCGATAAGCACCATAATAAATGCGATATCCTACGTGCTCATAGCGTTTGTTGCGATTTCACTTGTGGTTTCGTCGATAATGATTGGTATTATCACTTACATTTCGGTTCTTGAGAGAACTAAGGAGATAGGTATTTTGAGAAGTATAGGTGCTTCCAAGCACGATATCTCCATGGTATTTAATGCGGAGACACTCATTGTCGGTTTTGTATCCGGTGCGATGGGAATTATTGTGACCCTCATCCTCATAATTCCGATAAATGCCGTTATAAAGAATCTCTCCGGCATATCAAATGTTGCGGGACTTCCGTGGATGGCGGCACTCATCCTTGTGCTTATAAGCATGGCGCTCACATTTATCGCAGGACTTATTCCTGCTAAGATGGCGGCGAAGAAGGATCCGGTTGTGGCACTCAGAAGCGAGTAAGAGTGAGTAAAGCAAATTGAGGTAATATAGAAACAAAAAAGCAAAAGGTACGAACAGAGTAGAGTGAAGCTTCACTGTTCGTACCTTTTTTGTATGTAAGATTCGGGTGTCAAAACATGCTATATACCTAGCTGTGTATAACGTATTATATTTATGCATATCACGACTTTTGGGAGAAGCTTAGATGTTCTTAGAACATCTTGCTTTGTACAACGGAGCTGATATGCATAAATATAACACGTTATACACTCACAGATTAAATGGGCATGTTTTGACACCCGAATCATACAGGTAAATCAGTTTAAGATTCCATTGAGCTTATTTATCGTGTCATCCATTCTATTGACCGTGTTATTACGGCGCAGGGTCGATATAATCTTATCGTAGTCTGCGTCCTCACGGCGCTTCTTTTCGGCATAATCTAATGGTATGCCGTTAAGGCGGTACATTCTCAGACCGAAAATACGGAGCGTGTCATAGTATCCCAGCAGCATTCTGAACTGGACATTGCGGTTGGTAAATTCGAGCGTTCCGTCGAATAAATCGCCGATTTCGCGGCTTGGAACAATCTCAACCACCTCCTTGAACTTGGAATACAGGGAAGTGTCGACCTTGTCATCCGGTTCAAGCTTTACAACAATCAGATTATCAGCGCCTACAGAGGTCATAGGATATATAGGGACATTGTCCGCAAGCCCACCATCGCGGTACACGTTTCCGTGGATAATTTCAGGCGGGTAGATGTATGGCATGGCGGATGAGGCTAAAAGAAACTGTCTTGAGTCATCCGGCGATACCTCACTGAGGCTGATGTATTCGACCTGCGGTTTTTCACTGAGACAGTCAATGCAGTCTGAACTGTATCTTGAAATGCTCACGTATGCCGGAATACGTGCATCGGCAAGCTGTTCGAGATTAAGATACTTGTCAATTATCTCTATAAGTCCATCGCGCGAACATAGACCGGCTGTGAGTGTGCGTTTCACTAACGTATTAAGTGGACCTATTATTGTGTCATAGTTGATATCAAGAAACTGTTTTGGCATGATGGACGACCATATAGTCTTAGCCTTATCAAATTCGTTGAGCGATATAAGTGCTGCATTGAGCGCACCGGATGAAGAGCCGGAAACAGCGATGAGATTCTTCTCAAGACCTATCTCACGAAGTGCCTGCCACACACCAATTTCATACGCACCCTTGCCACCGCCTCCGGCGAGAGTAAGTGCCCACCTTTCACCGGACGAGAAATCATCCTTTGTGATTACAGGAGCGTTGATGTCCTCAAGCGTAATCTTACGGCTGGCAGTGGAAGCCTCAGAGCCGGACGGATTTGCAGAATCATACTCCGATATGGAAGAACCTGCTGTGGCAGCAGAATTAGTGCCGGCTTCTACGGCAACGGTATTCTCATGTCCGGTCATCTCCTCCCATATTTTCTGTCTGGTTTCGTTCTGTACTCTTATCTCATCATCAACCTCAGCCTCAAGCTGTCTTAATTTTTCAGATAAATCAATTTCACGCACTATCTTCCCCTCCAATATTAAATTTTATATAAGGTAAGTGCAAAGCCTATCTTTATAGCTTCGCAATCCCCCTCTTCACAAGCTTAACCCCAATCAGTGACATAAACATAATTCCGATACTGATACCAAGCGCTGTCTCTATGGTGGTCACAAAATATTTTTCAAAGAGTACGGTGTCATTGCTGATGACCGCCGACATGGTATAGAACAGGCCACCTCCCGGAATCATAGGCATGATGGATGGAATCAGGAATACAGTTGTCGGTGCTTTCTTGATACGTGCAAGTATCTCCGAATAGAGAGTTGCGAAGGCGGCGGCGAGCATATTTGTCACGAATGCATTCGTTGTAAACTGCGAGGCAAGGATGTAGATTATCCATGCAAATGAACCTCCTGCGGAGGCAAACAGCAGCTTGTCGCGTCTTATATTAAAAAGTATTGAGTAGCCGCCGGCGCCAAGTCCGGCAGCAATTACCTGTATGATATATTTTTGCAGCATAAAAACCTCATCAATGAAAAAATATGTTAAGTCCCACAATTGAGGTTGCGAAGCCAAGTGCGATCGCAATCGCGAGCATTACAGCCTCAATAAGTCTTAAAAGTCCCGACATGATATCTCCGCAAAGTATGTCGCGGATGGAGTTGGTCATCTGTGTTCCCGGTATATAGAGCATTACAAGACCTATAAAAACCTTGTCCAGATTGTCGATAAATCCTGTAAGCCCGATGAAACGCGCAAGTACACCTAAGAGAAATGTACAGAAAAAGTTGTACATCAGCATGTTTATTCCGAGAGGACGTACCTTCATATCCAAGACGTATGCGATGGTGGATAACAGCCCGGCTATCAGTCCGTCGCGGATCGAACCGCCGAAAAATACGGAAAAGGCACCGCTTGACAGTATATATCCGAATATTGACATGTACCATGGGAAATTGCGGTCTTTTTTGATATCGGCAATCTCCGTCTCTATATTATTATATGCAGGAGTGTTATTACAGATATGTCTTGATATTGCATTCAGGTATTCAAGCTTGTCAAGATTGTTACTGTAGGAGTGGATACGCCTTGTCTGCGTATCATGTGTGCCATCAGGAAGTCTGATGGTGGTTGACAGGTACGAGGTTATGGAGAAAACATCAACCTTGGTACAGCCATAGGCTAAACATATTCGTCTTATTGTGTCCTCAACGCGGTTAGCCTCAGCACCGCAGATTATCATTTTCTCACCCATGTCCATTGATAGGGTGAGCAGCTGTTCGCCGGTTATGTTTGATTTGAGCTGTGTTTCACTTTCCATAAAAAACCATTTCTGTGCGCGCGGCACGGTGAATTTTGACAGTCATCATGCAGTGCGAAGGGCATGGCGCATGAGCGGACTTATCATAATGAATATAACACAACAGCCTTTAAAAATCAAAAGAAATGTGGTACAGTTAAAGGGTGTAAAACAAATGAAAGGAAGTTATAGTTTATGAATAAAATTGCAAGCTTTACAGTAAATCATATTGACCTTCTCACAGGTATCTATGTGTCAAGAAGGGACAGAATCGGAGATAATGTTATTACAACCTTCGACTTAAGGTTTACAAGACCGAATGTTGAACCGGTGATGGATACGGCAGGTATCCACACGATCGAGCACCTTGGCGCCACTTTCCTCAGAAACAATGAGGAGTGGAAGGACAGAACAGTTTATTTTGGACCGATGGGGTGCAGAACAGGCTTCTATGTAATTTTTGCCGGTGACCTTGAGTCTAAGGATATTGTCGGAGTTATAGGGGAGATGATTGATTTCATTATCAATTCATCGGACAAGGAATGTGATATACCGGGATATTCACCTAGAGATTGCGGTAATTATCTTGACAACAATGTCATGGAGGCAAAGACCTACGCACGCAAGTTCAAGGCTGAGGTTCTTGACAACATCTGTCCTGAAAGGCTTGTATATCCTGAATAGCCATCGCGTAGACAGCAAGGATGTTAAAGATAGCAGAGCATGTTGACTGAAAAGTAATTTCCATGTATAAAAAATGCAGCTTTAAATATTTGCAGGATAAATATTTAAAGCTGCATTGAGGTAATAACTGTATTGCGGTAATAACTACATAGCATCAAAAGTG
The DNA here is from genome assembly GCA_958446835.1 of uncultured Eubacterium sp. Classification (GTDB taxonomy): domain Bacteria; phylum Bacillota; class Clostridia; order Lachnospirales; family Lachnospiraceae; genus CAG-882. The sequence goes on from CAUCXT010000027.1 coordinate 25,757, forward strand.
CTTTGCATTGTCATTTAACTTGACAAAAATTGTTTCCTGAAATCAGTCAATTTTTAACAGTGAGTCAATGTGGCTGAGCAAAAGTTCAATAGCGGAGGTGTTCTGCCCGCCGCGCGGAATTATAATATCAGCGTATTTCTTGGACGGCTCTATGTAAGCCTCATGCATTGGCTTTACAGTGTCCTGATACTGTGAAAGTATCGACTCAACTGTACGCGCACGCTCCACGGTGTCACGTTTGATACGGCGCATGAGACGTTCGTCGGCATCGGTGTCCACGAATATTTTTAAATCCATCTCATCGCGAAGCTCCTTATTCTCAAGAATAAGTATGCCTTCTACAATGACAACCTTCTTAGGTTCAACGAGAGTTGTAGCCTGGCTTCTGTTGTGGATGGAGTAATCGTAAATAGGAACCTCCACAGGTATGCCTTTTTTAAGCATGCGCACATGTTCTACCATCATTTCGGTCTCAAAGGAGTCCGGGTGGTCATAGTTGAGCTTGGAGCGTTCCTCATAGTTGAGTTCGTTGTGAGCCTTATAATAGCTGTCATGGCTGAGAACAGCAAGGTTGTCACCGAAGTGCTCACGGATTATGTTGACAATAGTGGTTTTGCCGGACGCACTGCCGCCGGCAACACCTATAACTTTAATTTTGGATGTATCTGAAACAGACATACTGCACCTCACATGTATTTTATTCTATTTACTATACAATAAAATAGTGTTGGGGTCAAACTAAATTCTATTATTTATCATATAATTGTGGACTGCGAAGCATGATAGAATAATACGCATAATGGAGGAGAATGAATGCTCACATATAACATGGAGGACAGGCAGGAGCTGTCCTTATATGATTATCTGTATAGGTGCATTAAAAATGATATACTTTCAGGAAGAATACCTGTAGGTGAGAAGCTTCCGTCTAAGAGGAGCCTTGCAAAGCACCTTGATGTCAGTGTCATCACGGTGGAGAATGCCTACGCGCAGCTTCTTTTAGAGGGCTATATAACGAGCTTTGAGAAGAAGGGGTATTTTGTCAATGATATTGGTTCCGCGCCGTCGTCGAGCTGTCTTATAAAACCGAAGCCGGAGGAGGAATTTGAGTATGCCTATTTTGCGGACTTGAAGTCCAACAGAATAAGAAGAAACAGATTTCCGTTCTCAACATGGGCGAAGCTGCTTCGTGATACTCTGTCCGAAAGACCGGAGCAGTTATTAAAGACGGTTCCATATAATGGAGTGTATGATCTGCGTCTGGCACTTGCCGGCTTTTTGCATGAATTTCGTGGAATGCAGGTGCTACCGGCGCAGATTATAATATGCTCCGGGACGGAGAGTATGTACGGCAAGCTTTTCAGCCTCATGCCTGAGGCTGTGTGGGCGGTTGAGAATGTCGGAAGCCAGAAGATAACGGGACTGTATGACATGTACCATGCTAAGTGGAAATCCGTCTCAAGGGATGAGTACGGCGTCGACATGAAAAGCCTGTATGACAGCGGCTGCAATGTGGTTCACGTAACACCGGCGCAGCATTTCCCGATAGGAACGGTCATGCCGGTAAAAAGGAGAACGGAGCTTCTTGAGTGGGCTGATGGTCAGGACTATTATATAATCGAGGATGACTATGACAGTGAGTTTTGGTATCAGGGCAGGCAGGCGCCGACGCTTTACAGCATGGACGGAAACGGAAGGGTCATCTATTTTAACACTTTTTCAAAGACACTTATACCGTCGCTTCGCATAAGCTATATGGTACTTCCCTATGAGCTTGCAATGCGCTACGGAAATGGGCTTAGCTTTTATTCGGGGACAGTTCCCAGCATGGAGCAGTATGCTCTTGCAAAATTTATTTCAGAGGGGTACTTTGAGCGGCATATAAATCATCTGAGAAATTATTTTAAGTCACAGAGAAGCATGCTCATGGATGCTATAAGAAAATCACCGCTTATGGAGATATCAAGGATACATGAAATCAGCTCAGGCACGTATTTTCTTCTTGAGCTTGATACGCCACTGTCGGATACAGAGCTTGTAGACAGAATCAGAAAAAAGGATATAAATGTGGCATGCACATCGGCGTATATGCCTGAACCACATGAGGACACGCACACGCTTGTAATCAATTATTGCGGTGTGTATGCCGAGAGGATAGAGGAGACTATAACGAGAATCTGGGAGGCTGTCAATGAAAAATGATGTGCCGGAAAAGGTTGCATATAGTGAAAATAATACTTGACCTAAAGTCAAGTTTATGAATTATAATAGAAAACTGTGCCGTGAGGCATTAAATATAGAAGTTTTTTAGGATAACATATATATTGGATGATTGCGTGACACGGATTGCCGATAAGCAGGGTTACATAATCAGCCATATAAAAAACGATGGATAGCTTTTGCATAAATTTGCAGCTATCTACAGATGATTATTACAAATGTGCATTAGGGAGGAATAAAAATGCAGGAATTTACACAGCAGACATTTACAGAGGAGAGAGCACTTTTTCACACAATCGACGCTAAGATAAGTGATTCGGTGTTCGATGTAGGCGAGTCACCGCTCAAGGAGTGCAGGAAGCTTGATATAGATACTACACTTTTCAGATATAAGTATCCTTTATGGTACTGTAAGGACGTCAGCCTCAAAAATTGTACACTTTTTGACATGGCGAGAGCCGGAATATGGTACACGGACAATGTGAGCATTGAGGACACGGTCATTGAGGCTCCTAAGAATATAAGAAAGGCAAATGGGGTCACACTTAAGAATGTGTCCTTCCCGAATGCCGCCGAGACATTGTGGAATTGCGACAACGTGACTATGGAGAATGTGTTTGCGAAGGGAGATTATTTTGCCTTCAACACCAACAATATCAAGGCAGATAATTTCACTCTTGTCGGAAACTACTCATTCGACGGAACCAAGAATATGGAGATTCGCAATTCCAAGCTCCTTTCCAAGGATGCCTTCTGGAATACGGAGAATGTGACAGTATATGATTCGTTCATATCAGGTGAGTATCTTGGCTGGAATGCGAAGAATCTCACGCTTATCAATTGTACAATCGAGAGCCTTCAGGGTATGTGCTACATCGACAATCTTGTGATGAAGAACTGCAAGCTTATCAATACAACACTTGCATTCGAATATTCAAGTGTGGACGCTGAGATAACAAGCGGTATAACAAGCGTTTTGAATCCATCATCGGGAACAATCAAGGCGGATTACATTGATACCCTCATTATACAGAGGGACTATATTGATGAGGGAAAGACCAAGCTTGTGTGCGGCGATATCAGGAATAAGACGGATGAGATTGCGTGGTAGGAAGCTTCGCAATTACCTGATAATGTGATTCAGATAAAACTATAATGTTATATAGAAAAGAGGTTGAGCGGGCATGAAAGATGAATATAGAAAGCTGTTTGATACACATGTCGATAGGCGCGGCACACATTCACTTAAGTGGGATGTCAAGGACAATGAGCTTCCGATGTGGGTTGCGGATATGGATTTTAAGACTGCACCGGCAATCATTGAGGCTCTCCAAAAGAGAGTTGAGCATGGTGTGTTCGGTTATTCCATAATACCGGATGAGTGGAATGATGCATACTGTGAGTGGTGGGAGAAGAGACATCACTTTCATATTGAGAAGGACTGGCTCATATTCTCAACAGGTGTTGTCCCGATTCTCTCAAGCGTTGTGAGAAAGCTCACAACACCGGGAGAGAACGTGCTGATTCAGACACCGGTGTATAATATTTTCTTCAATTCCATAGTGAATAATGGGCGAAATGTATTGCAGTGCCCATTAAGCTATGAGAATGGTGAATATTCGATTGATTTTGATAAGCTTGAGGAGGCTATGGCACAGCCGCAGACCACGATGATGATTTTCTGCAATCCTCACAACCCTGTCGGAAAGATATGGGACAGGGAGACACTTGCGCATGTCGGTGAGCTTGCAAAGAAGCACCATGTCATAGTGGTGTCTGATGAGATACATTGTGATATAACAGACCCGGACAAGGAGTACATTCCGTTTGCCTCCGCCTCCGACACCTGTCGCGAAATAAGCATTACCTGTGTGGCACCGACCAAGGCATTCAACATGGCGGGCTTACAGACGGCAGCGGCTATTGTGCCGGACCCATTTTTGCGCCACAAGGTAAATCGCGGGCTTAACACCGACGAGGTTGCGGAGCCTAATGCGTTTGCGATATGGGCGGCGGTTGCAGCCTTTAGAAATGGCGGAGAGTGGCTTGACGCACTCAGGGAATATATCTACGAGAACAAGCGGAGGGTGACGGAGTTCATAGAGAAGGAGCTTCCGCAGATAAAGCTCATCCACTCAGAGGCAACATACCTTCTCTGGCTTGACTGTTCAGCGATATGCGACAACTCAGAGGAGCTTGCCGACAGCATAAGAGAGCGCACAGGGCTCTACCTCTCAGACGGAGTGCAGTATGGACGCACCGGAGAGAAGTTCTTAAGGCTCAATATCGCATGTCCTAGGGAGAGACTTGAGGATGGACTTATGAGGCTTAAAGAGGGGATTGTTGGGTATAGACAGTAAGATTAAATTGCAATATAATATTGCCACAGACATATATATTTGAAAATATAAAATGACCGGTTAAATATATTCTTATATTGGAGGCAAAAAAGATATGTGTGATGTGAGTAAATATTCGAAAATATATAGGGACATTAAAACTTTACAGCCTGAGGATACATTACAATTGGTAATGGAGGCAAAAGACGAGGAAGAAAGAAACTTTTTTGAGATGCTTGGCAATTTTTTGCTTCAACAAAGGCAGAGGAAAGTTATTGAGGGAAATATGTTTTAATGAAGAAATATATTTTGATTGCGGGAGTAAATGGTGCAGGAAAGTCAACCTTGTATCAAACACTTGATTCATTAAAAACAATGAAAAGAGTTAACACGGATGAGATAGTAAGAGGCTTTGGAAGTTGGAAGAATTCTGCTGATGTTATGAAAGCTGGAGTTATTGCAGTAAAAATGATAAAAGAATATTTTAAAAATGAGGTTTCATTTAATCAGGAAACAACTCTCTGCGGTAATTCAATATTTAAAAATATTGACATAGCCAGGTCGCTTGGATACGAAATAGAGCTTCATTATGTTGGTGTTGAATCAGTAGAAATTGCAAAACAAAGAATTGCATATCGTGTTGCTCATGGTGGACATGGAATCCCGGATAAGGACGTCTTGTGAACATCAGCGTCAATGAAGCTGTATTGTCGGATGACGGAACAATATCAATGGATAAATTCAAGCCGTTGGTGTTCAATCATGCCAACTATGATTATCTCAAGGTGGATGGTGTTGTTGGCAAGGCTTTTGAGGTTGGTAAAGAATTGAAATAGATGAACAATTAAGAAGGTGATGTAGACGGCTGATTATCAGAGCAGCTAGACTATGTCACCTTTTTTATTATAGAACCGTATTTTTTATATTGATATTGACATATATATATAAAACAGGAATAAAGTAAATGCGTTTATTGATAGAGCGATTTATTTTATGAAGGGTAACTATGCCAGCTAAAAAACAGATAACAAGGGAAATGATTTTAAAAGCTGCACTTAAGATATTGAAGGAGCATCCTATGGCGATAAAAGAATTTGAAGACATTATGAAAGGTTATGGCAGGAATAATATGATTTGCCTGTATGGCATTGAGTATATTAATTTTGCAAAAAATGAGCCGAAGCTTTTCAGGACGATGAAAGCGCCTCTAAGTCATCCGGGCAGACATTAAATTTAATTATAAAGAATATAAATTAGGGAGTCTTGAAAGTGCCAGCTTTCAAGACTCTGGAGTTCATTATAATGAACTCACATTGACAGGCTGGTGCTGTCATTTATCTCCGTCCAACCATTTACAAATGTAGTAGCCGGCTACAGATGCCAATACGGAGATAAGAAAAGCAAGTATGTATTCCACTAGAATCACCTCCATCCTACTGGAAAGAGTCGACAGCAAGATAATAATAACACGAAAATATGTTCGATTCAATAGAGGGGTTGCTTTTTTTCAAAATTTAGTGTATTATAGACTTAGCTAAGAAAAGCAAGTACATATCCACTAGGATAAAAAAAGACCCGAAGTGCCAGCTTCGGGTCTTTTTTTTTATTTTCCAAGTACAACCGCATTCACAGCCTCAATAAGGTCGACCGTCTGGCTTCTTGGAACCAGTGCGATGGATTTGCCGTCAACGGTGGCAAGACATGTGCTGCCATCATATCTGTAGAGCTTGATGGTTGTCTGAGGAAAAGCGTCATTGTCGAGATAGAGAGTGATACCTACCTCCTCCTTCTGTGCGGCTTCCTCATCGGTGAAGCTGTCGGCTGAGAGGGAGGTGAGTGCACTCTTTAAGTCATCGATTGAGATTTCTTCGTCATTGTAATAGAAGGTGGTCTTGTTGTCCTTTTTCACTGTTGTGAAGGTGTAGGTAAATTCCTCAAGACCGATGTCTATTCTGTTGACATCTGCAAAATCCGCGGTAAAAATGTCGGCATGGCGCAGGTCATCGTAGCTGCAGGCTGTGAGTGAAGTGTAGTTCGTGTCCGACAGGCTGTATATTATCTGTGAGTCATCTATTCTCAGATAATGCTTGTCATCCACGGTGCTGATGTCCAGCTTTAATGACTTTTCTGCCTCCACGTTGTCATCATCCGTCGCAGTGTAGGTGACATTTACCGTGAGCTCAGGAGTGTCTAAGCCATATTTGGTTATCTCCTCATCGCTTGCGTTGTAGGTCACATAGTCGGTGTGTTTCACGGAACCGATGGTGGAGAGATAACTCTTTACCTTGGCTGTGTCAAGAGCGAGGATTTCATCGGTACCATCATTTTTATTGTTAGTGAAGTAAATATCGTCGGCGCAGTAGGTGAATGTATTCTCATCCTCACGGTATATCGTATAATCTATGGCAATATTGTCATCTGCTTCGGCAGTGGAATTACCAGCGTTGGATGAGGAGTTATTATCTGTTGATGATGTATCGTCCGACTTATTCTGTATGGTTCCGTTGAAGCTTATGCTGTCGGCTTCGGTAAGTCTAGGCAGTCCATCGTGCTTTATCATATCAGGCAGAGTGACTTCGTAGGTGTCGAAGGGGTCAACACTCACCAGATACACGTTGCCGTCCCCTGTTGAGACGTAGCGCTTCTGATCCATTGTACTGTAGGCGCCGAGTGTAACAGTGTAATCATTGTCCGCTGTGGAAAGCGTTATGGTACAGGTCGGGTCATCAAGACCATACTGAGAATAATCGTCGACATTTTCGATGATGAAAGAGGCACCGAAGCTGTTGAAAATGCTTATCAGCTTGTCCATCATGTCCGAATCTACAGGAAATGCAGCGTCCTCATCGTACAGCCATGTTCCATCCTCCGATTTGTGGAAGGACAGGGCGGTGTCGGAATAGCTAAAGGAGAGTGCATTTACGTCATCGTTATTCAATGCCAGTATGACTTCATCGGTGTTTTTGATTTCTTCCTTGCGCTCCTCATATCTGTTCATGCAGAATGCTGCTATGCATACCACAACAAGAACTGCGAGCAGTATCGATAGTTTTTTAAGCCGTTTCATTCTGAAGCCCCCTTCTGATTAATACCACAGCTATTCCTATTCCAAGGAATACAAGCGGAAATACACCTATCATAAGAACCTTTAAAAGCGATGAAGTGGAATCGCTTATCGTGAGGTAGCTGTAGTTGAGTGATTTGCTTCTTATCGCGATGGCTTCCGTGTCGCCGATCATTGAATTTATTGCGTTCATGGCTATGTCAATGTTTGCACCGGATGAATATGAATTGTACATATCATCGAGGAAATATGAGGATGATACCCACACAATCTGTCCATCGCCTGAGGTTGTGATGGATACTGCAACGGAGAATGGACCGTCGGTATCATTATCCTCCTTCTCATAGGTGGTTATATTGTAGCCCGCCGCCTTGGAAAAAGCTGAGTCGGAGGTGTTAAGGAGCGATGTAACGCTTGCGCCGTTTGATGAGCCGACTATGTTTAAGCCCTGTGCAATAGGGATGATAGGGAAGTAGTGCTCATCGATGAGTGGGTCGGTGATGTCACTGCTTGCCATGTCCGGCATGAGTATGTATGGACGCTGGAAAGCATAGTGGTCACGGTCTGCCTCAACAACCACGCCGTCCACCGCCTCAACACCGTAGTCCTCAAGAAGGCTGTAGAGATTTGAAAGGGTTCCGTCCTCAACCGGACCTGCGGTGACGAACAGTTTTCCGCCCTGTTCAACATAATCGGAGAGCATTTCCTTCTCCTCCTCAGATATATCGCTTGCAGGGGCATATATCATAAGACCGTCGGCATCCTCAGGGATTTCGTCAACAGTTAAGAGTGAGATAGTGTCAAGCTCTATATTGTCCTTAGTGAGCTGGTCGTGAAGGTCGAAGGGAGAGAGGACTCACCATGACCTTCGAGAACATCGAGCTTAGGAAGGTCATCCCTTGTGACATAGTCTATGGCGGAGGTGATTGCACCCTCACCGTCAAATGAGGTGTTGTAGGTGTATGAGTAAATGTTCGACTCAGTGACATATATATCGTTGTAGCTTATGTAACGGCTCTTGTCACCGCACTCTACAACAAGACTGTTGTTTGCAACCGTTTCGTCGGTGTACTGTGCGGCAAAGGTAGGGAATACATCGGGATTTTTCTTAACCACGGTAATGTGCTTTGACAGGCTGTCATATTTGTCAAGAAGCGTCTCAATGATATCGTCCTCCTTGTCCGACTGGACTATCCAGTAGATTGTCACGTCCTTTTCGAGAGCGTTTACAACAACCTTGGTGTTGCTGGTTATGGAGTAGAGCCTTGATGAGCTGATATCGAATTTGGTCATTGTGGCGGGCATCACCGATGAAAATACATTCACGGCTATGAGGATTGCGAGCACAATCACGGTGATTGCGAGGGAGTATGAGCCGCCCTTTAAGGCAATCATATTTTTTCTTGGTTTAGTGCTGTTATTTTTTAATCTGCTCATTAGTTGTACCTCCTCTTTTCAAGTGACTGTACGGATAAAAATAGGAAAAATACAATCACAGTGAGATAATATACAATGGCGCTCATGTCGAAAACACCGTTGACAAAGGTTGAAAAACGCTTGAACAGTGAAAGCTTTGTCATTATATCCGGGATAAGTCCCTCAAAAACAGAGCTGTCGATTCTGTAGGTTATGCAAACACCTAATATAAGAACGATCACAAGTCCGTAGGAAAGCGTGTCATTCTTTGTTAGGTGGTGCACTATGCAGCCGAGCAGTGCGGCAAAAATACACAGAACTATAGCAGAACCCATTGCGGTGGACGATACATATTCGGCGAGGCTCACACTGAAATAATTTAACAGTATGACGGCAATGCCGATTCCTGCCGCAAAGCCCTGGTTATCGGTGAGCGATGATATGAACATGCCTACCGCTAACAATGCTGCGCCCATGACAAAAAATGCAAATATCGAGCCGTAGGAGGTGAGCAGGTACACGTCACCAAACTGCGCAAAAATGAGCGGATATATGCTTATGATGACAAGCGGTATCAAATACACAACTAAAAGAGCCAGATACTTGCCCATGATAACCTGAAATGTGGTTATCGGGAGGGAGTATAAGAGCTGGTCGGTTTTCTGTTTCCTCTCCTCAGCGATTACACGCATGGTGAGCATCGGAACGATTATCACGAACACAATGCTGCTGTAGCTTAACACATACTCAAAATTGCTCACAGAGGCTTGAAGGTTATATCTTAATGCACCTATTCCGATGAAAACTAAGAGGAATGCACCGAATATGTACGCTGTGAGCGAATGAAAATAATTCTTTAATTCATGCTTAAAAACTGCTGTCATTTTGTAGCTGCCTCCTTTTCGTCAGAATTCTGTTTTGAATTGGCGTTTTCCGTAAGTTCAATAAATACATCCTCAAGTGTAGCCTTCTTAGGAGTGAGTTCAACAAGCGGTATATTTTCACCTGCAAAGGCAAGGAAAATTGAACCGGTGATAGAGTAGATGTCATTGCTGCTTACCGACAGGTGCGCTGTTGTGTATTCCGCAGCCGCACCTTCGCCGTCAAATGAGATATCGGCAATATTTTCAACCGTGCCAAGTATTCTTCGTATCTCAGCCTCATCCGTTCTGGCGGTTATTGTTATTCCGCAGTCGGAGAGGAAGGTCTTTTCAAGCTCATCCGGAGTATCGTAGGCTAGGAGCCTGCCATGTGCGATTATAAGTATCTTCTCACAGATTGTCTGAACCTCAGAGAGGATGTGTGAGCTCAAGATTACCGTGTGATCCTTTCCAAGCTGCTTTATGAGGTCGCGTATTTCAATAATCTGTATCGGGTCAAGACCAACGGTAGGCTCATCTAGTATTATGACCTTCGGATTGCCTAGAAGCGCCTGCGCAATGCCGACACGCTGTCTGTAGCCCTTTGAGAGTGAGGATATACGCTTGTGGCATACATCACCTATTCTGGTCTGTTCTATCACATTTTCAATCTGTTCACGAAGCGCCTGCCCTCTTAAGCCCTTCGCCTGTCCGACGAAGGTGAGGTATTCAAGCGGCGATTCGTTCATATATAATGGCGGCTGCTCCGGGAGATATCCGATAAGCTTTTTTGCCTTGTCGGGCTCCTCAAAAATATCATGTCCATCAATCAGGACATGTCCGTCCGTCGCGGAGAGGCAGCCTGTCATAATGTTCATGGTTGTAGATTTTCCGGCACCGTTAGGGCCAAGAAAGCCGTACACGGCACCATCCCCGATTTCAAAGGACAGGTCGTCCACAGCGGTAAAATCACCGTAGCATTTGGTCAAATGTTCTACAGCTATCATGTCAATCCTCCTTGTGTTTAATTAGTAGCTGGTTGCAAAACTCAGTGTATTGCAGATTTATAGCTCCCCTGGCTGTCTGCATTGGGAGCTATAATCTTATCTGACGGATGTGATTATAATATTTGAAGCTGAAATGAAGCTGAAAAAAGCCTGTGATTATGTGAATATTGTGTGAAATTTGACCTGAAAACGATTTATGCCATCGTAGCTGTCCGCCTTGATTGCGGTGCCGTGGAGCGCGGCTATGTTTGCTGCGATGGAGAGCCCAAGACCTGAGCCGGGTATCAGGCTGCGCGAATAGTCGGCGCGGTAAAAGCGTGTGAACAGATTTTTTAAATCATGTGAGCTTATCTGTGGACCTTCGTTGGAGACGCTGAGAATGCAGTGGGATTTGTCACAGCGCTTTAGCGTAAGCCATGTATTGCCACTGTCCGATGAATATTTGCATGCATTGTCCAAAAATATTTCGATGAGCTCTGTGAGCATTGCCTTGTCACCGGATATATGTATGGCCTCATCAATTTCGGTGTGCAGTGTCCGGCCGTGCTCAAAGAAGACCGCATCGAAGGTCATGGCGGTGTCCTCAGCGATAGCTGTGAGATTGATGTCGGTAAATGAGGCGGACGACTTTTTTGAGGCCTCCGTATCCGGCTCAGTCTTTGCAAGTTCAAGCATGTGCGAAATAAGCTCCTTCATCCGCAGGGACATTGTACGGGTGGAAACTATCAGTCCCGGCATTTTGGAGCCCTGAAAAGCCGGTTTGTCTTGAATAGCTGTATTGTTCTGAATAGCTGTTTTGTTATTGAAAGCTGTTGCAGGCTGTGAGGTATCGCCTGAGCAGCTTTTTGCGCAGGTGACAGCTGTGTCCATCAGCTCTGTGTTGGTAAGTATGACAGTGAGAGGCGTCTTAAGCTCATGTGAGGCATCTGCGATAAACTGCCTCTGCTTTCTGAATGCGATGTCGATGGGGGCGGCAACCCAGTATGACAGAAGTATGCTGAGCCCCATAAAAATGCAGAAGCCGATTATACCGATGACACAGCAGGTAATTAACAGGCTGTGAAGAGTTGCAGTCTCACTGGACATGTCGGCGAACACTATGCAGGGGCTTAATGGATTCTCACTTTTATAATATCTCAGATTATAGTCGTTTAGCGTGCCAAGGTGCTTTTGTGAGGCTAAAACTGTGTCGGCAAGTTCGCGCAGGAAGCTGTCATTGCTCAGCTCATAGTATCCGCCATGTGCAGTGATAAGCTCACCCATCGGGCCAAGCCTCAGCACAAAATATGGAAGCTTGACATCATCGCCTGTGTTTTCCGGCTGTCCAAGTGCGAAAGGCTCTATGGCGATGGACTTCATCATGCTTATACTCTCATTCTCGAGATTCTGTCTGGTGAAGAAGAAAATGAGCCCGAGTATTGAGAAAAGCATGATTGTTATTATGCACATATTTATCATAACGAATTTTATTCGGAGTTTTTTAATCATGCTGTGTTTCCTCCAGATGATAACCAAGCCTGCGTATAGCCTCAATCCGGACATATGAGCCGATGTGTGCCAGCTTTTTTCTTAAAAAGCCTATGTACACCTCAACATTGTTGTCGACTGCGTCGGAGTCATACCCCCAGACCTTTGAGAGAATACTCTCCTTCGATGTATTATTCTGTCCGGCATTTATAAGCAGCCTCATTATCTCAAATTCCTTGGCGGACAGTCTTATGCTGTTCTCTCCGCATGACAGTGTGGCGGAGGAAAGTTCAAGAGAGGTGTTGCCGAAGGAAATGCTGTTTACCTGAACTCCCTGCCTTCTTAAAAGTGCATTTATGCAGGCTAACAGCTCCCTTGTATCGAAAGGCTTTCCAAGATAGTAGTCGGCGCCGCAGTTGAGCCCCTCAATGCGCTCATCAAGGGAGGTCTTGGCAGTCAGCATAAGTATCGGAGTGCCGTTTTTTGCGGCGCGCAGCTTCCTTGCGACATCATAGCCGTTCATTGAAGGCAGCATAATATCAAGTATTATTAAATCATATATTCCAAGCATTGCATATTCCAGACCAAGCTCACCATCGTATGCTGCATCGGTCTCATAGCCGTGAGCCTTTAGCAGGCAGCGGATTGAGTCGGAGAGCAATGGTTCGTCCTCAACAATAAGAATTTTCATGGTACCTCCGTAAATTTATCTGAATAATATACCGTATTATAGCACCGATTTTCTGTTTTTGAGGATGTTCACATTTTTTTCAAATATTCGGATTCGGGGTGGGGGCAATTGCGTGGGTCAAGGAAATCAGTGATTGTATTGTAAATTGACAGAAAATGGTGCTGGGGGATATAATGTGTTAAAAAAATAGAAATAACGCAGACTGCGTTACAACAGGAGAAAAAGATGAACCTATGCGAATACCTTACAAATAACAGACTTGTTGCGGACGGCGCATTCGGAACCTATTATGCGGAAAAGTACGGCAATGATGAGCTTCCGGAGGCGGCAAATACCCTGCACCCGGAACGTGTTCTGGAAATACATACGGAGTATATAAAGGCGGGGGCGCGATATATAAGAACCAACACCTATGCCTCCAACAGCAGTCTTTTGTCAAAGGATGTACAGAAAATCCGGGAAAATGTGAATGCGGCAGTCGGTATTGCGCGTCGGACAATAGAGCAGAGCGGCATAGAGGAAAAAATTTATCTTGCCGGGGATATAGGACCTATTCCCGAAATGTCCGGTTTTTCAAAGAGTGAAAATGAGAGTGAATACATACGCCTTGCCTCATATATGCTTGAGGTGGGGGTTGACGCGGTTCACTTTGAGACCTTTGCCGACTACGAGGAGATTCTTCCGGCAATCAGGTATATCAGGGATAATGCAGAGGATATTTTTATAAGTGTATGTTTCAGTGTGAATCAATACGGCTATAGCGCCGCAGGACTCAGCGCTAAAAGGCTTATAGCGGACGCCGGGAAGCTTCCTGTGGATGCCGTAGGGCTTAATTGCGGTGTGGGTTCAGGACACATGGCACAGCTCATGGATGGTCTGGACAGCTTTGGCGGTAAATTCTTCATCGCATTTCCGAATGCCGGATATCCGAATTTTACAAGAAATCAGATGCATTTTGGAGGAGCTCCGGCGTATTTTGCCGGGAAAATGCTAGATATTGCGAAAAAGGGAGCAGATATAGTCGGAGGCTGCTGTGGAACAAGACCTGAGACAATACAGAAGGTATGTGAAAAGCTTAACGGGCTGCCAAAGTGCGAAAAAAGGACGGCAGCGGATGTTGAACCGGAAGCGGAGCAGGTGAAGAAAAGGGGATTTTTATATGATGAGAATGGGGAGCTTAAGAAAAAGAAGCTTATAGCTGTTGAGCTGGCGCCTCCGTTTGATGCGAACGATGAGAAGCTGCTTGAATCGGCACATTCACTTATCGGAGCAGGGGTGGATGTACTCACATTTCCGGATTCACCTTCGGGACGTACCAGAATCGATTCGGTGCTGATGGCGGATAAGGTGCACCGTGAGACAGGCATAGCTGTTATGCCGCATATATGCTGCCGCGACAAGAATGCGGTTGCTATGCGTTCGCTTTTTATGGGTTCAAGAATCAATGATATTTATAATATGCTTATAATCACAGGTGATCCTCTTCCTTCAATGGTAAGGGAAACGGTAAAGTCTGTGTTCAATTTTGATTCGGTAGGGCTTATGAAGATAGCCAAAGAGATGAATGAGGAGGTGTTCTGCGACAGTCCGCTCTGCTATGGCGGTGCCATAAATCAGGGCAGAAAAAATATAGAGGTTGAACTTGGACGCGTCAAAAAGAAGCTGGCAGTAGGCGCAGAGTTCTTTCTTACACAGCCTGTGTTCTGTGAGGATGATGTTAAACGTCTCAGGTATATTAAGGAAGAGACAGGTGCAAGGATACTGTGCGGTATCATGCCTTTGATAAGCAGGAAAAATGCACTCTTTATGAAAAATGAGATTGCAGGGGTGAACGTTCCGGATGAACTTGTAGAAAGATATCCTGAAAAGGGCAGCAAAAAGGAGGGCGAAGCAGTCGGAATTGAACTTGCAAAACAGATGATTGCGCTCACGGAGGATTTTGTTGACGGATATTACTTCTCATTTCCATTTAACAGGACATATCTGTTAAAGGAAATTTTGAACTGATAATACATATATAGAAACGATGGCTAAAATGGGAACAGCATGAAGCTGTGGCAAATATAAAAGTTCAATATTTACTGTCTGATATATGCACATAACATTTGACTGATATTATGATTGAACTTTTACTGCTTAAAAGTTCAAAAAGCTCTTGAAAAGTTCAAAATAAGATGATATAGTAATTAAAGTTTAATCCGTATAATATTTTGCTTTGGATGGTATAGTTTGGTTATAGTGCATGTTGAAAAGCTTTTATCTTTACACAGCAGGCATAGCAAAATTGCAGAAGCATACAGGAAATGAGGAGAAATATGGCAGGAATTGCACAGAGACTTAAAGAAGCGATGGAGGCCAAGGGGCTTAAGCAGGTGGACGTGATTCGTCTTGCAGAGCCTATTGGCCGTGAATGTAATGTCAGAATCGGTAAGAGCCACATGAGCCAGTATTTAAGCGGAAAAAGCGAGCCGCGAAAGGACATATTGGGAGTTCTCGCAAAGACACTTGAAGTTGATGAGAGCTGGCTTGCCGGGGAAGAGATGAAAGAGACTGCTTCCGGGAATAAGAGCGGCTCATCATCTACAGCTTCTTCAGAACAAATGGAGAAAAAGGATGAGCCTGATAGTTCAAGGACAGTATGTGATATAGAAAGTTCAAATATAGTATATTCAGACAAAATGGGAGACAGAGTAATGAGACAATTTTCAAAATCAACAAAGCTTGATAATGTATTATATGATGTGAGAGGACCTGTAGTTGAGGAAGCTAACCGTATGGCTGATGCCGGAATGCATATTTTGAAGCTAAATATCGGAAACCCGGCACCTTTTGGCTTCAGGGCACCGGAAGAAGTCGTCTATGATATGAGACAGCAGCTCACAGATTGTGAAGGATATTCGGATTCAAAGGGACTTTTTTCAGCGCGAAAGGCAATTATGCAGTATGCGCAGCTTAAAAATATTCCGAATGTTGAGATTGGCGATATCTATACAGGAAACGGAGTCAGCGAGCTTATAAACTTAAGCATGCAGGCACTCTTAGATGACGGCGACGAGATTCTTATTCCGTCCCCTGATTATCCTCTCTGGACGGCAACCGCAACACTTGCCGGCGGCAAGGTCGTACACTACCTGTGCGATGAGCAGTCGGATTGGAACCCGGATATAGATGACATTAAGAAGAAGGTCAATTCAAAGACTAAGGCAATCGTCATAATCAATCCTAATAACCCTACAGGTGCACTTTATCCGAAGGAGGTTCTTGAGCAGATAGTTCAGATTGCGAGGGAGAATCAGCTCATTATTTTCTCGGATGAGATATATGACAGACTTGTTATGGATGATGGTGAACATATTTCAATAGCTTCACTTGCACCGGATGTATTCTGTGTAACCTTC
>CAUCXT010000028.1 GCA_958446835.1 uncultured Eubacterium sp.
TAGGATGTCTGTCTGCGTATGGCATAAGCCCAAGCCCTTCAAGCACCTGCCCACACACCTTTTCATCCTCCGTGTCAAGCATGACCTCATCTCGCACGCTGTCACTAAAAAGTTGATAATTGACATCCTGCATAACAAGAAAGCTTCTCTTTTTAAGCTCCTTTGCCCTCTGCTTTCTGCCATTCCACATAATATCACCCGACAGAGGCTTTATAAGTCCTGTCATCGTCCTTATGAGTGTGCTCTTGCCAACTCCGTTATGCCCCATTATGCCGACAATCTCACCACTCTTAAAGCACATTTCGCGGACTGTGTACACTGGGGATTTCTTATTGTAGCCTATGGTGACGCGACTTAGCCTCAATTCATCCCCATGTTCTTCCACCGCTCCGTCACTGCTCAGTCTTCCACTCTGCTTTCCTGCAACCTGTACCCTGTACGGCTCAAGCCGCGCCGCTCTGAGCCCACGCTTTTCAAGCTCCTCGTCCTGCAATGCCGTAAATTCCTTGGCGCTGTAGCTCTCCTTCAACTGCCCATCATCAAAGAAATAATACCTGTCCACAAAGTCAACAGCCCACGCCAGCCTGTGCTCCGCAAGCACAATAGTCATTCCCTCACCCTTCATCTCGATAATCATATCGTGCAGTACATTTATCGCATCCGCGTCAAGATTGCTCGTCGGCTCATCAAGAACCAGAAGCTTAGGTGAGAGCATAGTCGCTGCACCGAAGGCAATCCTCTGTTTTTCGCCGCCTGACAGACGGAATATGCTTCTGTCAATCAGCTTTTCAAGACCATATCTTTCCGCACAGCTTTTCACACTGTCCTCTATCTCATCAAGTGCCATTCCCACATTCTCGCATGGAAATGCCAGCTCCGCGGTGGTGTTGGTATTAAAATACTGCGTCTTGGGATTCTGGAACACACTCCCCACAACCGGCACAAAATCCTCGACCGCTGCGCTCCCACACTCTAAACCGCAGACGTTACACATACCGGAGAGTTCACCCTTGAAAAAAGCAGGCACAAGACCATTTAACACTCTAGTCATTGTGGTTTTCCCACAGCCGCTTTTTCCGCACAGAAGAACACACTGCCCCTCCTGTATAGCCATGTTGATGTTTTTTAATGCAGGCGTCTCCATTCCTTGATATGTGAAGCTCAGATTTTCCACATTTATTAAATTTCTGCCCGCCACTGCTTTATCTATATTCTCAATACTTCCCATTTAATCAATCTTTTCCTCTAAATATTAATACAAAAACAATCATATCGGATACCTGATATAAATACTGCATTACATGATAATAAATGCACACAACGGCACGGCGCATACCGCCATATATATATAGTCCACTGCCCTCATTCTTATCTGCGTCATGCTTGTATGCTCCCCTTCGATTCCAAGCCCCTTAGTAAGCGCGGCGACGGACAAATCCTGTGCCACATTGTTACTGTTCATAAGCAGCGGAATGACCACATACTCAAGCCTTCTCATAGGATGGCACACCGCATTAAATGCATTGCCGCCCAGCCCGCGAAGCTCCATCGAATTTCTTATCTGCCTGTAGTCCTCCTTCACAGTAGGAAAGAATCTTATCACGACCATGCATGGTATAACAACCGCCTCAGGCACTTTCATTTTACGAAGGGCACAGACGAACTCACTCACACTCGTTGTGCTGAATGCATACGCACCTGTCACAATGCACGGAAACATCATTCTTATTCCGACTGCAAGAAGTGATATGAAGCTTAACACTACACCTTCTGCTACAGGAACCAGCCACATATCAGCCGCCAACAGTACAAGATATATCACACCGAATTTTATTGCGCTTCTATGCTTTGCACTCAGCATAAACGGTACAAGAAAAAAGACCATGAGTACAACCTCTGTCATTAAATTTACATGGAAAAATAAGAGCAGATTCCCAACAAGGAGCATGAACAGCTTGCACCTTGGGTCAAGCCTCATAATATCGTTTCTACCATTTTTTCCGGTCATCAGATTATTCCTGCCTTCTCAAAATGCTTCTTCATCATCTTCTGCCCGAACAGTGCACCGACAATTGCAAGCACCAATGTCGCGGCAATACATACAACAAGTGTAGTACCGTTTATATGTGAGAAAACGCCATCTATGTAAGCTGCATCCTTTCCTTTAGCCTGAAGACTTGCTATGTACGCGTCCTTCATAAGCCATAACGGAAGTACCGGTCCGGTAAGTCCGAACGAGAATACAATATATGAGGCAAATATTCCCTTCTTATTCTTATAGCCTCCCAGCTTTGCAATAAAATCCGCCAAAACACTGCACCCTATACCGATAATGAGACTGACTGCGAAATGTCCTGACACGAACAAAAACAATCCCATAACGGTTCCCATAACCGTGATTCCTCCAAAATGTGGCACCTTCGACACCATAAGCATATAGACGCACCCCGATATCAGCGCCGCAATAGCCGGAAGCAGTACATTTGAAAATCCCGGCAGTAATGCCGCACTTAAAAATGTGGCTATTGTCACAAGTACAAAATACAGTGCGGTAAATACACCTATTGATATAAGCTCCGAAACGGTAAGTTTATTATTCTTTTCCTTCATGTTATCTGAATCCTCTTTTCCTATGATATTATTAGGTATTGCGAAAGGCAGCACTATGCAGTTATATGTAGTCAACTTTCGTTAGCTTTTTCTAACGCATAGCAAAAAAAAGCAGGGGACATACAGATGTCCCCTGTTTCCATACGCCTCAAGTAGAATAACATAACTGTAGTTAGCTGTCAATAACCACGTTTTTCCAGCGCTTCCTAATCCGCCATATCCCCACTGTGTACGCTCAGTATTGATGCTAAGGTCTCCTCAAGCTTCTTCACATTGATAGGCTTGGAAAGATGTGCATTCATTCCGCTCGCGAGAGAGCGCTTCACATCCTCATCAAATGCATTAGCACTCATAGCTATTATAGGTATGGACTGGCAGTCCGCGCGTGGAAGCCTTCTTATTTCCTTGGTTGCCTCAAGACCATCCATAACCGGCATCATTATATCCATGATAATCATGTCATAATAGCCCGGACTGCTCTGTTCAACCTTCTTAAGTGCCAGCTGTCCGTTCTCCGCCTCATCAACCTCAAGACCATATTTTTCCAGAAGAAGATGAATTATCTCCATATTCAGCGCATTGTCCTCCACCACAAGGGCACGCTTACCTGACAGATCAAGTTTGACGTTCTCAGCCTTGATTTCTGCCTCTTCATCAGCTATCCACCTGATACTTATTGTAAAGCTGAATTTACTTCCTCTGTCCGGCTCACTGTCAAGTTCTATCTCCGAATTCATCATGTGGACAAGACTGCTGCATATCGATAGTCCCAGTCCCGTTCCCTGACGTCTTGCCTTCTCCGAGTCATCAGCCTGCTCAAATCTCTGGAATATAAGCTGCTGCTTATCCTTCGCTATTCCGATTCCATCATCCTCAACAGAAAAGTACACCTGTGACAAGCCGTCATCAGCCTCAGTCTCCTTAGCCGTAAGACAGATATTACCGCCCCTGTCCGTATACTTGACCGCATTTCCTAGCATATTCATAAGTACCTGTTTAACCCTCAGCTCATCAAAAATAAACCAGCTATGCTTTAAATCAATATCCAGTTTGAAATGTATTTCTCTCTCTGCCATCCTCGCATCCATGAGATTTTTTATATCGTCAAGTGATTTTCTTAAATTGCATTTTTCATATACGAGGTGCATTTTCCCACTTTCGATTTTAGACATGTCCAGTATATCATTGAGAAGCCCCAACAGATATCCCGATGAGCTCTGTATCTTCTTAAGACAGTCAAGACGCCTCTTATCCGTCTGTCCTTCCTCAAGTGCTATTTCCGTCATTCCCATAATTCCATTCATCGGAGTTCTGATTTCGTGTGACATTCTTGCAAGAAAATCGGACTTTGCCTTATCCGACAAATCATGTCTTTGCAGATTAACCCTGTTCTGGATAATTGCACTTATCTCCTCAAGATTCTTCTCCTCATCAGGCGAAAGCTTTCTTTCACAATCTATATATAAAATACTTCCCGAATATATATCATTATCCTTCATGTGGAACACATATCCGTTCCCACCATCGATAAATTCCCTTATCGTCGGATCAATATACTCATCACTTCCAATAGCGAATAGCCTCTGCAGCTTCCTGCCGTCTATAAATGAACGGCATTCAGCACCTCCGCACCTGACTATACCATTCCACTCTTTTAATTTTCCCTCATGTCTGCGGCAGTAGCTCATGGAATTTACAAGATAATCCGCGTTGTATTTTGTTATAATAAAATTCCTGATGTTAAAATAATCATAAAGCTTTATGGAAAGTATGTCTAAAACCGGCTTTATCTCACCTGTTCTGTCAAGCAGATTGAGCGTAATTGATGTAGGACTTAAATGCCTGAACTGCTCGAATGAATCGACCCCCTTAAATCTCACATCATCAATACGAGGCTGCCCGGCGACGATGCCCGGTCTGTAAATAACCGTATCCGTCTGTCCTTCCTTAGCCTCCTGAAGCGCCAGCTTCAGATGACGTATACTATCTTCAAAATCATCTCCTTCATTCGTATGTACAATTCCACATCTGAAATTGAGCAACAGATACTCTTCATTGCATATACCTGCAAATTTTTTTCTCAACTCATCGACAATGTTCTTAATCTGTGCCGTGTCACCATTCTCGAACCACATAAGCAGCACATCTGAATCCGCGCGCACACACACACCATGCTTTAACCCCTCCGCGCAAAAGTATGACCAGGTCATAAGGGCAAGCTGCTCAATAATAATATCACCGAAGAACAATCCGTACTGGTCATTAAGATGTGAAAAACCATCAATGTCTATCAGTATCAGAACTCCCGAATTATTGTTCCTGTATTCCTTCTTTATGCACTCCATACCGTATTCTGCTCTGTAAAAATTCGTAACCGCATCGTATATCTGTTTTTTCCTCTGTTCCTCCTCAAGCTCTTTTCTGTGCTGTATATCATGAATACATCCGACCACATAATCATTGCTGCCTTTTACATCCTTGACAACTCTCCCGGTAAGCTTGACCCATCGGTACTCATCCTCATCCGTTTTTCTAAGCCTGAATTCCAGATAGAGCTCCGAATCACCGCCATCAATCAAGCCCCAGACTCTCTCCTTGTCATCAGGATATATGCAATCGTTATCCAGATACTCCGGGTGTACATTACAATCCCATATTCCGTCTCGTCCATTACTGTTTACTATCTCAAGCATGCGTGACTGTCTCCTGAAGGAGAAGAACATATCATGAGAGCTCTCAACCGCAATACGGTACCTCTCCTTCTCCTCCATAATGAGCTTCTCCGCCTCAACCTGTGAGTCCGTGAGTCCCTCTATGACACTGTGCAGCTCATCAACCTCGAGTATATCCGATGACTTAAACTCATGCAGCTTCTCAACTCCGCCTCTTACACTCTCCATAAGCTGATACACAGGCTTCGTGATATACCTTATCAGTATAGTCAGGATTACAATTCCAAAAATAAGAGTTGCAAAAATTGCTGCCAGCATCCTTGTATATAAGCTTTTGCCAAAGCTATATATGGAATTTTCCGTCACAAATCCACATAATACCCAGTCGGTGTCATCATAAGGAACATTATTGCTGTACAGTGACAGCGGCTTTATGACGGCATATATATTCTGTTTTCCGGCGACTGCATTCCTCACCCTGTACAGTCTGTCATCTTCCTGCCTTAAAAGCTCCACATGGCTTCCGCTTCTAAACACCGTATCATACAAAGCACCTTTTCCTGTCACAAAATCATAGCTTCCGTCCTCATTGCAAATCATAAGGGCATACCCTGCATTGAGAGAGGAATCCAGCTCCTGCACTGAAAAATACTTTAGGAGATAATTCTCCGATATTTCCGCGCCAAGCACTCCGTATATCACCCCATCATATAGAAGAGGCACAGAGTATGTAATCATCTTGTGGTTGTCCATATAATGATTCTCCAGCACAAAAGGCTTTGACCAATATCCTAAGTCGCTCATCCGGCTGTCACTGTGCTCAATTCCGGCAAGATATGGCTTGTAAAAGAAGTCATCGGCACTGCGTACCCCATATCCCATGAAATGAAAATCCTTTGACCACGCACTGTCAAGCGGTATCGACATATCATGCGAGAGCGCCTTGCTCCCTCTCTCCATAAGAAGGTCTGTGTTACCTATTGTCTTAGACTGTGGGTCGGAATCGCGCACGAAGAAGCCATGGTATGCCGCCTCAGCATCTGTCGGCGAATCATTTGCCAGAATCAGAAATAACCCCGATGTTTCATTATACTGCAGTACATCGACAAGCTTAGAAAATACACCTTCAAGATAGCGCTGCTGCAATTCACTGTCTCCGAGAAATTCCGTAATATCAACACCGTTCTCCTGCAGCATTGATGAAAGAACCATTGTCAGCATATCGCTTTCCTTATACACTGAACGCCAATTTTCTATCATGTCATTTTCGAGAATAACCTTACTGTTCTCCACAAGGTGATTGTCCATCTGAATTGTATTGTCCTCAAGGCTTTTTTTCACGCCGCTGAAAACCACCGTGAGAAACGGAAGCAGCCCCTGCAGCAGAACAACTATAAGTGCCGGAACAAGTATTATTCTTAATAAAGTTCTCTTCTTTCTCTTCATCCTTCAGATCCTGCTCTCTCCAATGTGCTTTGCAGCTTTATTTTCCGGCTGCATCATTGAGCGCCTCACAAAACTGCACATACCAGCTTTCAAATGATTCATCGCTTATATACTTTTCTATCTCCGCCTCCCTGTCGGCACCTGCTGCCACAGCCTCATCCACTGCTGCGCGGTCCGCTGCTGCGCGGTCGGACAGATTATAGTCGAGAATTTTTCTCATTGCATATCCGTTTGCACTGTTTTTTGATATGTAAAACTTTATGCTGTCTATCTCACCTAAAACCTCTTTAAGACATGTATATACCTTATCATTTATTTCCAGAGAATCCTGAGCTATCACCTCATCAAGAGCCTCTACACTGTTCGCCTCCTTAAGCACCGGCATATACGCCGATTCGCATGCAAACTTAAGATTATTTTCCTTCTGCGTAAACCACTTTAGGAACACACAGGCGGCATACTCATGCTGTTCATCGGACTTCGTGACAGCCATTCCTGCTCCCTGCTGAACCATATAGCGCTCCCCACCCTCCATCACAGGAGCATTTCTTACAATATAATCAATACTGTATATCTCATCGTCATTCTCAACCTTATCCGGAAAATATGCCGCAGATGACACGGAGCCTGTGTAAGCTATGACATCACCTGTTCTCACATCATCTGAGCGGAATCTTCCGTAAGCCGTAAAATAGCCCTTCATGTAAGGCACATAGTAGCAGTCCCACAGTCTTCTTATGAGCTCCTTGTCCAGATTGAGTGTAACTTCTCCGTTCTTCACCTCAAAAATCTCTTTTCCCATCTGTCGCATTCCTATCACAAAATAGTTGGACATGGAATCTCTGCCATAGAATGCCTTTCCATCATCCTGAATATCCGGCGTGAGGCTGTCCGTCCACTCATAATACTTCTGTGCCACCGATACAATTCCCTCATTGGTCGAAAGTTCATCAAGGCTTGTCCCGGTTGCCTGTGCAAAAGGTTCCCAGTCTGTCTTATTTATCATCATTATCTCCGTCGACTTGGCTACAGGAAAAAGGTACAGCTTTCCATCATCATTAAAATATCCCTCTTCAATATACGAATCAATGTATTGTGCAAGCTCCTCCTCAGTAAAATAGTCCGAAAGCTCTGCAAGCTTTCCCTGCTGCTGTGCTGAGTATGCCGTATCCGCATAAGACGAAAATATGTCCGGCAGATTTCCTGCTCCTACCTCTCCGTTAATCGCACTGCTTACAGCCTTCTCCAAATCAGCCACGGAGCCCTGACTGTAGCCCTCGACATAAATGCCCTTCTCTTTTCCCACAGTTGCATTGAACTCATCCAACTGTTCATCAAATATCGCCTGCTGCATTCCATTGTAGTAATGCCATATAGTAAGCGATACAGGACTGTCCGGGTTGAGCTTGACCTCCTTGACACCTGTCCTTTGTGATGAGCAGCCTGTGAGTGCCAAAAGCGCTGCTGCCACAGCCATCCCTGCAATTATTCTCTTCTTCATGCTGTTATTTCCTTTCGTCATGGACGTAGATTCACAATTTTCCCATTTGAAAAAATTATATATCTAAATTTATATAGAATCAATGCAATAGTTTCATAAAATATATAAAAAAGACGGTCATGCCTGTATAAAATATAACAGATATGACCGTCTTAAGTACCACATAATTATATACAAATCTTATCAGATATTGAGCAGATCGCTGTAAACCTTGAGTGCACCCTCTGTCTCATGTGCAAGAACACGCTTAGCAAGAACCTTACCCAGCTGTACTCCCTCCTGATCGAAGCTGTTCACATTCCATAAGAAGCCCTGAAACATAATCTTGTTCTCAAAGTGGGCAAGGAGTGCTCCAAGTGTCTTAGGATTAAGCTCATCACCGATGATAATGCTTGAAGGACGATTTCCCTCAAAGTTCTTGTTTCTGTTGTCATCGCTCTTGCCACAGGCAAATGCGACAATCTGTGCGGCAACATTGGCGCAGAGCTTCTGCTGGCTTGTGCTGTCCTGAATGACAACATCTGTTCCTATCTGGCTGTTTCTAAAGCCGATGAACTGCAATGGAACAATGTCCGTTCCCTGATGAAGAAGCTGATAGAAGGAATGCTGTCCGTTAGTTCCCGGCTCACCGAAGATAACAGGTCCTGTGACATAATCTACAGGCTCACCGAATCTGTTGACGGACTTTCCGTTTGACTCCATATCAAGCTGCTGTAAATGAGCAGGAAAACGGCTGAGTGCCTGTGAGTACGGAAGCACTGCTGTGCTTGGGTAGCCTAACACATTTCTCTCATATACACCGATAAGAGCGTCAAGCATCTCAGGATTCTTACGGATATCCTCATTCTTAGACAGCTTATCCTCTGCAGCAGCACCCTCTAAGAACTGTGCGAATACCTCAGGTCCGAAGGCAAGTGACAATACCGCGCCACCAACCGCTGATGTGGAGGAGAAACGTCCTCCGATATAATCATCCATGAAGAATGCTGCGAGATAGTCATCGCTCTTTGCAAGAGGTGATGTCTCACTTGTGACTGCTATCATATGCTTTGATGGGTCAAGTCCTGCCTTCTTAAGTGCATCCTTTACAAAGGACTCATTGGTGAGAGTCTCAAGTGTTGTTCCTGACTTGGATACAAGGACAAATATGGAATGAGCCACGTCTGTCGAAGCTAGAACTGCAGCAGCGTCATCCGGGTCAACATTGCTTATGAACTTAGCCTCCATCTTGAAGGTTCCGTTCTTCTTAGCCCAGTTCTCAAGTGCAATATACATAGCTCTAGGTCCTAAATCACTTCCGCCTATTCCTATCTGGACTACCGTTGTGAACCTCTCACCTGCTGCATTGGTAATCTCACCGTTATGCACCTTATTGGCGAACTCAGCAATTCTGTTCTGCTGCTCAACATAGAAGCTTCTCTTATCAACGCCATCTGCATTTACCGCGTCTCCAAGCTGCCCACGCGTCATGTGGTGAAGAACAAGTCTCTTCTCGCCTGTATTTACAACCTCTCCATTGTAGAGAGCCTCAAACTTCTCTGTAAGCTGTGCCTCCTTGGCAAGCTTCTCAAGTGCGTCAAGCACCTTATCGTCTACCTGCTTTGCAGCATAATTATATGTAAGTCCCTCCGCCATCGGTGTGCTGTATGACTTCACGCGGTCTGCGCTCATCACATCGGACAGCTTCACCTTGTCCACCTTAGACAGATTCTCATAAGAGTTAAGTGTATCCAGATTCTTCCAGTTAATCATATTATCCTCCTATTCTGCAAACGTCCTACCTGATATGGAACGTGAGCACTGCTTATATAATTGTTAATTATTAAACAATTATCTGAATTATACTATCAAACATTCATTAATTCAATAGTGTATTTCTTCCCCTTTAAGATTGCCTATGCATATAGCATTCTTGCTTCTTTTCTTAACTATATACAGATATTCATCCGCAGCATGTAGAAAATCTCTGTCCTTGCAGTTCTCATAAGGTATATCATGACATATTCCCTGGGAAATGGTGACAATAGAGTGTTCTCTCGAACCATTGTGTGCCATATTAAGGTTATAAACCTGCTGTCTCAACCTCTCTGCCGTCTGTTCAACCTCTTTCGCTTCCACCCCTGCATATACGATCACGAACTCATCGCCGCCGTACCTCGCACAGAAAATATTCTCATTCTCTATACTCGCAAGTAATCCTGCTATTGTCTTTACACAGTTATCGCCAGCCTGATGACCATATTCGTCATTGTATTGTTTAAAGTAATCTATATCCAATATCTCATACGATAACGGAATATGTTCATCCCTGCACCTGTCAAGCGCCTCCTGTGCAAACCTTGACATGCGGTATCTGTTGGCGATTCCCGTAAGCTGGTCTGTCTCAGCCTTTTCTAACAGTCTCTGTGCCTCCTGCTCAAGCTCCCTCTGTCTCTCCTTGATTGTATCCATAGAATTACGCACACGAAGAATGGTCGCAATCATTTTCTGCTTGTCTTTCTCAAGCTGTATGCTCAAATCAAAAAATTTATTCATGGCTTCCATACATTCCTGTTCACAGTTATGCTTGCGATACAACTTAATCTTAAGTTCAAGATATTTTCGCTTCAGGTTGGCTATTCTTGTCTTCTTTATAGGTTCTTCGATTTTATTTATTATCTCTTCTACGACCTCGTCCCTGTCAATTTCAAGCATGAGCAGACAAAAGTCATACAGATCATCGAACACATCCATAATCATAACCCTGCCGCCCAGTCTCTTTTCTATATCGTCTATATACTTATCCCTGCTCTTTTCATCGCCGCGCAGATGTGAGAAACGCACCAACAGGCTGTCAACATATATATAATCCATGTTTCCAAAATGTGGCTTACATTCGTTTTTTATCTTTTCTATGTACTGCGCAGTCTTGTCAAGCTCCCCATCTAACATATGGCAATCCGCAAGGTTAGTATATATCATCGTAAGCCTTCTGATGTCTTTTTCTTCATCGGGAGTATTTATATACCTTTCATAAGCACTCTCAAAATACTTCTTGGCCTCCTTATACATCGCAGTATCCATATACAGATAACCCAGATTTATCTCAATGCTGCTGCCCACATCCGTTATATCATGCTCATTGCAGCATGTAAGCCCCGACATATAATATTCCAATGCTGCAACTGTATTTCCCTGAGTCACGGACGTAATTGCCATCAGATTATACGCTCTTGCAACAAGCCTCCACTGCTCCGACTGATTAAGATAAGAAAGTGCCTTTATAATTGTATCGAACATGTCATCGATTGCATTATGCGCATAGCACTTCTCCGCAAGATAGAAGTAAGCAAATCCAAGCGCTTCACTGTCATCATGTGCTATGTCAATAATCTCCCTGCATGCCTTTTCGACACTTGTATAGTCCTTACCTCTATTATCTATAACCTGTTGTTTCAAAGAAGCTATTTTTGTCTTATAATCAATATTATTTTCATCCACCGTATTTTTCATGTATATTTCCCTCTTAAATCAATTACCAGAATATGATAAACATATCATACTATATTATGAAACCAAACTTGTCTTTTTTCAATACCCTCTTTGACATCCGATTTAAAATGGTAAAGTTTTATTTCCATTTAAAATTTATCATTCCAAGTACATATATTGCAAAAATACACACCGGTACAACATACCCGAATATCGGACGCATCCAGTTCCTGACCTTTAAGCCCTTTCCTTCGTTAGCCTCAGCCATAAAATTGTTCCATCCCCAGCCGATACGTCCGTTGGTACAGAATATCGATATAATCAGTGAACCAAGCGGAAGTATATTGTTGCTCACAAGAAAATCCCAGAAATCAAGCCATGCTGTTCCTTCCGCAAAAGGCTGAAACTTAAATATGCTGTAGCCCAGCGCTGTCGTGATTGCAAGAATAAATACAGCCACAGCACACACAAGGCTTCCCTTCTTTCTTGTCCATCCTGTAATTTCCCTTACACATGCCAAAATATTCTCACACACCGCAAGGACAGTTGAAAATGCCGCAAATGTCATAAACATAAAGAACAATGTTCCCCATATTCTTCCGCCCTGTATATGCTTAAACACTGCTGCCATAGTGTCAAACAGCAATGCCGGACCTGCCGTTACCTCAACTCCGTAAGCAGCGCATGACGGAAATATAATAAGACCTGCCATAATCGCAACAAAGGAATCGAGCAATATCACGTTTACACTTTCACCGAGCAGACTTCTGTCTTTATCAATATAGCTTCCGAATATTGCCATGGAACCCATTCCTACAGACAACGTAAAAAATGCCTGATTCATTGCCGCGACAATGGTATCCACACCTATTTTACTAAAATCCGGCACCAGATAAAAACGATATCCCACAACGGCTCCGGGCTGCATTCCGCTGACAACCGCCAGTACAAGCATGAGTGCAAGCAGAAGTATCATCATGTATTTTGTGACTCGTTCAAGTCCGCCCTGAAGCTGAAATGTAAGCACAAAAAAACCTATTGCAACCGTAATCGCAAGAAACCCTACATTGATAGCCGGATTGGTTATCATATTTACGAACCCAAGGTTTTCAATATCACCTGTGAGGAATTTCCAGAAATAATATATCATCCAGCCTGTAACAACTGTGTAAAATGCCATCAGACATACATTTCCCGCAAGAGCAAAATATCCATGGATATGCCATTTCTGTCCCTTCCTTTCAAGCTTCTGGTACATCTTCACCGGACTTGCCTGTGCTGCCCTGCCTATTGCAAATTCCATTGTAAGGGCAGGAAGCCCAAGAATAAGCAGACACACTATATAGATAAGCACGAATGCTCCGCCTCCATTGCTTCCTGCCATCCACGGAAACTTCCATACATTGCCGCACCCTATTGCACACCCCGCGCTAAGAAATATAAATCCCAGACGGCTGCCTAAACGTTCTCTCTCCAAAATACCAATCTCCTTATATCATTTTTTACAGTTGAAATAGGCGAATCCCGAAGCTTCCTCCGGGATCCGCCTATCCCACAAATCATTCCACTTATCTATCCACCTTAGGAAGTCCTGCAAAGCCCTGCTGCAGATCTTCATCTGTAGGAATATAATCCGTCATAAGTCCATCATTGTACTTCTGATATGCCACCATATCGAAATAGCCTGTTCCGGTAAGACCGAAAAGTATCGTCTTCTCCTCACCTGTCTCCTTGCACTTTAATGCCTCATCTATCGCAACTCTTATCGCATGGCTGCTCTCAGGTGCCGGAAGTATTCCCTCGACTCTTGCAAACTGTGTTGCTGCGGCAAATACGCTGGTCTGCTCAACCGAAACAGCCTCCATAAGTCCCTGATGGTACAGCTCAGATACAACCGGGCTCATTCCGTGGTAGCGGAGTCCTCCCGCATGGTTAGCCGAAGGAATGAAATTGCTTCCAAGTGTGTACATCTTAGCAAGAGGACATACCATGCCTGTGTCGCAGAAATCATAAGCGAATCTGCCTCTTGTAAGGCTTGGACAGCTTGCAGGTTCAACAGCGATAAATCTGTAATCCTTCTCACCCCTCAGCTTCTCACCCATAAACGGTGAGATAAGTCCGCCAAGATTAGAGCCGCCACCGGCACAGCCTATGATAATGTCCGGCTTGACACCGTACTTTTCAAGTGCTGCCTTAGCCTCAAGTCCGATAATGGACTGGTGAAGAAGAACTTGATTTAAAACACTTCCAAGTACATATCTGTAACCTTCCGTGTGTGTTGCGACCTCAACCGCCTCTGATATAGCACATCCAAGGCTTCCTGTTGTGCCCGGGTGAGCTGCAAGAATCTTTCTTCCGACCTGTGTTGTCTCCGAAGGTGAAGGTGTCACACTCGCGCCATAGGTTCTCATAACCTCACGTCTGAAAGGCTTCTGCTCATACGAAACCTTAACCATGAATACCTTGCAGTCAAGCCCAAGGTAGGCACACGCCATCGACAGAGCAGTTCCCCACTGTCCTGCACCTGTCTCTGTTGTCACACCCTTAAGCCCCTGCTTCTTGGCATAATAGGCCTGAGCTATCGCAGAATTCAGCTTGTGGCTTCCGCTCGTATTATTTCCCTCGAACTTATAGTAAATCTTCGCCGGAGTTCCGAGTGCCTTTTCAAGACAATATGCCCTCACAAGAGGTGCCGGTCTGTACATCTTGTAAAAATTAAGAATCTCCTGCGGAATATCAATATAAGCATTGTCATTGTCAATTTCCTGCTTAATAAGTTCATCACAGAAAACCGGTCTTAAATCATCGTACCCCATAGGCTCTAATGTGGCAGGATTTAAAAGCGGAGCCGGCTTAATCTTCATATCGGCGCGCACATTGTACCACTGCTTCGGCATCTCGCTCTCTTCAAGATAAATTTTATAAGGAATGTTCTTTTCTTCGCTCATGGAATATCCTCCCTCTCCGATTATATGTCTTTATCACTATATCACTTTAAAGTGTCCCTTGTCAACCTGATACGCCATTTCACGCAAAAGCTACCTAATATAAAAATACAAAGAAAGCAGCTATAAAAAGACCGGAAATTACAAACCATTCATCCATAATTTCCAGCCTTAATCGTCATTTATCTATATAATATTCAATTGTAAGCCGTGGCACTATGCTATGATTATTATTTATTGTCGGCATAGAGCTTAAAGTTCTTTACAAGATGGTCAAGCTCCTCCGCTCTCTGTGCAAGCTCATCACTGATTGCCGAGCTCTCCTCTGAGGCAGCCGCAGTATTCTGTGTAACACTTGAAATCTGCTCAATTCCACCCTCTATCTGTGAAAGTGCCTCCGCCTGATTCTTAGCTGATTCGTTCGTGTTCTTTGCAATATCGGCAAACTTCTGCATCTCATCTATAGTTGTCTGGAATGCCTCTGCAACGGACTCCGTGATAGCACTTCCCTTGCTGATTTCCTCCATGGTCTTAGCTATAAGCTCACGCGTATTTACTGCGGACTTAGAGCTGTCGGTTGCGAGCTGTCCGATATGCTCTGCTACAACTGCGAAACCTCTTCCTGCCTCACCTGCTCTTGCTGCCTCAATTGAAGCGTTGAGTGCAAGGAGACTTGTCTGTGAAGCTATATTCTCTATGGATGTTGCGATAACCTCAATCTTCTTGGAAATATCATCGATATTCTTCATTGCTTCAATAAGGCTGTCCATCTTACCGCGCTCATCCTCTGCCTTCTTA
Organism: uncultured Eubacterium sp.; assembly: GCA_958446835.1. Taxonomy (GTDB): domain Bacteria; phylum Bacillota; class Clostridia; order Lachnospirales; family Lachnospiraceae; genus CAG-882. The sequence goes on from CAUCXT010000028.1 coordinate 15,444, forward strand.
ACAGCAACTGATACATTGTCATAAGCTTCCTGAGTTGACTTAGCGCTCTTCTCGGCGAGGTCTGCCACAGTCTCAACTGTTGCTGTAAGTTCCTCAACAGCACTGGCCTGTTCTGTAGTACCTGTTGCAAGGTCGGAGGCTGCCTTTGAAATATCTGCTGAACCTGTATCAACATGCGCAGCGGCATCCTGAATCTTTGTAAGAGTTGTGTTAAAGTGTTTAAGTATGTATACGAATGACTCCTTAATGCTTGCAAAGTCCCCAAGGAAATCTGTTATTTCATTGGAATCCTTCGTAAGATCTCCCTTGGCAATCTCTCTTAACGTAACTGATATTTCCTCAACATACGCATCAAGATTTTTCATTGTACCGCGCATGGACTCTGCCATAATGCCAAGCTCATCCTGAGACTCATAGGTAATAAGCTCGCCCGCCGACATATCTCCCTGATACATAAGCTGCGCTGCATTTGCCATCTGCTCGATCGGCTCCTTTAAAATCTCTGTGAGTATTTTTGTTGACCATGCTGATCCGGCAAAGAGACAGGCAATCAATATTATACTTATAACCAGCAGTACCATGCTCACAGCTCTCGATCTGCTGTAATATTCCAATCCATTGCTGTTTACGATCTGCTCTATATCATCAGTTATATTCTTGATGTCCTGAACAATAGGAAGATATGTCTCATAATTGAGGGTATAGGCTTCATCAATCTTCCCCTTCTGTAAAAGTTCCATAACCTGAGGTCTTACATTCTCACCATCATCTATTCTGCTCTTAAGCTCTGCAAGCTTAGCTTTACCCGCTGCAGTCTTAAAATGCTTCTCCATGGAAGCAACCGATGAAACTACAAGATTGACATCCTCCTCAACGGTCTTCTCAAAGCTCGGATATCTGTCTGCCATATTCTCTCCGCCTTCTGCAAGAAGACGGTTGATTGCTCTCTGTAAATCCGTAAGACCATACTTGACATTAGCCACATCGCTCATATTGGTCATCGGACCGTTGAAAATTCCTTTGACGTTCGTGGTAATGTACTGCATGCCAATCATTATTATAACCGCAACAAGCACTCCAAGTATTGTGACTGCACCCATAGTAGTTAACAGTTTTCTCTTGATTGGATAATTCTTAATTTTTTCCTTAATCTTGTTCATACATGTTCTCCTTATCTGTGAAATGGCGTTGACATAATCTCGTCAATCGACAACTCTGTTCCGTTATCCCAGCAGATTACCTGACCGTTTTTTAATATACCCGAAGAAAATATTTCGATATTCTCAAGGTCATGGAACCTCACCGTTCTGAGCTTCGTCTTCATATCGAATACATTTTCTCTGCCATCTGTGAATATAATCTCTATCCTATAATCATCCAGAAAGCGTATCTCTTCCATTTTGGTCATACTGTCCACCATTTATCCTTTCCGGAGGTGTATTATACACAGATAAGGAATATCTTTCCATTATGGAAAACCATATATTTTATTTTTATGACCCTATAGCTCATCTAACATTCTTATAGCTGCCGTTCTGTTTTTTACCCCGATCTTTCTGTAAATGCTTGTGAGATTCTTCTCCACCGTTACCTGTGCGATATGCATTTTCTCGCCTATCTCGGCATTGCGCAATCCCGCACGGACATACTCCATAAGCTCTGCCTCACGCTTTGTCAAAAGCTCGGCACCTGCCTGTGATTCTACTCCGCCATCATCTGTGCTGCCACCGGTTATAAGGCATTTTCCCTTTTCGTACTGCTCAGACTGCACAAGAACGTGTGAAAGAAATTCATTCGGCATAAGCTCCTGTATTATCGGTATAAGCTCGTTTCCGTTCTCTATAAAAGGGATGACCACATCATCCTTTTCTGCATACTTGACCGCCTTTTTTAGATAATCAACCGCAAGCACCTTCTGACCCATATTGTACTTCGCTATCGCCTTATATATGTATCCGACTATCATCGGGAATATATGTACCGTGTTCGCATACGGCACAAGCATCTCATCCCCTACTATATCCAGGTGCTCCCAGTTCTTCTCAGAGCACAGAAGCCTTCCATACGTCATGCAGCCGCTTCTTATATTTCTTATTGCCCGGTTGCAGTTCTCCAGCCTGAAATTGGCAAGCCAGTCCGGCATCCTCTCTCTCATTCCAAGACATGCATACATGTAGCCCTGCACAAGCTCCGTGTCGATTATGAGCAGAGGGTCAACAACCTGTGAGAACTGCTCCTTCAGCTCATCAAGCTTTCCGTAAAACTGCTCCTTTTTCCCGAAGTTTATCAGACATCTGAGCATAATATAATAACAGCTTATCATCAGACAGCTCTGGTGTCTCAGCTCAGTCTTTTTATACACTCGTGCAGCATATTCGTAAGCATTCTCAAAATCTCCCTGCATAAGGGCATATTCCGCGTCAAAAAACTCATCCCAGCCCTCTAAAACACCCTTGGTAAGGTTCATAAAATATCTTGCATATATCTTTTCCCCGGCAATTATCCTCTTTAAATCACCGCTCCTATTGTAATACAGAAGTGTCATGCATGTTGTCCCATACGTCAAAAGTGAGTTTCCGAGTATATCCGATGTCCTGTATCCAAGTAAGTCCACAGCCGCCTTCATCGAAGCGTTCATGGCTTCTATATCATTAAATTGTATTATTGACTTTAAGACCAGCAGCTCGGCATGAAGCTTGTCATCCGCTTTCCACCTTGAGCTTTCGTCCACCTGTTTAACCGTACTTTCATACAGCGTTCCCACCTCGGCGGCACCATCCGTCAATATACGGAAATAAAGATAATTGAGCCACGCCATGGGGCTTTCATTCCAGATGTCCTCCCATATAAAATCCTTTACATCCTCAAAAAGTTCAGGTACCTGCTCAATAAGGTTCTTTCCGTCTGCACCTGCATATAACCGGGCTATCCTGCTGCTGTTTCCCGATTTTTTGTAGTATTTAACAGCCTCGATATAATTATTTTTCTTCTCACACCACTGCGCGGCGCGGCTGTACAGCTCCGGCATATCTATATCCGATTTCTCAAGCTCCGTCTCAGCCACATTTCTGAGCAGTGCATGCATCTGAAATGAGCGGCTCTTCGCGTCATAATGCAAAGATCCGAACTGCTCCTCACTTTCGAACAGGGCATTCTCCGCAATATCCATCCCTGTTACATACTTAGCTCCCTCAATCTCGAACCAGTCAAACAGCGATACCTTCATAAAGAATTCCTGCATCTGCGGTGAAAGCTTATCAAAAATAGCTGTCTTTAACAGATGGTTCACGCCCAGAAAGCTTCCGAAGCTTCCTCTCTTCTTATATTCATAGAGTGACAGATACACCGCACTTATCCAGCCGTCCGTGTACTCATACAATTCACATAGCTCTTTATCTGACAGCTCTACATTGTTGAGTCTGAATATCTCCTTCGTCTCCTCAACATTGAGCGTAAGATTCTGTTGATTTATAACAGCACAGTAGCCCTTTAAAAGTAATTCCTCATACGGAATATCCGGGTATGTGCGTGAAATCAATATTATATGAAGATGTGGCACATTTATCGCAATATTCTCAAGCAGCTTGTCCATCCATGGACTGTTACACTCCTGATAATCGTCAATGATAAGATATTCTTCCCTCACAACATACATATTCAACATCTTTATCATATATGACATCTCCTGTGCCGACTGCGGCAGACTAAGATGTGCTACCCTGTCATAAAGAGGTTCGTTATATTCATGTATCTTATTACATATCCTGTGCCATATCCAGTTTCCGTCCACCTCATCCCTCTGCATTGGAAACCATAGATTCAGGCGGCTGTCATTCCTTGAGAAATACTGTCTCACCAGTGTTGATTTTCCGTAGCCGGACGGCGCAATCACCATGATAAGTGGCTTGTGTATTACACTTTCAAGCTCTCCCTCAAGTTTCTTACGCTCAAATTCCTTTACTCCAAGACCGTTCATCATTCCACCTCAATCACATAGCATGCTTCATTACTTACATTATATATCCTCTTACACAAACAAGACCGCCAATAGGCGGTCTCATCTATGTAAAGCATTACATATATATTATTCCTGTGTATTGTCATCCTGTGGCTTAACATTCTGCTCCTCCACTGCCACTCCACATGATGTGCAGAACTTACTGCCGGCTATAATAGGTGCACCGCAGTTAGGACATACAGGACCCTCAGCCTTAGGCTGCTCTGTGCGCATTCTGTTTCCACAGCTTGGACAGAACATTGAATCGGCGCCAACCTCTGCTCCACATGCCGGGCATACCGAAACACCCTTTAAATCCTTGAGCTTCTGCTCACACTCTGCGATAGCATTCTGTGCAGCCTTGATTTCGTCCATATACTCCACAAAATCAGGCTCCGGATAATCTGCATGACGCTCTACATAGAGTCTTCCGATCTTCTCGTAGGCAGCTGTGATTTTCTTCTGCTCATCGCTTATTGCTGAATTGAGCTTCGCTGTATCAACAACGTCCTTGCTCTTCTGTGCAATAGTCTGTCCCGCATTCGATAAAGTCTTTCCAATGTTATCAAAAAATCCCATACCATAACCTCCTTATACAGTAAACCTGTTATAAATATTTTTTCTGAAATTTTAACATCAATTTCCCTCAAAGTCAATTATTTCCAACACTTTATCAACCGTCAACCCGGTGTTCTCCTCAAGTATTTTACATACCCTTGAGGTCACTCCGGCAGCCGCATAGGATGTCCCGGAAACCTCCCTGCTATCACCGCTCAGGGTTCGCACCATTATATTCTCCCCACACTCATATACATCGACCCATTCGCCCCTCTGTGAAAAATCAGATATCTCCGTCATATCCTCATTCATGGAGCCCACCGCAATCACGCTCTCATAAGCTGCCGGATAATATTTCGCATCGGGATTGTACGCATAATCGTTGCCCGCCGATGCCACAACAACAACGCCCTTCTGCGCGGCATACTCAACGGCAAGCCGTACCGCCTCCACATCAGCGGCAAAGCCGGCGCTCACATTTATCACATCACAGCCGTACACATCGACAGCGTCCATGATTATGCCGGCGAATGTGTCCGCATCCACCTGAGTAAGCCTCCCATGTTCATACACACTGCTCACTAAAGCGACAAGCTCCGTGTCCGGGGCATTTTCAAGGATGATTGACGCTACCGCCGTACCATGTCCATAGGAATCCTCCGTCCCCATGCTCCCATCAACATAATTCTTTCCGCCTGCAATGTTCTCGGAAGGTATCGCTTTTTCTGAAAAGCCTGTGTCGATAACGGCTACACGTATCTTCTTATTGTCTGTTACAGCCCCACCGGCATGCCGCCCTGAGCACGCCGTGACTATACAGGCTGTAAACAGCGCAAGCACCAGGGTTATATATAATTTTATCCTATTTATTCCCATACTTTCTTGTCCTTGAAATGGTGTCCCCTGCCTTATACTTGCCAAATGCAAGGTTAGCAAGACCTACCTGCTTTGGTGCATTTGAGTCTAATACCTTATAGTGTGCATCGACTGTTCCAAGCTGCCACTCATTTTTTCCTTTTCCATCAGCCGCTGCTTCTAACTGGACAGCTTTATCTACGCCGATTTTAGCATACATTGGGGAACCTGAAATAACATTGGATTTATTATTTGCTCCATTATTTCCCCAACCACCTTTTCCTGAAATACTTCCTTGAGAGCCTCCGGCATACGGAAATGCCAAATCAAGCTGCCAGCCTCCGGCAGTTATATCAAATACATACTCGCCAAAGTATCCTGTGTCATCACTATACAATCGTATCCAGCACCAACTATCCTCTATATCCACCAAATCTGCCGTTATATAGAATCCTGCCTGCGTTGCCACATGCTTTATATAACTTCTTGTTATAGAATCGACACCTGCATTAGCCAATGCTGTATGTAACGAATCAAACCAGATATGTGGTCCATCAGAATAATGTTCATTACTTATACGTGGGTCACCTGTATTTTTCACGTATGTAAGCCACTTATAAATGCTTTCCGCATCATACTGTGACAACGCCTTGATTATTCTTCTGTACGTCTTAGTATCGCCAAGACTTCCCGGATAATTGCCCTTGGTATCTATAGTCTTATACAGCTCCACATCATAGTAGCGGTTGGTATTATTGATATTAAATGCAGCCGCTGCGTCTGCCGTAGTCTCTGCTCCCCACTCCTCAACCTTGAAGGTCTGCTCCATATCTTCCGGACCGAATGTAAGGTAGACATTCTCTCCACCGACATGCTTAAAATGATATTTATCAAGTGCTATATCTATGTCAACCGTTGAACCATACGCCGTACCATTTACCGTTCTGTAGTAGACATAGATTGGATTTGGTATCGCCTGTGTACCCTCAGGAAGAGTTCTTGTTACCTTATAGGTAAGACTATTTCCTGTTGAACCATCCTTGAGTGTTATCGCCTCCTCACCTTCAAGCGAAAGTGTGAATACTCCTCCATGCCCCCACTTAGCTGTGAGGTTATAGTCCTTCTGCGTTCCCTTCACTATCTCGGAGACAAGTACATCACCTTCATACCAGCCAAGGAACTTGTAGCCAGCCTTAGCTGCCGGTGCATTAAGGATTATGTCATTGTCCTCAATGCTGTAGCTTGCCGGATTATCATTCGATACAGCTCCTGTTCCGGCATTATAATTGATACTGAATACATTCAGCGTCCATACCGCGTACAGATTGATATTTCCTGATTCAACAAGGTTCTTTACCGTAGCACCGTCACTGTAGACAGGCTCTCCGTTCTTTTCAAGTGCCCAGCCCTCAAAGGTATAGCCCTGTCTTACAAAGCCCTCCATATCGGAGATAATCGGAAGGTTCTTTGCTGTATCGTATACCATATCAAGTGTCTCTGTAGGAACGGAATCTCCCTTACAGCTATCAAAGGTTATGACATAAGAGTTTACCGACCATTTTGCATAGAATGTCGGCTCATAGCCAACCCTGAGCTTTATCGGTGCAGTCACCTGATTGTTATATGTGTCATCAGTGTACCAGCCCTCAAAGGTATATCCCGCCTTAGTCGGTTCATAGAGTGTGAGAAAATCATCTTCAACCGTGAAGCTGTCCGGATTTCCGGCAGCATTCTGTGCACCATCCATATTGACATATATTATGCGGTATCTTACAGGTGTCCACACAGCATACAGATGAATTATGCCATTGTCATCCGGCACAAGCTGTGAAACGACCTCACCGTCTGTATATTTTGCTTCCTGCCCTGCCTTCAATGACCAGCCTGTGAAGTTGTACTCCTCCTTTGTAAAGCTGTTCTGCTTAAGCGCCTTGCTCTCTGTGTAGGTGAAGCTCTGTCCGTCCGTAGTATCCCCGCCATTGTTTGAATGGAATACAACCTTATAGCTGTGCTCCCTCCACTTAGCATAGAGCTCTCTGTCGCCTATGCCTGCGGCGGCTATCACGTCAACCTGCTCACCTGCACATTCCTTATCGTAATACCAGCCCTCGAAGGTGAAACCTGTCTTCCTCGCAGGCTTCAGTTCAATCCTTCCTGTTGTGATATTGTAGGAAGCCGGATTGCCATTCTCTGCCCCGTCCACATTTGAGTATACAAGCTTGTACTCTACCGGCGTATAGTGTGCATAGAGTACATGATTCTGTGCCGTCTTAACAACGGTATCCGCTGTTATCTGCACAACCTCGTCCGAAGCAGGCTGAGGCTTGGTAAACCATCCATCGAAGGCATATCCCCTCTTAGAAGGCTGTGGAAGCTCTCCGTATACCTCATCAAATACTACATTCTTACTCAATGCCGCATCGGCAGGTAAGCTTCCTCCGTTCACATCTAATGTCAGGATATAGCTGTCCGCCTTCCATATCGCTGTGTACTCAAGGTTCTCAGCCGGCATGTCCGCAAACAGTTCCCTGCTCCATTCATACGAATATCCTTCCTTTACAGGTACAGGAGCATTTATCTTCGTGCCATAATAGAGCGTTCCCGATGTGTAATTGTCCGCAGCTCCTCCGGCGAAATCCCAGCTAAGAGTGTACTGATTTCTTGTGTAGTAGTAATCAACTACATTCTTGCTCTCATCCGTGCCGATTGTGATTGTCTTGGTCTCACCGACAGCGGTAAATCCTTCAAAGCTCCTCTGCGATGCCTCAACATCGCTGTCCATAGGTGCAGTCTCATTCAAGCTGGCTGCAAGTGTGTACTGGTCGGAGCCGTCCACATTCTGATGGTAATAGTTGACCGTGTATCCGTATTCGCCTGCCTTCCATGCAGCAGTTAGCTTCATGTCCTTTGAAGGCATTGTTCTCACATCGAATCTCACATCGCCATCGTACCAGCCGGCGAAGCCATAGCCTTCCCTGTATGCCGAAGGAGGTGTTATATCCGCACCGTACAGTGCAGTTATCGTATCATTACCCTCAAGTGCTCCCTCCATGGCATCGAATGTGAGCGTATATGTGTTTCTGGTGTAGTCATATCTAAGTACCGCATTTCCGTCCGCCGTGATTTCAAGCGTCCTCTGCTCAGGCGCTGTGAAGCCTGCATAGTCATGGGTCTGTGGTGTCACAATATCCTCCGTAACACCTGTGAGCTCATCCGTCCTGTCAAGCACATAGCTGCCATCAAGCTGCTGTAAATAATGCTCAACGCGGTATCTCGTATCCTTTGCCGGGCTCCAGTCCGCATAGAAGGTACGATTTCCTATACTTCCATGCTCTATTCTATCAACCTTGTCCCCGGTAAGCCCAGCGTTATCATACCAGCCCTCAAATACATAGCCTGTTCTGACCGCAGCCTTGAGTATGATTGTCTCACTCTCAATATTGTATGAAGCAGCATTGGTGCTGACACCATCATACAGATTCTCATAAGAAATCTTATACTCCTCCGGAATCCATACAGCGTACAGTGTCATCGTGCTGCCGTCCAACTTGGAAATGTTCCTGACACTCTCTGAATCGGTGTAGCGCACCTCTCCCGCCTTTGTAAGGCTCCAGCCGCCAAAAACATAATTCTCACGCGTAAACTTATTAGCCGGAAGAGTTACCGCCTCATCATAGGTAAGCGAGATATCCTCCATCTCCCCTTCTGCATATTCGGAATTTCCGTCAAAATGTACTGTGTATGTGACAGGTGTCCACAGTGCATAGTATACAACGTCATCCTTGCCCATAACGGTGTCGACCTTGACTGCCTTCTTTCCGTCAAGGCTCCAACCGCCGAAGATATATCCGTCCCTCGCCACATTCTCAGGTACATCGACTGTGCCCTCATAGCATGTATCGGCTGTCACAACCTTATCATCATATCAATAATCAAAAGTGTACGAATATCTTTCGCGTCTGTAATTGACTTTGAGTATCATTTTTCCGTCCGGTGCCACATTGACTGTATCACATTCTTCCCCAAGTACAGTCATATTGCCGAATACGATTCCACCATCTACTGTGAAAAGTTTATCGGCTGTGGTTCCGTCTTCAAGCAAGGTCTTTCTCAAGCTGTCCGCAGTGATTGTCGAACCTGTATACCCTTCTGCTGTGAACATGTCCTTAAGTCTGTAGGTTCCGTCTGTATCCTGTACATAGTACTCAACTCTGTACTGTGTATCCGAATTTCTGCTCCACTGTGCTGTGTATACCACATCCTCTGTTCCCATAGCCGAAGCTACTTCCTTATCCCATCCGGTGAATGTATAACCGTCCGCCTCTATTTTTATCTCCTGCGCTGCCGGTGAGGTATATCCCTCATACGTCTTAACCGCAGGTGTTACATAGCTGTCCGTGGTGCCTGTAAGCTTCTCGCTGTCGGCAAGCTCATACTCACCTGAGGCTATCTGCTCCTTATAATGCTCTACACGGTAAGCTGTGTTCACAGAAGGTGTCCATTTTGCAAATATGTACATCCCTTGACAACAGCAGGGTTGTGAAGTACTGCGAAAACGAAGCTCTCAATCTTATTCTGTCATATTATGCTGATGAAGCCGGCGAAAATGATATAAAAGTTCACATATCTGTCACCGCTTATGATTTTTCAAAATTTCAGATAACCAATCTGTGCAGCCTGTTTGCCAATGCCTTTGAGAACGCAATCCATGCCTGTGTCCAACTGCCGCAGCCGGATGACAGATATATAAACCTTAAATTGTACGAAAAAAACGGGAAGCTGTGCATAAACATGTCAAACAGTTATCACACAGCACCCGTTTTCAAGAATGATGTCCCTGTCACATCCGCAAACGGACATGGCATAGGAATACAGAGCATGATATCCGTGATAGAGAAATATCACGGTATCTATGGCTTTTTTGCCGAAAATGGTGAGTTCCGTTTTCAGGCGTCAATCTGACTGTACAATACAACTATCCCCAGTTTTTAAGCTGGTCCTTATGGGTATATCCCTTCATCTTCTCCTTAAAGGAAGAAAGCTGTCTTTTGTATTCTCCGGCGGCTTTCTCCTTTAGAAGCCCCTGAAGAACCAGCTCTTCAAGCCTTTCATCAAACCTTCTAAGCCCAGCCTGCGCATTATCCTTGTAGTTATTGTTCATATTCATATTGATGTCCGCTATAATCCCATCAAGCTCTTTTTCATACTTTGATTTGAAAAGTCCCATATCTGCTATTCACCTCCATATCCAATGAATTTTCTTATCATCTGCATCATATTGTCAAATTCTATAGGTTTTGATATATGTCCGTTCATTCCTGCCTGAAACGCTGCCTTTTTATCATCATCAAACGCATTTGCCGTCATTGCAATTATCGGTATGCCTGCCTTTGTGTCATCCGGCATAGCCCTTATATGTTCAGCAGCCGTGTATCCATTCATATTAGGCATCTGGATATCCATAAGTATGAGACAATAATATCCCGGCTGTGCTTTCTCCAGAGCTGAAATACACTCTGCCCCATCCTTTACCCTGTCCACGTCAAAACCATTGAAGTTGAGAAGCTCCACCGTAATCTCGGCATTCATGTCATTATCCTCGGCAAGCAGAATTCTCTTTCTCTTCTTCCCGTCATTATACTCAATAACAGTTTCATCACCCTGTTCATTCTGCAAAGGCACATCTACTAAACTGTGAGTCAAAAGTACAGTAAAACAACTTCCCCTTCCAAGCTCACTTTCAACATGAATCGTTCCTCCCATAAGCTTTACAAGCTGATCCGCTATTGCCATTCCAAGCCCTGTTCCGGGCTGCTTGCTCTCAGTGGAGGTTCTCTCCCTTGCTAACTCCTCGAAAATATGGGACATAAATTCCTTTGACATTCCTATTCCGGTATCTGCCACCTTAATCTCATACAAGCCATACCCCTCCGTATAACACGGCAGCTCCGTCACGTTAAAGGAAACGCTTCCGCCCATGTCCGTGTACTTGTAGGCATTGCTCAAGAGATTAAAGATTATCTGTTTTACCTTCAAAATATCACAGCTTACATAATGGTGCTTAACATTCACCCTCAATGAAAAGTTCAATGATTTTTGCGTCATCTGATTTTCAAAAACCGCATAAATCTCCCTGCACTGATCGTCAATGCAGACTATCGACTCTTCAAGTGTTGTTTTTCCGCTCTCAATTCTTGCAATATCAAGTATATTATTCAGAATTTCAAGAAGGTATCTGCTCGAATCATCTATCTTGTCCAGATATCCTGCTGCCTTCTCTTTATTGTCCAGTTGTTCTCGTAACAGCTTGGTGAATCCTATTATAGCATTCATAGGTGTACGGATATCATGGCTCATATTTGAAAGGAAGGTGTTCTTAGCTGCCGCCGCACGTTCGGCGCGCTCAAGTGCATTCTGCAGTTCAAGCTGACGTTTCTTCTCCATGTAGTAATTTTTCTTCTCCGAATTGTTATGGACTCCCCACATAAGTGCACATATTAGAATGTACAACAACATAAATGCCGTCTCCACGACATAGTAGACCTTGTACACCTCAAAAACAGGAAACAGAACATGTATTGTATAGCTCTTATACTTTTTCTCCGTCAAATACCAGCGCCTGCCATTGTACCTGATTTTTTTTAAGTTTTCACGTACTGTTTTTCCGTTGGAGTACATTTTAGTAAGCCTATCACCGGTAAGGCTGTAAGCACTTGTCTTATTGGCGGCAATTACATTATCGTATTCCGATATAATTATAAGTCCGTCCTTGGCAATCTGCATATTTTCAAATATACTGTCAAGCGTGATATCATTGACGCCCTCAACCACCATATCCTGCAGCTTGTATGCAATCACCGCTCCGGGTGCGTCATTTCGATGTACAACCGCTATGTCATACAGTTGTCCGTCACCGACATCCACTCTGGTCATATATACCTTCTTGGGAGATTCTATCACCCCAGCAACGCTTTCCGTGGATATAAGTGTGCTCCAGTCTTCTATATGCGCATCTTCCGCTGACTCAACATTTAATAAAACATCCATGTTTTCATCAAGCACAATAATTCCGGTCAAATGCTGCTCGTACGAATATATTCCAATATTTTTTGCATAAAAAAACTCGTCATGCTCGATATTATGTACAATCGCAAGCGTCTTATCCAGCAAATGTACAAGGCTTTTGGTCTTGTCATTCGCTCTGTAATTATCATAAGTCTCAATCTTTTCCTCAACATATTCTATCGTCTGGGTTCTCAATTTTTTCATGGAGGAAAGCCCGCGGTATACGGCAAACAAATGTAGGGCTATGAGGCATAGCAGCAGCAAAATGACTGCAATGCCGATAACCTTAAACATACCAAGCTTTCTTTTAAAACTGTCCACTGGCTATTCCTCCCTCCCCAGAGATTTCTCCGCATCCAATCCGTATCTCCCGACAATCGCGGCGGTGGTTCCGTCCTTCATCATATCAGCCAGAACTGCATCTAACTCCGCTACAAATTCACTGTCATATCCCGCATCAAATGCCACCCCAAGCTCTGAATACAGAAAGCTCTCATCAAGAAGCCTGTACTCGTCCGGCGCCGTGTTGATGAACGATACCAGTGCGCTCTCGTGGCCGCATATAGCCTCCACATAATTTTTTCTGAGTGCAGCAAACACTTCAGCCATGTTCGAAAAGCAGTACACGAGACTTACATCCGGTATATCCTTAAAATCAGAACGCAGAAAATATTCTTCAGCCTTTGATGTCTCCTGAACCGCTATCATTTTTCCCTCCAAGTCCGAGATCTTATGTATTTTGCTGTCCATACGCACCGCAGCCGTCTGGCGACTGTAAAGATACGGTCCTGCGCACTGATATTCGTCCTCCCTGTCATTCGTGCTAAAGCATCCCCAGATACAGTCAACATCACCGTCCGCAAGCAGTTTCTTCTTATTTTCCCATACTATAAGCCTGAATTCAGGCTCATAGCCCATCCTGTGAAGAGCTTCCGTTGCAAGTTCTACATCTATTCCTATGAACTCTCCATCGGCATTCTGATATAAATATGGACTGATAATATCGCTGCCTATAACAATCTTTTTTGTCTCCGTCCTTGTTTCTTTATCAACACTGCCCTTGCTGCAGCCTGAAATCATTATTATCGCAAGCAGAATGCTTACAAGCACAATATATTTTTTTGCTTTTCCCTTTTGCATTTTTCTCCCGCCCCACATTCCATAAATATACACAAAGACCCGTCAACAAATTAATTCTTGTGAATTACTTGTTGACAGGTCTATTATTCCTGAACTATAACCTACTGCATGTTAACATACTGAGCCTTATTTAAGAGTTCCTTCTGATTATTGATTATAGAAATTGCCTCCTGCAGGTCCGTTGTCTTCTGCTCACCCGTATTCATGTTCTTGATGGTTACCTGATTGACGTCAATCTCATCCGTGCCCAGTATAATGCAGAACGGAATGGTAAGCCTGCTTCCATAGGTGAGCTTTTTCTTGAACTTGCCACCCTCGAGATATATCTGGGTATTGATATCTGCTGCTCTTAATCCTGTGGCAGTCTTGACAGCATAAGTCATATCATCGGTCATCGGTACAACAAGCGCATCTATTGGACATTCAAGTTCTCTGTTTAGGAAATTATTCTCGCACAGAACATAGAATAATCTTGTAAGACCGATGGAGATTCCGACTCCCGGCAGTGACTTCTTGGTGTAGTACTCTGCAAGGTTGTCGTAACGTCCGCCGCTGCACACACTGCCGTACTCCGGATGATTCTTTATAAATGTCTCATATACCGTTCCGGTGTAATAATCAAGACCTCTTGCAATGGACAGATCAATCTTATAATAATCAGCCGGAACACCGAAGCCTGCGATATAATCGATTACTGTTGTAAGCTCCGAAAGACCGGCATCAAACACCTCATTGCAGCCGGCAAAGCCCTTAAGCTTCTCAACCTTCTCATCGTTACTTCCGTCAAATGTGAGAACATCAAGTATCTGCGAAACTGTAGCCTCTGGGACATTGAGCTCAACAAGCTCCTTTGCAACATTGTCACGTCCAATCTTGTCTATCTTATCAATGATTCTTAAGATATCTACAGCACTTTCCTTCACACCGAAGTTGTCGAAAAGACCGTTTAACACCTTACGGTTATTGATTCTGATGACGAAATTATCAATGCCTAAGTTGTTGAACAGATTATATATGATACTAGGTATCTCGGCATCATTGACAATACATAAACTTCCGTCTCCGACAATATCAATATCTGCCTGATAGAACTCTCTGAAACGTCCCTTCTGTGCTCTCTCTCCGCGGTATACCTTTCCAATCTGGTATCTTCTGAATGGAAATGTAAGCTCCGAATAATTCTTGGCAACATACTTTGCAAGAGGCACTGTAAGGTCAAAACGCATCGTAAGGTCTGAATCACCCTTGTTAAATCTGTAAATCTGCTTCTCTGTCTCGCCGCCCGCCTTCGCAAGGAGGATTCTGCTGTCCTCCAACACAGGTGTATCAAGCGGATAGAAGCCATACTTGCGGTACACCTTCTCCATCTCTGATTTAATCTTTTCAAATATAACCTGATCCTTTGGAAGAAGCTCCATAAAACCGGATAAAGTTCTTGGTTCTACAATCTCACTCATGAAAAAATCTCCTGTTATAATATAGTATTTTATGTACAAAGAGCATTGCTTAGGATGCTCTGATGACGCTTACCAACATAATTGATTTAAGAATAGCATAGAATATTTCAAAATGCAACCTGTCTGAATTTTATAATTTCTTCAAATGCTTAACTTGACAAATCTGCACTTCGTATGCTAACATATATATACTCTTTGCACTGCATACAAAACTACAGTACAAACTGAGCAGACCGTGACACCCTGTCATGGAGTCGGGTCACACAAGTGACAGTGGAATCTATTTCATCCACGGGACAGTAGTTGCTAATACTGAATCGTGGGTGTTTTTTTATACTTTTCTAAGAAAACATTTCGTTTTAAAACCCACACATAAGTGTTATAGAGTCATATTAACTTTTCAACTATCCATAAGTAACATGGCAGAGCAATTTGTTTCAGGGCGAAAACAGATTGCTTTAACACCACCAAAATGACCTATCGCTCAGAAACGGAGATTAATTATGAAAAAAAATGAATCCACAGCACCGACACATAACACCAATGACAGCGATTTTGAGAAAATTGCCAACAGAGTATCTTTCATCACAATTCTTGGCAATGTACTGTTATCAATCATCAAGCTTTTAGCAGGTATTATCGCACATTCTAACGCAATGATTAGTGATGCCATACATTCGGCTTCAGATGTTTTCAGCACAATAATAGTGATTATCGGAATTAAGATATCGGCGAGGAAGCCTGACAAGGAGCACCCTTACGGACATGAGCGTATGGAATGTGTTGCCGCCATTGTACTTTCCATAGTCCTCTTTATCACAGGCCTCGGAATAGGTTCAACCGCCGTCAAAAACATTGCAAGCGGCAGCTATAATACCCTACAGATTCCGGGCATTCTCGCCCTTGCGGCAGCGATTCTCTCGATTGTGTGCAAGGAGGGCATGTACTGGTACACAAGATACAATGCCAAAAAAATTGATTCCAGCGCTCTCATGGCGGACGCATGGCACCATCGCTCCGACGCATTTTCATCAATCGGTGCCCTTGTCGGAATCGCAGGTGCAAGACTCGGCTTCCCGATAATGGATTCTGTTGCCAGCCTTGTAATATTCGTCTTTATTGTAAAAGCAGCATACGATATTTTTAAAGATGCCATAGATAAAATGGTGGACCACTCCTGTGATGACAAGACTGAAAAAGAAATTCGTGACTGTGTCATGGGAAACAAGGATGTACTTGGAATCGATTTACTTCAGACACGTATATTCGGCAACAAGATATATGTAGATGTGGAGATACGCGCAAATGCTTCCTATACATTGAAGGAGGCACATGAAATAGCCGAATCCGTACATAATGATATCGAAAAGAATTTTCCTAAAGTTAAACACATCATGGTGCATGTCAATCCGGCGCTGTAACAGCCTTTGGGACAGGAGGCGGGTACATGTGTCCCCGCTTTTTGTGACACATGTACCTAACCCCTCTGTCCCATGGACTATCTTCTCAGCACACTGTTAGGCACATCGTACACGCCGATTACGAATTTCTGGACGGTCAGATTGTGATGTGCGATTTCACCGTCGGCTTCAAGCTCAATAACAGTGCGCATTATGTTGACGCAGGACTTTTCGACCTCGCTCAGTGTAACTTTGCCCCTGCACATCACGTCCTCCGCCAACATTCTGGCAAGTCTGGTTGATGTATTATCAAAGATACGCGCCCTCACCCTTCCCGGAAGCTCTATCATCGCCATCACAAGGTCATCATTCGTGGTGTTTCGAAGAATCGTCTGTATCTCCTTATCAGACATCTCTAACAAGGTGAGGGATGTCTGATTTACAATGGAATAATCTCTCTCATCGACCTCCCTGTTGTCCTCACAGAGCGACCTCACCCACTTGTCGCGCTTGTCATCCTCTTTTATATAATCGTCCTCAGACCTTTCCTCCTCCTTCTTCTTAAGAATCTCCCTAAGAAACTGCGGCATAAGCGACTGCATGTAGCTTCCAAGCCTGTCTATACTAACACCGGTCTGAATCAGGCAGGCGCCCTTGTAATACATAAGCACAACCAGACCTTCATAGGAGTGGTAACCATCGGCGGCAAGCATGTTAAGCCCCATCTCAGACACAACAGCCGGCTCATTGGCATCCACAACCTGCATCATCAGTCTGAAAAGAAATCCCTGCGTCCTGTCGCTCTTATCCAGCTTGTCACATGCATCGCAAAGCGCCAACAGCCCCTCCTGCCTTGCAAGCTCAGAAAAATCCATTATTCGTCTGTAAGCATCCATCACCCCGGAAATGCCGCCGGCATTTTCTCTGTCACCATTGATGTCAACACAGCAGCTTTTCAGCTCATTCAAAAAAAATGTATCCATATTGATTCCTCCTCACTGGTAATTATATACTTAATAGATGCTTCCCCACAAAATACTCCACAAACATCTGCTGGATGTTCTTAGGATACATGAGATTGGCATACGAAAAACCTCTTTCACTCACCTTGACAACCGTCTTGATTCCGCGGTCTCTTCCAGCCTCCGTCGCAACCTTGTCAAGTCTTCCGTCCTGCTCTCTCTCAGTAATCAGCCCATCCGCCATCATAATCTCACTCAATCTTCCAGCCGGGATTTTCTTGACGTCATCCCTCTCACATATACGCTCTAACTCCTTTTTTATTTCCGAAACATACATATAATCTGCATAATTAAAATGAGCCGCTTCCTCCTCAAGAAGATAAAATTCCTGCTTCTCATTCTTCTTACTTGCCTTGGATAAGGTTGATTTTTCCTTTTCTTTTGCCGCGTCTGCTTTATTTGTGAGCAGCTCCGGATATTCGCCGGCACATTTTTCTACAACTGAGAGGAATTTTTCGCCGTATTTTGAGAATTTATTTTCACCGACACCCGAAACATTCAGCATTTCACTCTTAGAGGCAGGAACCTTCGCCGCCATGTCAATCAGGGTCTTATCACTGAAAATTATGTACGGAGGCAGATTTTCCTCCCTCGCAAGCTCAAGTCTTAGCTCTCTCAGCCTGTCAAACAGTTCGTAGCCAGCGGATGTAAGCACATCGGTTGCCTTAGCCTTCTTATTGGAGGCGGCTGTCCTCTCCGGCAGCTTATCGTCATCCGTAATCTTTACCAGCACATGCGTATCAGGATTCCTTAGCCTGCTAATATCGCCCATTTTTAAGACCTGATAATCGCCGACTGTGAGATAGCCTTCAAGCACAAGCTGTTCAACCAGACGCCTTAAAAGATTCTTGTTAGAGGACGCTAACACACCATAGGACTTATATTTTGCGGCACCTATCTCCTCCAACCGCGCTGTCTTTGCCCCGGAAACCGTATCTATAATGATATTTCTTCCGTATCTGCCGTTCGCCTCATAGACACAGTTTATGATTTTCTTTGCCTCGTCCGTCATGTCCAGCGTCTCGAACTCATGCAGGCAGTTGCCGCAATCGCCGCACGGCTTATCCGGATTCTCGCCAAAATATTTCAAAATATAGTTGCGGAGACATTCCGTGGTGTAGCAATATTTCTCCATCACCTGAAGCCTTTTGCTGTCGCGCTCCCTTATCGTCTGCTTGTCTGTTTCGTCCAAATCAGACATCTCCTTGCGCTCCAACAGAAATCTGTTGATAACGATATCCTGCGGCGAAAACAACAGAATACACTTCGAATCCAGACCGTCTCTTCCCGCTCTTCCGGCTTCCTGATAGTAATTCTCCATGCTCTGAGGCATGTTGTAATGTATCACAAACCGCACATTTGATTTGTCGATTCCCATACCGAAGGCGTTCGTGGCAACCACAATGCTTATGTAATCGAATACAAAATCATCCTGCATGCGCTTTCGCTCCTCGGCGCTCATTCCGGCGTGATATTTTGCGACCGAAATTCCCCTGCTTTTCAACAAATCATACAGATTGTCGACATTTTTCCTCGTTGCGCAATAAATTATTCCGCTGTCGCCCTCATGTTCTGCAATATAATCCAGAATATACTGCTCTTTTTTCTTAGGCTTCTCAACCTGAAAAAACAGATTCTCCCTGTCAAACCCGGTCACAAGGGTATACGGATTGACCAGCCCAAGCGTGCACACAATATCGTCCCGGACATTCTCCGTCGCCGTTGCCGTAAATGCGCTGATTATCGGGCGTCTGTCAAGCAGCCTCACGAACTCCACTATCTTCATGTAGCTTGGCCTGAAATCCTGCCCCCACTGTGATATACAGTGAGCTTCATCCACGGTAATCATCGATATCTCTATGCTATGCGCAAGCTCAAGAAAGCTGTCCGTAACCAGCCGCTCAGGCGCCACATAGATAATCTTGTACACTCCACGCCTTGCTCTGTTGACCGTCTCATAAAACATATTTTCAGAAAGTGAGCTATTGATAAATGCCGCCGGAATACCCGCCTCATTCAGCGCCTTTACCTGGTCCTGCATGAGTGAGATAAGCGGCGAAATGACAATCGTTATTCCGGGAAGCATCATCGCCGGAATCTGATAGCACACCGACTTTCCCGCTCCGGTAGGCATAACGGCAAACACATCCCTGCCCGACAGTATATTGTCGATTACCTCCTTCTGCCCCGGTCTGAACGCCCCATATCCGAACAGCGCTTTTAGCGCCTCCTCCGGCGTCCCATAGCTCCTATTTTTTCCCGGCTCGTTCTCTAAAAAATCTACATTATCATAGACCGGCATGTCATATCCCGAAGCATCCTGCCCTTCAAAATCGCTCTCGTACTCTGCATCCTCCGCCATTTTGAACAAGTTGTCCCACGCTCCGTCGTCCATGTATCTCTCATCATAACCCGAATTGCCGTTCATTACATCCTACCTCATTCCATTTGAATTAATCGCCACAACATAAACATATATTCTATCACAATTATACCTAATTTATCAGTCAATTTCAACTTTTTGCGGAGAATTATTTAGTAATTTCATCGATTCACCACCACATCATTGCATAAAAAACCGCCTGCCCTGTTCTCCATGCAGAGCAGACGTTTTTCGTCTATGTACCTATATTAAATTGATATTACATTCCGTACCTTATCGCGTAATAGATAATATACACCCAGCCCAGACAACCATGCAGAATCGCCCAGCCGATAGATTTCCACTTAACATACGACAGCACCACTGCCAGAGCCGTACCCACAGTTGCCCCGACGTCCACCGTCTTTTCAACTGTTGTGTTCTCCTTTATCTTGGTCAACGTCTTTTTCTCAGAATCGGACGGTCCATATATGAGGTCCTCCTCCGACACCTCAAGCGTGCTCGCTAACATCGACAAAGTCTGTATATCCGGCTGTGTCTTTCCGTTCTCCCATTTCGACACCGCCTGTCTTGTCACATTACACGCCGCCGCAATGTCATCCTGAGTAAGCTGATTCTTTCTCCTGTAAAACCTAATATTGTCACCTATCAAAATAAGTACCTCCAATTCAATTTATACTCAAAATTATACCGACAGGTGGCTGAAAGTAAAGAAAACATTGGTTGCAAACGCGCAACTTGGGGGTGGTTGCAGTATGATACTTTAATCTTTACCTTCGCACGTCTTACCTTTTGTGCTGCGGACTCATACCGAATCCCTTTGCCACCATCGAATCCCAAAACATGGACCGCTTGTCGATGTAAAATCGACTTTTGTGAGAAAATCATGAATATCCACCGAACAATCTTCTCATACTATTATAAATATATTTATCTCCCAAAGCTATTGTTTTTTCTCCCAAATCCATAGTATAATTGTGAGAAAGAATATCCCTATCGGGAGAAAGGTTGATTAAATGAAAGTATTTGATTATTCAATTTTATCAGATAGAACATGGGATAATGAAATTGTTTCTTATCTTGCACAAATCCATGAATATAAAGGAAAGCAAGAACTATACATTAGGCAAAAACCTGTAGAATTAGAACGATTGATTGAAATAGCAAAAATTCAAAGTACCGAAGCATCCAACCGAATTGAAGGAATTGTAACTACAAATGCCAGACTAAAACAATTAGTCGAAAATAAGACTACTCCAAGAAACCGTGATGAAAAAGAAATTCTCGGCTATCGAAATGCATTAAATATTGTTCATGAAAACTATAAGCACATCGCTATTACACCAAATTACATTCTGCAGCTTCATGGCGAAATGCTGAAACACACTGCTTTTTCTTATGCGGGCAAATTTAAAACAACTGCCAATGAAATAGCAAAAACTCTGCCTGATGGAACTAAGGAAGTTATCTTTACTCCACTCGAACCTTATGAAACACCGGATGCCGTAGCATCATTATGTGAAACTTTTAAAAATGAACTTAACCGTGGGATTGTCGACCCATTAATACTTATCCCTTGTTTTGTCCTAGATTTTTTATGTATCCATCCTTTCAATGACGGTAATGGTCGTATGAGCAGACTATTAACATTACTCTTGCTCTATAAAAACGGATATATGGTCGGACAATATATCAGTATTGAAAAAGCCATTGCGGAAACAAAGGAAAGCTATT
Source organism: uncultured Eubacterium sp. (assembly GCA_958446835.1). Taxonomy (GTDB): domain Bacteria; phylum Bacillota; class Clostridia; order Lachnospirales; family Lachnospiraceae; genus CAG-882. The sequence goes on from CAUCXT010000028.1 coordinate 37,055, forward strand.
ATGATACCCTCGGTATCGCAGACCACGGATGGTTAGAAGGTAAAAACGACCCAAAAGAATTTATCAAATACATGCTTGGCATTATTCTCTCCTGCTATCGGGAATTTGAAAACAGAGTAAGCTTTGCATGGCAAACCGGAGCAAAAAGCACTTCCTATGATATCGTGAAACATTATGCACAGACAAAAATTGGCACCTTTACAAAGCAGGATGCCCTTATTGCATGTCCAAGCCTTGGTAGTTCTTCTGTCGAAGCAGCTCTAAAGAAACTGGTCAGCGATGGAACGATTGAGCGACTTGGTTCCGGAAGAAAAACACATTATGTAAGAACAGATGTCTAATCAATGACTGAGTCTATGAAGAAAAGTCTGTAAATAAGGACTTTTCTTCATAAACTCATATTGTCACCAATAACATATTATAATTTTATTGCAGTTAAATATGTTATGAATGACATAATTTTAAATATATTGAAGATAAATATGTCATTCATAACATAAATAATTGCATTTTTCTAAGATAATTACATTTTGAACTGAAATTGTGCAGACCGTCTACACAAACTTTCTTCATAAACAAAATTTCCACTTAATAAGTGGAAATTTTACAATACCTAAATTACTTCTTAAATTTATATTTTCCCTTTCCATGACCGGATACCAGTTCAATAATATCTGCCTGCAACAGATTGGAAAGAAGTTTTGAAGCACCTGAACCTTTCAACTCAAGAAGTTCCATAACTGCACTTCTTCCAAATACACCATTAAAGCCAAACTTTTCAAAAAGTCTATGAATATGAACTGATGTTTTGACTGAAAAATCACCACCTTTTTCGGAAAGTACACTTTCAATGTCCACTTTTTCTTTCTCAATATCCACTTTTTCCTCTTTCAAAAATCCACTTATGTGAAGATTCCGATTGTGAAGTTCATTTTTCTCGTTCAAAAGCAGATTTCTAAGAAACACTTCCAGATATTCTGTTGTTTCGTGAATACCTTTTTGCAGGTTGGTATAGTTTGCACGGACAAGTGCATTTCTGAAATACCACGCATTTTCCGAAAAATATTATTGGTAGCAGAAAATCCAAGTGTTCTCAAATATTTAATGAAGAACACTGCCGTTGTTCTTGTATTACCTTCACCAAAAATATGAATTTGCCATAACCTTGAAATGAATACAGCAAGATGATGAATAATCTCATCCATCGAAAGACCTTTATAGCTAAATTCTTGCTCCTGTGAAAAATCATATTCAAGCGTTGCTCTCAGTTCTGAAGCACTACCGTACATAACTGTTGCTCCGTCAAGCACCCATTCTTTTTTTGTGATATTATAATCTCTAATCTTCCCGGCGTGTTTTTTAATCCCATGAAAAAGTTTGCGGTGTATAGAAATATACTCATTTGGCGAAAATGAGAACCCTGTTTCAGAAATGATTTCAGCAATATATAAAAAAAAACTTATCTGCTTCTTCGGTACGCTCATCATCAGACAAATGTACCGGTCTTTCTTCATAGTAGCTGTCAATAAGACTCTGTGCTTCTTTCATCGTGATTCTGCCCTCAATATTTTGAATGGCAGTATCAATCAGATATTTAGATGGTTTAAGTCTGTCCATCCTATCATAAATCGCCATATCTCAAATATTATAAGTTCGGTTTGGCGTTTTATATGCCTTTTTATTATTATAATTCGTCGATTATATATTTTTAAATCTTTTACGCTATATTCATAGCATATTTTTATTCCAATTTATAATAGCTAATATAAGTTAGTATATCGTTTTATCGCAGCTTTATAATTAATATTTTGCATTTCCGTCCATTCAGAAAATGGGCAATCCCAATTGGAATTGCCCACTCACTATACTAATTATACTATTTTCCTGCCTGCAACAATTTCTACATGGAATGATATAGTTTTGATGTAGGTTTGATGTAAATTTGATATAATCTGCTATATTTTCATTTTTTCCAGATAAGCGAACCGTCCTTGATAAAACTGTACAGCTTTACATCATATTAGTACAGCTTCGCCCCCGCCGGAATATGGTTATCAACCATAAGAAGATGAAGCTCCTCATCCTCTGAATCCTTAAGGTTGTTGACTGCTGAGAGCAACATACCGCATGACTGAATACCCATCATTGCCCTTGGTGGGAGGTTGGTGATGGCGATGAGTGTCTTGCCGACAAGCTCCTCCGGCTCGTAGAATGCATGGATTCCGGAAAGGATTGTTCTGTCGACGCCTGTTCCATCGTCAAGAGTGAACTGTAAAAGCTTCTTGGACTTCGGAACTGCAACGCACTCCTTAACCTTGACTGCACGGAAGTCGGACTTGGAAAATGTCTCGAAATCAACGCTCTCCTCGAATAATGGCTCAATCTTTACATTTGAGAAGTCGATTACTTCCTTTGCGGTGGAAACTGCCTGTGCTTCTGTAACGGCATTTGCCGAACCTGTCTCAGCCTTAGCTGCTGCCTTCTTGGCTGCCTCTGCGCCGACGCTCTTCATTGTCGGGAACGTTTGTTCGAAACTTTCCACCAAGCTCCGTGGAGCAGTTTGGAAAACTATCGGCGAATCTTCTAAAAATCCACCGAACTCCGTTGAAACACATGAAAGTGTAGTCATCCACATGTCAACCACCGGAACTAATAAGTCTCAATGGTGTATTGTTCAGTTTTGTCCAAATGCACCTATTCGAATCCATATAACTCAATAGACACATCGTACACTAAAAATACATCTCAATAATCTTTACTACTTGATTATAATACATCCTTCAATATTTGTCATCACCTGTTTTTTCTTTTCTTTGGTACATTCGGCATATATATCCATCGTTGTGGAAATATCCGCATGTCCCATAATGTCCATGATGACCTTCAAATTTGTTTCATTCTCACAAAGCCTTGTGCAAAAGGTATGACGCAGATGATGTGCTGAGAAATCCGGAAGAACCACTGGCATTCGCCCTTCCTTCTTTGCTTCACTCTCTTCCTTATCATTATATGCCTTTACCGCTCTGTGAATTGCATTGTTTACAGCAGCTGCACTATATACCGTATGCGTTGCTGTCGAAAAGACAAATCCGGAATAACCGTCAATCTCAGCTTCACAAAATCCTAGACACTTCTGAATCTCATACTCTGAAAGAAACGCATCAAATACTTCCTGAATCATTGGAATTGTTCTGGTGCCTGCTTCCGTCTTAGGAGTCTCGATACGCTTTCTGCACACTCCCTTAGAATCCGGACGTTCTGTGAGATTATGGTTTACACTAATCATGCGATTTTCGAAATCCAAATCTTCCCATCTGAGTCCAAGGCACTCTCCAATTCTCATACCGGTGCCAAGCAACACAGTTATTATAGGAAGCCATCCTTCATAATCCCTATCTGACTCAAGATAATTCATAAACGCTTTCTGCTGAGGAATCGTTAATGCTCTTCTCTTAGGAGCATCCCAAAGTTTGCTACGTTTAATCTCTGTCATGGCAGAGTCAGACGGGTTATTCACAATCAAACCATCTCGTACCGCTAACTGCAACGACGGATGAACTACCGTATGAACATTATCCAATGTGTTTGCTTTTACACCCTCCTGTAAAATCGAAAAATAGAATTCCTTCACATCGGAATAGCGAATTTCTGCAATCCTTCTCTTCCCAAAGGTATTTCTTACAAAGCGATTGTACATGTAGATATAATTAGCCTTGGTAGTCTCTTTCAGATTGTACTTCTGACTGATATATCTATCAAAGCAATCATTCAGAGTAATTTTCTTTGCTGCAAACGCATCCAATCCCTGTTCGTATTTGACCAAAAGCTCTTTTTCTTTTGCTCTGAGTTCCTGCAAGCTCTTGGCGTAGACATAACGGCGTACCTTATTCCTATCTGTATATGCATAGCAATATCTTCCATCCGCTCTGCATGTCTCGCCAGTCCTAAGCACATATCCCTTGCTGTCTTTTCTTCCTTTTATAGTAGCCATTTTTAATTCCTCCAATCATATAAAAAGGAATAGCCGGTTCTACTATATTGAATAAAAGTCTATGGATAACTTTGACTCAAATCTATTATAGTGCCGTCTATTCCATATTTGCAATCCAAATTTGTCCGTTTGTAAAAATAGTATCTACAATGGATTACATGGGACTTCTATGGATTTTCTACGCTTCGCAGAAATTCTCCAAATACTCATCTACCTTCTCTGTATTTACCAAAACACATCTCTTTACCTTATAAACCGCATTCGCTTCCTTTGCGATTTCTTGAAATGTGTGAAGCCCTAATGAGTAAAGCTGTGCTCCCTCTGCATATCTGACAAATTTTTTCTTTCCTGTTACTACCATATTCTCTAACTGTGGTACTTCTACTCTTGTTCTTGACATCTCTATACCCTCCTACGCTATTCC
>CAUCXT010000029.1 GCA_958446835.1 uncultured Eubacterium sp.
GTCCGGATTGACCTCACCGATGTAGTTCTTAAGAACCTCAATACGGCTGTTCTCGCATCCAAGTCCAAGTACAAGAACCGCTCCCGCATTAGGGTGATTGATAAGATCGGCAAGAACTGTTCTTGTGTTCTCCTGATCCTCTGTTGTCTGAGAACATCCATAAGGGTGTGTAAAGGCAACAACTTCATCTACGCCTTCCGGCTTGTTAAGCCTTGCTGTAGCTTCAATAGCTCTTGCTATTGAATTTACACATCCGACTGTAGGGATGATCCACACTTCATTGCGGACACCTACCTTGCCATTCTCCCTCATGTATCCCTCAAAGTAAGCCTCATCTGTAGGCTCAACATCCTTGTGTCCTTCCGGATTATATGTGTAATCAAGAAGCTCACCAAGAGCTGTCTTGAGGTTGTGTGTATGAATCCAGCCGCCAACCTCAACATCAGCCTGCGCATAACCGATTCTGAAGCCGTACTTTATGACAGCATCACCCTTCTTAATCGGCTTTATAGCGAACTTATGTCCCTGAGGAATATCCTCAAGAGTTGTAACATCTGTTCCTGCAACATTCACCGTTGTGCCCTTAGCAATAGGCTTAAGGGCAACGGCAACGTTATCATCTTTGTTAATCTTTATAAAATCCTGCATGGATTACCTCCGATTTATTATGGCTATTACTTTACAAGGTCATCAACAACAGCTCTCATTCCTCTGTTTCTTACATCGTCAATGTAACCTGCAACAGTGTCAACAAGACCATCAATCTTAGATAAGTCCTCACCGCCGAAGAACTTAGTATTGCTAAGGTATGCCTGTGCGAACTCCTTAGCAGGCTTAGCTGAGTTAGCAAGGAAGAAATCAAGTACAGCCTGATCATCACGGATAGCGTACTCGTCATTTCCTCTCTTACCGATAAGGCATCTTCCTCCGTTAACCTCGCCCTCCTTCTGTGTTGAGTAGAAGCACATTAAAGCTGCAATTGAGAATGTGAGGTACTTAGGAAGCTTGTTGAACTTCTTAACATAGCCTAAGAATGAAGGCATACATCTTGCCTCCCACTTAGAAACTGAGTTAAGTGAGATATCTAAAAGCTTATGCTTGATGTATGGGTTCTGGAATCTTGCTGTAACTGCATCAGCGAACTCCTTGCACTCCTCTGCCGGAAGTGAAAGTGTAGGAATAATCTCATCTGAGAGAGTCTCCTCCATATACTCACGGATAACAGCGTCATCCATTGACTGCTTAACAAGGTCATTGCCTGCAAGGTATGAAGCAAGTACGAATGATGTGTGGGCACCGTTGAGGATACGAACCTTTCTCTCCTTGTATGGGTGATGATCCTCTGTAAATACTACAGGAAGACCAGCCTTATCAAATGGAAGCTCCTTCTTAAGCTGCTCAAGTGGAAGGTTCTTATCTCCCTCAATTACCCAGAGACCGAAAATCTCGGCTGTATCGATGAGCTGATCCTCATAGCCGAACTCCTTGCAGAGAGCCTCTGCCTCATCTCTAGGATATCCAGGAACGATTCTGTCTACAAGTGTTGGGCAGAATGAACATGCTGTGTCAACCCAGTTCTTGAAATCATCACCTAAGTTCCAGAGCTCAATGAACTTAACGATACACTTCTTAAGTTCAATACCATTGTCTGCGATAAGCTCACAAGGAATCATGATAAGACCCTTATCTGCTGCTCCGTTAAAATGCTCATATCTCTCATATAAAAGCTTGGTAAGCTTGCCCGGGAATGTCTTAGGTGGCTTAGCAGCAAACTCATCTGTCTCATCAAATACAATACCTGCCTCTGTTGTATTGGATACAACGAATCTTAAAGTGTCAAGCTTAGCATAGGCATCATACTTATCATAATCCTCGATAGCTGCAACAGCATCTGTAACTGTTGTGATGATTCTTGTCTCCTTCTTAGGCTCGCCGTCTACAATACCTCTTAACTGAAGTGTGTACTGGCACTCCTGATCATGGAATCTGTCAAGATTACCGAACTCAATAGGCTTAACAATAACAACGCCACCGTTGAAATCTGTCTTCTCGTTCACAACATCGAACATGTAATCAACAAATGCACGAAGGAAATTACCCTCACCAAACTGCAGAACCTTAACAGGTCTGTCAACTGCCTTTGAAATCTTCTTGTTTAATCTTTCCATTATAATTCTCCTTAGATATAAATGATTGTTATCAGTTGCACAGCGCTTAATTCATGTAATGAAACATCGCATAACCTGCTTCTTACATTTTCCTACATTTCTGTTTATTAAATGTAAGCGCTTTCATGCTTTGATTATATGGTGAAATCACCAATAAGTCAATGAGATTTTTTAAAAAAATATTACTTTTTTCCATAATCTACTTGTTTTTAAAAAAATGCCATTGTATAATAGCCCTATAAGTATGTAAGTACTTACATTATTCAGAAAGGAATTTAGACGCATGAATATTTATGATGTTTCTAAGAAAGCCGGAGTATCCATTGCAACTGTATCACGCGTCATCAATGGCAATACCAATGTCAGTGAAAAGACGAAGCAGAAGGTTCTCTCGGTTATGAAGGAAATCGGCTATACACCGAATGTATTTGCCCGCGGTCTCGGTCTTAATACCATGAAGACAATCGGCATCATGTGTACAGATTCCTCCGATGTGTATCTTGCCAACGCTGTATACTATCTTGAAAGAGAACTTCGTGCCAATGACTATGATGCAATTCTTTGTTGCACAGGCAATGAACTTTCTACAAAAAAGGACTATCTTGAACTTCTTCTTTCAAAACGCGTTGACGCTGTAATACTTGTTGGTTCAAAATTTCTTGAGACAAAAGCTGCAGACAATAAGTATATTATTGAAGCCGCCGAAAAGCTGCCGATTATGCTTGTAAACGGATATCTCGATGCACCTAATATTTACGGAACACTCTGCGATGATGAGAATGCAGTTTATGAAGTAACCGATTCTCTTATCAAAAATGGGTGCAGTAATATTGTATATCTGTATACAAGTACTTCCCTTTCAGGTCAGTGCAAGCTTGCCGGATTTAAAAAAGCTCATTTTGTACATAATATACCTATTAATAATGAGCTTTTACACCTATGCAACAAGAATATTTCCAACGCAAGGGATTATCTGACACAGCTTAATGAACGCGGAATACATTTTGATGCCGTTGTTACCTCAGATGACTCTCTCGCAGTAGGTGCTCTCAAGTTTGCGCATGCCAATAACCTTAAAGTTCCGGACGATTTGAGTATCGTTGGCTATAATAATACTATTATCGCCAGTTGTACAGACCCTGAGCTCACATCCATTGACAGCAAGGTAGAAGCTCTTTGCACAACTACCGTCAACACGCTCATGGGTGTTTTCAATGGAAATAATGTTCCATGCAAGACCAACATAACAGCCGATATAGTTAAGCGCGGCACTACCAAGTTTTAAATGTACCTATATTTATGTACATAATCTGCATATATGCAGACATCACTACAATCAGGAGGTTTAATACTATGAAACAGTTTATGGACAAGGATTTCTTACTTTCCACAGACACAGCTAAGACTTTATTTCACGATTACGCAGAGAATATGCCTATCTTAGACTATCACTGCCACATCAATCCTAAGGAAATCGCAGAGGATCGTAAGTTTGAGAATATCACACAGGTATGGCTCGGCGGCGACCACTATAAGTGGAGACAGATGCGTTCTAATGGTGTTGACGAATATTATATAACAGGCGGCGCTTCAGACAGGGAGAAGTTCCAGAAGTGGGCTGAGACGCTCACTAAGGCTATCGGCAACCCACTCTATCACTGGAGCCACCTTGAGCTTCAGAGATACTTCGATTATCACGGTGTATTAAATGGTGATACAGCTGAGGAAGTATGGAACATCTGCAATGCTAAGCTTGCTGATGACTCTATGACTGTCCGCAACATTATCAAGAAGTCCGGTGTAACACTCATCTGTACTACAGATGATCCTGTTGATTCACTTGAGTACCACAAGCAGATCGCTGAGGACCCTACTTTTGACGTACAGGTGCTTCCTGCATGGAGACCTGATAAGGCTATGAACATTGAGAAGCCTGATTACACAGATTACCTTGCTAAGCTTTCTGAGGTCAGCGGCGTAGAGATTAAGAGCTTTGAAGGACTTAAGGAAGCTCTTATAAAGAGAATGGCATTCTTCGATTCAATGGGCTGCCGCGCTTCAGACCATGCTCTTGAGTACGTTATGTACAAGCCTGCTACAGCAGAGGAGATTGAGGCTATATTTGCAAAGAGACTTGGCGGTGCTGTTCTTACAAAGGAAGAGGAGCTCAAGTTCAAGACAGCATTCATGACATTCGTAGGCAAGGAGTACAACAAGCTCGGATGGGCTATGCAGCTCCACTACGGCGCTAAGAGAGATAACAACGTATTCCGTTACAACCAGCTCGGACCTGATACAGGATATGATTGCATCAACACATACAGCTCTTCCGCTGAGATGGCTGATTTCCTTAACAGCATGAACGCAACAGATGAGCTTCCAAAGACAATCATCTACTCACTCAACCCTATCGACAACGCTGCTATCGGAACAGTACTCGGCTGCTTCCAGGATTCAACAGCTGTCGGCAAGATTCAGCAGGGTTCTGCATGGTGGTTTAACGATCACAAGGTAGGTATGACAGACCAGATGACATCACTTGCTAATTTAGGTCTTCTCGGCAACTTCATCGGTATGCTCACAGACTCAAGAAGCTTCTTATCATACACAAGACATGAGTATTTCAGAAGAATCATGTGTGAGCTTCTCGGCAAGTGGGTTGAGAACGGTGAGTATCCTGCAGATATGAAGACTCTTGGCGGCATGGTAAGAGATATCTCTTACAACAACGCTGTAAGATACTTCGGCTTCAAGCTTGATACTGTTGAGAAATAAGTAAATAATCCGTAGATAAATAACTGCATTGAAAAACACCATTTTGTGTGAATCGAGTTAATTCACATCAAAATGGTGTTTTATTATCATGTAATATCACATATACCCAGTATTATAATTCATTCTCCGTATCATACGGCTTCACTGATTCGCATATCTTCTTAAATTTATCGAACTCACGCAAAAAAACATCTACCACATCCGGTGCAAACTGTCTTCCACGCTGCGCAGCAATCTCTTCCTTCACTTTTTCAAGAGACCACGCTTCCTTATATGGTCTTCTTGACACCAGCGCATCAAAAACATCCGCCAAAGCAACGCACCTTGCTGCCGGATGAATCTCTTCACCCTTCATACCATGGTACCCTGTTCCATCCCATCGTTCATGGTGTTGATATGCAATAATCGCGCCAAGCTGCATTAATTCTCCCGGCGAATTTTCAAGCATCTTCTTTCCATAGTCAGTGTGCTTTTTGACAATCTCGAACTCCTCCGGTGTGAGCTTTCCCGGCTTCTCAAGAATTTCCAGCGGAACTATAATTTTCCCGACATCATGCATCTTAGATGCCTGCGAAACCTTCCAGCTCTCCTCATCCGACATTCCAAGACCCTTGCATATTATATCCGTATACAGTGCAACCCTCTTTACATGTGTTCCTGTATGCTCCGACTGTGATTCGATAATCTCAGACAAAGAAGTAAGAGTATTTTCCTGATCCGCATAGAGTTCCTTGTTCTTTAGAATCACTCTGCCCACAAGTGCCTGCATTCTGTCAGCTATGAAATATGCTGCCACTATAAATGCAAGCATTTCAATAATCCTTGGCAGGATTCCATATAATATCGTTCCCTTCAATGTGACAAGAGACTCATCCGGAACAACGCCAAGCTTATATGCAGCAATGTGCGAACCTACAAGCATCAGTACTGTCAGGGTCGAAACATAAGTAACATACCTTTTTCCGCTGTATAGGCATGCAATTACCAGCGGAAATGACAGCATAAGTATTACATGATATGACAATATTGCATATTGTATTCCTGCCAGTAAAACCAGCAGAAACAGAATCACATATCTGATCCATCCATTATGTATACCGGCCATATTATAAATAATTGTAGGAATCAGATATATTGCTATTGACGATATAACAGCAATAATGAGCATCTTCATGTCAATTATAAATATACCAAGTATGTTCAGCAAGCCAACTATAACCATGAATGCGATATTGATTCTGCACACTGTCGCAACTCGTCTGTCAGCCATCTCATCATATTCTTTTATTATCGCTTCAGAATAATCCATACACATCACCTTCGAAAAACGTAAAAATCAGGAATCAACCCCATTAAAATCCTAGTTTTTTAAACAAATCTGCCATGCTTGTACCGGCAGTTACATTGCTTACATACTCAACCGGCTCCTCATCAACTTCTTTATCGATAGCCTCATTTATATCCTTCATCGAAAGACTTACCTTGCCGTTCTCTATCCTGGTAATCTTTACAGTTACTTCCTGTCCCTCCTTAAGCGCGTACTTAGGATGTACAAGCTTCTTAGGATATGGTATCTGTGAAATATGTACAAGTCCACTTACTCCATCTCCTATATCAACAAATGCGCCATAGTCCTTAAGGCTCTCAACCTTACCGTTCACAATCGAGCCAACGGACAAACGGTTAACCTGCTCACTTCTCTGCTCATCAAGCTTCTCCTGCAGAATCTCACGGCAGGAAAGAACAAGCTTCCCATTTTCTTCATCTACAGTTATAACTACCGCATCAACCGTCTGTCCAACATATTCTGCCGGATTTTCCACATAATGAAGTGCAAGCTTAGAAGCCGGAATAAAGGCACGAATTCCCTCAAGATAACATACAACTCCGGCATTGACTGCCTCTGCTATCTTAACGCTTACTCTCTTTCCTTCCGCCTTCCACTCACGGAACTTCTCCCATGCTGTCTCATGGCTTGCCTGCTTCTTAGAAAGAACAATATTGCCGGCACCATCATCTGTCGATACGACAGCTGCAATAATCTCATCTCCAACCTTAACTTCCTCCTCTATAGAGAAATCAGGGTTGTCCGAGAACTCATCAACCGCAATAAAACCCGGAGCATAATAATTCAAATCAATGACCGCTCCATTCTCATCTACAGATATGACTGTTCCCTTGACAATATCGCCTATTCTAAACTTCTTAAACGAAGCTTCATATAAGTCCTTGTAATCTTCCATGCTTTCCATAATTACATTACCTGCTTTCTATTATGAATATTTTATATTTTTTCTTCTAATTATTCTCTTCCATCCCAACAGTATGTACACAGGCGCTCATGAGGAAGTCCCGTTGCATCCAGCATATCGTCAAGTCTGTTAAATCTAAGTGATGTGAAATTAAGTTCTTTTCTAATCTCCTCGACCATTCTTTCGTACTTCTCGGACTCAGGATCTGCATACTCCTTGAGTACCTCATCTGTCACATTGCCGTTTTCAAGACGTTCAATAACTCTTCTCGTTATCAGGTCCATCTCCGATGAGGAACGTGAAAAATTAAGATACTTACACCCATACAGAAGCGGTGGGCATGCCGGTCTTATATGAACCTCCTTAGCCCCACTCTGGTACAGAAACTCCGTTGTCTCTCTGAGCTGTGTACCACGCACAATTGAATCATCTATTAAAAGAAGGCTCTTATCCTTTATAAGGTCATCAACCGCAAGCAGCTTCATCTTGGCGATAAGATTTCTCTTGCTCTGGATAGTCGGCATGAACGATCTCGGCCAGGTCGGTGTGTACTTGATAAATGGTCTTGAGAACGGAATACCCGACGCATTCGCATAGCCCACAGCATGTGCCGTACCTGAATCAGGCACTCCTGCCACAATATCAGGCTTCACATTATCGCGCATAGCCATCTTAGCCCCACAGTTATATCTCATCTGTTCTACACTTATTCCCTCGTATGAGCTTGCGGGATAACCATAATAAACCCACAGGAATGTACATATCTTCATCTCCTTGTTAGGGTGTGCAAGTGTAACACAGTTTTTCTCCGTGATGACAACTATCTCACCGGGACCTAATTCCCTGTAATCGTTATATCCCAGATTCTTATATGCGAAGCTCTCAAACGAAGCGCAGAAACCATCCTCCTTGCGTCCTATGACAACCGGTGTTCTTCCGAATCTGTCACGCGCCGCATATATTCCGGCCTGATTCATAAGAAGAATGGACATAGAACCATCTATTGACTCCTGCGCATACCTGATACCTTCAATAAGATTCTCCTTCTGATTTATAAGCGCGGCAACCAGCTCAGTCGCATTAATCTCGCCGCCGCTCATCTCAAAAAAGTGTGTATGTCCTTCATTAAAAAGCTTCTGCACAAGCTCATCATTGTTGTTAATCTTTCCTACAGTAGTTATGGCATAGGTTCCATGATGTGAGCGGATGATAAGTGGCTGTGGCTCATAATCAGAAATGCAGCCAATACCATAAATTCCCTTCATCTCATTGACATCCTTGTCGAACTTGGTTCTAAAAGGTGCATTCTCGATATTATGGATAGCCCTGTTGAAGCCATCTTTGCCATATACCGCCATGCCTCCTCGCCTTGTTCCAAGATGTGAATGATAATCAATTCCAAAAAACAAATCAAATACACAATCATGCTGTGATGTTACGCCGAAAAATCCGCCCATTATATTTGTCTCCTTAAATGTAGATTCTTAGATATCTAAGCGAAAATATCGCATACAGCTAAACTAATTGCTTCGTTGCCTAACAGCCATATATTCGCATATAATATTATTATCATGTTTTGTAAAATCTGTGTCAATAGCCTACTTTCCATATACGTTAAGCAGAAATCCCGGCTTTTTTCCAAGCTCGTCCGGATATACAAGATATTTAAAGCCAGCCAGCTTTTCATATTCCGCCACATCAGTTCTTGTAAGCTGTGGCTTAAGCTTCTCCGCCTCCTCGTCATTATGTATGTAATCTACACAGCCAAATACTCTCCCTGCCTTAATTGCTGCATATATATTCTCCTCTCCTTCGAGGATATATGTATATCCGCTGCCACCTGCAACCGTAAACTTTTCTTCTGTGCAGAGTGCCTCGCCCTTGCCAAGCTCTGACACCTTGCTATTAAACAATTCCTTATCAAAATCTGCAAAGTTCTTGACCGGATAGAAGGTTCTGATATTAAGCTCAAGTCTTGAATGGAATTTCTTTACTTTATATTCAGCAAAATTTCTCATAATCTCCCTTGCAATCTGCTCAGGTGAGGCATAAGTGCTCTCAATTATAAGGTCATAATTATTTCTATCATAGTAATCAATATTATATAATTCCTTAAATCGTTCCCTCTCAAGGTCTGCCCTCTGCTTAAGTCCATTCATGGTTGCATTGATGTCCGTATACTCCTCAGCTTCTCTCGCACCACCGGCAAATGTTCTGCGTGCAGCCTCATAGCTGTCTGTGAGAAGGAATACCTTGAAGCTGTACGGTGCAAAGTGCCATGCAAGTCGTGAATCAAAGAGAATATTATCCTCTTCTCTTCCTATCTTAGCTGTACGATTATCAATCAAATCATCAATTGTGCGGTCTGCCTTGGCAAGTTCATTAAGCTCAAGCACAGAAATACCTTTTTCCCTTGCAATATCTCTGAAAAGACCTCCGCCTGTTATAATCTTGAAGCCATATTTCTCAAGCTCCTTACACACACTGCTCTTTCCTCCGCCAAGGTTTCCTGTAATTGTGATGTTCATTACGTTTTCCTCATTTCTTCATGTTTTTTCTAATTGTTATTTTACAACCTAATCATGCAATATGCAATTACATACAGATGTAAATCACATACTGTGCAATGCCACAGCCCTTATTTTAACGTCCAATCATCCATATCGAAATTGATAATATCCCATACAAGACTGTCATAATTGGTTCCCGGTATAATCCTGTGTTTCCTGTCTCCCACATATTTTAAATTATCCATCGGAACTTCTTTATCTGATATTCTAACGAACCCCTTAATCACTCCATCCGGATATACATATATATCCTTGATAAGTGCATCATCCGCCTGAACAGAATGTCCACATCTTATATGAGCTGTCTCCTGCTCATATGCTATCTGCGTCAACCAGTTACCTGTATGCTCATAATATCTCACGATTCTGCCTTTTGAATCATAATCATGCTCAACTAAAATATTGTAGCCTGACAAATCGCTGAACACGCCATGCTGGCAGATTCCATTTGAATTATAGTAAAAATAAGTAGCATAACGTTCGTCATTGTCATTACCGTCAATGCACATCTCAATTGCAGTAACCTCTGAAATATCAAAAAGAAACTTTACAGTTTCCAATGGATTGGGACGATTTAAGGCTCTGGCATATCTCCGGCCTTTATCATCCTCTTCATATTTCACAGGTATTCCCAACACAAAGCTCTGCTTTAATCCATTGACTACCATATCACCAGTAAAGAAACTGATTCTCCCATTGATAAAGAGATATCCTTCTTCACTAATCTGTGCATTAACGATTGAATCCGCAATCCCGCTATCACCAACTACCGACATACAATCCCCTCCTCCAAGTCTATGAAATCAATTATAACCCAGACAGAACGAATACACAAGTTTTATGTCACACTATCCGGTAAACTGCTTAAATAAAATATCCGGAATTTGATTATTGCACAGTATCCAGTCCTTTGAAAAGCTTAACATAAAAAGAGTCCACCAACCCGTTATTTCACCGGGTTAGCGGACTCTTCTAAATCTGCCTGAACAGAAATTTACATATTCATCTGCTTTGCAACCTCTTCAGCGAAGTTCTCCTGCTTCTTCTCCATTCCCTCGCCTCTCTCGAAACGAACAAACTTCTTAACAGAAAGCTTAGCATTGTTAGCCTTGCCAACCTGTGCAAGGTAAGCAGATACAGACTGCTTGCCGTCCTCAGCCTTAACATATACCTGATCGTTTAAGCAGATTTCCTTAAGCTCCTTGTTGAGCTTACCGTTAATCATGCCCTCGATAACCTTCTCAGGCTTACCTGCTGCCTTAGGATCGTTAGCGATCTGAGCCTTGATAATCTCTATCTCGTGATCCTTGAACTCCTGTGGAACCTCATCTGCACATACATACTGTGGATGAAGAGCTGCAATCTGCATTGCAACATTCTTAAGAGCTTCCTTGATGTCATCGTTAACAACATCTGTATTAGCCTCTACAAGAACACCAATCTTACCCTCACCATGAATGTAAGAAACAACAAGATCTGCACCTGTAACCTTCTCAAATCTTCTGATGCTTAACTTCTCACCGATACGGGCAACCTTGCTTGAAAGAGCCTGCTCAACTGTGAGAGTTGGATCTGCTGCCCATGTCTCCTGCATGAAAGCGTCCATATCAGCAGCGCCTGAATTCATAGCCTGAGCTGCTACAGCGTCAACGAACTCGTTGAACTCAGCATTCTTAGCAACGAAGTCTGTCTCAGAGTTAACCTCAACTACTACTGCGTTGTGGTCATCAGCAAGTAATGTCTTAACAACACCCTCTGCTGCGATTCTTCCGGCCTTCTTAGTAGCTGCTGCAAGACCCTTCTCTCTTAAGAACTCTACTGCCTTATCCATATCGCCTTCTGTAGCTGCAAGAGCCTTCTTGCAATCCATCATTCCGGCACCTGTCATCTCTCTTAACTCTTTTACCATTCCTGCGGTAATGTCTGCCATTTTAGTATCCTCCAATTATTTATATTACAAATTAATATAGGAAACAGCGGATATTCGCAATCCACTCCATTACTTACTCATACAGTATCCTGCTGTTTTTGCAGAGTCGACTGTATATTAAAGGTTAAAGGGGCAAAAGCTTGCCCCCTTATATTGTTCGGAAATATTATTCCTCTGTTGCTGCCTCTTCTGCAGCCTCAACATCCTCAGAGTACTCAACATCTGTTGCTTCACCCTGATTAGCCTCGATAACAGCGTCTGCCATCTTAGCAACGATAAGCTTTACAGCTCTGATAGCATCATCATTACCAGGAATTACATAATCTAACTCCTCCGGATCACAGTTAGTATCTACGATACCGAAAAGAGGAATTCCAAGAATATGAGCCTCCTGAATACAGATTCTCTCCTTCTTAGGATCTACAACGAAGATAGCGTCTGGGAGCTTCTTCATGTTCTTGATACCGCCAAGGTTCTTCTGAAGCTTGTCCATCTCCTTCTTAAGCTGAGCTACTTCCTTCTTAGGAAGAACATCGAATGTTCCATCCTGCTCCATTGTCTCGATCTCAACAAGGCGAGCGATTCTGCTCTGGATTGTCTTGAAGTTAGTAAGCATACCGCCTAACCATCTCTCATTGATGTAGTACATACCACAACGCTCAGCCTCTGTCTTAACAGCCTCCTGAGCCTGCTTCTTAGTACCTACGAATAATACTGTACCGCCATCAGCAACGATATCAGCTAATGCATGATAGCACTCATCTACCTTGTTAACGGACTTCTGTAAGTCGATGATGTAGATTCCGTTTCTCTCTGTGTAGATGTACTCTGCCATCTTAGGGTTCCATCTTCTTGTCTGGTGTCCGAAATGTACACCTGCCTCAAGTAACTGCTTCATAGAAATTACGCTCATTTTAGTACCTCCTGTGGTTTTTAATTTTTCTTCCATGTGTCTCAACTTTCCGTCACCCCGAGCAAGGGACCATAGGAAATCCACACATGTGTTTTTTCACACGAATCTAAGAATAACATAACCAGCTGTAATTTGCAAGCTTTTTTTATTTTCGGAGCTGATTATTTTTCTTTGCAAATATCATTATCATTTCTTATACAATGCTGCTGTCAGCTCTTCATAGGTCATACCCGAATTGACTTCAACCTCGCCAACCCTTATCTTGTCATCGTACCCTGTTTTTATGAGGTATCTGTCAAAATCTGCGGCATCCTCTATAATTCCGTTCTGCTTAAGCATATCACATACCGTCCTTGAACTCATGCCCTTGGTAATGCTTATGGTGCAGGTAATTAATTCTATTGTTGATTCCGTTGCTATTTCAGTTATTTCCTGTGTTGCTGTCTCAGTAATTGTCTCTGATTCTTTTTCGGGTAGAGTTTCCCCACCATCTGTCGACTCTGTAACCGTCTCTGAAGTACTTTGGCTCTCTGTCTCCGTTTCGGTTTCACTTTCGCTTTCGCTTTCATATTGCGAACCATCTGTGTTCTCATCACCGGAGGTTTCCTGCTCTGTGGATGATTCATTAGGGGATGATTCTTCCGTCTCGCCCTGCTGTTCGGAATATGAGGCTGAAAAGCTCATGCCAAGTTCAATCGCCCTGTCAATGACCTCACTGTCAGACATCTTCCTGTCGGATGCATGTGTTATTGTCAGAATTATTGTGGTAACTATTATACCTATCCCCACACCACGTAAAAAATATTTAAGTCTCATTTTATTTCGTACCTTTAAACAAATCTATAACCAGCTTGACCTCACCTACACCTATCCCAAGTGTCTTGGCAATTTCAATAACAGATTTACCCTGCTTGTATAGCTTTAGGACATTCTCTCTCTTGCTGTCACCATCTTCAGTACCGCCAGCCTGTATATTCTCATCCATGTTTACAGCCACAGCTTTGTTCACATCAACCGCCGCCGAGATCTCAGCATTGTACAGCATTGCCGCCTCTTCCATATGGTTTTTATCCACATCCGGATTATCCTTTGGAGCATGATGACTTCTCTCTGTGTCAACAGCAGTCTTCTGTTTATCGGCAGCCTTCTGCATATCACGTATATTGTTATGAACCTCTTTGCTTTTTTCGTTAAGCATATCGTACAAGAACATTACTTCGTTATGGCTTTTATTGATCTCGCCAAGAACCGTGTCGGAATACTCGGCAAACTCTTTTATTTTCTGATTGGACAGTCTCTCAAGTTCGTCGCGTGTTCTATCCTCAACTGTCTGAGTTATCAGTGCTGTCTGTTCATTAAAAACCGATGTAATCTGTCTTCTTATATCTTCTTTCTGGTTATCCGATAATTTCGTGCCTGAACTCTGTGTCCTCTCCGGCCCATCTAATTTAACAGAGAACATAAAGCTTACGGCAATACAGATTATACCTATAAGCAGCAATACAATTTCTAGCATTGTCATCTCATTCACCTGACTGTCAGATTCGGATGTCAAAGGTCGTATGTTTTTCCGGTTCCGCCTTTTCATCCTCCTCTAAGTTTTCTTTCATCTTCTTTTTGATATTGGAATAATATTTATTCTTCCCTTTATCCTTAGCATCGAATTTCTCATTATTCCATTCAGAATCACGCTTTTTAACAACAGTGTCTGAATTTTTCTCCACCTGCTTATCAAACTGGGTCTGAAAAGCAGCCTGCTCCATAACTGGTTTCTGATCTTCATTCTGCCTAACCTGAGCAAAATCTGTTGTACGATTTACAATTCCCGTCATCTCTACCGGTCTCATATAAATCCTCTTTTCTTTATAATGGAAGCATTACTACATCTGCTCCCTGCTTAGCGTACTGACAATATCCTGTTTTGTCCTTTATGCGATACTCCGTATCACCGAATGACAGCTTGGTTCCCGGATAAATACAATCCGTAATCTTAACTCTTGCCTCAACATTCTCAGACAAGGTCTGTTTACCCGCATTGTACTCCTCCGTCATTTTTCTTATGGACTGTTCAAGCATAATAAGATTCTTCATTGAAGTCTGAAGCATTTCCTGCTTCTGAGAATCTAGCTTTCCCTCCAGCTCCATCTTTTTTCTGAGCGCCGCCACAACCTGGCTGAGCTTGGTTCTATCAGAATTAGTTTTTGTAATCTCAGCAGCAAGCTCCTTTACCCTCTTACGCAAAGCCGGGTCAACACCTACATAGACATTCGTCACTGTACCCATGTTATTTCCAATCTGCTTTGCTGTTACGGTAGAACCTGCTCTTGCCGTACCGCCTACGAGCAGACCGTTCTTGCCGTTAACATTTATCTTATCGCCCGCTGAAGTACTACAGTGTAATAATGAATCCGTTTCAATACTTCCACCACACGAAATAGTGGCATTTTCAACGAACTTAGTAGTAATGTCACCTCCTGCATGGACAACCGCCTTGTTCATACCCTGAATTCCACGATTAACCGTGACATTGCCACCCGCATCGACATTCGCACCTTCCACAACTCCCATGATTGTTATATCACCTGATGCCTTGAGTGTGAATCCAGCTCGCACATTCCCATGGACAATTATATTTCCTTCATAGGAAATATCTCCGGTTGTGTTATCGACATCAACAGGAACATCATATACATCTGAAATGAATATCTTATCCCCCTCTAGCATAACATGTCCGTTAACCTTAGAAATAAGACTTAAGCCATCTTCCGATATATATGCATTTCTACTAAACTTAAAGTTCTTCTTGGTCACTCTCTCCGGCGGCAGCTCCGCTCCCATAATATTTTTTCCCGGAGTTCCCTTCACAACAGGAATGATTCTTGCAACAACCTGCTCCGCCGAAACCTTAGTTATAAGATCAAGCTCATGATAATCTACAGTTCCGTCCCCATTTATCTTAGGCTTGGCAACCTGCTTCGTATTAAAAAGATACTCTATGCTGGCATCTTTTCCCTGTATCGGCTCAGTTCCCCTGGCGAATATAAATGGAGTATTATATATCTTATTCTCCACCACTTCTTTAATAATTGCATTGTCAACGCCGTATGTAATGCCCTTCGCCAGCAGATCACCTTCCACCTCACTCACGGTCATAAGTGAGCCATCACCTACCGGTGGATATAGTATTGCCTCCGCACTCATCTTATTTTTATCGATGTTATAAACACAAAAAGCGGCGCTTGATTTCATCGCCGTATCACTAATCTTGAAACAAGATGCTGTATTTATATTTTTAAAAGCTGCCCTGATATCATCCTTATTAAAGTCTTCAAATCTTCTGCTGTTGAGATATTCTATTATCTCCTCAGCGTTTGTCCTTTTTCCACCCTCTTGCGGTTCAACAATATTGACGTAAGTCCCATCCTGCTTCACCGAAATCATGAAATACCCATTTTTCACCATATAATTGTCCTCATATTATATCTGATCGGATAACAGCCCCATGTATCCACCCAGATGTTTTTTCATCTTCTGAATCGCCTTAGTATGTAATTGTGATACTCTTGACTCAGAAACCTCAAGTACCCTGCTTATTTCCTTCAATGATAAATCTTCATAATAATAAAATAAAACAACGCTTTTTTCTTTTTCCGTCAAGGTATCCAATGCATTCTCAAGCATTCGGGCAAGTTCCGCCTTCTCCACAACTCTTTCCGGTTGTTCAAACTGGGAATTATGTGACGCATCCATTTTTATCTCGCTGCCCTGTTCAATAAAATCCTCCAGCGAAACAATATTGGAAACCTTTGCTTGTCCGTTCCATGTATCAAGCTCCTCCGTGGAAATATCCAGCTCTCTGGCAATTTCCTCATCTGTGGCAGCCCGCCCATACTCAGTTTCCAGCTTAGACATTGCAGACTCTATCTTCTTCTGTTTCTGTCTGACACTCCTTGGAATCCAATCCATCTTCCTTATCTGGTCAAGAATTGCACCTCGGATTCTGAGACTGGCATACGTTTCAAACTTGACATTCTTATTAAAATCATATTTGTCAATTGCATCAATCAATCCAAAAATACCATAACTTACAAGATCCTCGTACTCAACATTGTAACCAAGATACATACTCAATCTTCCGGCTACCAGCTTAACGAGGGGAGCATATTCAATTATAATTTTCTCGCGCAGCTCAGGACTTTTATTCTTTGCATATAAATCCCAGAGCTTTTCCTTGCTGTTTTCATCCATTTTGCTACCCTCTTTTATGAAACCTTTAAACAATATTTAATTAATTTTCTTCTTCTGTTTCATTGCTCTCTACTGTGTCTTCAGTTTCTTCTGTCTTTTCCTTTTTATCCGTATCAGGATTAAGAAAACGATTGAGAATTGCCCGGACTATGATTCCTATAACAAAAAAGATAAATGCAGCAGCAAAAATAATAATCAATGCCTTGGTAAGCTCATATTTGTAGATAAAAGTAACAATCCAGGCAACAAGAGCAGCCACTAGCGTAATAAACGCCGGAAGATTTCTGAAAATCATATTCTTTTTTGTTCCTTTCCCACTGCCTTAATAAGTAATGAACCATCCGCAGAATAAAATTCTATTGTACGTCCATAATTGAGCCCTGTATCCTCGGCGACTATGCGTATGCCCAGTTTTTTAAAATTAACTTTGGCAGATTCAGCATTCTTTTCTCCTACCTTCATCGTTATGCCGCCTGCTCCCGCTGAAGTTGCAAACATCTGTGCTCCACCCGCAATTTTAGCAACCATTCTGCTTCTGGATGCACCCATCTTCTCCATCCTCGAAACAGTCTCCGCTATACCGGTATCACCAAACTTGGCTATATTCTGGTTATTGCGAATCTGCGTACTGTCCGGAAGCATATAGTGCACCATTCCAATAATTTTTGTTACAGGATCATAGATACATGCGCCAATGCATGAGCCTAATCCCAATGTTGTCAAATTATCAGGGTAACGGCAGACATTCAAGTCTGCCATTCCCACCTTAATCATATTTCCCATATACTTTTCCTATTATGTAGAATTTACATGCCTAATGACGATAATATTGCATCATACGACTCAAGCTCCGGTACCATAAGAAAATATCCGTTTACAAAATCCAGTTCACCAAACTGCGTCTCTATCAGAAGCACCTTATCCCCGAGCTTACCAAATTCAATTGCCGGTACACTAAGCAGGGCACCTGCCATATCAATTGAGATATATGGTACAGACGAGGAAATCTTAAGGCTTGTCAGATTGGACATAGCCGAAAGATATGCTCCAATGATAATATTACCTATTTCTCCCAGTGCTGAAAGCTCCATATCCGAAAAACCGTCACCACTGCTCTGTATCATACCGCCCATCAATGAATTCACAAGATTATGTGCGGACTTCTCCTTAACAAGGAACATCATCATACCCTTTATGTCCCCATCAAGCTGTACCAGTATTCCTGCAAGTACTTCCTCCGGTGAACCGAAAATATCGGGAAGATTGGTAAAAGGCACGAGATCAACTCTCGGCACATTCATATCAATCTTCATATTCATCATCTTAGCCAATGCAGTGGTAGCATTACCGGCTCCTATATTGCCGATTTCCTTTAAGACGTCAAATTGTAAGTCATTAAGATTATCAAGTGTGTTCTCTGCCATGACATCTCCTTCCAGACAAACTGTTATTCTTCCTTAGATGTATCCTTATCAGCGATTGCAAGCTGGATATTGAGAAGTGATATAAGCTCTCCCTTGTTCTTTCCGATTGCGCTGATATATCCTGCCATATCATTATTGGCATCTACAGTGGTCTTTTCTATTGAATCCTCATCAAGTGTGACAACTTCATTAACCTGATCTACGATAAGTCCAACCGTTGCCTGCTGTTCAAGCTTGATAATGATAATTCTTGTCTTGTCTGTTATCTCATCAGCCGGCAATCCAAACTTAAGTCTGAGACTCATTACCGGAACAATCTCTCCACGCAGATTGATGACACCCTTAAAATATGGCTGAGCCTTAGGCACTCTCGTTATCTTCTGCATTCTTACAATATTATCAATATAATTGATATTAATACCATACTGTTCACTGCCAAGCTTAATTACAATGTACTGTCTTGCTGCCGTTGACTGTGTTGTTGTTAAAGCATCCATAGTATATTCTCCTCCACCTGTTATACAAGAGTATTTACATCAATGATAAGAGCGATATCACCATCACCAAGGATTGTAGCACCGCTTATCATCTTATTAACGTTGATATAGCTTCCAAGTGACTTGATAACTATCTCCATCTGACCGATAAGACTGTCTACAACAATACCTGCTCTCTTATCACCCTTACGCACAATAACAACTGTCATGTTCTCGCTGTCTTCATTGCTTGATTCAACATCAAGTAATTTGCCAAGACGAATGATAGGAATGACCTTATCTCTGAGGTGAATAACTTCCTTTGAATTAACATACTTGATGTCACTCTTTGTTATATCCTCAAGTGTTTCTATTGAACCTAAGGAAATTGCGTACTGCTCATCACCAAGCTTAACCATAAGAGCCTGAATAATAGCAAGTGTAAGTGGAAGTCTGACAATAAATGTGCTTCCCTCTCCAAGCTTAGTCTTGACCTCTACATCTCCTCCGAGAGCTTCAATCTTAGATTTAACAACGTCAAGACCAACTCCTCTTCCTGAAACATCTGTAATTTTCTCAGATGTTGAGAAACTTGGGCGGAAAAGTAAATCGATAATATCTTTATCGGTCATTGCCTCTGCCTGCTCAGGAGTAATTGTTCCCTTTTCGATAGCCTTTTTACGAACTTTCTCTACATCTATACCGTTACCATCATCGCCAACTTCAATTACAACATTATTTCCATCCTGATATGCATTGAGGAAAATAGTACCTACCTCAGGCTTACCTCTCTGTGCACGGACATCTGCATGCTCAAGACCATGATCTGCGGAATTACGAAGAAGATGCATGAGCGGGTCACCGATCTCATCGATAACAGTACGGTCAAGCTCTGTCTCCTCACCTGTCATGTAGAGTTCCACCTTCTTGTCAAGCTTCTTGCTTAAGTCTCTTATCATTCTTGGGAATCTGTTTACAACGGTTTCAATAGGAACCATTCGTACATTCATAACAGACTCATGAAGTGATGTAGTAACTCTCTCAAGGTATTCAATCTGCTCATTGAAATTCTGTCTTCCCGAAACAGTATTCTCACTTGTAGAATTATTGATGGACACAAGACCATTCTTCGCAATAATAAGCTCACTCACAAGGTTCATAAGTGTATCAAGCTTGTCTATATCTACACGCACTGAACGATTGGCAACTGCCTTTCCAGACTTAGCAGGCGTTGCAGCGGACTTCTTTTCTTCTGCTTTTGCAGGAGCCTGTGCTTCTTTTGCTGTGGTTACTTCGTTCTGTGCAGGAGCTGCTGACGTCTGCACCGGAGTCTCAACGCTAACCTCCTCAAGCTCTCCACCTACAACATCCTTAACTTCAGATACATTCTTAATGACATTAAGTACCTTATCATAGCTCTCATTTGATACAACAAATACACTGAAATCTAAATCAAACTTCTCATCTTCAATATCCTGTGTTGATGGCTCGGACTTAATAACCTCACCAACTTCTTCTATTCCCTTAAATACCAGAAAAGCTCTGGCAGCCTTAAGTATACAATTAGGATCAAGATATACTGTAAAGCCATAGGCATTCATGCCCTTCTTTTTTGCTTCGTTTATAGCATGCTGCTCAAAGTCTGCAAGCTGGATATCCTTATACTTTGCATTGCCTGATGCGCTGTCCGTTGCAGGAGCTGCCTGTGCCGGCTGTGCCGCCGGAGCCTGCTGTGCTGCCGGCTGAGCTTCGGTAGTCATATTACCCTCTGTTGCAAGGAACTCATTCAGAAGCTTAATAATCGCTTCATTGTCCTCTGTACCCTCATCGGAAGCCTCCTGAATATTGTTGAGATAGCTCTCAAGTGCATCAAGACACTGGAAAAGAGTATCAATGAGGCTTGCTGTTACTTTCATCTTATCGTTGCGAATCTCAGAGAAAACATTCTCCATATTATGTGTGAGATTCTGCATTCTCTTGTATCCCATGGTTCCTGCCATTCCCTTAAGAGAATGTGCCGCGCGGAATATCTCGTTAATTGTCGCCTTGTCCTCCGGCTCCTTCTCTAACACGAGAAGAAGGTCATTAAGGTTCTGCAAATGTTCTTTTGTTTCATCAATAAAAATCTCTAAATACTGGCTTACGTCCATTTATCGTACCCCCGTGTTTCTTGTTATCGCATCTGCGATTTCTTCTAGTGGCTTTACTTCATTTACCAATCCTGCCTCGGCAACAGCCCTCGGCATACCGTAAACAATACTTGTTGCTTCATTCTGACCTATTACATATATCTTCTTATGCTGTTTCAATGCCTTAATACCCTTGGTTCCATCCGCACCCATTCCTGTAAGGACAACACATATAATCTCATCATAAGGAGAACTTACAAGTGATTCATACATAACATTCGCACAAGGTCTTAACGCATCTACAGGAGGTTCATCGGATAATACAACCTTCGTATCCATTCCTGACCTGACAAGTCTGAGATGCCTTCCGCCCGGAGCTATATATACTGTTCCCTTTGAGATAATATCGCCATCCTCAGCCTCCTTGACAGTAACCTTACTAATCTCGTTAAGTCTCATTGCCAAGGATTTGGTAAAGCCTGCCGGCATATGCTGTACAATCACAACACCGGCATCCAGTTCCTTCGGAAGATACGGAACAACCTGCTGAAGTGATTTAGGGCCTCCTGTCGAACATGCCAGAGCAACCACTCTGTTGGCATGATCCTTTTTATAAGAAGCAGTGTTTCCCATCTTCACAGTCATAAGCGGCTGCACAGGTCTTGTTGCCGGAGCAGGTGTGCTTCTCTCATTCTTAGATGAGCCAAAGGTTCTGATTGAAGTAGCTCGAGTATTGATGCTCTGAGTAACAGGCATGGTTCCTATGACAGAAGCCTTTGTACTGCCTGCTGTAGCAACATCAAGCATATCAAGTATACGTTGCTTAAAATCCTCACCCTTAGCTTCAATAAAATTCTCCGGCTTGGTGACGAAATCAAATGCGCCTAACTCAAGTGCCCTGATAGTCTCCTTTGCACCCTCCTTGGCTACCGTACTTACGACAATCACAGTCTCCTGAATGCGATTCTTTTGCAGCATTTCCAAAAGCTCTAGTCCATTCATCTTAGGCATGTTGATGTCAAGAATAATAGCATCATACATCTTAGGGTGGCTTACTATCCTGTCAAACCCTTCAAGGCCATCTCTGGCAAAATCAGCAACCTCATATTGTTTATTTGTCTTAATTATATCAGAAATAACCCTTCTCATAAGTGCAGAGTCATCAATAATCAAAATTTTCTTTGCCATTTATGTTAATTTCTCCTTTCAAGCTGCATTCTTTTCCTCTCCTCCTCAAAAATAAAACGGATAAGAGATTCCCTGTCATCATTCTTAATGTTGACAAAGCTTACTCTGTTATGGAAAATATCTTTTCTATCATGTGGATGTACAGAATCAATAATCTGTGCGGTAACCTTAAGCGACTGCTTTGCCGCACCAAGCATATAGTCAAATTCTATGTATACTCTGTCTCCTTTTTTGAGACCGCAGCCTACAAACTTCATGCCGCCACCACTTATATCAATTGTCTGGCCATCCATAATATTTTTATTTATTATTTCTTCCGGTATTTCTCCCGTCCTGTCAAAAACAACTGTAAGTGCTTCGTCAAGAGGCATGTATTTAACCGGCATAATCATATCATACCTGAAAAATTGTCTTCTCTGGACTTTTCTAAGTGAAGTCTCAAGCTCAAGAACAAGCACAAACAGATTATCTGCCTTATACCTTTCAACAACCTTCACCTTGCTATGATACATTTTTGCCTTACAGTAAAAATATGCATTATAATGCGTCCCAATGGATAAGACAACCATTCTTCCCTCACTGTATGGCATAGCCACGGAAACCCTTCCGGTATCCTCATCAATATCATATATCTGGCTCAGATACGATATTGTATTCTTCTCCTTATTGGCTGTTATTTCATTAAGCTCCAATTTGCCACCGGGTATCAAAATATTCTCCATAAGTATGTTCCCCTTTAACTTCTCTTATTGTGTTTCAATATGCTGCTAAAGAAATTACCAATACCTTTTTTCTCTTTAGTATCGTGAACGGGTTCAACTACTCCAATAAGCTTATTCATGACCTGTTCGTATGATTTCGCCGCCGCAGCAGCAGGATAAGCCTTCACAACCGGTGACTGTTTCATAATAGCCTTGACAACAAATTCATCTGTTGGAATACTTCCAAGATATTCAATCTTAAATTTCAAAAACCGCTCAACCACAGTAGAAAGCTTTTCATACATATTCGGTCCGTCATTCGCAGACAATGTCCTGTTTCCAAGAAGCATTATTCTTGTATTGTTCTTGTCAAAGCCTTCAAACATGCTCAGCGCCTTTAAAAGCGCGTATGAATCCGTTATCGAAGTAGGCTCCGGCGTCGCTACAAGGATAACCTCAGGGCTTGCCGCAACGAACTCAAGTACGCTGCTGGAAATCCCGGCGCCTGTATCGACAATTATCACATCTGCAAGGCTGTCCAATTCCGAAAGCTTTCCAACCAGCCTTCTGACCTCTTCCTTGTCAAGATCACCAAGCTTTGCAATTCCCGAACCTCCCGACACAAACATAACCCCTTCAGGGCCTTCACATATAATCTCATTTATCTCTTTTCCCTTGAGCATTAAATCCGCAAGAGTGTACTGAGGTATTGCTCCAAACATAACTTCTATATTGGCAAGTCCGAAATCCGCATCAAAAATAATCACCCTCTTGCCCATTTTTCTAAATAAAAGAGCCAGATTAATTGAACAGCTTGACTTTCCAACGCCACCTTTGCCGCTGGTAACCGTAATAATTCGTGCATGATGTTGTGCTTCGGTATTGTCCGGCTGACCGGTTTTATTCTGCTGCTGTACAATCTGTCTCAATCTTTCAGCCTGATCCATAGGTACTCTCCTCCAATGATTTATTCATATTCAGGCCAATGTTAATTCTCACTGTCCTTTACTTCACCGCTTATAAGACGTTTTGCCAGATCCTGCACATCGACAACCGAAATATCCTCCGGAACAGCCTGCCCACTTGTTACATACGAAAGTGGCGCTCCAGTGTGTATCCTTATATTGAGTATATTTCCGTATGCATTAGTCTCATCAAGTTTTGTGAACAATAGCCTGAAATCTTTAATATCCTTATATGCATCTGTTATATTTAAAAGATCCCTATACTTGGTGGTAGCACTCATTACAAGATACTTTTCGATATTTATATCTAGTTCCGCCTTCTCGGTGACTTCAAGCAGCTGTTCAAGCTCGCCTAACTGTTCCGTATTCCTGTGGGAACGTCCTGCTGTGTCTATCAGTATTAAGTCGTAATCGCTATACTTTTTTATAGCCTCCACAAGCTCTTCCGGGGTAAAAATTACTGAAACAGGAACATCAAGTATTCCTGCATAAGTATTAAGCTGCTCTACCGCCGCAATCCTATATGTATCGGCAGTTATCAGAGCCACCTTCAGTCCCTTATTAAGCTTGAACTCAGAGGCGAGCTTGGCAATAGTTGTTGTCTTTCCGACACCTGTCGGTCCAAGGAAGAAAACAGCAGTTCTGCCATTATCCGTATTGACAGCCTCCGGTTCTCCAAGCTTAAGTATTATCTTCTGGTATATCGCTGAAATTATATTGTCAATATTAGACTCTTTTTTCAGTGATGTATCAATATCTTCTATAATCATATTGGCAACCTTTTCATCGACCTCAGACTCAATAAGCTTACTATATATCATCCTAAGGTACTTGATATTGCCATTTTCTTTATTTTCCGCAGCCGCACTGCTTTCCTTGGTATCTTCAACAGCCTTTTCGGCTCTTATCCTGTCATCCTCGTTTTTCTTTATCTGGTCAGCCAAGAGATTCTGCAGGGTGTCAAGCTTCTTCTCTATTGACGCCTCTGTGAGCGAACCGGATGCCGAATAATCACGTCTCTCGCTTGCACCTTGGATAAATGGTCTTGTCTCCGGTGCAGGTGCCTTGGGCGCTACAATCTGGTTTTCTTTCTCATCAAGTGCTGCCGTTATCTCAACAAAATCTTTTTTGAACAGCCGTGCAATTCCTCTTTGTTTAACAGTCTTAACATTCAGAACCACCGCACCTGATCCAAGTTCTTCCCTTGCCTTAAGCACCGCATCTGTTTCAGTTGCCGCTGTATATTTCTTTACTATCATTTATGCTGTCACCATCCCTACTGATTGTAATTCAACATTCGACTCTATTTCATTGTAAGATACAACTGTCAAATCCTTCACATAATCGTTAATCATTTTTTTGAAATATATTCTGACAATCGGTGATGTGATAATTATAGGCATCTTACCCATATTCTCAAGCTTTTCAACCTCCTGTTTTACAGAATCCACAATCTTCTGGATTCTGTCAGGCGCCAATGTAAGGTATGCTCCCTGCTCCGTCTGCTTGACAGCGCCCATTATCTCCTGCTCAACAGTCGGGTCAAGTGTCACCACACTTGTAGTGTCATTACCTGAAAAATACTTATTGGAAATAGCTCTCTTAAGGCTCTGTCTTGCATACTCAGTAAGTATATCCGGATCATGTGTTGTCGCGGCATGGTCTGCTAAGGTTTCAAATATAGTCAGCAAATCTCTAATGGAAATGCCCTCCTCAAGAAGGTTCTGAAGCACCTTCTGAATATCTCCGACACCCATAAGCTTCGGAACAAGTTCCTCGACAAGAGTCGGATTGTTCTCCTTAAGATTGTTGATAAGATTCTGAGTATCCTGTCTTGTGAGAAGCTCAGCAATATGCGAACGTACAACCTCTGTGAGGTGTGTTGCAATGATTGAAGGCGGGTCAACTACCGTGTAACCAAGTGACTCGGCACGTTCTCTCTGTCCCTCAGTAATCCAGATAGCCGGCAGATGGAATGAAGGCTCAAATGTCGGAATACCGGTAATCTCCTCCTCAACATATCCCGGATTCATTGCCATATAGTGATCGAAAAGAATCTCTCCCTCGCTCACCTGTATGCCCTTAATCTTTATAATATATTGATTCGGATTGAGCTGTATGTTATCCCTCAATCGAATAATCGGCACTACCGTACCAAGTTCAATCGCAATCTGCCTTCTTATCATTACAACTCGGTCAAGAAGGTCTCCTCCCTGATTGGCATCGGCAAGAGGAATAATTCCATAACCGAATTCAAGTTCGATCGGGTCAACCTGTAAAAGTGAAGTGACATTCTCCGGCTTTCGGATTTCATTTGCCTCCTCATCTGCCGAATCCGCCTCCTGCTCGATCGCACCTATATCCTGCTTCTTTTTCTGTATATTGCCCCACACAATGAGCAAAACACCGAATGGAATAAAAATATACCAAGGCAGAGGTGTGACAACACCAAGGAATATCATCGCTCCACCAACCATGAAGAATGCCTTAGGCATTGAGAAAAGCTCTTCGACAAGCTCCTGTGTGAGATCCTTGTCCTTCGTAGCCTTGGTGATAATGATACCTGTTGATAAGGATATAAGCAGTGATGGAATCTGGCTTACAAGACCATCACCGATTGTAAGAATGGTATATGTAGTGAGGGCGTCATTGATACTCATTCCCTTTCTCATAACACCCATGATGATACCACCGACAATATTAACTACAGTGATAATAAGACCCGCTGTGGCATCTCCCTTAACATACTTCGTAGCACCGTCCATCGCTCCGAAGAAGGATGATTCCTGCTGCAGCTTCTCTCTTCTTAGCATTGCTTCCTTGTCACTGATTGCTCCTGTGTTGAGATCTGCATCAATTGCCATCTGTTTACCGGGCATGGCATCAAGTGTGAATCTTGCTGTTACCTCGGCAACTCTCTCAGTACCTTTATTGATAACCATGAACTGAACCAGAATAAGGATAAGGAATACTATGATACCTATTACCAGATCATTTCCACCAACGAACTCACCGAATACCCTTACCACATTACCCGGATCTCCTGTACCTAAAATAAGCTTGGTTGAAGACACGTTAAGCGAGATTCTGAATATGGTTGTGAAAAGCAGGATTGTTGGAAAAGCCTGCATGTCAAGCGGCTCCTTCGAAAACAGCGCCATAAACAAAATTACAAGTGCAACTGCCATATTAAATGCAAGAAGTACATCAAGCAATGCACTCGGAACCGATATTATAAGAAAAACAATGGCTGCAAGAATATATAATCCTACAAACAAATCTGATTTTTTCATGTTTTCTACCTTTCACCAGCTAAGAACTTTTTTGATTATGTCCTTTTATTCTTAATATTATATACAAATGCCAAAACTTCTGCAACTGCCTGATAAAGTTCCGGTGGAATTTCCTCATCTAATTCTACATTATAGTACAGCATACGCGCAAGAGGTTTGTTCTCAACAATCTCAATATTGTTTTCTCTTGCCGCCTCCTTAATCTTAGCCGCAAGATAATCCTCTCCTTTTGCTATAACAACAGGTGCTTTTCCCTTATTCTGCTCATATTTCAGCGCAACCGCAAAATGAGTCGGGTTCGTGATAACCACATCCGCCTCCGGGACAGCCTGCATCATTCGTCTTCTTGACGCCTCAGACATCTTCTGTCGTATCTTATTCTTGACCTCAGGATTTCCTTCTGCATTCTTCCATTCATCCTTGACTTCCTGCTTGGTCATCATCATGTCTTTTCTAAATTTATGTTTTTCAAATGCGTAATCAGCTATACCGATTATAACATATATAACACATATAACTGTACCGATATCGAATATTATGTCTCCTAAGAGCATAATCGCAGAAATCAATGGAATGTCATACAGCTTATATATGTCCGCCCTTCTTGACTTGAGCTTATTATAAACCACAATAAATATTACTACAAGTATCACAATCTGTTTAATCAGTGAAACAATGGTTCTCACTGAAAACATCCTCTTGATACCGTTTATCGGATTGAACTTACTGAGCTTTGGCTGAAGCGGCTTTGAAGTAGGTTTCCATTTTACCTGCGCAAGCTCAATAGCTATAGCCGTAATAAATCCGACTCCAAAAAAGGGAATCATCAATTTCAACATATCAAGCGCAGCAGACTGAATAAGTGCTATAGTATACTGCATATTGTACTCGCCGTGGGTAGATGTAAAAAGATCTCCTATCTGTGTGTAGTTCTTATTGAAACACTCAATAAAGCCCTCACCCATGCTTCCCACAGTGAATCTTAAAATCATAAACAGGACAAGAAGCATAACTGAGGATGTCAGATCCTTTCCCTTAGCTACCTGCCCTTCCTTTCTGGCATCGGAAAGCTTCTTCTCAGTAGGCTCCTCAGTCTTTTCTCCACCCGGTCCGTCCTTGGCAAAAAACTGTAAAGAAAAAGCCGGACTTTTAATGTCTAGACCATTTTTTCTTCCATAAGATGTCATATCTGTATATTGTCTTTTATGTCCAAACATCTTCACCCGGCATACATTCCTTTCACTATATCCACAATATTTCCCTTAATCGCTTCCATCAAGAAATTAGATACCGACGGAAGTAACGAAACCGTCAAATACATAACAAACAAACCAACCAGAATCTTCATCTGCATTCCTATTGCAAACATATTCATCTGTGGTGCAATCTTCGACATGATACCCAGTATACAGCTCATAAGTGTAAGTGTGATAAACACAGGGAGTGCTATTCTGAATCCAATCACAAAATAATCGGCAACAAATCCTATCACCGTGTTATACATCGTCGGTTTTAATACCGCAGCGCCCACAGGAATAACAGTATATGTGTCCACAATCGCCTGAATCAAAAATCTGTGAAGCCCCGAAACCATCATCAACAGCAATACAACATAATAGTACAATTGTCCCGATAGATTGACCTGCATTTTGGTAGCCGGGTCATACATGGTAGCCATAGACAAACCGATATTCACATCAATTATATGACCTGCAAAATGAATCGCCTGTATACAAAGATTTGCACAAAAACCAATCGAAAGCCCGACAATTGATTCCTTAAGCACCAGAATCGCATATCCTATCACTCCATCATACGAATAACTTTGTTCCGGAAATACACACATAATAATATAGGATAAAAAGACTGCAAGCCCAATCTTGGTTCTTGCCGGAACATTACTCATTGAAAAGAACGGCGCTGTATATAAAAAGCTTGCCACTCGTACCAATATTAATAAATATAATTCCCACTGTGTAAACAGTACATCCGCATTTATTGTCATAAATCTTCATTCTCCACTATGGCATATTCACAAATTCATCAGAATCAAAATCCACATAGCGCATTAAATGAACCCCATAA
The DNA here is from genome assembly GCA_958446835.1 of uncultured Eubacterium sp. Classification (GTDB taxonomy): domain Bacteria; phylum Bacillota; class Clostridia; order Lachnospirales; family Lachnospiraceae; genus CAG-882. The sequence continues at coordinate 29,118 of CAUCXT010000029.1, forward strand.
ATCATTCATAAAATCAGTAAGATTGTTTCCGATCCAGCCTGCAAGGAGCATAAGAGTCAGGAAAACAGCTAAAATTTTCGGTACAAATGTAAGCGTCTGCTCCTGAATTGAAGTTATAGTCTGGAATATACTTATTATAAGTCCCACAATCAATGAAACCAAAAGAAGCGGAGCAGAACATTTAATTACAAGAAAAAGTGCTTCACGCATTATATCTATAACCTGCTGTTGAGTCATTTTAACCCTCTTTTCTCTAAATATCAAATCAGCCCCCACCTAAGTGGAGGCAGTATCTAGCGTACCATTATTCTAATGATAGAATGTCTTTACAAGATTGCCGATAACCAGATTCCAGCCGTCTGCTATAACAAACAGCAGAATCTTAAAAGGCATCGAAATAGTGGTCGGCGGAAGCATCATCATACCCATTGACATCAAGGTAGAAGCAACAACCATATCAATTACGATGAATGGTATGTATATAACAAATCCAATTATAAATGCTGTTCTAAGCTCACTTACAATAAAGCTTGGAATGAGCACTGAAGTCGGAATATCATCCTCAGATGTAACGTCCTGTGTACCTGCAATCTCAAGGAACATCTTTAAATCCTTCTTGCTTGTCTGTCCCAACATGAAGGTTCTTATAGGCTCCATTCCCTTTTCGAATGCTTCCTCAGCCTTAATCTCTCCTGCCGATAAAGGCTTAATCGCATCATTATACACAGTATTAAATGTAGGTGCCATAATAAAAAACGTCAAAAATAATGCAAGTCCTACAATTATCTGATTTGGTGGAACTGTCTGCGTGTTAAGAGCTGCTCTCGTAAAATGCAGAACTATAACTATTCTTGTAAATGATGTCAACATTATAAGAATGGACGGTGCAAGTGAAATAACTGTAAGTATGGCAAGCATCTGCAATACACTCGCCATATTCTCATCACCGGCTGCCACTCCTATAGTCAGGAGATTATGATCCGTAGACGCTGTGGTCTGCTCCTCACCTCCAGTGTTACTGGTAATGTTGGTGTCCTCAGCAGCATAGACAGACCTTTCTGAATTCATAAGCAGAATCATAAAAACGATAGTGAAGAGCATCACAAATCTCAATGCATTCTTCTTAAAATTCTTTCTAGTGTACATATATCCCTACCTGTCTTCCTGCTTATCTTCCTGCTCTTTTTTTCTGAATCGGTTGAGAATATTCTCAAATTTCTCACCGGTGATTTCCTTCTGCTCTATAACAATATCATCACTGTTAATTTCCCCTAAGAGAGTCACTGTATCCTTGCACACTGCAATTGCAAAATATTTATCACCGGTACGAACAATCTGAATCAGCTTATTCTGTGAAAGACGCATTGTATCGATAATCTGTATATTAGTACCTGATAAATGTCCCTTCTGATAATTACCGATAAACCTTGTTGTAAAATACGTCATCACGAGTACAATAATAAACAGCACTGCAACAGTTATTAACTGCACAATGCCATTTACCCCTGTAAGAACTGTAAGGTACAAACTAACCTACTACCTTTCTGACAGCCTCAAGAACTCTATCCTGCTGGAAAGGCTTAACAATAAAGTCCTTAGCTCCCGACTGGATAGATTCAATAACCATTGCCTGCTGTCCCATAGCTGAACACATGATAACGGTTGCTGAAGGGTCGGCAGCCTTGATTGCCTTAAGAGCCTGAATACCATCCATCTCAGGCATGGTAATGTCCATAAGAACAAGATCCGGCTTAAGTTCCTGATACTTCTCAACAGCCTTAGCTCCATTCTCAGCTTCGCCAACTACGTTGTAACCGTTCTTTGTAAGAATGTCCTTAATCATCATTCTCATAAATGCTGCGTCATCGCAAATTAATATATTCTTTGCCATATAATTTCTCCTCTTGGTAAATAATATTCATAAGTCTGTTACTATTATACTATAAAGTAATCAGATTTGTATACATTTTTTTATTTAATTATCTCTGTAATCTTTATTCCGAAGCTCTCCTCGATTACTACAACCTCACCCTTGGCAACATACTTACCGTTTACAAGTACGTCCACAGGCTCACCCGCAATCTTGTTGAGTTCAACGATTGTACCCGGTGCAAAATCGAGAATCTCCTTAATTGACTTTTTGGTACGTCCAAGCTCAACAGTAACTTCAAGAGGAACATCCATAATAAGTCCAATGTTTTCAGGCTGACCTCCTGCTGAAACATTTCCTGTGAACGGCTGGAAGGATGCCGGCTGTACATTAGGCATAGCCTGTGGCGGATATCCACCCATAACCTGTGGCTGTGGATATGGCATTGCCGGCTGCATATATCCGCCCATCGGCTGTGCGTATGGATTCATTCCCGGCTGCGCGTATGGATTAGCCATATCCTGTGGTGCTCCGGCAGGAACCTGACCCATCGGCTGCGGTGCAGGTGCAGGTGCCGGTGCTGAAGCCGGCTGAGCAGGTGCGGACTGCACTGTTGACGCTGCATTGCTTGTCGAATCCGAATCGCTATGTATTCCAAAAATTTCATAGAGAGACTTTGCAAATTCAAATGGATATAACTGCATGATCTCACTATCTATCAAGTCTCCAATAAGCATTTTAAAGGAAACCTTTACGAACTTCGACTTCAGAAATTCAGGAAGCTTCCCTGTATTCATGCTCTCATTAAGATCTACAACCTCTGCAATAGGTGGGCTGATATCAATCTTTTTATTGAGCATTGATGACATGGAAGTAGATGCACTTCCCATCATCTGATTCATAGCCTCACCGATAGCGCTGAGATGTAATTCTGTTATCGGTTCATCAGACGCTACACCCGGACCACCCATCATGAGATCCGTTATAATCTTAACATCATTTTCCTTAAGTACGAGAACATTATTGCCGTCAAGACCTTCAACATACTTAATCTGAAGAAAAACGCAAGGTCTGTCATAGGAATCTGCCAACTCATCCCAACTTACATACGATACATTAGGCGTAGTAATTGTTACAGTCTGGTTAAGCAGCATTCCAAGTGTTGTTGCCGCAGAACCCATACTGATATTAGAAATCTCTCCAATGGCATCCTTCTGTTCTTCTGTAAGAAACTGCTCATCGTCCGGTGCTGTTGTTGAATCCGCTGCTGTTGTTGAATCCGCTGCTGAAGAACTATCTCCGCTGCCATTATCAACTCCGGCCAATAATGCATTGATTTCTTCTTGTGATAACATTCCTCCGTCCATTGTTTCACTCCTCTTCTTTCAGTATTTGCGTAATTCGAACCGCATAATTATCATTGGTTGAACCGGGCATAGCCGCAAACTTCTTTATATTGCCCACATAAATATCCAGTTCTTCATCTACGCCTCTATCCAGCTTAATTACATCGCCGATATGTAGATTAATGAAATCATTAACTGATACCATACTGTTTCCAAGTACAGCCTTAATAGGTATCTGTGCCTTGGATATAAGACTCTCAATAGCTTCGTTATATGACTTATTATCCTTATCCTGCATAGTAGAAAACCAATACTTAGTATTAAGTTTATCCATCACAGGTTCAAGAACTCCAAATGGAAGACATATATTCATTAAGCCTTCTACTTCACCTATTTTAACATTAATCGTGACAATTGCAATAGTTTCACTAGGTGAAATAATCTGTGCAAACTGAGAATTGGTCTCAATTCTTTCAAGTCTCGGTGAAATACTTACAACATTCTGCCAAGGCTCTCTTAAAAGGTTCACACAAATTGTGAAAATACGTTCAAGAATTACCAGTTCAATCTCTGAGTAATCTCTTATCTTGTCCAGAGGTTCTCCCTCTCCACCTAATAAGCGGTCAATCATTGCGTATGCGAGGTTTCCTGATATCTCCATGACCATAGTACCTTCGAGCGGTTCCATACTGATTACACCTAAAAGAACCGGATTAGAAAGGGCATTGGAGAACTCCGAATAAATTACCGATTCAGAATTGACAACCTCAACCTGTACTGCCTTTCGCAAATATGCCGGCAAATTAGTTGACAGCAATCGACCATAGTGTTCAAAAATAATCTCCAAAGTCCTGAGATGCTCCTTTGAAAACTTGGTAGGTCGTGCGAAATCATAATTCTTGACCTGTTTTTCGTCCTTATCCTTCATCTCATCTACGTCAAGCTCTCCGTTTTTGAGAGCATTCAGCAGATTATCTATCTCGCTCTGCGACAGGACTTCGCTCATTAAAGCCACCTGCCTTTCTCTTAGAATACATTACTGGGTAATAAAGCTTGTAAAGCTTACATCATAAATAAATGTAGAATCAAAAAGCTGTTGCAGTCTTCCAAGCACCTCTTTGCGGATTTCCTCTTTATTGGAATTAGCCTGAGACATAGTATACTGTGAAATAACATCAATAATAGTACTGTCAATCTGGCTCATAGCTGAGCTTATGGTGTCATGCTTAGCCTTGTAATCTGCATGTGACTTGTTGAGTATAATGCTCACACCGACAACGATAACATGTGCCTTCCCGTCATCGCCTGTCTTAAGATTGAGTGATGTTGTTGACTCACCATTGAATGTGACAGCAACCTCTTCAAGATTTTTGATATCCACGGTTTCCGGTTCATCAGATGAACCACTTACATCCAGATCAACTATCTCACATATTCTGTCCACAAGCTTTCCTGTCTTACTGATTGCAGGCATACATGTGAATATCAGCAATGCTGACAATATCAGATTCACCACAACCAGTGTAAGTGTAATGATTTGCAAAAGACTCTTTTTCACTTATTTTTCCTCCTATATCTTATTCGCTATAACTGCTATAGCTATTGTATATTCTTATTTCAACTCTTCTGTTCTGGGCTCTTCCCTCAGCTGTTGAATTATCCGCAATCGGCTTATATTCTCCAAAACCCGAGTGCATGAGATTGTTCGGCGAAAGACCACAATCATTCACCAGATATTCATACACCGAAAGTGCTCTGTATGTTGACAACACAGCGTTACTTGTAAATAATGGATCCCCTATTATCGGTACATTATCCGTATGTCCCAAAATCTGTATGGTATTGTCCGGGTACTGTGCAAGAATCTGCGCAACCTGCTTTAAAAGTTCCTTTGCCTCAGGTTTTAAATCCGCTTTCGCAGAATCAAAAAGCAGCGAACCCTTGAGTGTCAACTGTACATAATGCGTTGTTGTCTGTACTTCTATTGAAGAAGAGATTTTATCTGCTGCAAGTTCCCTTTCGATATCCTCAGACATCTTAGTTGATTCTTTTAACTCTTCCTTGTCAAGCTCAAGTCTGGCGTATGTAATCTTGTCCGACTCACCGTCCTCATTTTTTCCAAGCTCGGAATAGTAATCACTAAGTTCAGTAAGCTGACTGGCACCGCTTGCAATAAGGATACCCTCACCGATTCCTGTCTGACCACCTTTTAATATTGAGAAGCTCTCTGACATCGACTGTGCAATCTTCTGAAACTTCTCGGCATCAACCGTCGATGACGCAAACAGAAGGACGAAGAAACACAGAAGAAGATTCATAAGGTCTGAGAACGTGTCCTTCCATCCATCGGTTTTTACGGGAGCTTCGTCTTTCTTTTTTGCCATTAAGCCTCACCTGCCTGTCCGCCTTCCTCTTCAGTGCCGAACTTACTTCTCTCAGCCGGTGAAAGGAATGATTTTAATTTTTCCTCGATAACTCTTGGGTTCTCGCCTGCCTGAATAGATAACAGACCTTCTATCATAACTTCCTTAAGAGTTACCTCTATTTCATTATTGGCACGCAGCTTGATTGCTACCGGAGTGGCAAGCCAGTTGGCAAGCAGTGAACCATAGAATGTTGTGATAAGCGCAATCGCCATGGCAGGACCAATCGCCGATGGATCCGCCATATTCTGAAGCATCTTGATGAGTCCGATAAGTGTACCAATCATTCCCCAAGCAGGACCCATACCTGCTAAGTTCTCCCAGAAGCCGTATACCTTCTTATGTCGCGCCTCAAGGTTGCTAAGCTCAGTCTCAAGAATGGCACGCACCAAATCCGGCTCTGTACCATCGACTATAAGCAACACTCCCTTTTTAAGGAATTCATCATCAAGCCCCTCCGCTGCTTCCTCAAGTGCAAGAAGACCTTCCTTTCTTGCCAGATTGGAAAGATCAATAATCTTCTTAATCGTATCTCCGTTATCAACCTTCTTGTCCTTTATGGCTATTCCGAATCCCTTAAGTCCCCTTACAAAATCCGGAAACTTGTTCATGGTAAGACACGCTCCGAAAGCTCCTCCGATGGTAATCGCAATAGAACCCGGATCAATGAAACGACCTATAACTCCAAAGCCATCACCTGAAACAATTCCATAAACTGTGAATCCAAAACATAAAATTAAACCTATTATTGTAGCTAAATCCACTTTGCTCACCTACCAGTCATCATTATTTGTATATCAAACTTCTTCCAAAGTCTCTCTTTCGATATAAATTTTCCTCTTATAAGATAATACTAAATTTTTTATTTGTTGTCTACTTTCTTTTACAATTATTTTTTTCCCTGTTGTAAGAGTTACCACCGTGTCCGGTGTCTCCTCTATCGTTTCAATTAAATCGCAATTCACCGTAAAGCCTGTTCCATTGAACCTTGTAAGGTCTATCATACTCCCCCTCCTATCCAATTCTTAAAGGTCATTTTTCTTAAATTACCTAAAATATTATCAAGCTTTTCGCTGTCAAACACTGTACTTCCGGATTCTATTTTCAATGCTTTATCAGGCCACTGCGTATATTCTAACCCTACTCCATACTTTTTTGCAACCTCAAAAGCCATTTCCCGGAGGCTGTAGCTTTCTCCGCCGATATTGTATACATCATTCATACAGCTTTCGGATAAAGCCCCTGCAAGCATTGTTCTGCATATATCTCCTATATACGTGAGCGTTCTTTTTACTTCTCCGTCACCGTACAAGGTAATATTATCTCCCTGCATTGCCTTTCCGATAAAAAATTCCGCTGTTCCGTATGAGCTGACGCCCTCTAACAGGCTTCCATACGGTACACATATTCTGAAAACACAATATCTGATATCAAACACATCTGAATACATCTTAAGGTACTGCTCACATGCATACTTATTTATAGCGTAAATTGTCTTAAATTCCTTAGTATCATCCTCAAGCAGCGGTTCATTTTTGCCTTTATACACCAGTCTTGTTGATGGAAATACAATCTTAGCCGTAGAATTCGCTTTTCTCATTGCATTAAGAACATTTAAAAGTCCAAGCTCATTCACTTCAACGAAAGTCTCCGGCTCATCAAAGCCTGCATAGGTTCCTGTTTTTCCTGCAAATAAGATAACTGCATCGACATCAAAATTAATTCCGGCAACAGAACCTTCATCTAAAATATTAACAGGAGCATAATCATTACATCCGTCCCTATGTGTGTCCTCCCTGTCATATAGAAACAGCCTGATATCCAAAGCCTCATTCTTAACACTCTGAATTAGATTTCTTGCTATATAACTGTTAGCGCCTATTATAGTGACTGATTTCATGTTATGCTCCTAATAATATTAGTTTATTTATCTCTTGAGGTTGATAAGTTCCTCTAAGAGTGTATCCGATACGGTTATAATACGTGAGTTAGCCTGAAAACCTCTCTGCGTTGTAATCATATCTGTAAACTGACCTGCAAGGTCTACATTGGACATCTCAACATAGCCCGGTGCAAATGAACCACCATCTGCTGTTACATCCTGTCCAATACCATCGAACTCACCTGAGTTCAATGTCGCAGAATAGAGATTCTGACCTGCCTTTTCAAGTCCGGCAAGGTTTGCGAATGTTGCAACAACAATCTGTCCAAGAATCTTGGTATCACCATTATCATAGCCTGCAACAATCTTTCCATCGGTCTGAATACTTGCGGAGGTCATCTTACCGGCAGCAAGACCTGCATAAAGACCATCCGCATTTCCCTTCTTAGGAGTAAGGGAAGTGTCCTTACCGAAGCATGTAAGCTGTGATATATCAACTGAAATATCCTGATCAAATGCATTGCCAAGGCTGGTAACATTAAGTGTAAGAGGGTTACCTGTTGCAAGGCTTCCGTCTGCATCATTGAACGTGATATTGACATTGTTGATTACTGCCTGAAGTTCCGCATCTGTGAGTCCCATATTCTTGCCGTCACATGCCATTCCGGTACATGTTATATTGTAGCTGTATGGATTCGCAGCATCCTGAGTAATTGAGAGTGTCGCTCTGTACTCATATCCAAGGTTATCATAAAAACTTACATTTGTTGTAATTGCACCTGCCGCAGATGAAAAGCTCTCATCATTCTTATTGATGTTACCTGTTATTATCGTATTTAAGGTCTGCTCCGGTGTAGCATACATATTCTCTGAAGAATAAACTGAAAGAGGCTTAACTGTTGCCTTCTGAATCACTCCATTCTCATCGGCAAGCCATCCCATAACCGAGTAACCTGCACTTGTAACAAGATTGCCATAAGCATCTGTTGTAAAGTTTCCGGCTCTGGTAAAGAAGTTCTGTGTTCCGTCACTTACAACGAACATTGAATCTCCGTTTATCATAAGGTCAAACGGATTGTTAGTTGCCTGTGAACCACCTGAATCCGAAACTGCTGTACTCATCGAGGCAACCTTAGATCCAAGACCTATCTGCATTGCATTCGTACCACCCTTGCCTGTAGAAGCATTAGGTCCGGATGCGCTCTGTGTTGTCTGATAAAGTACATCACTGAAGGATACGCTCATTGACTTGTATCCGACAGTATTTACATTCGCGATGTTATTACCGATAACATCCATCTTTGTCTGGTGTGTCTTAAGACCTGCTACACCAGAGAAAAGTGCTCTCATCATAGTTTTATTTCCTCCTGATTAAGGAACTGTGGTAAAGACTCATCTATCATTCAAAGTCTGTAGCTTCCTTATCGGTCCAGCTAGATTATCACTGCTCCATCAATATTTGTGTACACATTGTCTGTGTCCTCGCTCTGCTCCATCGCTGTAATCACCGTATTGTTCTTTGTGTTTACGATGAAAGAAAGGCTGTCCATTATTACAAGTGACTCCTTTATGCCTTTTTCTTCTGCTTTCCTGGCACCATTCTGAAGTCTTATCATCTGTTCATCGGACAATGTAATATTTCTCTGCCTCAAGCGCTCGCCTGCATGTTTTGAAAATTTTAAACTGCCATCCG
>CAUCXT010000030.1 GCA_958446835.1 uncultured Eubacterium sp.
TACTTACTTATATATACCTATTTGCATACTTACTTATTTACTCACATGCTTACCTACATTTATGCCCACATACTCAATTTTGCATACTAACATGTATATACTTAGCTATATACACACGCATTATATCATGCGGATATACCTATCTACTTGCTCACAACAGAATCAACATTGATAAGCTCATAAGGTTCACCCTCTGCACCGTTTACGGATACATTGATAAGCTTAAGATTCTTGACATTGGCTGCCACTATTCCGCGCTTGCTTGAGGCGTCACAGCCAAGCATCATTGCAGCCACTCCTGATTTAGCCTCCTCGGCATAATCAATATGAACATTCTCCATTGTAACCTCAGCTATCTTCTGCTCAGGAAGTCCATATATATATGCACCTGCCACATGACAATTGTGACACTCTATGTTCTTAAATGTAAGTCTGTCTATTCTAGGTGTCCTGTCATCGACCGGCAACGGATTTTTGCTTCCTACATACTCGGTCTTTCCATCCGGATCACAGAAGTAGAAGCTGTTGACAACAAACGGTGTCATAACATTGTCCATCTTAATATTCTCAAATGTGATATTATCAAGCACAGAATCCTTGCCACGGCCTCTTCTGGTCTTTACTCTGAGTCCTCTGTCCGTATTTAGGAATATGCAATCCTTAATTTTTACATCGTGCACGCCGGCGGCAATCTCACTTCCCACAGTGACTGCACCATGGCCGTCACGCATGCATGACTGGCGTATAAGCATATCCGAGGTAGGAACCTTGTGCTTCTTGCCCATATAAATCTTGCCGGATTTGATTGCGATACAGTCATCACCCACTGAAAAATACACACCGACAATCTCAACACCTGTACATGATTCAGGGTCAAGTCCGTCCGTATTGTGGGAATTTGCAGGGTTAATTACCTTCAAATCAACGAATCTGATATTGTCCGTAAAATATGGATGTAATGTCCATGAAGGTGAATTGGTCACCGTAACACCATGAAGCAGCACATTCTTACAATGGCTTATGAACACAAGCCTTGGTCTCCACGCTATCTTTCTTATCTTAGCGTCCTTCCACCAGTTGTCAAAGCTTGCACAGCCGTCAATAGTTCCTTCGCCTGTGATTACAACATTCTCCACGTTGATTCCCGTTATAATTCCGGTAAAGCAGTCAAGAGGATTTCCCTCCCATGAGCCAAGGTTATACTCATCCTTCTCATCGTAGCTCTGTATCATTCCCGGAAGTATTCCGAATCTCTCTCTCTCAGTAAATGCAGAAAGCACTGCATCCTTTGCAAGGTCAAGCACAAGATTGCTCTTTAAGAAAAGTGTGGTTATCTTGTAGGTTCCGGCAGGCACGTACACTCTTCCATTCTCCGGACATGCCATGATAGCAGTCTGTATAGCCAATGTATCATCGTGCTCACCATTTCCGTAGGCGCCAAAATCACGCACGTTAAGTGTAACGTACTCAAAATCAGTGTGAACGCTCAGGCTGCCCTTGTTTGCCTCGTTTCTGGTGCCGGCATTGCCCGCCTGCGCACTCTCCACAACCTCAATATTGTAGTCCGTGTCCGGCAAAAGCCCATATATGGATGTGATTACGCGGTTGGTTGACTGCGTGTACACTCCATTTATATATATATCGTAGTTATTGACATCCGTATAAAAAATTCCGGTATCTTTAAGCTCTATGCAGACATTTCGCGATGTCTTTGCAACTAATCCAAGTTCCATTTAATCTCCATTCTGCAGGTGTTCTAAATTAACTCCACATTGGTAACCGCTATGCTGCACCTGCCCGCATACGGCATCAAAATCATGCATTAAACAAAGGATGAAATTCATATAATTGTCATCCTGCAATTGCCAGCTATCCGGCTATATATGCCTAATATTTTTCCGTCTAAACAACCATTCACTGTCAAATTGCACGCTTCTCTTAAGCTATATACGCCTCATACTTCTCTGCAAGCACAACCTTCAGCGCACATGCCTTCGATAAAGCAAGGGACATAACCTCATTTGCCTCCTTATTGCAAAAAAGCGGCACAGATTCCGCTCCAACACCTGACGGAACCCTGTTCTCACGCTGCCAAGCCGCGCCAACAAGCTTTTTAAGCTCATCGCGGAATATATCCACTAGTGAACGATAGAGCTCATATACAGGCTGTGCTATAGCCGCTATCGTGTCCACCAGTGAGAGCATGAACAATGCCTCCTGCATTTCATCCCTGCCCTGTGCCTTAAGAGCGGCAAACCTGACGGTAATAGCATGGTAATGCTCCTTTCCGCCAAAATAAGTCTCATAATTCATATCAAAAGCAAGCCCCATATTCTTATCGGACTTCTCAAGCGCTGTGATGATGTTCTTATACTCCTCATCCCCTGTTATGGTAAATGCGGTATATAAAAGATTCTGTGCAGATGGGAACTCAAAGCCGTCGACTGTCGCCTCAGCCTCCTTCATCTGCTCTGCCTTGCTCACAATAAGCTTGCCAAGCTCCTCCTTCTGTGCACTGTCCGATGAAAGAACATTGTATTCCCAGACAGCACGGCTCACTATAACTCCCTGTGCAGAACCCATATTGTCCACAGACATATCCCGCAGCTTGTCAATAATCTCATTCGTTGTCATAATCCATCTTCCTTTCAACTTTTTAGAAATCTATTTTCGTTTCATATATTGGTGCCGTTATATATTTATCCCAAAAACTCACTCTGTAACCACACCTGTTGCATACATGCTTGTTCTAACCAGCCTTGCCCGATACTATTAATCGATAAGCAATGCCGCGTCCTCCTTCACATCGTCCGGATTCACCAGCATATCACGATATGGGCTTGAAAGCTGTGCTATTCCCGCGGCTATAAGCTCTGCAAACACAACTGCACCCGCATATTGAAGATGTGTATTGTCTGTCTTTCCATCAGGGAAATTAGGAAATTCTCCCGTTGCTAAATGCATGAACCACTTACGGCTGGCCACATCCCCAGCCTTCTCTATCTTCCTGCGGCTCATCGTACACAAGTCAATCACAGGCACGTCACACTCCCTGCCTACCTCCAGCATAGCCTGAGGGTACGTAAGATGTGTATTATCAGCAAGCTTTCCCTCCGACTCAAACAGACGTCTGTATAAAGGTGTGATAAGAAGCGGATATGCTCCTACATTCTTTGCAGTGTTTATAAATGTCCTAAGATTATCCTTAAATGTAGTCTGCGGGTCTGTATATCTTAATGGATCATTCTTCTCATCGTTATGTCCGAACTGAATAAAAAGGAAATCGCCCTTGCGGATATTTTCCTTGATAAATTCCAATCTGCCCTCATCTATGAAGCTCTTCGTGCTTCTTCCGTTCTCGGCGCGATTGACAATAAGTATCTCCTTCTTCACAAATAGTGAAAAGCCCTGTCCGATACCACACTGCGGATAGCTTGTAAAATCATTCTGCTTTACCGTTGAATCCCCTGCCCAGAAAATTCTAGGCATTTCCGACAATAATGCCATCTTATATTCCTCTTTTCTTCTTCAACCGGTTCTGTCTCAATCAGCATTACCCTTCCATGCTGTTTCATCGCTTACCCGGTTATAATGTTATTTTAATCCTTTGTCCGCAACAAGTTCGATGACTTACGTCTCCCATATCCTTGTCCGGCTCATAGCAATTATAAAAACAAAAATATCGTATTAATCTGTCTTATGACAAATTTTCCGTATTTTTGTACCACATATATTGTTATTTTACTACATTTACACTGATTTTTCAATCTCCATGCTAACTTTTACCGACAATTTAATACTCCTAATGCTATAATAACACCTAATCAAATGTAAAAAGGGTTCCGGGGAACATCCCCGAAACCCTAAGCTTCGTATCACACAAATTATGCGATTCGCATTACAAAATCACTCTTTAACGGCACCTACGTTGATACCCTGTACAAAGTAATCCTGGCAGAATGGATACAAAATCATGAATGGAATGATAGCCACAATAACGGCTGCATTCTGAAGTGCATTCGTAGAAATAGTATCATCTGTAGGAAGGTCACTATCCATAACCATACTACGCAGCTTCATCTGGAAGTTAAATAACTTATTGTTAGTTACATAAATCTTGAAGTTGGTGTAATCGTTCCAGTAAGTAACTGAGAACATAAGTCCAATGGCTGCAAGAGCTGCCTTTGAAAGAGGAAGAACGATTGTGAGGAAAGTTCTCATAGGAGAACATCCGTCAATCTCGGCTGCCTCGAAAAGCGACTCAGGAATACCCTCAAAGAAGTTTCTCATGAGTACAAGGTTATATACGTTGATACCAAGTGGAAGGATAACTGACCACAATGTATCTGTTAAGTGCAGCTTCATCATAACGATGTATGTTGGAATCATACCGCCTGAGAAGAGCATTGTGAAGAGAAGTAACCATGAGAACAATGTTCTACCCGGCATCTCCCACTGAATAAGTACATAAGCTCCCAATGTTGAAAGGAGAAGTCCTAAAAATGTACCTGCTACTGTTACAAGTAATGAAACAAGGAATGGTCTGTAAAGAGTTACACTGGTTACAATCGACTTATAAGCTGAGAATGTAAACTTCTCAGGCCAGAGTCTAAGACCATATCCTGCTGCTGAGTCGAACGAGTCGACAAGTACCTTCACAAGTGGGAAAAGTATCAGCAGTGAAATAATGATAAACAAAATTGTGTTAAAAACTGCAAAAGGAGTAATTTTGTTCTTCGGTTTTACATAAACATATTTCTTTTCATCTTCCATTATCGATTACCTCCTTAAACAATTCCACGGCCACGCACCTTCTTGGATGCGTAGTTACATATCAATACAAGAATACAGCTTACAACGGATCTGAAAAGACCAACCGCTGTTGTATAACCGTATGATGGAGTACCTGAACCGAATGTCTGACGATATGTGTATGTCTGAAGAACATCTGCCTTAGGTCTTACTGTATCGTTGTACAATACGAATACTGACTCGAAAAGGTTCATAACCTTAGCAAGGTTAAGAATAAATACTGTAATAATTGTATTGGCAAGAGCAGGAAGAGTGATGTATCTCATTCTGTTCATTCTGTTAGCACCGTCAATCTGAGCTGCCTCATAGAGATCAGGGCTGATTCCTGAAAGTGTAGCAAGGAAGAGGATTGTTCCCCAACCTGTATCCTTCCAGATATTGATCATAAAGTATACCGGTCTCCAGTTAGAGAGAGAGGTGAGGAAGCTGACCGGCTTATCTACCCAGCCAAGCTTTAATAAAATCGCATTAACAACACCTGTTGAAGATATAACTGCGTTACCTGCGGCGTCAACTACAGCCTGTCCTGTCACAGGATCCATAACTGTAATCTGTGACTCTGAAAGAATCATCTTGAAGAGAGATGCAACAACTACCCATGACATGAAATGCGGAAGGTAGATGATTGTCTGTACAGTCTTCTTGAAGTGGATGTTCTTCATCTCGTTGAGGAGAAGGGAGATGAGAACTGCCATAAATGTATTAAGTACTAACTTGATGATTGAGAGGTACAGTGTGTTGGTAAATGCTGTCATGAACTGCTGGCTCTTAAGCTTACCTAACTCTGTAAGTCCGAACATGTTAACGAAGTTAGCAATACCTGAATAGTAAGGCTGAAGACCTGACTTATACTCTGTAAAAGCATATCTTAAACCTAACATAGGTAAATAGTTAAAAATAACAAGGAAAACTAAAACCGGTAAGAGCATTACATAGAACCATCTGTAGATGTACATTCTTCTCCAAATGCTCTTGGAATTTCCCAAGAAATGAGGATCTACCTCAGGCTTTTTCTTTATCTTATAAACATCAAGGAAAACGCCTGCAACGCCTACGATTGTACCGATAATTACAATCGGAAGACCAAGTCCCATCTCCATATTAGGGGCTCCATGCCAACCGCATGTATTGTTATATGCTACACCAAATACTACAGCTGCAAGAACAGTTGTAATAATTGAAAATTTTTCATACTTAACTGCACAGAGGATAACGGACGCTACAAGGAGTGCCATAAATAAATACCATACCCACTGATGCTCATAGTTCATCATACCGAACGAATTGTAATAATCTACTACCTTATACCCCAATGTTGCATCATACTTCATTGCAGGGGTTAACTTATCATAATCTGAATTCTGAATAAACGGAAACATACCGCCAACAAACGAAATAACCGCACCGGCTATTGCGATAGGTCTTATGTTGCGCTCTTCGCGTCTGACCTGCCATCCACAGCTTGGGCATTTCTTCGCCTTCTTAGGTATCTCAGTTCCACATGCTTTACATAACATTAGCAATACCTTCCTTTACGAAAAATGTATAGTTATTTGAAAAGTTGCCGAAGCAACAATTATTTAGATTATCAACGCCTTTACCTTGAAATACTGCCGGGAACCTTATGGTTCCCGACAGTCCCATATCTTACATAATTAATTATTCTTGAGCCACTCGCAAATAACTATCAGAAGATAATTAGTTGTTAAATGAATCTAATACTAACTGAGAAAGTGCTCCACAGTTAGCCTGGTACTCAGCTATAGCCTCAGCACCTGTCATCTGTCCCTGAGCAACAGCAGCGATAAGTCTTGTCTTCTCGTTCCAGATTGTTGACTGGTTCTCAAGAGACTCATCTGTAGCGTTCATCTTAGGAGCATACTTAGAATTCTCATTGAATATGTTAAATGAGTTACGAGCTGCTTCTGTTGTAGATGTACCAGCACCTGGATCTCCATCTGGGTAAAGTGTTGAATCGAAATCAGCAATCTTTAACTGTGACTCGAAAAGGTTCTTAGATGTCTTTGATGTCTTGCCATCTCTTGCAGCAGACTCTGTAAGCTGGAATACAAGCTTGCCGTCATCGCCAACAACATAATGTGTACCCTCTACACCGTACTGCCATAACATCTGAACCTCACCACCATCAAGGATTGGATCGATGAAATACTTGAATACGCCTTCTGGGTTCTCACAAGCTGATGTGATACAAATCATAGGAGAAAGTCTCTCTGTGTAAGCACCAACCTCAGCGATTGGCTTAAGTACCCAAACGCCTTCATCCCAGCCCTTGTTAGCGAGCTTGTCTGTAATTGTCTGTGCCCATGTACCAGCCCAGTATGTGAATACTGATGTTGAAGTTCCCTCGTAGAACTTATCACGAACCTTAGATGTTGAAGGGTTGCTGAAGATATCTGCATCGAGGTATCCCTCGCTAACGCCCCATGCTAATCTGTCAAGAGCAGCAGCCATAGCGTCTGTTGTAAATCCGTCTACCCAAGCGCCTGCTGTCTCATCATAGTAGAAATCAGGATAAGCGTCCTGATAGAACTCTGGGAGGTAGTTAGTATATGGAGCCTCACCTGTTACAAGACCTGCAGCAAGGATTGGAGCAGCACCTGTAACGTTCTTAAGAGCTGCTAAGAACTCCTGATACTCAGCCCATGTTGTAGGAAGAGTATCCTCTGTGTAGCCTGCCTGCTCAGCAAGAGCCTTGTTAACGTATGTAACACAGCCGCCACCACGTGCAGGGTACATACCGAAGATGCCTTCTTCTCCGTCCGGTCCCTTTGTGTACCATGTGCTGATAACTGAATCAGCATATGAGTTAAGTCTGCCTGAGTTAACAATCTCAGAATTGTTCCAAGCATCTGTCATGTTCCAAAGGTTACCCTGTGCAGCATAAGATGCATAGAAGTTAGATGGAAGAATAACTACATCTGCAAGTGTTGACTTATCGTTGAATGCGATACCGATCTGATCAGCGTAACCGCTGTGGTCAGGACGTACCCACTCGATCTCGATACCGAGCTTCTCAGCTAATGCATTGTAGAATGCCTCAGCATAGTTGTCGCCCTCCTTAAAGATTGTTCCGTCCCACATAACCTTAATCTTCTCTGGCTTAACTACCTCAGCTGGCTGAGTAGATGTCTCCTCAGATGAAGTCTCTGTTGTAGAATCTGTTGATGTTGCCTCTGTTGATGTTGTCTCCGGAGCAGATGTAGAAGTGCCATTGTTGTTACCTGTTGCACTGTTACATGCTGTCATAGAGAGTGCCATAGTAGCTACAAGTCCAAGAGAGACAGCCTTTTTTGTCATCTTTCTCATAGTAAGAATGACCTCCTTTAAAAATATAAAGATAAATGATTATTACTGGTATAACCCTCTTATCGGTTATAACCGTACCCCTCAATTAGCATTAGTAATAATTCTAATTTCGGTATACTCATACTACCACATTTTATACAAAATATACAAGTACTATTTTTATTAATTTTAATCTTTTTCTGCATAATTTTTAACTATATATTGTTTTATATTGTTTTGTATTGTTTTATACGCATTTTATGTTTATTTTATCATGAAAACAACATGTTGATTTTACATTTAGTATGTAAGCGTTTCCACATTTTATGTCAGTTTTGCATAATTTTCACCAAAAACAGGTAATATTACTATAAGAACAGTTAAATTCAGACATAAAAAAAAAGCTACTACTTTCATTTCAGGTGTGATATAATTAAAAACTATGTTAATTAAATGTCAAAATACTTTTATCCGTGATAGTTATTTACATATCTGTCCCATTGTTTTATCATTAAATAAACTATCTGTAATAATGTATCTATACAAATATGCTGGAGGTATTTATGGAATTTTTGTATTTTCTTGAGAGCATCAGAAACGGATTGCTCAACATTTTCTTTATTATATGTACATCCTTTGGTGAAGAGCTGGTGCTTATCAGCCTGTTTGCCATAATATACTGGTGTATTAATAAGAAGCTTGCATATAGAATCGCATTTTCCTATTTCATGTCGGGAATTGTTGTCCAAGGGCTTAAGGTTCATTTCAGGATTGAAAGGCCATGGGTGATTGATCCGGAATTCAAGCCGGTTGAGGCGGTTATGGACACAGCAACAGGGTATTCATTTCCAAGCGGCCACACCCAGAGTTCTACCAGCCTTTACAGCTCGATTGCGTTTCATTTTAAAAAGCGCGGCGTATACATCATGTCCTTCGTACTTATCGCCTTAGTTATGCTATCTCGAATGTATCTTGGCTGCCACACGCCTAAGGATGTGCTTGTCAGCTTTGCGGTGACCTTACTTATAAGTGCCGCTGTAAGCTTTATATTTGACAACTTCAATTCAACCCTTGTCTCCGATATACTTGTATCACTGCTCATATTGGTATTATCCGCATTTCTTTTCGGATATTCCTACTACCTTGTAAATACAGGGGCAACCACTGATGTTCTTGCCATGGATGGTTTCAAGGCAGCCGGAGCAGGTATCGGGTTCTCTATCGGCTGGTTCATCGAGAAGCGCTATATTAAATTCAATCCCAAGAACAGCCATGTTGCATTACAGATATTGAAGGTTGTTCTAGGTCTTGCCGGTGCCATCGCCATCAAGAGCGGACTTAAGCTCTTACTTGGAAACACAATGATATCCAACACCATCCGCTATGCCATCGTTGTTTTATGGATTGCCGTTGCATTTCCGCTTATTATAAAGAAGTTCTTCAAAGAGAATTGACCGCGCATGCTTTCCGTGAATTAATTCAGACTGCTTGACACACAACAGATAAGGTCATGGTTTTACTATGTTACAGTTAAAACCATGACCTTATCTCTAAAGCTCCTCCTCTATATCAATGTTCTTTTCTTCGCTTATCTGCGCCTTTCCCGATGTTATATCAGTGGCTTCCTTTATAACTCTTTCTCTCATATTCTCCGGGACGGCAATTATAAGGCTTACATCCGCCGCATATATTATGTCCTCAACCGTCCAACCGTTCTGTGCAGCCGCATACTGGATTTTCCCCGCTCCGGAATAATCTGCTGTGACAGTTATTCTGCTTCCCTTAGTCCGTCTTGCCAGCGTGCTGTTGTCAATTGCAGCCAAAGAGGCTTTCTGGTATGCCCTCACAAGCCCACCTGTCCCTAACAGGGTTCCGCCAAAGTATCTTGTGACTATTATTATACAATCATGTATTTTCCTGCCTGTAAGCACTTCCAATATAGGTTTCCCCGCTGTTCCGGACGGTTCCCCGTCATCAGAAAACCTCATAAGCTCATTGTTCTCACCCAGGACATACGCGTAGCAGTTGTGTCTGGCGTCCCAATATTTTTTTCGCGCCGCTTCTATATAAGCCAACGCCTCCTGCTCATCGCTGATTCTATATGCCACTGCAAGAAAGCGCGATTTTTTCTCCTCATAATAGCCTTCCCCACCTTTTTTTAAAAAGATTACACTGTCTGCCATAATTTCTCCCGAATATTTCATACTTAATTTAGCGCTTAATCTGTCACGACATCGCACGCACTTTATTTTTCTTAAAGGGCTTAAAACCAGAATAATATGTAAAAAATCAATTGTAAAGAAATAATTTGCTTTATTTGAAGAATGTTTTTTGCTATAATATAGAAATCGGAGGTTATTCACTATGAATTATGGTTCAAAACAGATACGAAAAAAGATAAAATCTCTGCGTTCTCCTTATGAAAAGATAGGCAGAAAGGCAGTTGTGCTTTTTTTTAAATTAATCACTGTATGCATTGTGGTCTGCTTTGTCATGCTGACCTGCGTAGGGCTGGGAGCATTCACCGGAATCATTGAGACAGCACCTCAGATTTCTCTGGACGCCGTATCCCCGCAATGGTACCAGTCATACATCTATGACAGCAACGGCAACAAGGTCGAAACTCTTGTCGCATCGGGTTCAAACAGAATTGAGGCAAGCATAGACGATATGCCTCAGCATCTTATAAACGCATTTATCGCGATTGAGGATGCTCGCTTTTACTCCCACAACGGAATTGATCCGCAGGGTATCGTGCGTGCAGCGTACAAGACGATTAAGAACAAGTTTAAGAGCACACAGGGAGCAAGCACCATCACACAGCAGCTTATCAAGAATAATATCTTCTCTGCTGAGAGCGAGAACGGTCTTGTAGATACCTTCAAGAGAAAATTTCAGGAGCAGTATCTTGCTCTTATCTTAGAACAGAGCGTTGATAAGGACACTATCCTGCAGAATTATCTGAACACAATTAACTTAGGCAACAACAATCTCGGTGTTCAGGCTGCCGCACAGAATTATTTCAATAAAGATGTGTCTGAGCTTACCATCTCAGAGAGTGCAGTTATTGCAGCCACAACATCAAACCCTTACAAATACAATCCTGTCCGTTTTCCTGAAAATAACAAGACCAGACGTGACATTGTCCTTAAGAATATGCTTGATCAGGAGCTCATAAGCAAAGCCGAATATGATGAGGCACTGGCTGATAACGTCTATGACCGTATAATGAATGTGAAGAACACGTCGACCGGTTCAACCGCATATTCATATTATACCGATGCCCTCATATCCCAGCTCATGCAGGATCTGATGAATCTTAAGGGCTATACGCAGACTCAGGCATACAATCTTGTATACAGAGGCGGACTGCAGATTTACTCATGCGAGGACAGTGAGCTTCAGAAGTATGCCGAAAGCGCAGTAAACAATCCAGATTACTATTCAGGACGTTACGATTTCACTCTCAGGTACAGGATCCAGATAAAGGACAAGGACGGAGATTACCATAGCTATACCGAGAACTCCATACTGAATTTTTATCAGTCAACACTCGGCATTTCCGGCTTCACTCTCCTTTTTTCAACGGAATCAGAGGCACAGGAAGCGATAAACAATTTTAAATCATATATACTGAAAGAGACGGAAGGCACAGTTGTGGATGGTACTGAAAATATAACATATACCCTTGAGCCACAGGCCTCATTCGTTCTCATAGAACAGTCAACAGGTTATGTAAAGGCACTTGTCGGAGGGCGCGGTGACAAGACACACTCGTTGGTTCTTAACCGTGCTACCGACTCAACACGTTCACCTGGTTCAAGTTTTAAGCTCCTTACTGTATATTCACCTGCACTTGATACAGCCGGGATGACACTTGCCACAGTATATGATGATGTGCCTTATCTGTATTCGACAGGCAAGCTGGTAACCAACGTCGATGACGAATACCATGGTCTTATGACGATCCGTGAAGCGATAACAGTTTCACGAAACGTACCTGCCGTAAAGATTATTACTGATATTACGCCGGAACTCGGTTACAGCTATGCACTCAGCTATGGCATTTCAACCCTCACACCTGAGGAGCAGCATTATCAGGCAATCGCTCTTGGTGGTATAACCAATGGTGCAACCAACTACGAAATGACCGCCGCATACGCAGCCATTGCCAATTATGGCGTATACAATGAGCCTAAGCTCTATACAAAGGTTCTCGACCATGACGGCAATATTCTCATAGATAATACCGCATCAGCAAGTCACCGCGTAATAAAGGAATCCACTTCATGGCTTCTTGACAGCGCACTCAGAAGCGTTGTGACGGACAATATCACTTTCCTTGACAGCAGGAACATGTATTATGCCGGAAAATCAGGTACGTCACAGCTCAATACAGATAAATGGTTTATAGGCTTCTCTCCTTATTATACTGCCGGAATATGGATTGGAAATGATGACAGCACGCCTGTCAACACCAACTACTATACAATGACACAGCTTAATATCTGGAAGGATATTATGGAGCACGCACACGAAGGCTTAGAATACACTGAATTTCAGAAGCCATATAATATAGTGGAGGCTGAGGTCTGCGCTTCATCCGGTAAGCTTGCCATACCGGGGCTGTGTGACAGCGACCCTAGAGGAAGTCAGGTAATTAAAGAATATTTTGAGGACGGCACAGTCCCTACAGAAGTATGTGACGTCCATATCCAGGTCACAATGTGTAAGGATTCGAATAAGATTGCAACAGACAGTTGTCCTCCTGAATCACGCTTTAAGGCTGTATACATCAAGAAAGATTTGTCACTTATTCCTAATATTGACCAGTATATTGTGACAGATTTAGATTATGTAATCACACCTGATAAGCTGAATGACGCGTGTGATATTCACTCACATTAATCACTAAAAAAGCACCCTGACAACATGCTAAAAATATAAACCAAAAAGAGCTTCTGTGATAATGAGGCACACTGCATCAGCGTGCTCACGATTATCACGGAAGCTCTTTTCATTCTTTCCGGCGGTTTATCTTTTCATCTTAGGATTAGTGAACAATGAGGCGATAAAGCCAAATATAAGTGCTCCTGAAATTCCGACTGCACCTGCCTTAAATCCGCCCTTAAATATTCCCAAAAGCCCCTCAAGGTCAACAGCCTCCTTCACGCCCTTCCACAGTACATTTCCAAAGCCCAAAAGCGGTACTGTCGCTCCGGCACCTGCCCAGTCCGCAAATGGCTGATATAATCCCACAGCACCCAGCACAGCGCCCGTACATACAAGCAGTACCATTATCCGCCCCGGCATAAGCTTTGTCTTTTCCATGAGTATCTGGACTACCACACAGATAAGCCCTCCCACAACAAATGCCTTAACATAATCCATAACCTTCTCCATTCAAATCTCAATAATTTTTTCGATATCTCAAAACAGCCTGTCCTTAAACGCACATGACCACTATGCCTTTCTCCAATCTGTACAATTTTCTAATCTATGCGTTCAAGCACCACGCCATGTGCGATTCCCGGTATGCTCATGCCTTCATTGTAGCTCACAGTCGACATAAGCGCACCTGTCGGGGCAAACAGAACCCGCTTAAATTCCCCCTCCTCCATGCGCCTTAGTATATATGAGCAGAGTGTCGTCGCCGCACATCCGCAGCCACTTCCCCCCGCATGTGTATCCTGCGTATTCTGATCAAATATTATCATTCCACAATCCGAATGTATCTCGGAAATATTTATCCCTTTTTCGTTTAACAGGTCAATAAGAATTCTCTGCCCTACATATCCTAGGTCTCCGGTAAAGATCTTGTCATAATACCCGGAATCAACTCCTAAATCCTTGAAGTTGGCATATATCATATCCGCACACGCCGGAGCCATGCTTGCGCCCATGTTGAACGAATCCTTGACACCGTAATCCACAATCTTTCCTGTGGTTATGCCTTTTATGCACACTTTTCCCGAAAAAACTGCATTGTTACCCACAGCCTTTTCAAGTATAACACCTCCACTGCCTGTCACCGTCCATGTCGCCGACAGTGGCCGCTGGTTTCCGTATTCAAGAGGAAATCTAAACTGCTTCTCTGCGCTGGCAAAATGGCTTGAAGTTACGGCAATAACCCTGTCAGCACATCCACCAGCCACCAGCATTGACCCAAGTGACATTCCCTCACCCATGGTTGAACAGGCTCCAAACAAGCCAAAATACGGAATATTATACTTGGCAAGACCGAAGGACGAGGCGATGAGCTGCCCTAACAAATCACCAGACAGGATGTAGCGTATGTCCTTCTCACTTAACTTAGCCTTGTCAAGAAGATGTGCCACAACCTTTTCCTGAAGGGTGCTCTCCGCCTCCTCCCATGTATTCTGTCCCACCATCGGGTCCTCCACCACCTCGTCAAACAGCCTGCCAAGCGGTCCATCGCCTTCCTTCTTACCCGCCACGCTCGCCCTTGCAGTGATGACCGGCGGCTCATCAAATAAAACGCTCTGTTTTCCAATCATTTTTACACTCATAACAAAATAAAAAAGCCATCTTAGGGCATCCTTTCTAAATTCTTTTACTAGAATACCCTAAAATGGCAAATTATATTCATCTTGATTTCTACACCTATGCCAAACTGCTATGGAATACAGCTTACAGCTTATCACTCATAATGTTCTTGTAGCCTTCTCCGTATATCTCATTCGCACTCGATATTATCATAAACGCATCCTTATCCTCACCCTTTACTATCTCCTCAATAGCCGGCCCCTGCTGCTTTCTGGCAACACACAGAATCACGCGCTTTTCCTTTCCACTATATGCGCCCTTTCCCTGCAGGAAAGTCACCGTTATGTCTATCTCATTCATAATTCTCTGCGAGATTGCCTCCGGATTATCGCTTATAATATAGAATAGCTTCGCCTCATCCCCTCCGTACAGCACCAAATCAAGCACCTTGCCCTGAACAAACACCGAAATAAGCGCATACATAATGATATTGATGTCCTTGAACACGAACCCGGAGAACGCAACTATCACAATATCTGTGAGCAGGAAGATAACTCCTGTCTTGATATGCTTATATTTATCGTGCAGAACTTTCACTATAATGTCCGTTCCACCTGTTGTCGCCTTGCTCTTAAATACAATCGCAACACCCACGCCCACAAGAATACTTCCTGCCATAGTCGCAATCAGAAGGTCATCCGTAAGTGCGCCAAGACGTGCAAGCTTGTTTGTGAAATATGAGTTGAGCAGTATCGAAAAGAACGTGGATGCAATAAATCTTATTCCATACTTCCACAGACCGAGAATCATTATCGGAACATTTATTATAAAGTAGAGTGTACCGGTCTCTATATTGCATATTCTGTTAAGAACAATCGCAAGTCCCGAGGCACCTCCGGGCGCAAGATTATTAGGGTCAAGAAAGAGGCTGATACCGCAGGCATAAATAAACGAGCCTATAGCTATGCCCAACAGATTGATAATCATTCCTCCGAACTTATTCTCTCCTATGGATGAGCCTATTTTCTTAATCTTCTCTACCATTCCAATCACCATTTCCCGGATATCAGATATTACACTATCACTAATTCCGAAATCATACATTAAATTTTTTCTTAGACAACTTCAGTTATACCTTTATTTACATAACACATACAAATACTAAGCGGCAATAAGATATGCAAGATATGCACCGTAGCATACAAGCATAATTGCACCTGCCGGACGCTTGAGCTTCATGTCCTTGTTGCACACTGATACCAACAGAATAACTGCTGCCGCAATGGCAATAATACTGTCCACAACGAATTTTGTCTCGAAAATAACAGGTGTGATAAGAGCTGTCGTTCCGGCTACAAACAAAATGTTAAATATATTGCTTCCAACAATATTTCCTATGGCAATATCGGCTTTTCCTCTTCTGGCAGCAGTGACAGATGTCACAAGTTCAGGAAGAGATGTTCCAAAAGCAACGATAGTAAGACCTATTATTCTGTCGCTCATGCCGAATGCCTTGGCGATAGCTGTAGCTCCGTCAACCGCAAGGTCACTGCCTAATACAATCGCAGCAATACCGCCGACTATCGCAATAAGCTGAACAGGAAGACTCCACTTCTTATCCTCCTCCTCGCCTTCCTCATCCTTGTTATTCTTCGCAATCCAGAAGAGGTATCCAAGGTAACCGATAAAAACAAGCCACATAATGATTCCTTCGAAACGCACTATCTCACCGCCTGTGTAGCCAAACACAAGAAAAAGAACCGATATAGCAATCATACCCGGTATCTCAAACTTTCTTGTAGAACGCTGCACCGCAATAGGTGTTATCACTGCTGTGAGTCCCAAAATTACCAGAATGTTCATAATATTGCTTCCTACAACATTTCCTACCGTAATTCCGGCGCTTCCCTTAAGAGCCGATGTGATACTGACAGCCGCCTCCGGCATTGATGTACCCATAGCTGCAATGGTAAGTCCTATAACCAGCTGTGGAATACCGAATCTCGCCGCAATTCCAACTGCTCCGTCAACAAAAAAATCCGCTCCTTTTACCAGAAGCACAAATCCGGCAACAAGGGCAACAAACGCTAAAAACAAATTCATAAAACTCTCTCCTTTTTGTATCTTCTATGGTACTCACATACAATATCCCGATTATGCAAAACATAAGGCGGAGCTTCTGCCGGTTCCCCGGCAAAACCCCCGCCACAAAGTCTTATCCAAACACAAATTGGCGTGCATTATGTGCATAACGCTTAACAGTATACATAGTCTCCCTCGCTGAGCAATATTTATCAGCCATACAGACAATCCACGCCTCCCTGCACTTAGGTGGTATAGGTGTAAGCGGAAACATATGACGCACAATGACATTCTTCTCTATATCATTAAGCTTGAAATCCCTGCTTGCATTCCTTAGCGCAAAGTATGGATGCTTAAATCCATGTAGTGAATGTTCCTTATTCTTCTCATGCCAGTCATATAAAAAATAGTCGTGAAGTAATGCGCCTCTTACCAACGCCTTCCTGTCAACCTTGATATGAAGCTTCTTCGCAATCATAAGGCTTACATAAGCCACCGATATGCAATGCTTCATAACCGATGTGTTCCCATGCTGTACAAAGCCACTCGTCTGCTTAAAATGAGATTTCTTATCTGTTCTCACTTCAGAAAGAATAGCCTTAATTGACTTAAAATTATTCAATGTACACTCCTATCGGTCTAAAATATGACCCTCTTATATTGTATAAACCCATACGCCTATAGTTGCACATAAGAGATAAAATGTCAAGATATTATACCGGCAAAAATTAATATCCAGTACACAATTCCAAGTATCCAGCTTACCAATATTCCGTATAAAATAACCGGACCGGCTATTGTAAATATTTTACAGCCTACTCCAAAAACAAAACCTTCCTTTTTAAATTCAATCGCCGGAGCGGCAACAGAATTGGCAAATCCGGTTATCGGAACAAGTGACCCTGCTCCACCCCACTTTGTAATAGAAGGGTAGATATTAAGTGCAGTCAGAATAACACTTATCAAAACCAAGGTGAGCGTTGTCCATGCAGCAGCTGTGTCCTTGTCATTCCAGATCATATACATATTCATAACTGCCTGGCCGACAGTACATATAATTCCTCCTGCCACAAATGCCTGTACACAGTTTTTCAGACAGCTGTGCTTAGGCGTAACCTGTTCCACATAGTCATTGTAGCTTTCATTTCTCTTCTCTATACGTTCCTGTGTGCGTGTCTGTTTGTCCTTCATAGAAGCCTCCTGAATGAAATATACTTACATTATCTCTTTTTTGCAAATTCTTATTCATTCAGGATAAGCCTACACCGGAAATCACTATTTATGTATAAGCTTTTCAATGCTTTCAATCGGTACCGGCTTCGAATAATAGTAGCCCTGATGCCATGTCGCACCGAACTGCTTAATATAATCATCTACCTCCCGGTTTTCTATGCCTTCTATGCATGTCTCTGTCTTTGTCCTCTTGGCATAGTCTATTATTGATTGTACCATAGCCTGATTCTGCGGTTTATCCTTGATATCCCTTATAAAGCTCATATCAACCTTGAGCTCATCAAATGGCAGTTCAAGTGCCAGACTGAGTGAACTGTTACCCGTTCCAAAATCATCAAGCGCAATCTTAATTCCCTTAGAATGGAAGAAATCCACCTCTCCTCTTAGAAAATCCACATCAAGATCCCTGCAGCGCTCAGTAAGTTCAAGGCAAAGCTCCTCAGGGCGTGCCCCGGTCTCCGATAAAATGTTCATTACCGATTGACGGAACTCCCTTCTCTCAAGCTGCGCCGCGGAGACATTGACATTGATAAAACAACCGGGAAGCTCATCCCTTACTTTCTTTATATCGGTAAGAGCCGTGCGCAAAATCCAGTTGCCCAAGTCAAATATACAAGGATCCTCCTCGAGCCATTCCATAAATATTCCCGGTGAAATAATTCCATACGGCTCCTTCTCCCAGCGTATAAGTGCCTCCATGCCGCGTATTGTTCCATTCTTCGTATCGGCAATTGGCTGATAGAATAGCTTAAAACCATCAAAATCACTCGTTGCGCACTGATGAATAAGCGCAATGAGCTCGAACTGATGCTGATTATCTTTTCCACCCATCTCATCATTAAAAATTACAAGCTCTCCGTGGTGTTCATATCTGGAATGATTAACCGCATACGTGAGTCTGCTTCTTACCGCATTCGAATCTGTCATATACGGTTCGAGATATACAGCCCCTGCCGAAATCCTGAGCGGAATCTTCTTGCCTTCAACCTCAACATTATTCTCCATGGCATCTTCTATCTTTTCATAGATTTCCTTGAGTTCCTTCCGTGTTATATTCCCAAGTGCCAACACGAACTTCACACCTGAAAGCTTGTAGACATTCGAATTATTGTGCACTATGTTAATAAGCAGCTGAGCCACACAGTTGAGCACCTTATCACCAAACGCGGCACCGTACATCACGCTGATATGGCTGAACTGGTCTAGGTTTATCTTGAGCAGTGCGCCCTTTCCTTCCTCTGATATATATTTATTCAACTGATGCGTCAAGACGGCTTCTGTCCTAAGTCCCGTGACAGTATCCACTTCATCGAACAAACCATAATTGACAAATCTTGTTATAAGAATAAACGGTTTTCCTTCAGCATTGTTAATCATCCTTGACATGGCATTGAAACGATTATACGCGCTTCCGTCCTTAACACGGTATTCCCATGATTTATCAAGGTCCTTGCCTTCAACACGCCGTCTAAAGCCACATTTAAAGTCCTCAACATCATCCGGATGCAATTGTTTCTTAGTCTTTTCCTTTCCTACAGCTGTATAATTCTCCTCAAGCCCCAAATACTCCATCGCACTCTCAGACCACCATGTAATACCATTTTTCAGGTTGGTAATTGAAAAATACGATTTTGTGGCAAGTGATGCCATCTGTTTAACTAATTCAGGGAAAAAAATATCCATATCCGACCAGAATTTCTTTTCATTTTCGTCCATAAAGAGCCTCCCATTCCGGTTCTTTTGTATTAAAATACTCCCCCACATGTAATTATAATATAAAATCACAAAAAAACAATACAGGAATAATTTCTTTATGTTTTATTAACTATACCTTCATTTCAAGTAAATAAAATAATAGATTTCCTATACATTTTCCAAGTGCAAACGCAATTATAATCACAGGAAGCCCCATTGTTATCTTAGCACGCCTGAAAAAGACCGGAACCGTCTTTATTGTCTCAGCAAGTGCGATAATAAGACTACCGACAAATATTCCGTAGCACAGCCCTGCGACTGCCGTGAATATGGCTCCCATTCCGGACATTCCGAAATGTATTCCAAATGACCACCATGCATTTCCAAGTATCGCTCCCGCGGCAAGCGTATTTTCATACGTCTTTATATAACCTGCCGTCTTTGTCCTCTGTGCGTAGGTTGTTACAACTCCTATCGCAGTTATGAATGCAAAAAATCCGGCGGCAACCATAGTTCCGGCACTCAAGCCTATGACAGCAAGAAAGATTTTCTTAATCCACATCAACTTCATTCTTCTCCCTCTCACTCTGTTTTATCATCGCCGTATCTATGTCATCCTCATAGAGCCGCATCTCGACCTCAAGAGGTGTCGGATCCTTTCCGAATTTCCAGCTTCCAAAATGGCCGTAAAATACAATGATTCCCAGTGCAAGCCCAATCGAATAAGTAATTTCAAGAATCCTTCCACCTGCATTCTCATCGCCGTATATCAGCTCATATATCCTTGAAAACATGTCCGCCATTCCGACATCATTGTTGTATGCCATCACTGCGAAACCGCCTCCTAGCAATGTAATCAGGCAGATAAAGAACACCTTTGCATATTCTGCCGCCTTGCTCTTCCCCTTCATATCCTTGTGTTCTATGACAATGTCCTGCTCGCCGTCACTCTCCACGCTGGTGCCGGGAAATTCCTTCGAAATGCACTCAATCACCTTGAGTACGCTGACCACGTACCTTCGTTTTCCATCCTCCTGCATTTTCAGAAGTTTTATCGCCTTCACCCTGTTGACCACATTCCGGTTCTCACAGTACACGCTCGCGACATCACCTATAAAGACATCCGCGCAGTCAAGGCATGCACTCTTGTTAAGCTTAATATATATCGTCTGCTCCATGCTGTTCCTCATTTCCAATAATGCTGTTACATAATGCTATTATTCCTGTGAGGCTTTTATTTATACATCAATATTTACTTCTTTGCAGCCACAATACTTTTTACCCGGACAGACCTACAATATATATCCGCGAAGCTTTTTGAGTATTTTCTTCTCAAGCCTGCTGACCTGAACCTGACTGATTCCAAGCTTGTCCGCCACCTGTGTCTGTGTCATTTCCTTAAAGTACCTGAGCATAATAAGCTTCCCCTCCGTCTCATCAAGCTCCGCCAACAGCTGTTCCAACAAAATAGAATTGAGAAGCTGCTCCTGTGCACCGGCAAACTTATCTCCCGAAACGCTCTCGCTGCTGCCGGATAGCTTGTCCACAAGGTATACTTCATTGCCGTCATTCTGATATATCGTCCTGTAAATCGACTCAACATCCGTATTCGCCTCAAGCGCCATAACAACATCCTCAACCGACAGCTCCGTGGCAGCCGCAAGCTCCTCTATCGTTGCCTCCCTTCCGTTCTGTGATACCAGCTCATCGGACGCCTTCTTTATCCTGTACCCATTCTCCTTAAGCGAACGGCTGACCTTGAGCATTCCATCATCCCTCAAAAATCTTTTTATCTCTCCGGCTATCATCGGAACCGCATAGGTGGAAAACCTGACATCAAAGCTGTCATCGAATTTATCTATCGCCTTTATAAGTCCTATCGTTCCTATCTGGTTAATATCCTCAAGTTCATACCCTCTTCCGGCAAAACGTCTTGATACGCTGTACACCAGCCCGATATTTTCAAGCACAAGCTTGTCCCTTGCAGCCTTATCACCATTATGTGCTCTTAAGATAAGTTCTTTGGTATCATCCATATATACCACACCCTTATCTTTTTATTTATTTTTACTTATTTCTTTCTTCATAATAACCTTCGTCCCCTTACCCGGTTCCGATTCTACATGCAGATAGTCCATGAATATCTCCATGAATGTAAATCCCATTCCCGAACGCTCCTCCAAAGCCCCGGTTGTATACAACGGTTCCATCGCCTTATTCACATCCTCTATACCACAGCCATCATCACTTATGCATATAGTCAATATGTTCTCATCAATATCTGCATTGATATGTATTATTCCCCCCTGCTTCTTATATCCATGAATAATTGCATTGGTCACTGCCTCAGACACCGCAGTCTTAATATCATTTATTTCCTCCAATGTAGGGTCAAGCCTTGCACAGAATGCCGCAATACACACTCTGGCAAAGCCTTCATTTTCGGATATCGCATCCATCTCCATATAGAACCTGCTGCTTGTACTCATCACACATTTCCTCCCGCCTCACATAATGCAGCCTCCACGCTGTCCTTCTCGACAGTTATTGTGTACAGTCCGGCTATTTTAAATATTCGTTCAAGTCCTCTCCCTAGATTTGCCACATATATTTTCCCCTTACACGGCGCTATCTTTTTATAGCGTCCCATTATAAAGCCAATACCTGAGCTGTCCATAAAGCTCTTGTTTTCAAAATCCATAATGACATACTTTATTCCTCTCTTGTCGATAATCTCATCCACCGGACTGCGAAGCTGTTCAGTAAGATGGTGATCCAATTCCTTATCCAGATGTATAATCAGACAATTCCCCTTAACTACATACGGGTCATCCATGTGCTCTCCCTCCTTAATATAAAATTAAAAAACACGCACGAAAATAACTCCTCTTCGTGCGTGTTTTATGAAATCCGTCGTATTTTTACTGTCCCTGTGTTTCTTCTACTGTTGTCGGCTGTTCCTGATTATCTGCCGGAGCCTCTGTATCCGGCTGCGCCGCGCTATCATCCGCTGTGTTTAGTCCGTCCTCCTGATTGTCTGTGGAAGTCTCCGGCTCCTGTGGAAGCTGCGTTCTAAGCTGCGCAAGCCTTGCCGTGACATCCGCCACAAAACCCGACTGCGGGAACTTAGTCAGAAAATCTTCGTAATAGGCAACCGCTACGGCTGTATCATCATTCTCCTGTCTGCACAGACCAAGATAATATGCCGCTTCATCGTTGGTTTCATCATATATCAATGCGGCCTCAAAATAATTGGCTGCTGAAATATAATCCTTTTCAAGGAATGCCTTCGTGCCCTGTGCGTAGTAGCGGTCTCCTCCTCCACTGCTCGCCTCCAACATGGTATTGTACACATCCTTAGCCGTCTGTGTAGGCAGCAATGCCACATCTATCTGCTGTAATAGCACAAGCGCCTGTGCAAAATCATAGTTGACGTATGAATTTGCCGCCTCTATAAGAAGAGAATACATATTGGATTCTCCGTTTTCACCGGTGTATCCGGAAAGCTGCTTAGAAAGATTATCCCTTTCCGTTGTAAGCGACTTAATCTGTGATTTCAGGTTAGCCATGTCAACAGAATTGGCTGCAAGCTGTTCACTGTAATCTAAGACAAGCTGGTTATTATCATAATTGAGACTCGATATCTTAGATGGTACTATAAGGAACCATACAAGTGCCGCCCCCAATACAACTCCAAGAAGTATGCTCAATACGGTAAAAATACCGTTGCTTGGCTCCTTGTAGGAGTTCGGAGGTATAATAACATCATGTCCTGTCACAGATGCCTGCACAGGCTTCTTTTTCTTAAATACAGTCTCCTTAGCCTCACTCTCATCTGTAAGGCTTCCGTCAAGCTCCGACATATATCTTAGAGCAAGTGTATTGTTTCTGTCGGTCTTTAACACTCTCTGGAAACACTTGCGCGCCCTGTCCGTCTGTCCGTCCTTCCACAGAAGAAGACCAAGCAGCAAGCCCGCCTTTACAAGCTTAGGGTTCATTGTGACAACCTTCTTAAGCTGGATAACAGCCATATCGGTTGCGCCCTCCTTGGCATACCTGAGTGATATATTGAACCTTTTTATCGCCTGATTCATCATCTCAAGCTTGTTAGGGTCATCCTGAACCTTCTTTATATAGGCCTCGGCAATATTCCTGTCCGGCTTAAGATTCTTGCTTATGACCCATTCGGACAAAGCCATAACAACCTCGCCCATCTCAAAATATACAAGACCTAACAGATTTCTCGCCTTTATATTGTTCTTATTTATACAAAGACTTGTCCTAAGGCTCTCTACAGCACCTGTCAAATCGCGTACTTTAGCCTTCTCAAGCCCTTGATTGTAATATGTGTTGGAAGTCCTGACAACAATTCTGTAAACAGATACGTCCGCACCGCATTTTAAGCAGTAATCGCTGTTGTTGTCAAGCTGGCTGTTGCATACATAACACTTCATCTTGTTCCTCCGGCACTACTTACTCTCGACGGTCTTGCTAATAATCTTATCAATAATATCTGTCACATCAACCGTATTGTTACCATATATAGCATCCTCCGCCTCGTCAACCTCCTGACTCGGCTGAAACTTCTTAATCTCTTCATCAAAATCTATCATTATAAAATCCTCCATGCCACCGTACTGCAATGACAAAAACATACTCTATTTTACTTTCGGTGTACCTGCTATTCTCTTAATTTCTCCTACAAGATACAGCGACCCTGCTACAAATACCCTGTCCTCTTTTTTCTTAAGGGACATAACCTTTGAAAATGCAGCCCCCGCCGTCTCCTCCAAGAATACAGGCTTATCCGTGTACTTACGAAAAGTCTCCAAAAACACCTCAGCCGGCATTGCACGGTTAGTGTACTCAACCGTACATACTACATACTCGTCAAACGCCTCCGAATCGCATATCTCCTTAATCATGGTATCATACGCCTTGTCGGCAACCGCAGAGAACATAAGTATCTGTTTTCTGTCCTTCATCGCCTTCGCTGTCTCTAAAAAAGCCCTTATTCCATCCTCATTGTGTGCGCCGTCGACATACACCTCAGGACTCAGCTCCTCCATGCGCCCTTCCCAGAAGGCTGTTGTGATTCCGGTATGTATCTGTTCGTCCGTAAGCCTGATACCCTCATTTTCCTTAGAAAGCCATGCAAGTGCCGTCGCAGCAAGTGATGAGTTCCACACCTGATAGAGTGCTGCACTTGATACTGAAAAACTCTCATTTTTATAATATCTGTTATTCAGACAAAAATCAATAAATTTACCTTTTTTTTCAATGGAGGACACATTGTCTGAGGTAATTACTTCAAACGGAGCCTTTCTCTGCGCCGCAACGGCTTCAATAACTCCCCTTACTCTGCTGTCCTCACCGTAAAATACCAATGGTACTCCGGTCTTAATTATTCCCGCCTTTTCCGATGCAATCTCCTCAATGGTGTTTCCAAGGACATGCATGTGATCCATGCTCACACTTGTGATAACCGTCATAAGAGGCTTCTTTACTACATTGGTAGAATCTAATCTTCCGCCCATTCCTGTCTCAAGAACTATGTACTGTACCTTCTGCTCCTTGAACACAAGCATAGCCATTCCGAACAAAAACTCAAAATAAGCCGGATGCTTTCCACCCGACTGCTCCATCCTGTGTGCGGTCTCAAGAACTCTTTCGTATGCGCTCTCAAAAATATCATCTGAAACCGGCACATCGTCTATCTGTATTCTCTCATTAATCTTTACAAGATGCGGAGAGATAAAAAGACCGGTTCTGTACCCTGCCTTTACAAGTGTGTTGGATATATATGAACACACAGAACCCTTTCCGTTGGTTCCTGCGACATGAATAATCTTCATGTTCTCCGTATCTATCCCTAATTCATTCAATAAAATCTCTGTATTTTTAAGCTCCGTCTTCCCTGCGAACTTAGGGATGGAGTTAATATATTCTTCTGCCTTTGTCATACAAGCTTTCCTTCATTTCCATTCTATAATGGTAACCGTCCAGAGTCCTGCTCTGAACAATTAACAATAATGTAATATCAACACCTTGTTATCTTATCCCTTTTATAGTGGAAGTGCAACAAAATTTTATCGCAAAATACGACAAAAGACCACCTTATTGCCACATCTATCCTGCCTTATGCGTTAAAGCACAACAATGCTCTAGCAGAAGCAGCCTCCGCACATCATATTGAGACAGCACATTTTTGTGAGGCAGCTGCTGCACTCATTTGCCTGATACACCTGACCTCCGTACACGCGTCCCATATCGGCATACCAGTCCGTTCCGTTCTCCATAGTTGAAGCGAACTGTGCGTACTCCGTGTTACCCGGTTCAAGCTGGTGTGCCATCTTAGCATCCTCCTTGGCGTTGACCATGTTTCCAAGTCCTCTGTTCGCCATAGCGTGAAGGTAATACCAGCGCGCATTGTGGTCCTCTATGTCATTCAGGACATTCATTGCCTCCTTATAGTAGCCGTGGCTTAAGTAATCCATCGCCGCATTAAGGTGCTGTGTCTGTGCATCCTGCCCAGTTGTGCGTCCACTCTGATAGCCGCCAAAGCCACCGAAACCTCCAAAGCCGCCAAATGGATTCTGTCCGTAGGCTCCGCCCTGATTATAGCTTCTGTCATCATAACCATAAGCCGATGTATGATTTTCCTTTGCCTTCACAATCTGGTCATACGCAGCCTGAACTTCCTTGAACTTCTCCTCAGCAGCCGCCTTGTTAGGATTGTTGATGTTGGCATCCGGGTGATACCTTCTGCTGAGCTTTCTATATGCTTTTTTTATTTCTTCATCAGTGGCATTGGGCGATACTCCCAACACACTATATGGATCTCTCATTTTTCTCTCCATTCCGTGGTTTTGTTTTTTCGTTGTACTTCCCCCATATACCCGAATACAGAATATTTCTGAGAATATCCGTATTTTCCAATATAGGAAGCTTCTCAAAACCTGCTGCTGCTCCTGCTCCCATCATCATGAGCATATCATAAGCCTTAGCATCTATCTGCTCTTTGCTCCAACCCGCCTTTATAAGCTGCCTGAGTGGATTATAATTGCCATCCTTCTCATCCTTATCAAGGTCATCATAGGCATCCATAAGATATATAAATTTTCCAAGGTAAAAACCAAGCTGTCTTAGGTATTCCGACCACTCATCCTGCTTAAAGCACAACAGCTCTGCCATCATCCTTCCTGTGCAGCCCGCAACCTTGTCAAAATCCTTCTCATTGGCATTTTCACATGCCTTATTCTCAACAATATATGCCTTTATCGCCTTCGCCTGCCTTGGATTCTCCATGACGGCTCTGCGGCACCTTTTCTTTAACAGTCCCGCCATGATAAGTGACTTATAGTTCCTGTCATCCTCCCAGTCATCCAGAAGCTTATAGTAGGTAAGCAGCATATTCATATCTGCACCGTAGTCCGAAAAGCGATTGTATATTATATCGTGCTTCGCTGCCGGGTGCACCAGACAGTGTTCCTTCATATGAACACTCTTCTCCTCATAGAGGCTGGTCAGCAACAGCGTCACGAACGTCATATCATAGGTTAGCGTGAACTGCCCAAGCCTCCCATAGCGTTTCTTTAACGCATGGCATAAGCCGCAGTAAAATGCATGATATTTATCGTAGTCCTTAACCTTCAGTTCTGCCTTATTAATAGTAACATAACCAAACATCAGCTCACCTTTATAAATTCATTTTTACACTTAGGGCAGGTTATACATATCTTGCCCTTTCCCTTAGGAACTCTTATATTCTGTCCACATTTCTTACATCTGTATATGTGGTGTGTCTTTCTCTCCTTGAAGCGGAGCTTCCATGTGTTGAACCATCCCCTGATATGCTTCGTACAGCCGACATACATCAGGTTTTCCTTATATCTTTTCTGTGTGTTCTTAGAAAGCATGCGGAAATAGGAATATATTAGGCAGGCAAGTGCCAGCACATACATAAAGTTTCCAGCAAAAATTGACAAAAGCAGCAAAGCTATGGAACAGCCGAACAAAAACCGGTTAAACTGGTCTACTCCATATCTTCCCTGCATAAAGCGGTACATTTTTGAGCGAAAGTTATTCATAAAATTTCCCATACGGCGTGTGTGTCTCCTTGTATATATTATATCACCAATATCCGGGTGTAAAAACATGCCTAGTCTATTAGTGTATAACGTATTATGTATGTACGTTATACACAGCCAAGTCTGTAATGCATGTTTTTACACCCTGATTCTATTTGATAGTGATTTAAGTCAAGATATAAGATAACACATTCTGTGGGAAAAGTCTGTTAAATAAGTATAAACTTATATTAATGTTAAATTAACTGTATCGTCATGTCCGTGGTGAGATTCGGGTTAAGCGCCCTGAATTTCACGGACGGCTTCGTAGAAGCGTTCCATCTCCTCATCTGTTCCGATGGTTATTCTGAGGTGGTCTTTTACCCTGTCGCCTGTGAAGTAGCGGACATAGATGTTGCGTTTTTTAAGCTTCTCAAAGAGCTCCTTCGCCGTTATCTTTGATGGCTTGGCAAAGATGAAGTTGGTCTTTGAGTCCGGGAATGTAAATCCAAGCTCTCTAAGTCTTACCTTTGCCTTTTCCCTTGTGTTAATAATCTTAGCGACTGTCTCATTAAAATAGTCCTTGTCGGCAAGCACGGCGGTGCCAAGCTCTATAGCCGCCA
The DNA here is from genome assembly GCA_958446835.1 of uncultured Eubacterium sp. Taxonomy (GTDB): domain Bacteria; phylum Bacillota; class Clostridia; order Lachnospirales; family Lachnospiraceae; genus CAG-882. The sequence continues at coordinate 28,328 of CAUCXT010000030.1, forward strand.
TATTCATTGTGTATGAATTGTAGGAATATTTCACGTCATTGAGAGCCTTTATAAGCTCCTCACCTCCGATTGCATAGCCGATTCTAAGTCCCGCCATTGAACGCGATTTTGAGTAGGTTCTGACCACCAGAAGGTTATCGTATTCATCAAGGAGCGTGAGTGCACTCTTTCCCCCGAAATCAATATATGCCTCATCGACAATTACTATAACATTGCGGTTGGCATCAAGAATTTTTCTCACATTGTCAAGCTCCATGTAGACGCCTGTCGGTGCATTCGGATTAGGGAAAATGATTCCGCCGTTAGCCCTCATGTAGTCCTCCGGCTTAATGTTAAAGTCCTCATCAAGCATAGGGCGCTCATAAGGAATCTTAAACAAATCTGCCCACACATCATAGAAGGAATAGCTCACATCCGGGAAAAGCACCGGCTTATCCGAATTAAAGAACGTGAGAAATGACATCGCAATAACATCATCCGAACCTACTCCGACAAAAACCTGTTTATCGCTGACTCCATACTCAGCCGCCAATGCCTTCACAAGCTTGGTCGCCGCCGGGTCCGGGTAAAGGCGGTAATTCTCCATGTCCATCTGCTCTGCCGCGCGTCTTGCAAGCGGTGACGGCGGATATGGGTTCTCATTTGTGTTAAGCTTTATAAGCTGTCCCTCCACCTTCGGCTGCTCCCCCGGAACATACGGCACAACCTTGCGAATATTATCTCTCCATTTTTTATCACTCATCTCTGCGTCCTCCTATGATTATCCCTCTATTCCAAGCTCCTTCGCCACAAGCGCGAACTTCGGCAGTGCGTTCATTATCGTATCGTAAGAAACACAATATGCGATTCTCACATACCCCGCACACGCAAATGAGCTTCCCGGAACAATGAGAATATTGTGGTTCTTAGCCGTCTCCACAAGCTTCTTCTCGTCCTTGCCCGGTGCCTTGACCCACAGATAGAACGCACCCTGAGGCTTAATGCACTCAAAGCCAAGCTTCGTAAGACCGTCATAGAGAGCCTTGCGGTTCTTATCGTAGGCTTCCACATTGACCTCAGCGTCAAGACATCTCGCCACCGCGCGCTGCATAATGGTAGGCGCATTCACAAATCCAAGTATTCTTGTGGCAACGCTCGCCGCCGACTGCAGCAGTTTAGCATCCACCACCTCATCAGGAATCACAAGATAGCCAATTCTCTCGCCCGGAAGCGACAGGGATTTGCTGAATGAATATCCGACAATCGTATTATCATAATATTTTGTAAGGAAAGGAACCGTGACGCCATCATACACAAGCTCACGATACGGCTCATCAGCTATAAGATAAAGTTCTGTGCCGTACTCCTTCTGCTTCTTGTCCATAATTGCAGCAATTTTCTTGATTGTAGCTTCAGAATACACAACTCCCGACGGATTGTTAGGGTTATTAACGATAACAGCCTTCGTCTTAGGGGTTATTGCCGCCTCAAAAGCCTCCATATCAGGCATGAATGTAGCCTCATCCGGCGCAACCTCAACAAGCTTTCCATCATAGTTTGCCACATAGGAACGGTACTCTCCGAAGTATGGTGCAAAAGCGATGACCTCATCGCCAACATTTAAAAGTGACTTGAATATGACATTCAGACCGCCTGCTGCTCCCACGGTCATAATAATATTCTCAAATGTGAAATGTGTCCCGAATCTCTTATTAAGATTCTCCGCAACGGCGCCTCTCACATCAGCATAGCCCGGATTGCTCGTATAGCCATGCAGGAATGTGCTCTCCTCTTCATCGACAATCGCCTTTATCGCCTCATTGACCTCCTTCGGCGCTGGCACATTCGGATTTCCAAGACTGAAATCATACACATTCTCAGCCCCATACTGCGCCGCAAGCTTCTTCCCCTCCTCAAACATGGCTCTTATCACTGAGCTGCCCTTTACAAGACCTACCATTCTCTCCGAAATCATACCGGTTCCTCCTTTTATTATTTTATCAACATCCTGTCGCTATATTGTAGAGATTATAATACACTCCCTGCTTCTCCATAAGCTCCTTATGTGTCCCGCTCTCCGCAATTCCGTCCTCAGTAAGTACAAGTATCCTTTCCGCGTTTCTGATTGTTGAGAGTCTGTGTGCGATAACAAATGTTGTTCTGTTCGCTGCAAGTGTCTCAAGTGACTCCTGAACAACCTTCTCGCTCTCATTGTCAAGCGCGCTGGTCGCCTCGTCAAATATAAGAATCGGCGGATTCTTTAAGAATACACGCGCAATCGAAAGTCGCTGCTTCTGACCGCCTGACAGCTTTATTCCGCGCTGTCCTATATCGGTATCGTAGCCTTCCGGAAGGCTCATAATAAATTCATGCGCGTTCGCCTTTTTAGCTGCCTCATAGACCTCCTCATCTGTCGCTCCCGGTCTTCCGTATCTGATATTTTCGATTATTGAACCTGCAAAGAGGTATACATCCTGCTGCACAATTCCTATATTGTTTCTCAGACACTTGAGCTTTAAATCTCTTACATCGACGCCGTCAACGCTTATACTTCCCGAAGTGACATCATAGAATCGCGGAATGAGACTGCAAAGGGTAGTCTTTCCCGCTCCGGATGAACCGACAAGTGCAACATACTCACCTGCCTTCACATCAAGGCTTACATTTTTTAACACATAATCATTCTTGTCATTGTATCTGAAGGAGACATCCTTAAAAGTAACGTCACCCTTGAAATCATTCTTTTCAACTGCATTTTCCTTGTCCTTTATCGCAGGCTCAATTGACATAATCTCAAGGAAACGCTCATATCCTGAGACACCGTTCTGGAAAGTCTCCGTGAAGTTGATAAGCTTTTTTACAGGTTCGGTAAAGTTGTTCACATACAAAAGGAAGGTTATGAGCACAGTCACATCGACAATCCCTTTAGTTATGAACACTGCTCCAGCCACAATAACAATAATATTTATAAGGGTCATAAATGCGCCAAGCCCTGAGTGGAAGCCTCCCATATACAGATAACTGCTCTTTTTAGTCTCAACGAAGCGGCTGTTGCCGTCACGGAACTTTTCCATCTCCGCGTCCTCATTTGCAAAAGATTTTACAACCCTTATTCCTGAAAGATTATCCTCTATGGTAGCATTTATGTCCGCAATCTTCGCCCTGTTCCGCTTAAACGCTGCCTTCATCTTCTTGTTAAAATAATATGCATAGGCAAACATAAACGGTATAATCGAAAATGCAACCAACGTGAGCCTTATATTGATTGACGCAAGAATCGCAAACGAACCGATAAACTTAATTATTGATATAACAATATCCTCCGGTCCATGGTGGAAAAGCTCCGCTATCTCAAAAAGGTCATTGGTCACACGGCTCATCAGCTGTCCGACCTTCTGGTCATCAAAGAAATTGAACGATAGCCTCTGATACTGTGCAAATATCTCGTTTCGCATATCATACTCCATCTTAGCTCCCATGATATGTCCCTGATATGCGATAAAGAAATTGCAGTATGCCTCAAGAAGCACAAGCCCGACCATCAAAAGCGCAAGCCTTAAAATAACCTTGAGCGCTTCATCCGCCTCGTAAAATATCACCGTACCTGTTATATATCTTATTATAAGCGGTATCACAAGCGTCACCGCCGCCCCCATGATGGCAAAGAACATATCAGCAAAGAACAAACCCTTGTATGGCTTGTAATATGAAAAAAATCTCTGCCATTTACCCATATTGCGCTTGGCATCGTATGACACATCAAATGGATCTGTGGGTATTGATGTGAAGCCTTTATTTTTCTTATTCATTTCAATCTCCGTTTTTCATATTCTTTATTTTCACTGTCTTTAACATTATTAAAACCTTTTCCGGCAGCTATGTATCATCTATGAATCAATGTTTGAAACCTGTCGGCATATTATCTTTCCCAGTTCATAAGCACCGTCAACATTCTCCTGTACCCGAACGCCTTCTCCCTCATAACCATGCGCTCCATGTCATCAAGGTTGAGGTCTGAATGCTCTATCTCCATGGAATAGTTGTGCACAAGCCATACCTGCTCGTCAAATGTGAGCTTTTTGCCGTTTTTATACCAAAGAGCCATATCCATCTCATGTATTATGAGAACTGCCGCAAGTCCGAAGCGCAGCTTGCTCTCGACCTCATAGTCATATACCGCCCCGGCAAAATATGTGAAGATAAAGTATGACATAAGCTGCTCATACTCCTCCATCCTGTCGGAATAATAGCTGTCAAACTCCTCACACAGAGCCGCATACTCGTGGGCTGTCATATCCTTGTACAGAAGCTTCTGCGTCTCCCTCACGGACTCCGTCCACAATGGTCTTAAAACCTCAAGCCTGTGCAGTTCTTCAAGCATATCGTTCATATACTGCTGTCTCAAGCCTGCTTTTCCGCGGTATCCGCTGTAGGTCTTTTTTTCCGTTGCCGCCTGATGTTCCTTCTCATCTATCTCGAATATCTGGTCATTGTCTATAAGCCCCTGTATGCCGTGCACAATATCAAGGAGCCTTGCAAGCCTGTAGCTTATCGTCCCCTTTTTCTCATGCAGCACATCATAGAGCACCTCCCTGATGTCAAGAAGCTTCGTAAACATCAGATAGTCAAAATCATCGTACTCCTCTTCCTCATCGTCATTCTCGGTGTAAAATCCTACCCTGCCTCTGTTTTCAAGGACTATTCTCGCCGCCTCCGGGCATGACACGGAAAGGGAAATCTCCCTCACATTCTCATATTCCTCAAAATGTCTTGGGTATCTCTGGCACAGAACACACATCTTGTCCTCACCGGCATCGCAGTAGACATCACAAAGCCCGCGCTCATTTAAAAGCGCACACTTGCCCGCAAACTGCTCAAACATTCCGTTCTCCCAGTCTATAGAGTTGCGCAGGCGCACACCTATCTCGCCCTCCATTTTTTCATAACGCTCAAGTGATTCCTCGTCTATCGTTATCTGCCAGCCCGCCGCACAGCAGTTGTCCTTGCACTCACCGCCGATACAGCAGAATTTCTTATAATAATCAGGATATGTGTATTCCATGGTAAAAAAATTTCCTCCTAAAATCAAGCGGATATCTGCAATCCGCCTTGTCACTTCTTTGATTGTATTACATGAAAAAATAATTGCGAAACCCAACTCAAATCCGTGCCGTTATGCAATCTACTATATCACACTCCCGACTGTCTGCAAATGTAATATAGCAAAATCACACAACATCCGGTATACATAGCCAGAGTTTCGCAATTATACTTTTAATTAATCTCTTACCTTAATATGCACCTCACGAAGCTGTGTCTCCGTCACATCGCCCGGCGCTCCGCACATGAGATCCTGCGCATTGCCGTTCATAGGGAATGTTATAATCTCACGGATGTTCTCCTCGTCGCGAAGAAGCATAATCATACGGTCCACGCCCGGTGCCATACCTGCGTGTGGAGGTGCTCCGAACTGGAACGCATTGTAGAGCGCTCCGAACTTGGTCTTTAAATCCTCCTGTGTGTAGCCTGCAATCTCGAATGCCTTTACCATTATATCAAGGTCATGGTTGCGGACTGCTCCGCTTGAAAGCTCAATTCCGTTACATACAATATCATACTGATATGCAAGTATGTCAAGAGGATTCTTGGTGTTAAGCGCCTCAAGTCCTCCCTGTGGCATTGAGAACGGATTGTGTGTGAATACGATCTTCTTCTCCTCGTTGTCATACTCGAACATAGGAAAATCATTTACAAAGCAGAAGCGGAACGCATTTTTCTCGTATAAATCAAGTCTCTTTCCAATCTCATTTCTGAGCTGTCCTGCGTAGAGGTTAGCCCTCTCCTCCTTATCTGCGATAAAGAAGATGGTATCTCCCGGCACAAGTCCGGCAAGCTCTGCCAGTTCCGTCTTATATTCATCCGGAATGAACTTATCGATAGGTCCCTTATAGCTCATGTCATCTGCAATCTCAAGGTATCCAAGTCCGCCCATTCCGATTGACTGTGCATAGCTTAAAAGCTTTTCATGGAAGCCCTTTGACATCTCGGCGTGAACCTTGATGGCTCTTACCGTTCTCTTTAAGAATGGCTTGAATGTACACTTCTGGAAGAACTCTGTAACATCCATTATCCTAAGCGGGTTTCTCAAATCCGGCTTGTCACAGCCAAACTCAAGCATTGCCTGCTTGTAGCTGATAACAGGGAACGGAGCCTGTGTGACGGACGCGCCCTCAGGTGCGAACTTGTTAAATGTGGAAGTAAGCACCTCCTCACCTGCCCTGAACACATCCTCCTGTGTCGCAAAGCTCATCTCGAAGTCAAGCTGGTAGAACTCTCCCGGTGAGCGGTCTGCCCTTGCATCCTCATCTCTGAAGCAAGGTGCTATCTGGAAATACTTGTCAAAGCCGGACACCATAAGAAGCTGCTTATACTGCTGTGGTGCCTGTGGCAGTGCGTAGAACTTACCCTTGAACTTTCTTGAAGGAACGATATAATCTCTCGCTCCCTCCGGCGATGACGCGCATAGGATAGGTGTCTGAATCTCCAAGAAGCCCATCTCTGTCATCTTCTGTCTTAAATAGCTTATAACCTGTGAACGGAATATTATATTATCCTTAACCTTCTTGTTTCTCAAATCAAGATAACGGTACTTGAGACGTACATCCTCCCTCGTCTCCTTGGAGGTTATAATCTCAAACGGAAGCTGTGCCTTCACCTTGCCAAGCATTGTGACCTTATGTGCCTCAAGCTCTATGGTTCCGGTAGGAATCTTAGGATTATATGTCTCCTCGTCCCTATGCTCAATCACACCCTCAATGCTTATACAATCCTCCTTGGAAAGTCCGTTAAGAAGGCTTGTATCTCTCATAACCACCTGCAAAACTCCATACATATCACGTAGATCCACAAAGGACACTCCGCCATGATCACGAATATTTTCAACCCAGCCTGCAACCTTACAGCTCTTTCCTACGTCCTCCTCTGTGATACAATCAATAGTCTTGTCACGATAAATGTTGTTGATGTTCATGTTCTCCTCCATATTCGCGCCGGCGGCGCTCTCTTTATTGGATTGCAAAAGCTCCCTCAGATTAAAAATCAATGATATTCGCAATCCGCTTCCGCTACTTGCTCATATAAAATAAAATCGCTGCTCCGCAACGCTTAATATCAATGATATTCGCAATCCGCTTCCGCTACTTGCTCATATAAAATAAAATCGCTGCTCCGCAACGCTTAATATCAATGATATTCGCAATCCGCTTCCGCTACTTGCTCATATAAAATAAAATCGCTGCTCCGCAACGCTTTTATTTTATAAAAAAACGTCCTGAACTAAGCCTAGTTCAGGACGAACATATTGTCCGCGGTACCACCTGATTTACTGATAAACAGTCACTTTGCGGTTCTAACAAACCCTTCCGGTTATCGCCCGGTCTACGTCGCCCTTACTTAGAAGCGGTATAAGCTTCATACCTCTATCCGTTCTGTTTGCAGCTCCTGAGTGTTATTCCCATGTGTTCTGCTGCCGGGCTTCCAGCATCCCCGGTTCTCTGTAAGTGACCACTCATGGTACTTCTCTCTATCAACGCCTTAAAATGGATTATAATAGGTGTCCTTTTATTTGTCAACAGTTTATTGCGGTAAAGTGTGAAAAATTATTTTTCTAATCCGCGGCTATATACTGCGCACTGCTATTGTTTTCTTCCAATTGTCTATCATTCGGCTTGTAAGGCTGATGTCATCATCCTCAACCGTAATCTCATCCGCCGTGTACCAGCCCGCCATCGACAATTCTTCCCTGTCAAGCTCTATCCTGTCTGCGCCGTCAAGTTCAGCATAAAATCCCAACAGAAAGCCTCCGTCCATGCCCCATGGCTGGCTCGCATAGTAGGTGACATTCTTTACCTGAACGCCAACCTCCTCGAACACCTCTCTTCTTACAGTGAGCGGTCTCGGAAACTCTATGAATCCCATAGTTCCGCTCTTTTTTATTTCTTT
>CAUCXT010000031.1 GCA_958446835.1 uncultured Eubacterium sp.
GGGTCAAGAGAGTAGACGCCTGTTATGCGAAAAATCCTGAGATAGAGTGGTCTAAGGTACTTGAGCTATGCGGTGAGAACCGTTGGCCGGGACCGTCGGGACCGCGCTTTGAGTACAGACCGTACGGCTTGTATGAGAGCATGCTCATAAGGGTAGCTCCGTATACCATAAAGGGCGCCCTGTACTATCAGGGTGAGAACGACGAGAACAACAATGAGATATATGATATACTGCTTGAGAATCTTATAACGGAGTGGAGAAGGCTCTGGCATGATGATGAGCTGGCGTTCTCCATTGTGCAGCTTCCTGTGCATGACCCGGATACGGAGAAAACGGGGCGCGGCTGGGGAGGCATAAGAAGAGCGCAGGATAAGATATGCCGCACGATAAAGAATACATCGCTCACGGTTATAACCGACTGCGGCAATAAGAAGAACATTCATCCGACGGACAAAAAGACGGTTGGAGAGAGACTAGCTGCAAACACACTGAAGGATATCTATGGACTTGGCGGGTACAATGGAAATGGGCCAAGGCTTTCAGGGTATGAGTTTACATGCAGGGACGGACATGAGGGAATACTGCTTCATTTTTCCGGGGTTGATGACGGCTTTTACAGAAAAAAAGCGGATTGCGAAGGTGCTGCAAGTCCGGAGGAGCTTGTAAGGATTGACAATCAGGGCGAAAAAACGGTATTTGGAGCGGGAGACAGCAAAAATCTGGCTTCTGGCTTTGAGATATGCTGTAGAAATGTAGCAGCAGACAGCGCAAAGAATAGCCCTGCAAACACCGCGACAGATGACGTAGAGAATGGTTCGGCAAGCTCTGATAATGATAAAAATGAAAAAGTGACATATTACCGCGCAATAGCCGAGATAGCAGGCAGTGATATATTTATTTACAATGAAAATGTAAGCGAACCGGTGAGTGCAAGGTATGGCAATGACAATTATTTCCGTCCGATTTTCCTTGACAAATGTGGCAGACCGATTGTACCATTCTGGATATAATAAAGAGATAAAGCTGGCTTTTTTGTGGATATAGTGCTAAGAAGGCGGCTGCAGAATAGGAGCATATTAATTATGAGAGTTGGAATGGGATATGACGTTCATAGACTGGTGCCGGAGCGCGACCTTATTATCGGCGGAGTGAAGATTCCTTATGAGAAGGGACTTTTAGGACATTCGGATGCGGATGTGCTATTGCACGCCATCATGGATGCACTCTTAGGCGCGGCGGCACTTGGGGATATCGGTAAGCATTTTCCGGACAATGACCCGGCATACAAGGGCGCGGACAGCCTTATGCTGCTTGGAAGAGTTGGTGAGCTTCTGTCCGATGAGGGCTATGTCATTGAGAACATCGACAGCACAATTATCGCCCAGAAGCCGAAGATGGCACCGCACATCGAACAGATGAGAAAGAATATCGCAGATACGCTTGGACTTGATATAAGCAGGGTCAATGTAAAAGCGACAACTGAGGAGGGACTTGGCTTTACCGGAACAGGTGAGGGAATTTCCGCTCAGGCTGTTGCGCTTATAATGTCTGTTGAGAATTATATCTATGACAATATAGCCAGAGGACAGTTTATCTCAAGTGACGGCTCGACAGGAAATGCGGGTGGCTGCGCCGGCTGCAGCGGATGCGGACGAAGATAAAAAGTGATTGACAAATCCGGCTTCGGTGCATATTCTAATAATGTGATAAATATGAAAAATGCTAAGACGGAAAAGAGTAGTGAAGTGCCTGCTGTCACAGAGAGAAGAACTCATCACGCGCTGATGATGCTGGAAGTTCTTTACACAGCCTTTGCGAAGTGCATTCCTGAGCATGACGGGGGAATACAGTATCCTGTCACGGCGGACACCGTTAACAGTCATCGAGATAGGAGGCGCATGCCTTCTAAGTAGAGTGGAACCGCGATAACCTTGCCTCTATATTTTGGAGGCAGGGTTTTTATTTTCTCATCAGGAAAGGCTATAGATAATTGCGAAACTTAGTATGTGGCAGACGGACGTTGTGGAATTTTGCCGGTACACTTCCGGGAACGTTCGCATTCTACATAAGCATATTGTAAAAAGGGAGAAACTCATGTTTGATATTATTAAGCAGGAAATTGCGATAATACGTGACAGGGATCCGGCAATCAAGTCGGATATGGAGGTCTTTTTATATCCGTCATTTAAGGCTATCCTTAAATACAGGAAGGCACATAAACTATATCTCAAGAAGCATTATTTCCTTGCACGTCTGGTTTCACAGCGTGCGGCGCGAAAGACAGGTATAGAAATACATCCGGGAGCTACAATAGGAAAAGGACTGTTTATCGACCACGGTCATGGTGTCGTGATAGGTGAGACTGCGATTGTGGGGGACAATGTCACGCTGTATCAGGGGGTAACTCTTGGAGGTACAGGTAAGCAGAAGGGAAAGAGACATCCTACACTTGAGGACAATGTCATGGTAGGAACCGGAGCCAAGGTGCTTGGAGATATAGTAATCGGAGCCAATTCGATGATTGGCGCAGGTTCGGTTGTTCTTAATGATGTTCCACCTAACTCCACGGTTGTGGGCGTTCCGGGGCGGGTTGTCAAGCGCGACAATATAAGAGTGCCTAGCGCGGATCTTGACCAGATTCATCTGCCGGATCCGGTTATGAACGATATACAGCAATTAAAAGAGACAGTTGCAAGACTGGTAAAACAATTGGAGGAATAGATTACAATGGAAAACAGAATTCGTTTTTTTAACACACTCACAAGAAATGTTGAGCTTTTTGTCCCGAACGAGGACGGAAAGGTCAAGATGTATACCTGCGGACCTACAGTGTATCACTATGCACATATAGGAAATCTTAGAAGCTATATAATGGAGGATATTCTTGAAAAGACACTCCGCTATGTGGGCTATGATGTGAAGAGAGTTATGAATATCACTGATGTAGGACATCTTTCAAGCGATGCCGACACCGGCGAGGATAAGATGTTAAAGGGTGCAAAAAGAGAGCACAAGACTGTCATGGAGATTGCCAAGTTCTATACAGATGCATTTCTTTCGGACTGCAATAAGTTAAACATCCGCATACCTGATGTTGTTGAGCCTGCCACCAACTGCATACCTGAATTTATCAACATGGTGAGCGTGCTTCTTGAGAAGGGCTACGCTTATATAGCAGGTGAGAATGTATACTTTGATACATCAAAGCTCAAGGATTATTACGTGTTCTCAAGCCAGAGCGAGAAGGAGCTCATGGTCGGTGTGCGCGATGATGTGAGCGAAGATACCAATAAAAAGAACAAGGCGGATTTCGTGCTGTGGTTTACCAAGTCGAAGTTCGACAATCAGGAGCTTAAGTGGGATAGCCCTTGGGGTGTTGGTTATCCGGGCTGGCATATAGAGTGCTCCTGCATAAGCATGAAGCACCTTGGCGAGTATATGGATATTCATTGCGGAGGCGTTGATAATATTTTCCCACACCACACCAATGAGATTGCACAGAGCGAGGCATATCTCGGACACAAGTGGTGCAATTACTGGTTCCATGTTCACCATCTTAATGATAAGACGGGAAAGATGAGTAAATCAACTGGAAACATCCTCACTGTATCCGTATTGCAGGAGAAGGGCTATGACCCTCTTGTATACAGAATGTTCTGCCTTCAGTCGCATTACCGCAAGCCACTTGAATTTTCGTATGAGATTATGGACAATGTGGCAGCCGCTTATAATAAGCTTGTAAAGAAAATTGGCACCTTAAAGGATGAGGGAGAGGTCGACAAGGAAGCTTACAATAAATTCAGGGAGAGCTTCATAGATGCACTTGCAAATGACATCAATACGTCAAGTGCGCTTACAGTTGTGTATGATGTACTCAGAGCAGACTGCAATGACAAGACGAAGCTTGAGCTTGTAAAGAGCTTCGATGAGGTGCTCTCACTCAATCTCACAAGAGAATGTGGAAAAGCTGATGCGGCATCAGATGTTGATGATGAGCTTTCACAGTATGTGCTTGCGAAGATAGAGGAGCGCAGGGCTGCGAAGAAGGAGAAGGATTTTGCCAAGGCTGATGCAATCCGCGAGGAGCTGCTTAGCAAGGGCATTGTGATAAAGGATACCAGAGAAGGAACAGTGTGGGAGAAGGCATAATGGACAAAGTAATACGTGAAGTATTTGAACTAAAGGATGTGGATGCGGACAGCTATTCACCGCTTACACTTGCCTACATCGGCGACTGCGTATATGAGCTTGCCATAAGAACACTGCTTGTAAACAAGGGCAATGCACCTGTCAACAAGCTCAACAAAAAGGCGAGCGACCTTGCCAAGGCACCTACCCAGTCAAAGATGATAACCGTGCTTGTGGAAAATGAACTCCTCACCGAGGAGGAGCTTGCGGTATACAAAAGAGGCCGCAATGCCAAGTCATTCTCCACCGCCAAGAATGCCACAGTGAGTGATTACCGCAGGGCAACCGGCTTTGAAGCCCTCATGGGCTGGCTCTACTTAAGAGGAGAAAGCCGCCGCGCCCTAGAGATTATTAAACTAGCATTCGACAAACTGGAATTAATGAAATAATTATTTGGTAAAACAATTACATGATAAATATGTACGTCATAGCTAGGTAATTGCACAACTGCGGATTGAAACTGAACAGTTGAGTAATCTTCTAGTACACTTCCAGACCTTTTGAACGCCGTCGGTCCTTAGCGGCTGTATTTTAGCCGCTTAGTACCGCTACGGCGTTCAAGGAGTGCGAACGTGTCTGGAAGTGTACTAGAAGATTACTCAACGTATGGAAGATATACACTAAGTTGTGCAATTGTCGTACCAATATTGCGAATGAAAGGAGCCACACAATGAGATACGAAGAGTACACAATAGAGGGCCGTAATGCCGTAATAGAGGCATTCCGCTCAGGAAAGACGATAGATAAGCTTTATGTGCTTGACGGCTGTCAGGATGGGCCAATCAAGACTATAGTGCGTGAGGCTAAAAAAGGTGATACAATCATAAATTTTGTCACAAAGGAAAGACTTGATGAAATGAGCCAGACAGGTCATCATCAGGGAGCGATAGCTAAGGCGGCTGCTTATGAATACGCGGAAGTTTCCGATATTTTAGATGCTGCCAGAGCAAAAGGGGAACCACCTTTTATTCTTTTACTTGATGGAATAGAGGATCCACACAATCTTGGCGCAATAATAAGAACAGCTAATCTTGCAGGTGCACATGGTGTGATTATACCTAAGCGTCGCGCTGTAGGGCTTACCGCGGTTGTTGCAAAGACAAGTGCGGGTGCGATTAACTATACACCTGTAGCAAAGGTTACGAACCTTGCTTCCACGATTGACGAACTTAAAAAAGAAGGAATGTGGTTCGTATGCGCCGACATGGGTGGAGAACTTATGTATAAGCAGAATCTCACAGGACCTATCGGACTTGTCATCGGCAATGAGGGTGAAGGCGTAAGCCGCCTTATTAAGGAAAAATGTGACTTTATTACATCAATTCCGATGAAAGGGGACATAGATTCACTCAATGCGTCCGTGGCAGCAGGTGTGCTTTCCTATGAAATCGTGCGTCAGAGAATGATGGGCAAATAACCTTTTAGCATGATGTGTGAAGTGAGGTTTGTCAGATGGAAAAAAAGGATTATAAGGAATATTCGGATGAGCTGTTAGTCAGGATGGCAAGAGATGGCGATGAGAAGGCTGAGGATTTTCTTCTGAAAAAATATAAGGATTTTGTCCGTTCGAAGGCAAGAGCTTATTTTCTTGTCGGAGGTGACAGTGATGATCTTATTCAGGAGGGCATGATAGGTCTGTATAATGCGATAGGACATTACGATGAGAGTATGGCATCGTCTTTTATGACTTATGCGGCAATATGTATAAATAATAAGCTGATTTCTGCGGTATCTGCCGATGGCAGACAGAAGAATGCGCCACTTAACGGATATGTGTCAATATACAGCAGCATAACGGATGAGACAGGGGAGGAGGCGTCCTTGTCGGATGTCCTCCCCGATACAGAAAATATCAACCCTGAATCAATCATTCTCAATGAAGAGCAGGAAAAGCTTACGATAAACCGCCTTTTTGGCAAGCTGAGTGCGCTTGAGAAGGAAATATTGTCATACTATATGGAAGGAATGAGTTATTCAGAGATTGCCAAGATTATCGGAAAAACAGAGAAGTCCGTGGATAATGCAATTCAGAGGATTCGCCTTAAGATGAGAAAATAATATCTGTATAGTATTTTAAAATAATTTCTTGACAAAGTGATTATAGTTTGATAAGATATGAACTCGGGTGATGTAAGATACATCTGCCCGTTCATGTTGCTACTATGGCTCAGTCGGTAGAGCGTCGCCTTGGTAAGGCGGAGGTCACGGGTTCGATTCCCGTTAGTAGCTTACATAGAGAGAGGGTATAGCCAAGTGCTATACCCTTTTTCTGTGTGTGGGTAACATTATGCTGCCCAATCAAAAAATTAAATATGAGGAGAAAAAGAAAATGTATCTCAAACCAAAGCTGATAACTTGTATGAAAAACTACAGCTTTTCACAGTTTACCAAGGATGTGGTCTCCGGTATTATAGTTGCAATTATTGCACTGCCGCTGTCAATCGCACTTGCGCTTGCGTCAGGTGTGGGACCGGAGCAGGGACTTTACACTGCAATAGTTGCAGGCTTTGTAATCTCACTTCTTGGCGGAAGCCGCGTTCAGATTGCCGGACCTACTGCTGCATTTGCTTCGATAGTTGCAGGAATTGTGGCAAGAAACGGAATGGACGGACTTGTTCTTGCGACCATACTCGCAGGTATAATTTTGATTCTTATGGGTGTATTTAAACTCGGGGCGCTCATAAAATTTATTCCATTCACGATTACTACAGGTTTTACACTGGGTATTGCAGTGACTATAGCAATCGGACAGATTAAGGATTTTCTTGGACTTACATTTGTGAATTCACCTATTGAGACGATGGACAAGCTCTTTGAGGTGTTCAGATGTATAGGTACATTTAACTGGCAGGCTCTGGTTGTAGGTATGGTATGTCTTTTGATACTTATATTCTGGCCGAAGAAGCTTGAAAAGATTCCGGCTTCACTTATTGCCGTGGTTGTCGGGGCAGCCATGGTTGCGCTTTTGAAGATGGATGTCAAGACGATAGGGGATTTGTACGATATATCGTCTGCACCTCCTAAGTTCGCACTTCCGGCTTTTTCGTTTGAGAAGCTGTCCGCGGTTGCCTCAGATGCGTTTACGATAGCAATTCTTGCGGCGATTGAGTCACTTCTTTCGTGCGTTGTCGCAGACGGAATGATAGGAAGCAAGCACAATTCCAATATGGAGCTTGTAGCACAGGGCGCAGGAAACATTGCGTCAGCTTTATTTGGCGGCATTCCTGCTACAGGAGCCATTGCAAGAACAGCAGCTAATATAAAGAACGGTGGACGTACACCTATAGCGGGTATGGTTCACGCTGTTGTGCTTTTACTTATACTTGTGTCACTTATGCCACTTGCAAAGCTTATTCCTATGCCGGCTATTGCGGCAATACTTTTCATGGTTGCATATAACATGAGCGGGTGGAGGACATTTGCACATCTTATAAAGACATCACCTAAGAGCGATAACATTGTACTTATTGTCACATTCGTGTTTACGGTTGTTTTTGACCTTGTTGTTGCCATAGGCGTTGGTCTTGCACTTGCATGTGTACTTTTCATGAAGAGAATGTCCGAGGTTACGGATGTACACGGATGGGTATATCTTGATGAGGAAAACAGAACCTCAGACAATGCGGACAACCTTCATTTTAAGAATGTTCCAAAGGGTGTTCAGGTATTTGAGATTACAGGTCCTATGTTCTTTGCGGCTACAGAGAAATTCGGAAATGTTCTTTTTGACAAGTCAACCAAGGTACTTATTATCAGAATGAGAAGTGTTCCTGCTATTGATGCCACAGGAATACAGGCTATTGAGAAGATAATTGCCAGATGTAAAAAGAATGGAACCAAGGTTATATTCTCACACGTAAATGAGCAGCCTATGAAGATATTTAAGAAATCTGGTATATTTGAGGAGCTTGGGGAAGAAGCCTTCTGTGCCAATATAGATGATGCACTCGCAGAGAGTGAAGAGCTTATTAAAAATCGATAAAAGATATTTACGAAACGAAATATATTTGCTTGACAGACGCTTTACATACGATATATAATTTGTATGAAGCGTACCATTATGCATAGTACGCAACTGCACAATCTGCAGTTGCGTATTTTAATTAATGGATACATGTAAATTAAAACACTGTTATGTTTTTTATGGATTATTGATTGATTTAACAACGAGAGGAGTTTTTATGTTTCAGATTGATATTATGTCGCGTATTCCTGTATACGAACAGCTTATACGCCAGACTGAAAAGTTCATATTGCTCGGTGTTCTGAAGGAAGGGGATAAGCTGCCAAGTGTAAGACAGCTTTCTGCCGAACTGTCAATCAATCCGAATACCATACAGAAGGCTTTTACCGAACTCGACAGAAGAGGCATTATTTTTTCGGTGAATGGCAGGGGGAATTTTGTCGCTGATAAGGCACTTAAGGCGCTTGAGGTGTCAAGGCGCTCTGCTTTCAGTGACATCAAGGATCAGATTAAGGACTTTGCTCTTGCAGGAATATCGAGAGCTGAATTGCATGAATATATAGATGAGATTTATGATGAAATGGGGGATAAGTCATGATTGAGGCGAAGAATGTAAGCAAGAGCTTCGATGGCTTTTGCGCACTTAATGATATCAGCTGTGTAATCCCTGATGGATGTATATATGGACTTGTGGGAACGAACGGTGCAGGAAAGTCAACGCTGCTGCGAATAATGACGGGTGTCTACAGGCAGGATGCCGGTGAGCTTACCTATGACGGCGCTCCGGTATATGAGAACACACTCATTAAGAAGGATATAGTGTATGTGCCGGATGAGCTATATTTTCTTCCGGGGGCTAATTTAAACCGCATGGCGAAGCTGTATGCCGCAGTCTATCCGGGATTTGACATGAAGAAGTTTGCGGGGTTTGCAGAGAATCTGCGGCTTGACATAAAGAAGAGCATTGCGACATTTTCAAAGGGTATGAAGAGGCAGGCTGCAATCATACTTGCCCTTTCGTGCTGCCCGAAATATATGTTTTTTGATGAGACCTTCGACGGACTTGACCCGGTTATGAGAAATCTCATAAAGGCGATAATATGTCAGGAGGTTGAGGATAGGCATGCGGTGGCGGTCATCACCTCACACTCACTTAGGGAGCTGGAGGATACCTGTGACCAGCTTGCACTCTTACATAAGGGCGGACTTGTGCTTGAGAGTGAGCTTATTGCTCTTAAGACTAACATGTTCAAGGTTCAGACGGCATTTCTTGATGAGTATGACATAAGCAGGTTTGAGGAGATTGATATTCTGCATTTTGCCAAGAGAGGGTCTGTTTCCAACATAATCGTGCGCGGGGACAGGGAAGAGATTATCGCACGTTTTAATGCGCTCCATCCGGTAATACTTGATATTCTTCCGCTTACGCTTGAGGAAGTGTTCACCTACGAAGTTGAAGCTTTAGGATATGATTTTTCGGCAATGTTTGACAAGGAGGTGGAGTGAGTATGAAGACCGGTAACAAAATATACAGCGGACGTCTTATGAATGAAGCGATGAGGCAGATAAAGCTTCCGGGAATAATCGGAACGGTATTGTTTGCGGGAATCGCCTTCTTCTCTGCCATCGTAAAGCTGTTTGAGCTTAGGGAGAACGGAGGAGTTTTAGGTTCGTATAGCTTTATGGATATGAATATGTACATCATGCTTGTCATGTACATATTTGCGCCGCTTATGGTAATGCTGCTGTTTGGATTTATGAACAAAAGAAGAGCCAGCGACTTCTATCATTCACTGCCGTATTCGCGTGCATGTATTTACATAAGCTTCCTGTCGGCGGTCATTGTCTGGTGCATTATCATCATTGCCGCGGGAAGTCTTGTCACGGCGGTTATTTCGCTGGCTTCGGACAGTCTGCAGCTAGATTATAAGTCAATGCTTTTGTCGATTATAGGTGCCATATCGGGCTGCGTGCTGACAATGGCAGCGACGGTGCTTGCCATGACACTCACCGGGACGTACCTCACCAACGTGATCACGGCAATTCTGATTCTTTTTGTGCCGCGCGGAATAATGTTTGCCTGCAACAGGATGTTCAGTGCTGCAACACCGTTTGTAGTGTTGTCGGAAAATGTACTTGCGGGAAATGAGAGCAATATACCTTTTTCATTGATAGTATGTATTCTTGGATACTACGGAATAGACGAGATGAAAATGTTCAGTTCACCGCTGCCGTCACTGTATTCGGCGGTGCTTGGACTTATATATATATTTATAGGCGCAGCATGCTTTGTGAGAAGAAAGAGCGAGAATGCCACCCAGGCGACAATCAACAGGGGACTTCAAGCGGTTTTAAGAATGATTCCGGCAATAGTCATATCGCTTGTGGCGGTATCGGTGCTGTTCGAAACGCATACATCAGGTGGACAGCTTGGAGATTCGAGGAAATTTGTTGTTGTAATGTCCTATGTTGCGGCGGTTGTGGTATATTTTCTATATGAGATTATCACGACAAGGCGGATTCGGAAAATATACAGGACGATACCGGGGCTATTAGCTGTGTTTGCTGTCAGTCTTGTGCTGTATTTTTCTTTAAGATTTTCGTATGACCGCAATATAGCCCGGACACCGGACGCAGGGGAAATTGAATATGTTGTTGTTCACGGACCTGAGAATGATGTGTTCTGGCAGGATACGGATGATGTGAAGCTGTATTCAGAGGCATCGAGAACGGTCACAAGTGACTGCCTTAAGGATACAATAAGTCTGTGGATGAATAACAGAACAGGGGCAAAGGGCTTTTACAGCCAGTTTTATGCGGGAAATATGGTGGTCGAGTATCACTATGCGGATGGCAGAAGTATGACCAGAAAGGTTATTGTAAACACAACGCGATACTCACAGCTTCAGAGAGCACTCTCAGGTGAGTCTGATTTTGCGGAAAATTTTGGCAGGAGGGTGTTTGAAAGCGGCGATATCCAATACTATGTCGGCAACCTTGATTCGAATACCGGTGAAGCGCGGGAGGTATACAATACCTTCATCAATGAGCTTAAGACGAAGGGAATCTCAGAGCTGTTCAATATTATAGATGACAGGTCGGGCAATAACAGCCTTTGCCAGATAGGATTTTTTGACGTGGGCGGAATGTACTCAACCGCGTACATAGGTCTTGATATGCCGCGCACGCTGGTCGAGTATATGAATGCACTCAATGCCCAGTACAGGGGTGAGGCGTGTGAGAGCTTTATCAAGCTGGTGAGTGAGGTAAAGGAAAATGCCGGAAATGATGAGTATGGTGATGGGACATATCTGACTGGGTCATTAGACCTTAATTTATATACTGTCCTGCCGGATGGAACCTTTGAGGTATGCTCTGCACATGAATATGCTTACGATGATGAGAACTATACAACAGTATCATCGGATGAATGCATGGAGTATATATCGGAGCTTGGCGGTATGCTTAAGGCAAGAAAGGTGAGCCAGGCGGATATCAAGCCGGGGGCAATGCTTCTGTATATGCAGTATTATGAGGACAGACAGATTCCTAAGATACACTACGATGGCACTGAATACAGCGTGTTATATACCAGCAATATTATGCAGAGCGATTCTGATTATGGATGGTATATAGTCGATGAGAGAGCAGCAGAGCTTATAAAGAAGATTTCAATGGAAACAACTGTTGAGATAGAAAAATAAAATACTCTTTCATATATTGTAAATTTATGTTAAAATATGGTCGAATGCGGATAATACATTTGCAGACGACCATTTTTTTATAAAATAATATGAATAATAGACATTAGTGATAATTATTATTTTCACAAAAAGGTCTGTTGCCAAGAATAAGTCTTATCAGCTTTTTAAATCGGTAATCAATGGAAATAACCGTTAAGCTGATGAATTTAAGACTTACCGAGGCGGAGGCTGAAGCACAGATAGTCAATGGATTTTTGAAGTAAAGGAGAGGTATCAATGATAGATAAAAGGAAAAATATTATATTTGATGATACACCCAGAAAATGTGATAAATGTGGTGGGAGATATGTATTTCAGGGAGCGGGAAAATATATCTGTGAGGACTGTGGAAATGTAGTATATGATGATTTCGGAAAGGTAAAGGCATATATAGATGAGCATGGACCGAGTCCGGGAATAGTGATTTCGGAGGCTACGGGTGTTTCAATCAATAAAATCAATAAGCTGCTGCGTCAGGGAAGAATTGAGATACCGGATGGCTCAGGGGAATATATTCCATGTGAGAGATGTGGAGAGCCTATAAGATATGGAAGGTTCTGCCCGGCATGTGCTGCGATTCTTACCAAGAATCTGTCGGCTGTGCTTACAAGTGCGGATGTCGGAGAGAAACCTAAAAATACCATGAAAGGAAAAATGCATACAGATGCTTTCTTGAGAAAGGGTGATAAGTGATGAACAAGTTTGGAATCAAGGTTAAAGGAATTGTAAAGAACAATGATAAGTTTTTAATACTTCGCAAGTGGTATGATGACAGGATAACGGAGCCATATCAGTGGGAATTTGTTGATGGCGATTTGGAGTATGGCATAGCGCCGGATTTGTATGTAAAACAGATAATCAGCGAAGCAACGGGACTTGATGCACAGATTGACAGTATACCATATACATGGTCATATTCACTTGGTGACATGCAGATTGTCGGTATTGCTTATCTGTGCCACACGGAATCGGATATGGTTATTCTCTCCGAGGCAGTAAGCGATTTTAAGTGGGTTACAGCATCAGAGCTGTCTGAATATATTGAAAATAAGGGCGTTTTAAATGACCTTAAAAATACAGGAATCATCTAGGAGGAACTATGATTAACAAGCTTATTACTAACATTAAGAGAACCAACGCACCTATAGTTGTCGGACTTGATCCAATGCTTTCCTATATACCTGAGCAGGTTCAGAAGAAGGCTTTCGCAGAGTATGGTGAGACCTTAGAGGGAGCTGCGGAGGCTATCTGGCAGTTTAACAAGGAGATAATTGATAAGACATACGATATCATCCCTGCCGTGAAGCCACAGATTGCCATGTATGAGCAGTTCGGAATTCCGGGTCTTGCTGCGTTTGATCGTACTGTTAAATATGCAAAGGAGAAGAACCTTGTTGTTATAGGAGATGTCAAGAGGGGTGATATAGGCTCCACATCGGCTGCCTATGCGGTTGCACATCTTGGAAAGGTCAATGTGGGAACGAAGTCATACAGCGCATTTGATGAAGATTTTGCCACGGTTAATCCGTATCTTGGTTCGGACGGTATTAAGCCTTTTATTGACGTATGCAAGGAAGAGAAGAAGGGTATTTTCATTCTTGTAAAGACATCTAATCCTTCAAGCGGAGAATTTCAGGACAGAATCATTGATGGAAGACCACTTTATGAGTGGGTTGGTGAGAAGGTTGCCCAGTGGGGTGCCGAATGTATGGGAGACGGTTACAGCTATGTGGGCGCTGTTGTAGGTGCCACATACCCTGAGATGGGAAGAACACTGAGAAAGATTATGCCTAAGAGCTTCATTCTTGTACCGGGATATGGTGCACAGGGGGGCAAGGGTGCCGACCTTGTAGATTTCTTTAATGAGGATGGACTTGGTGCCATAGTTAACAGCTCAAGAGGAATAATCGCTGCTTATAAGAATGAGAAGTATGCACAGTACGGAGCGGAGAATTTCGGTGATGCGTCAAGAGCCGCGGTAATGGATATGGTTGCCGATATCAATGGAGCACTCGCAAATAAATAAGGTGGAGAATACTATGTCAAAATACACAGAAACAGCAAAAGTGGTTTGTCAGGAGAAGCTTTTAGACGGAATTTACAGCCTCGTGCTTGAGACAAAAGATATTGCAAAGGAGGCTCGCCCGGGACAGTTTATTTCACTGTACACTCATGACGGTTCCAAGCTCCTTCCAAGACCGATAAGTATTTGTGAAGTGAATGGGAATACATTAAGACTTGTATACAGAGTGGTAGGCTTTGGTACGGAAGAATTTTCTCACTATGTACAGGGGGATACGGTAAAGATTATCGGACCTCTGGGTAATGGATTTACAATAAAGGATAAGAAGCCTGTGCTTGTTGCGGGAGGAATAGGTATTCCACCTATGCTTGAGCTGGCAAAGGGGATACATTCGGCGTATCCCGATAAGGAGATTACGGCAGTGCTTGGATATCGTGACAGTAACACATTCCTCGTTGAGGATATGAAGAAATATGCCAAGGTTGTGATTGCGACAGATGACGGAAGCCTTGGAGTACACGGTAATGTTATTGATGCAATAAAGCAGGAAAATATTGAAGCCGGAGTGTTTTACGCATGTGGACCTACGCCTATGTTGAGAGGGCTGAAGGCGTATGCGGAGGACAAGGAAATAGAAGCTCAGATTTCCCTCGAGGAGAAGATGGCTTGCGGCATAGGTGCATGTCTTGCATGTGTATGTAAGACAAAGGATATTGATGAACATTCCCATGTCCACAATGCCAGAATATGCAAGGATGGTCCGGTATTCGATTCAAAGGAGGTGGAGCTGTAATGGAATTATGTACAACAGTAAATATCGCGGGTGTTGAACTTAAGAATCCCGTTATGACAGCTTCGGGAACCTTCGGTTCAGGTGCAGAATATGGCGAATTTGTTGATCTGAATAAGCTTGGAGCGGTTGTGACCAAGGGCGTGGCTAATGTTCCATGGCCGGGAAATCCGACACCTAGGATTGCGGAGACTTATGGCGGAATGATTAATGCCATTGGGCTTCAGAATCCGGGCATAGATGTATTTTGCAAAAGGGATATTCCGTTCCTCAAGAAGTACGATACAAAGATTATTGTGAATGTGTGCGGAAAGACGGAGGAGGATTATGTTGAGGTTGTAGAAAGGCTTGCAGATGAGCCTGTTGACATGCTTGAAATCAATATTTCCTGTCCTAACGTGAAGGAGGGCGGAATCGCCTTCGGTCAGAATCCGGACAGTGTTGAGCATATCACTTCGGTTTTAAAAAAGCATGCGAAGCAGCCTGTCATTATGAAGCTCAGTCCTAATGTGACGGACATCACTGTTATGGCTAAGGCGGCTGAGGCTGGCGGAGCTGATGCGATTTCACTCATCAATACTCTCACAGGAATGAAGATTGATGTGAACAGGAGAACCTTCGCAGTTGCCAATAAGACAGGAGGACTCTCTGGTCCTGCAATCAAGCCTGTAGCTGTGAGAATGGTATATCAGGCGGCGCATGCGGTTAAGATACCTGTTATAGGAATGGGCGGGATAATGAATGCCGAGGATGCACTTGAGTTCATCATGGCAGGCGCAACGGCAGTATCCATAGGAACCGCCAATTTCCACAATCCTTACACAACAATAGAGGTGATTGAAGGAATTAAGGCGTACATGGAGAAGAATAAGGTGAGTGATATCAAAGAGCTTATCGGCTGTGTACGTTAAGGATATAGCAAGGAAGTTGAAGGGAGTTAAGAGTTGAACTGGGTATTGATAACAGTTATAGCAGTATTGGCGTTGACGACAATAGTGGGGATGTACAGGGGAATCATCAAAATGATTTTTTCCGTTGTCTCTCTTGTCGGAACGCTGATAGCTGTATTCATGCTTCTGCCGTTTGTCACAGGAGCAATAAAAGATAACACTAAAATATATGATGGAATACAGGCTATTGTTGAGGAAAACATCATTACCGATGACATGTTTGAGCTTAAAAGCGACGAGGAGATAATAGACAGCCTGAATTTTCCTGAGGTGATAAAGGATATGCTCAGGGAGAATAACACTGTGACAAAATATGCACAGTTAGGTGTCAGCAGCTTAAAGGAATATATGATAAACTACATATCGGATTTGATATTTAATGTGGTTACGTTTGTCATAAGCTTTCTGATTGTATTCATATTATTGAGAGTGATATTCGGATTTATCTCTGTGCTTGCGAAGCTTCCGGTTCTCAAGCAGATAAACAAGACGGCAGGCGCTGTCGCAGGCTTTGTCATCGGTCTTTTCGCAATATGGATTGTGTTTGCGGTGTTAACCGTATTTGGAAGCTCTGCGCTCTCTAAGGAAGTGTTTGCTGCGGTTAATGATAATGTATTTCTTACATTTATATATGATAAGAATTTCATTATGAAATATGTGCGCATTATAATGCGTTAGGATAATAATCCATGTGTTTGTAATTAAACAAATGCATGGATTTTTATGCTTAAAATGGGGAAAAAGGAACAGATTATTATGGAAGAAGGGAGTGTATGAAGCCTTTTTGTAAAGCTTCATACATTATGTAGTTATTATTATGTTTTTACACGTGTCGCTTGTTCATCTCTTGGTAATATTGAATTATATTTTTCTATATCGGCTGATTTTATTCCAGTTAGAAGGAAAACCCATATTATCAAGAAGATGTTTCTCTGTAAGATGAGGACATTGTTTAAGTACAGTTTTTATAAGCTTTGAAAGAGTAGCTTTAAATTGTTTGAATTCCTCATTGCTTATCAAGTATCGTAAGGCAATTACAACTGCGAATAAATCTTGCTTGCCATAAGCATAGTGATTATTGATTTTTGTGATTTGAAGTTTTTGGTGAAGTAGAGTATCGGGAATTGTCTCATTGATTTTGAATGAAAATAGACGCTCTCCATGCGCACACACATTACGGCATTTGCCAATAATGTTAATAAATTGATGCAGCTGCTTCTCCGAAATATTTTGGAAGTTT
This sequence comes from uncultured Eubacterium sp., assembly GCA_958446835.1. GTDB lineage: Bacteria > Bacillota > Clostridia > Lachnospirales > Lachnospiraceae > CAG-882. The sequence goes on from CAUCXT010000031.1 coordinate 16,899, forward strand.
TTACTGATTTTGGTCCGGATATCGGTAGTTGCATATTGGTACATTTTGGAGATTTGTCCAAATGTTAAAGCATTGGTTGCAACCCATAACGGTACATTGTGATATGCGTTGGCAGAATGCTCAATATAAGCATATTTACTGGGGATAGCAATAGCTTTTTGCAATGAATAAGTCAGGCGTATCAAGTCACGATGGTTCTTTTTGGTATGATTGTAATTATTCATATCAAGATACATTGACTGCTGTTCACCATATTTTTCGCAGAAGTGATAGGAGAACATAGATTTTATATGGCGTTCTACATGAAGAATGTACTTCAGAAATAAAGTACGTAGTTCTTCGTCAAAGTAATAAAAGGCAACTAATTCCTCAAAAGTAACACCGTGAATATATTTATTTGATGGGGCATGCTTGAAAAGAGATTTGTATCCGCCTATTAGAGAATAGTAGCTGAGTTCTTCCAACTTTTTAGTGGCATATTCGTGATTGGAAATAGTAAGTTGTTTGTCATATTCAAGAATATGTAACTGCTGTTGATAAGTGAGAAAGTCTTTTGCCATATAGTATTTCCTTCCTGAAACAGACATAAAAAAGTGGAGCCCACGCATGGAACTCCACCGGCTACGGGCATCGCAAGTTTCCGTAGCACAACCACTATGAACACTATACCATTGATATCCGGTGATGTCAAGCGGTATAGTGTTAGTGGTATTAGTAGTTTATGCGTTTCTATTTGTAATATTCTTATTAACACTCAGAAGATATCTGAAATGGTTATAAACATTATAGCACAAAACGAACGTATGTTCTACATTTTTTTAAATTCTTTGAAAAACAAATCTCTATGCACATAAGCAGAAACTGGATTTGAGGCTGGTAAACCAGATATAATAGATAGCTTGCAGGAGGTGTTGGTAATGTAAATATACATTGAAACCAATAAAGTTTTATGGTAGAATAGGAACGGCGTTTGAAATCTTTCCTATTTTTATACAAGGAAGGAGGAACAAATGGGAAAATCAATTAATAAAAAATAACCATTAACAAACAGGGCACTGGAAACCCTAAAAAGACAGAGAATCTGCAGAAAAGAGATTTTGTTGAGGAATGCTGCCTAAAAGTTTACAGAAAAAGCATTTATGGAATAACAATAGCGGCGTAAAGCCGCATAAACAGGAGGTTTTGGGATACAATGGAACAGTACAAGCAGGAATTTATTGATTTCATGGTAGAGAGCAATGTCTTGAAATTCGGCGATTTTACTTTGAAGAGCGGCAGAAAGTCTCCATTCTTTATGAATGCAGGAGCTTATGTAACAGGCTCGCAGCTTAAGAAATTAGGAGAATATTATGCAAAGGCAATTCACGATAACTATGGTGATGACTTTGATGTTTTATTCGGACCGGCATACAAGGGAATTCCTATCAGTGTTGTTACAGCGATTGCATATAGTGAATTATACGGCAAAGAGGTTCGCTATTGTTCGGACAGAAAAGAAGAGAAGGATCATGGCGCAGATAAGGGCGGATTCCTTGGAAGTAAGCTTGTTGACGGTGACAGGGTGGTTATGATTGAGGATGTAACTACATCCGGAAAATCTATGGAAGAGACTGTACCTAAGGTAAGAGGAGCAGCCAATGTTGAGATAGTAGGACTTATGGTGTCGCTCAACCGCATGGAGGTAGGACTTTCCGGCACTAAGAGCGCACTGGACGAGATTAAGGAAAAGTACGGCTTCGACGCTAAGGCTATTGTGTCCATGAAGGAAGTTACAGAGTATCTTTATAATAAGCCATGCCATGGAAGGATTCTTATTGATGATGAGATAAAGTCAAGAATAGACGCGTATTATGAGACATATGGAGTAAAATAGTTGGAGGTGTTTGGATGAACGAAAAACTTTTTAAGAGGGTAAAAGGTTCAGGAGCTGCGGCGATAACTACCGGAATTATTACGGTGGTTGCGGGAGTAGTCTGCGGAATCCTGATGATTGTGACAGGAGCTAAGCTGCTTGCGGCTAAGTCGGATACACTTTTTTAGGATTAATGGATTATGAAAAAGACAAAACTTCGTTTTTCCTATAAGGAATATACAATCGGAGGAGTTCTCTCATCGGCATTGGCGATTTTTTCACTGCTTGCATTGGGATATAGCATATTGCTGTCGTTTAAAGCACGCGGTGAAGGCAGCATGCAGGTGGGAGCATACGGACTTTTAGCGCTGGTATTGTCTCTTTTCGGGCTGATTTTTGGCTTGTTAAGCTATAAGGAGCAGGATAAGCGCTATGGAATATCTTTTTTTGGCACATTTATCAATGGTATTATTATTGTTATGCTGATATTATTTATACTTGTCGGGCTTTAAAAAATTACACATAAAGGAGAACTACAATGGCAAAAGTAGGTATTGTTATGGGAAGTGATTCAGACCTTCCGGTTATGTCTAAGGCAGCACAGATGCTTGAGAAATTCGGTATCGACTATGAGATTACAATTATCTCGGCTCACAGAATGCCGGACGTATTTTTTGACTATGCTTCTAAGGCAGAGGAGAAGGGAATCAAGTGTATCATCGCGGGTGCAGGGGGAGCAGCTCATCTTCCGGGAATGTGTGCAGCTATATTCCCACTTCCGGTTATCGGTGTTCCGATTCACACGAAATCTCTTGGAGGTGTGGATTCTCTCTATTCTATCGTACAGATGCCAAGTGGTATTCCTGTGGCAACGGTTGCCATAGATGGAGGAGCCAATGCGGGTATTCTTGCCGCTAAGATTCTTGCAACATCAGATCCTGAGCTTCTTGATAAGATTAAGGCTTATAAAGATGAGTTGAAGGCAGGGGTTATGGCTAAGAAGGAAAAGATTGAAAAGATAGGATATGAAGGCTACAACGCATAAATAGATACATATTTACAGCTTTGAATACAGTTTACAACATCATAATACAATAATGGAGGAAAGAAAAATGGATTACAAGAATTCCGGAGTAGATATTGAAGCAGGGTATAAGTCGGTCGAGCTTATGAAAGAGTATGTAAAGGGAACGATGAGACCGGAGGTATTAGGTGGTCTTGGCGGATTCTCGGGAGCATTTTCATTGAAGGCAATAAAGGATATGGAAGATCCTGTTTTGTTATCGGGAACAGACGGCTGCGGTACCAAGGTTAAGCTTGCCATCATTATGGACAAGCATGACACAATAGGTATCGATGCGGTTGCTATGTGTGTTAATGATGTTGCATGTGCAGGCGGTGAGCCATTATTTTTCTTAGACTATATTGCCTGTGGCAAGAATTATCCAGAGAAGATTGCCATGATTGTAAAGGGTGTTGCGGAGGGCTGTAAGATGTCTGAGTGTGCACTTATCGGTGGCGAGACAGCTGAGCACCCTGGACTTATGCCTGAGGAGGACTATGATCTTGCAGGTTTCTCAGTAGGTGTGATTGACCGCAAGGATATGATTACAGGACAGGATATCAAGGACGGAGATACACTTGTCGCAATCGCTTCATCAGGTGTTCACTCCAATGGTTTCTCACTTGTCCGCAAGGTATTTGAAAAAGAGCTTACCAAGGAAGGCTTAAGTACATATTATGATGAGCTTGGAAAGACACTTGGAGAGGCACTTCTTGAGCCTACAAGAATCTATGTAAAGGCATTGAAGTCCGTGAAGAAGGCGGGCGTTAAGATTAAGGGCTGCAGCCATATCACAGGCGGCGGTTTCTATGAGAATATTCCGAGAATGCTTCCTGATGGAATCAGAGCTGAGGTTAAGAAGGACAGCTATGAGGTTCCTGCAATCTTCAAGATGCTTGCCAAGAAGGGAAATATTGAGGAACAGATGATGTACAACACCTTCAACATGGGTGTCGGAATGGTTCTTGCGGTAGACCCTGCAGATGCAGATAAGACGATTGCTGCCATCAATGCGGCAGGCGAGAAGGCATTCGTTATCGGAAAGGCTGTTGCAGGCGAGAAGGGAGTTACCGTATGCTAAGGATTGCGGTGCTTGTATCCGGTGGCGGAACGAATCTTCAGGCTATCATAGATGGTGTCAATTCAGGAAAGATACATAACACGGAGATAGCGGTTGTTATAAGCAATAACCGCAAGGCTTATGCTCTTGAGAGGGCAAGAAACAACAATATTCCTGCTGAGTGTATATCTCCTAAGAGCTTCGCGGACAGGGAGGAGTTCCACAGGGCGCTTCTTGCGGCGGTGGATTCATATAAGGTTGACCTTATTGTGCTTGCGGGCTTTCTTGTTGCCATCCCTGGGATTATGGTCAAGGCATATACAAACAGAATTATAAATATACATCCATCACTTATACCTTCGTTCTGCGGAAAGGGACATTACGGACTTCATGTCCATGAGGCGGCTCTTGGCAGAGGAGTTAAGGTGACAGGTGCGACCGTTCATTTTGTGGACGATGGAACAGACACAGGACCTATAATTTTACAGAAGCCTGTTATGATTGAGCAGGATGATACCCCGGAGACACTCCAGAGACGTGTCATGGAGCAGGCTGAATGGGTGATACTTCCTCAGGCTATTGACCTGATAGCACAGGGGAAGGTTAAGGTTGTTGACGGTAAGACTGTAATTGAACAATGATAAAGATATGCTGTCCGGACAAGTAGTGCCGGACAGTATTGCTAAAGTTTCAGACAGAAAGGAACAGTTATGAGAATTCTTATTGTTGGTAGTGGTGGAAGAGAGCATGCTATAGCATGGAAATGTGCACAGAGTAAGAGAGTTGACAAGATATTCTGCGCTCCGGGCAATGCCGGAATCGGTCAGATAGCTGAGTGTGTTCCTATTACGGCTATGGAATTTGACAAGCTTGTTGCGTTTGCAAAGGAGCAGAAGATAGACCTCACGATAATCGGTATGGATGACCCTCTCGTAGGAGGAATTGTCGATGCGTTCGAGGCAGCAGGACTTCGTGTATTCGGACCTAGAAAAAATGCAGCTATCCTTGAAGGTTCAAAGGCATTTTCGAAGGATCTTATGAAAAAGTACAATATACCTACAGCGGGCTATGAGACATTTAACAGCCCGGAAGCCGCACTTGAGTACCTTGAGACAGCGGAGTATCCTACTGTTTTGAAGGCGGATGGACTTGCGCTTGGAAAGGGTGTGCTTATCTGCAATACCAAGGAGGAGGCTAAGGAAGGCGTCAAGACACTCATGCTTGACAAGCAGTTCGGCTCCGCAGGTGACAGGATAGTTATAGAGGAGTTTATGACAGGACGTGAAGTGTCTGTTCTCTCATTTGTGGATGGACATACGATTAAGATTATGACCTCCGCACAGGACCACAAGCGTGCTAAGGACGGAGATAAGGGACTTAACACAGGCGGAATGGGAACCTTCTCACCAAGCCCGTTCTATACGGCTGAGGTTGACGAGTTCTGTAAGAAGTACATATATCAGGCAACTGTGGATGCCATGAAGGCGGAAGGAAGAGAGTTTAAAGGAATCATTTTCTTCGGACTTATGCTCACACCGAAGGGACCGCGTGTGCTTGAGTACAACGCACGTTTTGGCGACCCTGAGACACAGGTTGTTCTTCCGAGAATGAAGAATGACATTATCGATGTATTTGAGGCATGTATCGACGGAACGCTTGACAAGGTTGAGCTTGAGTTCGAGGACAATGCCGCAGTCTGTGTTGTGCTTGCCTCAGACGGATATCCTGAGAAGTACGAGAAGGGCAAGCTTATCACAGGACTTGAGGCATTTGACAACAATCCGGGGTATTATTGTTTCCACGCCGGGACTAAGCTCACAGACGAAGGCTTTGTTACCAACGGAGGAAGAGTGCTTGGAATCACAGCTACAGGTGCCGACCTTAAGACAGCCAGAGCCAACGCGTATAAGGCTACAGAATGGGTTTCATTTGAGAATAAGTATATGAGACATGACATCGGCAAGGCGATTGATGAGGCATAATAGAGAGCTGTCATTACAGCAATTACAGATATGACAGATTAATTGAAAGAAAACTGAAAGACTTTTAATAATTTATGAAAGTATTTTAATTTACCATGATATCAACTTAAATTCAGGGGGAAGATATCATGGTAAATTTTTTATTCGCATTTTTACTGCCTTTTCTGGTGGTCATAACCGGGCTTGTGCTGAGAGGTATATACCTTTTACAGCCAGATACGCATGGTCGACGGAAAAGCGTATTATCAGACAGTGGAGAAATATGAGAATGTGGCTGGGAATATTGAAACGGAGGACAGCTCAGATTATAAGAAAAATGAGGCGGCTCTTCCGGGTGGCTACAGCATAAAAGCGGAGAGCTGTGAGAAATTTGTAAAGCTATTAAACGATAAGAGCGCAGACTACAAAACGGTCAAGAATTTTATAGATGAGAACGTGCTTGGAAAAATGAGCGATATATCGGTTGGAACCGGCTGGCATGGTCTTGCGGGCAAAAATGAGTATATATCGGGGAATATAATGACCAGAAGCGGCATACTTGTCATATCACTGCCATATAATGAGGGCTGGAGCATATATATTGACGGTGTAAAGCAGAGGACGGAAAGCCTTGCCGGATATATGCTTATGACAAATATAGAAAACGGGAATCACCTTATCGAAATGAAGCACAGGACGAAAGGGCTTGGAGTGGGAGCAGTCATAAGTATTCTGGCAATTGCGGGGGCGGTTGTGCATTACCGCAGGAGAAATTGATTTAGCGTAATTTTATAAAATTCAAATGTCAAAACATGTTATATAAACCTAGCTGTGTATAACGTATTATGTTTATGCATATCACGACTTTTGGGAGAAGCTTAGATGTTCTTAGAACATCTTGCTTCGCACAACGGAGCTGATATGCATAAACATAATACGTTATACACATATAGATAAAATTGGCAACTTTTTCCACACGAATGTTTATAAAAAATTAATTGTTTTTTTGCCGCATATCTGTTATATTCATACTATAACAATGATGTATCGGAGGAATTATGGCTATGGTATTTACGATTGATTTTAACAGTGATGAGGCTATATATGTACAGCTATGCAATCAGATAATTACCTGTATTGCCATGGACGAGATGCATGAGGGCGATATCCTGCCGTCCGTTAGACAGCTTGCCGAAGTTGTAGGCGTCAATATGCATACGGTCAACAAGGCGTACTCAGTGCTTCGCGAGGAGGGCTTCATAAAGCTTGACCGCAGAAGAGGTGCGGTGATTGCCGTGGATGTAGATAAGATTCGTGCCATGCAGGAGCTCACCGACGATATGCGTGTTATAGTTGCAAAGGCATTATGTAAGAATCTTACGCCGGAGGAGATACACACTCTGGTTGATGAGATAATAAGTGAATATATAGGGGAGGACTAATCGAATGTTATGTGAGATTTGTGGAGAAAATGAGGCGACCTTCCACTATTCGGAGGTTGTAAACGGAAATAAGACGGAGCATCATCTTTGCAGTGAATGTGCGGCTAAGACCGATATAAGCTATTACACTAATCTGCTTGACGGTGACGGAAGACTGGGACAGCTTTTGTCGGGACTTCTCGGAATGCCGGTAGGAGGCGGGCAGGATGACCCTAAGACACATGTTGTGTGTCCGGGCTGTCACTTAAGCTATGGTGAATTTATAAAGAACAGTGCTTTTGGGTGTGCTGAGTGTTATAATGTATTTGGTCCGCTCCTTGATGACAGTATCAAGAAGATACAGGGCAGTGTTAATCATCAGGGAAAGAAGCCATACAGACTTATGAAGTCTATGAGAAGCATGAATGCACAGGTTCAGGATAATGCTTCTGAGGTGATGAATGGTGAATTACCGGATGTCGGCGGCAATGCAGAAAAAATTGAGAAAAAACCTACAAGAGCCGCACTTTCCCATGAGATTGATGTCATGGATAAGAGACTTAAGCAGGCAGTCCTTGAGGAAGATTTCGAGGAAGCGGCAAGACTACGCGACCGTATAAAGGACTTGAGAAGTCAGATTGAGGGGGCGGATGACAATGCTTAAATGGTATGAGAAAAAAGGAAAAGATTCCGATGTTGTGCTTTCAAGCCGCATAAGACTTGCGCGAAACACTACAGAATATCCGTTTTCCACCAAGATAAGTGCCGACGAGGGAAAGAACCTTGTCGACAGGGTTTTTGAATGTATAAGTGACAGCGAGTATGCGGATGGGTTTGAACTCAAGCGCATGAACGGAATAGGAGACAATCAGAGACAGCTTTTGTATGAACAGCAGGAGATAAACAGATATATGGCAGGACGCAAAGATGGAGCCGCGGCTCTTTCACATGACGGTGGACTGTCAATAATGGTCAACAGCGAAGACCATTTAAGAATACAGGCGATGATATCGGGCATGGACATGGAAGCGTGCCTTAAGTCAGCTAACCTGTACGATGATTTTTTGGAGGAGCATTTTAACTATGCCTTCAGTGAAAAATATGGGTATCACACCACATACCCTACGAATGTCGGAACAGGAATGAGAGCCGCATACAGGCTTCATCTTCCTGTGCTTGCTAACACCAAGAAGCTGCAGCTCCTTGCAAATGAGCTTGGACGTTTCGGTGTGAGAATGTCGGCGTGCTTCGGCGAGGGTATGAATGGCATGGGCGATATCTATCAATTTTCTAATCAGAGAACCCTTGGGCAGTCTGAGGAAGATATTATTCATAACCTTGATTCCGTTGTACAGCAGATTATACGCCAGGAACGTTCACTCAGGAAGGATTATCTTGACTCAGGAAAAATAAGAGCGGAGGATGAAGCATATAAGTCTTATGGTGTTCTGAAATATTCAAGATGCCTTAATCTTAAGAATGCTATGGTTCTCCTATCCGAGATACGTCTTGGACTGTGCCTTGGCACGATTAAGTTTAAAGACGCAGAAGATTTTTCAGCCTACTCAATGATGCTTGCCATTCAGCCGCGAACCCTGCAGTACAACAACGGCAAGGAGAAGGCAATGTCGGTAGAGGAGATAGATGTGCTCCGTGCAAAGTATATCAGGGAGCACATTCCGGAGCTTGACGAACAATAAAGACTGATATTAAAATATATAGTTAAGTAATATAGAGAGGAATACATTATGCAGATAGGATTTACAAAGAAAGCCGAGGAGGCATTAGACCTTGCGGCGGAAGCTGCGAGCGAGCTTGGACATACCTCAGTCGGAACAGAGCATATTCTGCTTGGTCTGTTAAGACAGGGAGATTGTGTTGCGAGCGAGGTCCTTATCGAGAATGGTGCCGATGAGGATAGAATAGTGGCAATTTTAGAACAGCTCATCTCACAGGATAATAATGTGAATGTCGCTGAGCCGAATTCATATACACCGAGAGCGCGCAGGGTGCTTGACCAGGCGGCGCGTGAGGCAGTGCGCTTTAAGGCACAGCTTATAGGAACGGAGCACATACTTATCGCAATCATTAAGGAGAGTGAGAGCGTTGCGCTCAGACTTTTGAACACGATAGGTGTAAACATACAAAAGACTTATGTTGACCTTCTCATCGCCATGGGCGAGGACAGCAGCGCATACAAGGAGGATTTTCAGGGCAATAAGCCTAAGAATAAGAAGAATCCTACAGCAACGCTTGACCAGTACAGCAGGGATTTGACCAAGCTTGCCGCAGAAGGTAAGCTTGACCCGGTTATCGGCAGGGAGAAAGAGATACAGAGAGTTATCCAGATAACAAGCAGAAGAACCAAGAATAATCCATGTCTTATAGGTGAGCCGGGTGTCGGTAAGACGGCAGTTGTTGAAGGACTTGCACTCAAGATTGTCGAGGGCGATGTGCCGGAGACTATAGCGGATAAGAGACTTCTCACGCTTGATTTGTCCGGAATGGTGGCAGGCTCCAAGTACAGAGGTGAGTTTGAGGAGAGAATTAAGAAGGTTATCGCCGAGGTAAAGGCAGCGGGAAATATACTGCTCTTTATAGATGAGCTTCACACAATCATCGGCGCGGGCGGAGCGGAGGGCGCTATTGATGCCTCCAATATCCTTAAGCCGTCACTTGCAAGAGGCGAGGTTCAGATAATCGGAGCTACAACCTTGGAGGAGTACCGCAAGTACATCGAGAAGGATGCGGCGCTGGAGAGACGTTTTCAGCCTGTTAATGTCGAGGAACCGTCCGAGGATGAGACGGTTGAGATTTTAAAGGGAATAAGACCGGCTTATGAGAAACACCATGGTGTTAAGATTTCAGATGCGGCACTTGTGGCAGCAGTCAAGATGTCATCGCGATATATCAATGACAGATTTTTGCCGGATAAGGCTATTGACCTTATAGATGAGGCAGCCTCAAAGACAAGACTCGGCGTGTATTTAAAGCCGGAGGCAATCAAAAACCTTGAGGACGAGATTGCGGCAATGGATGCGCAGAAGGAAGCGGCGATTAAGGATGAGGCTTATGAGAAAGCCGGGGAAATCAAGAAAAAACAGCTTAAGAAGCTTGAAAAACTTGATAAACTCAAGGAAAAATGGGACAACGATAAGCATAACAAGCGCATGGTTGTAGGTGAGAATGAGATAGCGGATGTTGTGTCCGACTGGACGAAAATTCCTGTCAAAAAGCTTGCAATGGAGGAGTCTGAGAGACTTATGAATCTTGAAAAGATACTCCATGAGCGCGTTGTCGGACAGGATGAAGCTGTTACTGCGGTAGCAAAGGCAATCAGACGCGGAAGAGTTGGACTTAAGGATCCGAAGAGACCTATAGGCTCATTCTTGTTCCTTGGACCTACCGGTGTCGGCAAGACAGAGCTTTCAAAGGCGCTTGCGGATGCGATGTTCGGCTCAGAGAATGCACTTATAAGAGTAGATATGTCCGAGTACATGGAAAAACACAGTGTATCGAAAATGATTGGTTCGCCTCCGGGATATGTAGGCTATGAGGAGGGAGGACAGTTAAGCGAGAAGGTCAGGAGGAATCCGTACTCTGTAATTCTTTTTGATGAGATTGAGAAGGCTCACCCTGATGTATTTAATATACTCCTTCAGGTGCTTGATGACGGGCATATAACAGATTCTACCGGAAGAAAGGTTGATTTTAAAAATACTGTTATAATAATGACATCAAATGCAGGCGCCCAGAACATCATTTCTCCTAAGAATTTAGGATTTGCCTCGGATAACAGCAAGGAGCATAACCATGCTGTTATGAAGGAAAGAGTTATGGAAGAGGTCAAGAGCATATTCAAGCCTGAGTTTTTGAACAGAATTGATGAGACAATAGTGTTCCATACACTCACAAAGGAGAATATCGGAAGCATTGTGGATATTCTTTTAGCTTCAATCAATAAGCGTATCAAGGAACAGATGAATATGACAATCAAGCTTGATGAGGCTGCAAGAAATTACATTATCGACAATGGTTATGATGAGAAATACGGCGCAAGACCTTTAAAGAGAGCACTTCAGAGCAAGGTCGAGGATGAGCTTGCCGAGAAGATTCTTGAGGGAACCTTCAAGTCCGGAGATAAGGTTCTTGTAGGCCTTAGCGATGATAAGCTCACATTTTCAAAATCCAAGTAAAATATAGTGGAAATTTAGGTAGATTTGAGATATAATATTTTAAAAAGTTACAGATTTACGCGAGATTTGTAATAAAAATACTTCGGTTGATACCGAAAGCAGGAGGAGCGGTTATGCCAGTAATTGAGGAATTAATCAAGGTTGAGAAGGATGGCTCAATCAGTTTTGGCAACTACGAGTTGGACACCAAGGCTAAGCTTGACAATTTTGATGTAAACGGAGATATTTATAAGGTAAAGACCTTTAACGAGATTACCAAGCTTGAGGAGAATGGAAATTTTGTATACGAGTCAGTTCCGGGAACAGCGGTTAACGGATTTACTGCAGATGATAGTTCTGTTAAGTTCTTTGTTGAGGGAAATGACGATGCACAGATTACCCTTGGCTTAGAGGCTGATACAGATTATAAGGTGCTTGTTGACAGTGTTGTTATCGGAAATATGAAGACCAATATCAGCGGCAAGTTGAGCCTGAGTGTTGAGCTTTCAGGAAGACCGGTTAAGGTAGAAGTAAATAGAATGTAGTATATTTATAGCTATATAAAATGACAGGGTTGGACTATCGCGATGAGTGTGGGACAACCCTGTTTGTTTAAAAATGAGGTGAGTATGGCAAAAGCTAAGAATACAGCTTTTTTTTGTAAAGAGTGTGGATATGAGTCTTCGAAATGGCTTGGACAGTGTCCGGAATGCAGGCAGTGGAACACCTTTGTTGAGGAGCCTGTTGTGAAGCAGACGGTACAAGGGAATATAAGAGGTATCGCACACCGCGATGTCATGCCGTCCGTCTTGTCCGGAATATCACTTGATGAGGAGGAGAGAACGCTCACTGGATATTCAGAGCTTGACAGGGTGCTTGGAGGCGGAATAGTAAGAGGTTCACTGGTGCTTGTGGGAGGAGATCCCGGAATAGGAAAGTCAACGCTTCTTTTGCAGGTGTGCCGCAATCTTGCAGAGTCGAAGAATGTGTTATACATATCGGGAGAAGAATCACTTAGGCAGATCAAGCTTCGTGCGGACAGAATCGGAGAATTTTCGGATAAGCTGTCGCTGCTCTGCGAGACGAATCTGGATGTGATAGACGATGTGATAAGAAAGACAATGCCGGATGTTGTGATTATAGACTCCATACAGACCATGTTCTGCGAGAACACAGCCTCGGCTCCGGGAAGCGTAAGTCAGGTACGTGAATCTACATCAGTGCTTATGCAGCTTGCAAAAGGGCTTAATATATCAATTTTCATTGTCGGACATGTGACCAAGGAGGGTGTTGTCGCAGGACCAAGAATACTTGAACACATGGTTGATACCGTTCTTTATTTTGAAGGAGATAGGAATGCGGCGTATCGTATTCTCAGAGCGGTCAAGAACAGATTCGGTTCCACCAACGAGATAGGTGTTTTTGAGATGCGTGAGACAGGGCTTGCTGAGGTTACGAATCCATCGGAATATATGTTGGATGGCAGACCTGATGGTGCTCCCGGCTCTGTGGTTGCATGCCTTATGGAGGGAACAAGACCAATGCTTGTCGAGATTCAGGCTCTTGTATGCCAATCCAATTTCGGAATGCCGAGAAGAACTGCAGCAGGCGCAGATATAAACAGATTCAATTTGCTTATGGCTGTTCTTGAAAAGAGAATCGGCTTGAGACTGTCGGGCTGTGATGCATATCTTAATATTGCAGGAGGGCTTAGAATATCGGAACCGGCACTTGACCTGGCGATAGTATATGCTGTATTATCAAGCTATAAAAATATCGCGGTAGACCATAATACGATAGTATTCGGTGAAGTCGGACTTACAGGAGAAATAAGAGCGGTAAGCCACGCTGCTGTCCGAGTTAATGAGGCTGTTAAGCTTGGATTTACAACATGCATTTTGCCCGAGGTATGTCTTAAGAATTTAAAAGCTGATGGAAATATAAGATTAGTGGGAATAAAATCAGTGAACGAATTGTTAAATATTGTTGGGTAAAATCATGTAATTTTTTTTGAGAGAGATTTTATTAACAATTACAAAGCTATAAAGGAGAAGAAAATGGACAATAACGCATTAGTCAATGAGATGAAGAAGGTAGTGTATGATCTTGACGAATCTCAGTTAAAGGTTGAAAAACATGCATTTGATGTAATCAATTCATCGGACACTTCGCTTAATCTTGTCAGGGAAGGTATCACAAGCATTGGAGATATTATTGAGCAGATTAACAGACTTAATGAGGTGGTTGAGCGCTCATCAAAGAATATTAAGGAGCTTGAGAATCTCTCCAAGATGATAGAGGGCTTTACACAGGTAATCAGCGGGATTGCCAACAAGACAAATATACTTTCACTCAATGCTTCCATAGAGGCAGCCAGAGCAGGCGATCAGGGTAGAGGATTTTCTGTTGTAGCAGGTGAAGTGCGTAATCTTGCCGCACAGACCGCAAAGTCATCAAGAGAGATAGCAGATACCATCGTAAAAGTACAGGATTTCATTTCAAGTACGGTACAGTCAATGAATCAGATATACGAGAACACTACGAAGCAGCATGAGATGGCTGGTTCAGTCAATGAGCTTCTCAATAAGGTTTTAGACGCAGCACTTGTGGCCAATGATGAATCCAGAGGAATGGAGCATGAGATTGCATATCAGAGGGATATTACCGACAGTGCAAAGAATGTGCTTGATACATATACTGACAAGCAGTAAATAGTACATAGCTAAAGAGAGCATATTTTAATTCCGCCACCGATTAGCGAGGAATATATAGGTGGCGGAATTTTTATATTTTTTGTTTTATCGTCAAAAACAGAAAATTCAGACAATTTATACAGAAATTACTTAAAAACTTACTTTTAAATAGTGCTTTACAAATGAAAGATAATATGTTAGTATAAACAAGCCTTGAAAAACAAGGCATTAGCAAGACATCCGG
>CAUCXT010000032.1 GCA_958446835.1 uncultured Eubacterium sp.
ATGCCATTTTCTGCAATAATCACTGTATAATTCTTCAATGTAAAGTATTGATTCAGCATTTTTAGCAATTCTCTATCATCATCAACCATTAAAATTTTATAGTTCATTACGATTACCTCTGATTTCATCATTCTAGAATTATAGTATATTCCATAAAAAACAATAAATAAACAATCGTTTAAAATAAGCTGATAGTTTTAATCTACCAGCTTAAATATACTCTATTTATATTCCTGTTTCAGTTCAACAAAACAGAATTTCCTTTCTCCATTATATCTCTAATATCCTTTGAAAATCAACTAAAGACTTTTACTCTTAAGTCCTCTCTGGCACATAAAATGCTTCAACCCTAATTTCATTTTCTTCATATTCCATATTTATCCAATAATCTCTTACCATACATCCTGCATGATAATCTTGCAAAGAGTATATTTCTAAAGTCTGAAAATCGACTATACAAAGTGGTATTACTTTCTTTTCTTCGTATTCCCATTTTGAATATCTCAAGCTCTCTGTAATCTTATCTAAACATTTCTGACACAAATGCTCCGCCAAAAAATTCATATCCAACTTATAAGTACCTGGAAGCATTATTTCCGCATTTGCCATTCCCCGGCTTGGTGATCCACCAGTCGAATAGAATGTACCTCCTGTATTGGTATATGTAATCTGTGAACCTTTAGAATCCTTATAGCTATCTAATCTCAATTCCACTATATACCAATCCAACAAAGATATAATTCCAATATCATCCGATCCCTGAAATACCCCCATTAGACTTTCATTGTTTAAACCGCATAAATAACATGTACTAATATCTTTCAGTTCGGACTTTTCTCCCTCAAAAGATATCTCTACTCTCTTTTGGCTGTGCAGCCATTTCTCTCTAATCTTTTCTTTCTGCCCTGCCATAGTAATTAAGGTAATAAACAATAAAACCATTACCCAAAATACCCACTTTTTAATTCGATAGCATCCCTGTCCATTCAATTTCATATTCCAACACCTTTCAATAATATCTTTTTACTATTCCACTAAGTGGACTCATTCTAGTCCCATTGTATCATTTTCCCCCGTTATGATAAAGATAAAAAAGGACTAATATGAGTCCAGATATAAGAGGGTAATTATGGAACAAAAAATCAAACAAACAGATATCTTTATTGGAAAGAACATACGAAAAATCAGATTATCCAAAGGTATCCATCAAACCGAACTTGTCCGTATGCTTCAGTTACAGAATATAAATATTACAAGAGAATCTCTTGTTAAAATCGAACGTGGAATTCAACACATCACAGCTTCGCAACTTCGTGGTATTCGGGATTGTCTGAATACTACTTACGATGAATTGTTAGAACCTGATGAAACAGAAAAAGCAAGTATGTAGCACTCTTCTCATACTTGCTTTTTTCTGTTACCAAACCCGCTCTACCATTACAGTAAAAACATCGTATAGTAATCTTAAAATATATCCTATCACAACAAAACCACCCATGATGCACCCAATAATTATATTCATAGTCCATACACCAACAGTACCACCAATATCTAAATTTTTAGGTATCAACCATAAATGAATTTTATATATGCCAAACGGAAAACCAATTAGTAACCACATTTTGAATATATCAATCTGTCCTTCTTCTATGTAAAAATAGTGCATTAGCCATCCCCACAAGAATATAAACACAGCTCGTACTATTGATTTTCTTAATCTTTCCTTCATCATATACACCCCACTCCTCCCAATACCAGCAAATCACTTTTAATAATACCAAACTCCATGTACTTAAAGCATAAAACCTTTAATCATAATATCTCTTTCTTCCGGGCGGAAAGAAAATCAGTATTATAAAATTAACCAGCAAATTTATACTCTAACCACCTTGAGTTATATTATTGCAAACCTCCTTTTCACCACTATATTTTGACTCTGATACCGGTACTCATCATCAAAATTATCATAGTGTTTCTCATTTTTTCGTAGGACAAAAGTCAGCGAAACCCTTGTATTTACTGGGTTCTTTCTAACTTAGCATTATAATAACTCATTCCCCCCACTGCATGAGAAGCGCTGCGCTTCCGCTCACGAACGGCACCGCCATAGATGTCCCGCTCCTTACCGTGTAGCCGCCGTTCACCGCCGTTGAGACAATATTCACCCCGGGTGCCACAATATCCGGCTTGATATTATCGTTAGTTCTTGTATAACCTCTCCCTGAAAAATCGGCATAGGCGTCGGTTCTTGAGTTGTAGGCACCGACAGTTATCACCTTGCCGGCCGCTGATGGGACCGTGAGTGTTGTCTCCTCCGAAGGGCTGAAAAATCTTGTATCCTCATTGAGTGTTGCACTCTCCTGAAGCCACAAATCATATCTTCCATCCACAATTCTTACCGGAGTCAGCACAATTCTCCACACACCCGGCGTGACATATCCACCTGCAGGCACGAATTCAAAATAAAGCTGCTGATATCTGCTGTACGGTGTCGGCTGTCCATAATATACATACACCTGCGTATTGTCAAGACTCACCCTGTCCGCCCCGTATGTCCTCAAATTTCCGCTCCGCTCTCCGGACGGTGCAATAAGCTCCACGCCATACTCATCCGAATAATTTTTCCATAATTGCAGATTAAAGCCAGACTCATACTCTCCGACCGCAAGCTCCACACTCTCCGCCTTTCTGCCGCTAAGCATACCGGACGCATGTATTCCGTTCCCTGCCTCATTTCCACTGCCACAGACAATCACATTCTTCCAGACATCCGAAGCGGCGTTAAGGTAAGTCGACAGCAGGTCGGTGCCATCGTGGGAGCCTTGGTTGTTCCCGAAGCTCATGTTAATTACAACAGGCTTTCCCGCCTTCTGTGCCTCCATTATACAGTAGTTGACCGCCTCCATAAGCCTTGTTGTCCGCGGAAACTGTCTCTGCTCACTGTCCCCCAGCTTGACAATGATAAGCTCACTCTCAAATGCCACACCGCGGAATGAGCCTGCCATACCCTGACCGTTTCCTGCCGCAATACCGGTCACAAAGGTTCCATGTCCTGAATAGTCGCGTGACAAATTCATGCTTCTTAGTGCCGCTTCGTCCCCAGACAGTGCAAGATTTATCACATCACGATTGTACTCCGTACCCACAACATAGCCCTCCGGCGGGGCATACCCTGAACTTTCAGGTGCCACCGTCTGATCCCATAATTTAAGTATCCTCGTTGAGCCGTCCGAATTTCTGAAGTCTGTGTTTTTCCAGTCAATTCCGCTGTCGATAACGGCTGCAAGCACTCCTTCTCCGCCCAGACTGTATGGTTCGCTCCACGCATAGTATACGCATGAGCGCTCCAAGGCCTGCCTGTCTGAAAAAAACAGCCTGTGCGGCTTTTCGATATATACAACCTCAGCACAATCGGCAAAATCATTGATATACTCCTGTGGCATGGTAACTATGGCATATCCGCCAAGAAGCACCACCGCACTTGCTCCAAACCTCTTTGCCACGGACTGTATATCGCCGGTATATTTCACAATAAGCTCCCAGGTATTACTGCCGGAATCATAGCCCGTATATAGCCCGCTATCAGCCGCTCCACGCTCATACCCCATATCAAGTGCCAGATTCAGGTCGTCCGCAAGCTTCTGGCTGTTTCCCTGCCCGCTCATATCATTCGCTGGATTTTCAATACCATTGTCCATATCACAACACTCACCATTTTTCTATAATGATTATTCAAAAATCTCCTGATACATTCGCGAAAACTTTTCTCCATTTTCTATATATTTCACCTGATAAATGATATAATAAGCGCAAGAGAGTCAAAGGGAGCTTGCTCACCCTTGACGAACGGCGAAATTATTGAGTAATGAAATCACGATATAGTTGATACAGAAATGCAGACATTATCAGCGCACAGCGGATGTATTTTCTCACCGCATGACACCACCTGAAGGAGAATACCCATGATTAAAAACATAACAGACTTAGAAACACAGGACATTATAGGAATAATTATAATCCGGGGAATTATAATGACTTTATTTTTAGTTTCAATTTATGTTTCAAACTCAACGAAGCAGCGTTAAAACGCTTAAAAGAGAAGAAGTAGATTATACTACTTTCCTTCTATAAATAACATAGCATATCACGGAAATAAAAATTACCGTGATATGCTATGTTTTTATGGTCGCAAATCCTTTACTATGATATTACTGGACAAGGGTAAACACTCTGTACAGTATCTTCGAACAAATTTATGGTACCGCCTGCCACGGTATCAACTAAAATACTATAAAAGGAGGTTTCATGGTTCTATATTCTATAGTCTTTTTTAACTTTCTTGAAATCATGTGGAACTGCTGATCTTAGGTGCACA
Organism: uncultured Eubacterium sp.; assembly: GCA_958446835.1. Lineage (GTDB taxonomy): Bacteria > Bacillota > Clostridia > Lachnospirales > Lachnospiraceae > CAG-882. The sequence continues at coordinate 4,376 of CAUCXT010000032.1, forward strand.
TATATGTTCAAGATCCCTGTTATATAATTCAAGCAGGTAGGAGCGAAGTTTCATTGCATCGTCATATAATCCCATGCTTTTAAACATCACATAGGCACTTATATATTCTCTAAGAATATGCTCTTCAGGGCAGTTCATACTTAAAAGAACTGCTGCTTTACAACAACAGAAGAACGGGAGCATGCGCATTTTTCCACTCTTTATACAGGCTTCCCGGCCGATTTCGATATATTCATCCGCTTCTTCATACCTTCTCTGTTCATTAAGCCATTGTGCTAAATTACACAGAACCATAGGATATCTGAAGCTATCAATACCGATTGTCGAATACTGTTCACGCAGTGCATCAGTGAGATTCATAAGCAGGTTAATGGCTATGATATTTTTTCCGCTCCACCAATATGAGACAGCCATCACATTAATGATATTCACTTCCATGTCGGTCAAAAAATATCTTATTTTCTTGGATTTTTCAAAATGCGGACAGGTATACCTGATTGCTTCCTCTGTCATCGTGATTGCTGTTTCATACTGCTTGTCCTCATAGCACAGCTTGATAGCCTTAATGCCGCATAAAAACTGTTTTCTGAACTTGTTTTTATCCATGTATTGTTTATGCTCCATGACATATTCATAAGCTTCCTTATACTTTCTTAGAGCAAGCATCTGTTCCACATCGCAGTTTATCCGGTAAAACTCATGCTCATCCTCTGAAACGAATGACAGATACCTGCTCCCTTCAAGTCCCAATCTGTTTAATAACGCCATTGCTTTTTCCATGGTAGGAGTCTGCTCATTATGCTCTATCCTTGACAATGTACTGACTGCGCATATTCCAAAGCATAACTCCTCCTGTGATATCTTATGTTTCTCCCGCTCATTTTTTATAATCGAGCCCACCGTATACATGATACTCTTCTCCTTTTTGTGAGTAATTTTTCACCCCATATTTACCGAAAGAAAAAGCATATCAGATATTTGTCAAAAAGACCATACAAGCTGGTTATAATTTTATTTCACGGTTAACTGAAACTGAATATATGATACATTCTTTTACCTTTACATTGCTTATCTGCTCAAGAGCATCCGCATATAATCTAAGCTGCTCTGTATATCTCTTTTTCAGGATTTTCTCCGCATTATCAGGCTCAACGTGATCTGTCTTATAATCGACAATCACATATCCGTCCTCCTCCTCAAAGCAGCAGTCAATAATACCCTGAACCATTATTATATCATCGCAGGCCTCGTATTCCTGCCTTATCCTGTTCGCCGGAAATCCCGTAATAAACTGCCGTTCCCTGTACATTTTTCCACTTAGTGCAGCTTTTTTCATTCTATGTCCAAGCTTGGAATTTAAAAAGGCAACATACTTTCCGGCTCTCACCAGATTTTCATACTCTGCGTCCATTCTTCCGGAAAGCACAAGACCATGAATAAATTCGCGCACGGAGCCTTCATCAGGATTCACATTGTAATCGAACAGCTCAAAAACCTTGTGGTAGGCATTTCCTCTCTCCGCTCCCATGTTTTTCTGCGTATCACTATCGGCTTCAAGCACAGGCTTTTTTCGCTCACTCTGCACGATATGTACCTCTTCTTCCTGCGACTCATCTATATCCCGGTGCTTTAATTCCGACACAGAAAACTTTCCGGGAAGATGCGTTGAAAGCTCATGCGGATACTGGTAATCAAAACGTTTTCTGAATATATCAGCCTGTTCTCTACTGCCATTATCACCGTCATTGTTATTGTTCACGCTATTACTATTATCACCACCGTTGCGGTAATCACTACTATCGCTGTTGTTCGCGCTATTATTGCCGCTCACAACACCATTGCTATCCATCACCTGCATTCCGGTTTCAGGCATTTTATCCAAGCTATCAACATCTTCATCCGCCCTGCCAAACGTAACCGTCCTAAGCTCCAGCACCGCCGATGTCACGCTCTTGAAGAACACCGGCGCCGCAAGGTCAAGGTAGTTGGAATAAGTGTACACATAGCCATAATCTCCGCCGCGCGTCTGTGCCCTTCTCTGCCATCTCTCCATTGAGCTGTCATACTTAGAATCAGCAATTCCACCTACAAGAATCAGTTTTTCCACAGCTCTTGTGAGCGCAACGTACAGGACTCTTAACTCCTCACCGATTGAATTGAGCCTTATACTCTCCGCCATCGCCCTCTTCTGGAAGCTCTTCTTTCTAAGCCTCAGCGAAGTGTCGACCATGTCCAGTCCCAGACCGAATTTCACATGGAAATTAACTCTCTCCGTTGTGTCCTGCAAATTATATTTTTTGTCCATATCCGGCACGAAAACGATAGGAAACTCAAGTCCCTTGCTCTTATGGATACTCATTATCCTCACAACATCGTCATTCTCGGACATAGTGTCTGCCTCACCCATGTCCACCTCATATTTTTGCAGCTTGTCAATATACCGCAGAAAGTTGAACAGACCGTGCAGGCTCGTATTTTCATACTCGGACGCCTTATTAACAAGCATGTCAAGATTCGCCATCCTGCGCTTTCCGTTTTTCTTCGACGCTGCATAGACAATATATTCCGTATCGTATATGATGTCTTTTATAAGTTCATGGATTGGCATATATGAAGCTTTTTTTCTGTATGTGTCCACAAACTCAAGGAATTTATCGATTTTCCCGGAGAGCTCTGTGTCAAAGTCCTCCTCCCCATCATGGCTGCGGTATTCTATGACCGCAGTATATAAATCCGTGTCCTTGGACGAATTTTTAAGTACCGCAAGCTCCTGCGCTGTGAGATAGCAAAAATAAGAGCGCAAAGCACCCGCCAGGGCAATATCCTGCCTTGGATTATCTATCACCCTAAGCATATTGAGTATCTCAACTATCTCCGGTGCACCAAAATACCCGTACGCAGTACTGCACACAGCCGGAATCCCCATGTTATTTAAGACCTCCGCATACACATGTCCCGCCGAATTGGCGCTTCTTAGCAGAATAACTATGTCCCTGTAGCTGGCTGCCCTGTAGCCGCCGTCACCATTATTCAGGGAGTCATCCCATATCATCTGTGGCTTATCCCCGGTCAGCTCCCTTATCCTTCCGGCTACCGCCTCAGCCTCATACTCGCGCTTTTCCTTCTCCTCCTGTTCCTCCTCATCGTCCTTCGGAATACAGCACAAAAGCAGCTCCACCGAACCGCCCGCCGGTGTGACCAGCTCCGCCTCTTGATTTTCAAGCGGCTGGAAGCTCTTCCCCGGAACAAGCATTGCGTCCGTGTCATACTCGACACCGCCCAAGCCGGCGTGCATAATATCGCGGAAAATATCATTTACCGCATAGAGGATATTTGCCCTGCTTCGGAAATTATTGTGCAGGCATATAAGCACATTATCAGCCTGCGGATTGTTCTCCTCATAGGTCCGGTATTTTTCCAGAAAAATTCCCGGATCCGCCTGCCGGAAGCTATATATGCTCTGCTTGATATCGCCTACCATGAAAATATTATTTCCGCGCGATATCGCCGTGAGTATAAGCTCCTGAACCATGTTGCTGTCCTGATACTCGTCGATATATATTTCCTCATATAGTGACTGTAATTCGCATGCCGCAGGTGTGAAGCCATCCTCCCTGCGCAGCACCTTGAGCGCTAAATGCTCCACATCGGAGAAGCTTAGTATATTATCCTCATTTTTTCTCTCCGAATATCTCTTCTCAAATGCCAGCACAAGGTCTATGAACGCCTTCGCCGATGGTGCCATGCTCTCTATCATGGCAAGGTTATCCTCCACCGACCACTCAAGCAGCTCATCGGAAAGCTTTCCCACTATCTTCTTCTGCCTGTCCCTTAGCTCCTTGGCGCGCTCCTTGAGCTCCTCGTCCGCATCCTTTGGCGCATTGGCAAGTCTCTCGAACTTAATCTGCAGCTTTTCCCTCAGACTGCTGTAGCTGTCCGCAGCATAGGCAGCCTCGAAAAGTGATAAATCATTCTTGAACACCGGGACATATTTGTCTATGCCGCCAACGTCCGCAAGCTGCTCTATAACGTCCTTGTACTCATCTATCGCAGCCTTTAGAAGATTCTTTACATGCTCCTTTGTGAACTTCACAACCTCCGAATTTTCAAATTCATCCTCATTTGTTATGTCATACCATTTTTTACACTGCGAAAGCCACTCCTCAGGGTACGGATGGCTCTGCGAAAAGGTGTACAGCGATATAATCCATTCGGACAGCCTTTTATCGCTCTTAGCCGGCAGTTGTCCATCCACGAACTCAAGAAATGCCTTATGGCCGCACGAATACGCCTCCTCTATGACCTCATCGGCGACATCGGACATCAACAGCTTGAGCTCGCCCTCATCACCGATTCTGTAGGACGGGTCAAGGTCTATGGTATTAAAATAATTTCGCAGTATATAGTTGCAAAAGCTGTCAATTGTACAGATAACCGCGTTGTCAAGCAGGGCAAGCTGCCTTCTTATAAGCACCACGCGCTTTTCATTCTTTTCCGACAGCATGACGGATGAGAGCGCCGCGGCTATTCTCTCCTTCATCTGTGCCGCCGCAGCCTTTGTAAACGTCACGACAACTATTCTGTCGATATCCACCGGGTGCTTCTCATCAAGAATCCTCTGTATAATTCTCTCAACCATGACGGCTGTCTTTCCCGAACCTGCTGCCGCAGAGACAAGGAGATTGGAATTATTCTGCGCTATAACTCTTTTTTGTTCATCAGTCCACGTTCTCGCCATCTTTTTTCATCCCCTCACTGAATTTTTTATAACAGCCATCATCATTGTTGAGCTTAGTGTGATACCTGTAATTATCACGCGCCGAATCAAATCCGCATATAAGCTGATACGGACAGTAATCGCAGCTATCAGGGTATGGATTTGCCCCAATCTCACCTTCGCTGATACGCTTTCCGAACTGGACAAGCTTCATTGAGGCGTACTCACCCAACAATTTCAGCCTGTCCGTGCTTGTTGCGGATGAGGTCTTAGACAGCGAACCATCCTTGTTATATGATACCGGTATATAGCTCGACTTTCCCGATGTGGTCACCTTATCTAGGAGCTTTAGTATATTGCTGTCACTGTTTACGATTCCCTGCGGCTGTAGTGATGCCAGAATACTGTCATCGACATCCGCTCCCGCCTTATAGTCAACTATAGGATTGTCGATATTGTAATACATTGCCGCAGCCGGAGTATTGTCCTCCATAAGGCTGTTAAGGTACACCATGAGCTGTAAGGACAAGCCATCATATATTTTCCCAAGGTCAAGGGTTCTCTTTCCCGACTTGTAATCTATTATCTTGACATAGCTCGTGTTCTCATCCTTGGCGATGTCTATTCGGTCAATCTTACCTGCTATCTTCATGCCGTTCTGCTCAAATACGAAGCTCTTCTCAAACTTATCCGGCACAAAGCTGCCCGCCTTTGTCTGCTTTCCAAGCGCCCACGCCGTTCGCTCTAGCATGGAATATATCTTTTCCTTCATATATTCGTTTCTCTTGCTGTCATAGAATATCGAATTGTTGTAATCTGTCATCGCATACTCTACAGCCTCACGGATGTACTGTCCTGCCCTGTCACCCACGCTCGCAAAATCAAGCTTTTCCTTGGCAAGCCTCATGGAATATAGCTTGAGTGCCTCATGAAAAAGTGTTCCAAGGTCCGCAGCTCCTATCTCATACAGCTTTCTCTCCTCAAGCTGTAGCCCATACTTTGCAAAATGTGAAAATGCACATGAGGCAAATGTCTCCATTCGCGACACGCTTCCCGACAGTCTCTCGCCGTACAGAAGCTTTGCCGCATTCTCGGTTATCCTCTGCTCCGTTACATTCTTCATCGCTGCATAGGCAAGCTCATTGTATTTTCTCGCATACTCCGTATCATTTTTGAGTACCATAAGGAGGGCTTTTTCCGTATCATTCAATTCATCTCCCTCGTTAAATCTGGAAAATATATACCTAAAGCCCTCGATACTGTTATATATAAGCTCAGTAGGCTCAAGCGAATCGTCCGACATGCACACGGCACCCGGAAACATCCTAAGCATGTCTGCGATAAGCTTGGACGGCTTACCCTCGCGGTTTACCGTGAAGGTCAAGGTCTGTGACGGCTTGGTCAAGAGCAGATACAGGTAAAAATTCTGCATGAATGCCTTATGCCTTGACGTCGGCGCAAGCTCAAGCTGTACGCCCTCTAACAGCTCCCTCTCCGCCTCCGAAAAAAGTCCATGGTTGGAGCTGACCTCCGGGACAAGCCCTTCATTGACACCTATAAAAAACAGCGCGCTGATGTGGTCAAGTCTCGTTCTCTTTACGTCTCCCACCATGACCATGTCAAGCGTCGGAGGAATGATACCGATTTTTATCTCATTAAAGCCCGCGTCAAGTATATCCGAAAACTCCCTGATTCCCATTTTTTCTTCGCCCAGCAGCTTCTTTGTCTGCTCAAACAGGGCAATAATCTTCTCATAGCTCTGACCGTATTCCTTCGCCGCCGCAGCCTGATTCTCCTTCTCCATCAGCTCTCTTAGCTGTTCAAGCTGCTCATACACCATGCTCTCGTCAAGGAATTGAAGTATCGTGTCAATATAATCCGCAACCGTGCTTTCCTTGTCATGGAATACCTGATAAACCGGCTCCATAAGCTCGATCAGCTTCACGCGGATATCATTTATCAGCTCTAAATCCATGCCTCTTTTGGATGGATACTTGCGCCTGAAGGGTTCAGTATATTTTTTATGTCCACGGATACCCAGCGCAAGGACGTAATTCTCAAATATATCAAGGCTCCCCACACTGTCAATAAATCTCCCACTGTTCTTACACATGTACCCCTTGAGCAGCCTGAATACGGACTCGTACGAATAGTCCTTCTCCACTATGGCAAGCGCAGCCCTTATATACTCGACCGCCGGGTTTGCAAGAATCGACCTTTTATTGTCCATGAAAACAGGAATTTTATTTTCCTCAAATATGGAAGCTAACAGCTCCTTGTAGTCTGCCATGCTACTGACAATAACGCCGATCTGTCTGTACCTTAGACCGTTCTCAACAAGGCTCTTTATCCGGGATGCGACATACGAAACCTCCGCCTTCTTTCCAAGTGCCGAATATATGGTTATATTGTCCGCCGCTCCATCGTACTGTGCCATGTCCCTGTACAGGTTTCTCTCAAGGTGTGCAAGCTGCGGCGAATCCTTGAATCTGTACGGCACCGCTTCCCCAACATTCACGCGCCTTACCCTAACATGGTGTCTGTCTGCACATTCACCGATTCTTCTCAGCTCATCATAACTCATGTCAAAAAGCCATCTGTCGCCGTCCTGTGGCAGGGTAAGTGTAAAATACATTGTATCCGCCTTGTCAAACAGCAGCTCTATAAGCTGATACTGCACAGGTGTGAAGCCGGTAAACCCATCGAATGCAAACACCGCATTTTTTAAAAGCTCCGACTTGTCAACATACCTGCACAGAATCGCCGTGACCTCCTCCGTTGTGATATATTTGTCTGAGATATACTCCTTAAATACGCTGTATATAAGTGATATATCCTCAAGCTTCCTTCTCAGCCTCTCATTGTTATTGATACCGCCGGTGCTCAGCTTATCACAAGCGGCGCTTAACATGTCGGTTGTGACTGAGTACTGAAGAAGCTCCGATATTACGGACTTAATCTCACTCACGAAGCCCTGGCTGTCCTTCGCCCTTATTATTTTGAAATCCTTCTTATTCTCATCTATGATTTTCCTGAGTATCAGATTCTTTCCCGTATCATCTATCGCTGTCGGCAGCTCTATTCCAAGCTCCTCAAAAATTCTGTAAGCCAGTCTGTTAAAGCTGACAATATCTATATTGAATGTGCCATGCCCCGGACTGTTCTCAACAATATTTCTCTGCGCCTGCATTGTGAACTGTTCAGGCACAACCAGAAATATTCTCTTGTCCGGATTTTCCTGCGACATATCCAGCAATATATCATAAAGCCTTTTCGATTTTCCGCTTCCGCTGCTCCCCGTGAGGAATTCTACGTGCATTCTTACTCCCTCCACAATCTATGATTATTCCTAAATTACTGCTACGGTGTTGGAGTCAAAACATGCCAGCTTAATGTAAGAGTGTATAACGTATTATATTTATGCATATCAGCTCCGTTGTCCGAAGCAAGATGTTCTAAGAACTCTGATAAAGGTTTTCTATACATGCGCCACCGAAGCAAAGCATACGTCCGTGTATGCATTGCTTCTAAAGCAGCATCCGTGCTGCTTTTGGCTGGGGACTTAGCAGAGTTCTAAGAACATCTAAGCTTCTCCCGAAAGTCGTGATATGCATAAATATAATACGTTATACACGCTTAGTTTATAGAACATGTTTTGACTCCACCATCATACTATCGTATCGAAATGTAAAACGCAATATAAACATTATTTGGCATATTTATGCCGCACCCTCATAATATATACAAAATAGTAGTGCAAGGAGCCTATAATGAGTTCTTCCACCAAAATTGTAGTATTAAAACTAAAGGAACTGGTTATTGCCTGTGTGCTCGCTGTGTTGGCAGTTATCCTGTTGGTGCTTTTTATAATACATATAACCTCAGGCACCCGGAAAATGCCTGATGAAGCAACACTTGGCACCTTCAACCCCGGCGTGTACACAACATCGGTAATACTCTCCGGCAACACCATGGAGCTTGCAGTCACAGTCGACAGCGACACCGTAAAATCCATCCGTCTTGTCAACACCTCTGAGACTGTTGAGACCATGTATCCTCTCATCTCGTCATCACTTGAGGCGTTAGAAAAACAGGTGAGAGAAAAAGGAAGCACCGACGGAATCACCTATTCCGCCGATGCCAAATATACATCCCTTGTCCTTATAAATGCCATAGACACGGCACTGGACAAAGCAAAGAAATAATTCACACCGCTGTCAATTATCTTCCAGCCATATTCAATTACCTATCATTTATTAAAATCATTTGCTAAAGTCATTTATTAAGTTCATTTATTGAAGCTAAATCCTCAAGCCATAGGCTTCTCACAGCATCACTCGGCATACGAAGGTCCCCTCTCGGCGATACAGCCACGGAGCCGACCTTCGGGCCATCCGGAAGGCAGGAGCGCTTGAACTGCTGTGCAAAAAATCTCCTGTAGAATGTATCAAGCCATCTGTATATGGTCTGTGTATCATATTCACCCTCAAAGGCGTGGCATGCAATTCTGTACACCTTATGTGGCATATACCCGAATCTTAGAATATAATACATGAAAAAATCATGGAGCTCATACGGACCAACCAAATCCTCCGTTTTCTGCGATATCTGTCCCTCAGTCGGAGGCAGAAGCTCTGGGCTTACAGGTGTGTCAAGCACATCCTCCAATATCTCACTGAGTGATGAATCCCCACATGTATCCGCATAATACTTTACAAGATGTCTGACAAGCGTCTTTGGCACGGAACAGTTCACGCCATACATCGACATGTGGTCGCCATTGTAGGTCGCCCAGCCAAGTGCAAGCTCAGACATATCTCCGGTTCCGATTACCATTCCACCTGATTTGTTGGCAATGTCCATGAGAATCTGTGTCCTCTCCCTCGCCTGTCCGTTCTCATAGGTGACATCATGTACATTTTCATCCTGACCTATATCCCTGAAATGTATGCGGACTGCCTCCTTAATGTTCACCTCTGTCAATGTCGCCCCAAGTCTCCTTGTAAGCTCCACCGCATTGTTGTAGGTTCTGTCCGTTGTTCCGAAGCACGGCATGGTCACCGCTGTTATATTTTTTCTTGGAATCGAAAGGCTGTCAAAGGCGCGCGCAGTGACTAACAGTGCAAGCGTTGAATCAAGTCCTCCTGATATTCCGATTACTGCGTTCTTGCAGCCTGTATGTGCCAGCCTCTTTTTAAGTCCCATCGCCTGAATGGAGAGAATCTCCTCACAGCGCACATCCCTGTCCACCTTGGATGACGGCACAAACGGAGTTCTTGCATAGTATCTTGTGAGCTCAAGGTCATATTTCTCCAGTGCAAAATCAACTATCTCATAGTTATCGCCTGTATTCACGGTGTATGTGTTCATCCTTCTACGCTCATTCACGAGCCTCTGCAAATCAAGCTCCGCGATGGCTGTCCCATTTTTAAATCTCTGGGTTTCCGCAAGCACATTTCCGTTCTCACATACAAGATTCTGTCCGCCGAATACAAGGTCCTGCGTCGATTCGCCCTCGCCTGCATTGGCATATATATATCCGCATACAAGCCTTGCAGACTGCCCGGAAATAAGCGCTCTCCTGTAAATATCCTTGCCTGTTGTCTCATCGCTTGCCGAACAGTTCACAATGAGTGTTGCGCCTGCCTGCGCATGGTATGTGCTTGGCGGACATGCCACCCACACATCCTCACAGATTTCTGCACCAACTACAAGCTCCTCTATGTTCTTACATCTGAACAACAGTCTGCTTCCCAGCTTAACACCAAGCGCTGTATCAACACACTCATCCATCCCCGGAGTAAAATGCCTCATCTCATAAAACTCCGAATAGTTAGGTATATTCTTCTTAGGCACAAGTCCTAACAGCCTGCCATTGCATATTGCCGCCGCGACATTAAAGAGCTTACCCTTGTGCATATACGGCATACCGACAAACACAAGCATATTCTTTCCCGCGCTATGTGCGGCTATGTGCCGAAGGCTGTCCTGCGCCGCCTTCAACAGAACGTCCTGCAAAAACAGGTCACTGCATGTATATCCTGTGATACATAGTTCCGGGAACACCAGCACCGAAACCTGCTTTTCATACGCCTCATCCATAAGGTTCATAATATTTTTCTCATTATATGCACAGTCTGCAACCCTGATATCCGGAGTGGCTGCACATACCCTGATAAATCCATCCTTCATGTCTATCTCCCTTCCACCTCAAGCAGCTTATTTTTAAGCCGCGTTATATCTGTAAATGTAACCTTTTTGTAAAAAGAATAACCCTTTCACTTATAAAGAGAAAGGGTTTATTTTCAAGCCGCTCATTTATTAGACGCCAACGGTAGGCGAACATTATTTACATATATAATATGTTCATTCCTCATATTTGTCAACGTTTATTATCAGTTTCGGTTATTTAAAAAAGGAAAATGCCGGAAAGCATTTCTGGCATTTTCCCCATACAATATACAGCACCTTATCTCATTCTTGAATTGTTTCCATTGACGTTATTGCCGTCAATGTCATCGATAGCTGTCTCAATCTCATCAAGTCCATCATTGATGATATCGCCAACACCGTCTATGATGTTGCCGTCACCATCAGTGTTAGTTTCCCTGTTATCGTTCATGCCATTGGTGTTTCCATTGTTGGTATTGCCGTTGGTTGTTCCGTTCATATTGTTGTTGGTGTTACCGTTGGTTCCATTGGTGTTGTTAATACCATTGGTGCCATTAGTACCGTTAGTTCCGTTGGTGTTATTGTTATTCATTCCATTAGAACCATTGTTGGTGTTGCCTGTTGTGGCATTGTTGTTTCCGGTAGTTGTCTGGTTGGTATTGCCATTACCAGTTCCCTGTTGGTTACTCCCATTGCCGAAGCAGCCTGTAAGTCCGAAAACGCCGATTACCGATATAACAGTGCATACCAGAAATAATTTCAGCTTTTTCATAATTTTCTCCTTTTCATACATAATTGTTGCCTGCGCCGCATATAGCAGGACGCAAATCTATTCATAACAGGAGCTCTTTGCGCTTCTGATATGCTTAGTATGTTCGGAAAAAATTATATTAAAGATGAAAATTTTGTTAAAAATAACACCTGAATCCGCATATCCTGCATGATTCAGGTGTTCCGTTTCATATTAACCTATAACTTCCTTCATGGTATATCTTCCGGCCGGCTTGCCTGCAAGGTACTTGGCAGCCTCAATCGCACCCTTGGCAAATACAGCCTTGGAATAGGCTGTGTGCTTGAGCTCAATCACCTCATCCTCACCTGCGAATATGACCTCATGCTCACCGACGATAGTTCCGCCACGCACAGCGCTTATACCTATCTCATTGTCTGTTCTCTTCTCCCTTACCTGGCTGCGGTCGAACTTATATTCAAATTTATTTCCATTTGCTGCATTTATAGAGTCTGCAAGTGCCAGAGCTGTTCCACTTGGAGCATCCACCTTAAGTCTGTGGTGCTTCTCAACAATCTCAATATCAAAACCTGCTGCCGATAAAAGCGGCGATACATCTGCAAGCACCTTGAACAATGTATTGATACCAAGTGACATGTTAGCCGACTTAAGCACTGCGACCTTTTTAGCGGTCTCCTCAACCTTATCAAGCTGCTCCGCCGAGAGTCCTGTTGTGCAGAGTACTACAGGTATATTCTTCTTGACCGCATAATCAAGAAGATTGTTGACAGCTCCTGCTGCCGCAAAATCGATAATGACATCCGCTGCTATATCACACTCAAAGATTGAGCGGTATACCGGATAAGCGTTATGTCCGTCATCATGCGGATCAATTCCTGCTACAATCTCTATATCAGAATCCGCCACAACAAGGTTGGTTATAACCTGACCCATCTTTCCGTTGCAGCCATGCATAATAGCCTTAACCATTGTATTTTCCTCCATATATTTCCAACAAAGTCCGTTTCTTTTATAATATTCCGTAGTTCTTCATAGCTGTCTTAAGCTTCTCAACATTAGCCGGCTCCATAGGTGATAAAGGTCTTCTGAGCGGACCAACCTCCCATCCGAGAAGATTCATCGCAGTCTTTACAGGGATAGGATTGACCTCACAGAAAAGTGCATCTATAAGCTCAACTGCCTCTAGCTGAAGCTTAGCGCTCTTCTTGACATCGCCTGCAAGATATGTTGCAACAATGTCATGTGTCTTCTGTGGTGCAACATTGGCAAGAACTGAGATAACACCCTTTCCGCCAAGTGAAAGTATAGGAACTATCTGGTCATCATTTCCTGAGTAGAGGTCAATCTCGCCGTTGGTAAGTGACATAAGCTTAGCCACCTGTGATATGTTTCCTGTAGCTTCCTTGATACCAACCACGTTATCTATATCCTTAAAAATCTTAGCTGCCGTAGGTGCTAAGATATTACAGCCTGTTCTGCTCGGAACATTATACATAATTATCGGAAGGTCTACGCTTGCGGCAATCTCCTTGTAATGCTCATAGAGACCATTCTGTGTTGCCTTGTTATAATATGGGGTTACAACCAAAAGACCGTCAACCCCCGCCTTCTGTGCCTCTGTAGAAAGGTATACGGCTGTCTCTGTACAATTAGAACCTGTTCCGGCTATAACAGGGATTCTCTTGTTAACCCGCTCGCTGCAGAAACGAATACAGTCAAGGTGCTCCTCGTGTGTGAGTGTTGATGCCTCTCCTGTTGTTCCGCATATTATGATGGCATCAGTATGATTCTTTATCTGGTCATCGATAATCTCACCCAGCTTATCAAAATTGACTGACTTATCCTCATTCATCGGTGTAATAATTGCAACTCCTGAACCTGTAAACAATGACATATTCTCCTCTTTTCCGCACTGTTTTATATGCCCGTAAATGATTATATGTGTGTTCATATTTATTTTTTTACATTTACAAACATGCATATACACAATGCTCACATGAATTTAAAAATGTTTAAAGCTGCCTATAGGAGGTCTTATAAGGCTCCTATAAAGAAATAAAAGGACTGACGAAAAGCCAGTCCTTAAGGTTCCATCTCATGTAACGGACTATGTATGTTCCGATACAAACAAAACTTCAAGTAGCTCTCCATCAAATCTAGTATGATGACAGTCGCACAGCTATTAACCATACGCCCAGTCGGACAGTCCACAGACCATTCTGCCCGCTTCGGCACCACTTCCTTTTTCCCACCTTCATCCATGTCTGTCATGTCCACTGGGATACTCATAATCGGTGCAACCTCTACCATAAATATATTGGTATGATACCATTATATGCTCATTTAGTCAATATGTTACTGCACATAGTAAGGTAAAAATCAGTGTTTCTTTCTCTTAGGAACCTCATCATTCATTCCTTTATTATATTCATTCCCGCTTTCTCTGTCGAAACGCTGTGTGTGTGCAGGCTCGATACCAGCTTCATGATGTCTTTTCTCTCTCTGCTCAAGCCTTCTGTTATATCTGTTATTCTTCCTTATAGACATAACCGCAAACACAATAAGTGCCACCATAAGAACTATAAGGACAATTAAAACTGCTATTATCCAATCCATAGATTTTTTCTCCTTGTTATCTGCCAATGTATTCTGCGTAGAGCTCTGCTCATCTGAGCTGTTCGGTGATGAATCAGATATACCGCTCGTTGATATTGTATCAGTCTGTTCTGATTCTTTCTCAACTGTGGTTGTCTCCTGTGAAGTCTCCTCATCGGACACTGTTTCCTCCACAGTTGTCTCCGCCTCAGTTGTTGTCTCTGCTGCCGTTGTCTCCGCTGTTGTAGTCTCTGCAGCTGTCGTCTCAACGGTTGTTGTCTCTGCTGCCGTTGTCTCCTGCTGAGTTGGTTTTTCGCTGTTTTCAAAACCATTGCTTGTATACGGTGAGCCGGAAACACCTGCTACCTGAACAAGCTCAGGGAATGTAAATATATCAGAATAGTCACCCTTTATCTGATACAGGTAATCGGAATAGGTTCCTATTGCTGCCGTCGTGTCAAGTCTTATAAGAAGTGAAGCGTTAAAGCCATTATGTGATATATTAACAAACTGCCTTCCGGACATGTATGGGTCAATATCGCCTACCGTATAGCCCGATGACTGCTGCCTGCTCGTGCCATCACTGTAGATTGCCTTAACAATAATCTTGCTCTTGTCGATAGCCGCTATCTCATCCGACGTTCTGTATACAGTAGGATTGATTCCGGCTGACACGCCAACCTGCGTTACCGGTTTTGTTGTGAAGGTACAGCTTCCGCTTGTTCCATCAGCGTATGTATAAGTCACGGTAGCCGTGCCTGCATTGACAGCCGTGATAAGTCCGTCACTTCTTACATGTGCAACATTCTCATCCGAGCTTGTAAAGCTCACCCCGCCATCACGCTGATTTGCGGGAATAAAATACGCGCTGTAGCTTCTGTCAAGCTCTATACTCTGACCATCGCTTATCGTCCTTTTGGAAAGTCCAAAATATTCTGCAACAGCCGTAGCATCTGCCACACCGACTTTTCTTATATTCTCTGTATCATGCATAAAATATGCATCCGATGAATTAGTAACAAAGCTATGCTCGGCTATAATTGTCGGGATTCCCGACTTAATGCCCTCATCTATAACTGTATAATAATCCTCCGAAGGATTAGAACCTGTCCTTGTAAGATATCCACCGCTGAACAGTCCCAGCCCTGCTGCCTGTGCGTATCGTGCCATATTAAGACAAAGATTCTTCGTCGGCTCAACATACCCATCGACAACCGAACCGTATGCCACGAATCCATTGGTATCCGTATTAGAAGATGAATTGTTATGAAGGCTTATAACCGCATCCGCACCCACCGACTTTCCCATATGGGATCTTCCGGTATTGGTATTCCACTCGTTATTTGCCCTTGTGACATATACACGGACTCCGGCATACGTCTCAAGCTCGGCCTTCATATACTTGGCAATATTCCAGTTAAGATTGCTCTCATCATCCCCGGTTATAGATGAATGTGCTCCGCCGTCATAGCCTCCATGTCCGGGGTCGAGCACAACAACAACGTCCCCATTTCCATCCTTTGCGAATACCTGCATGTCATTGCCCGGATTAGCAGCAAAAGCACCGACTGTTATCCCCGCTGTCAGTACAAATGCCATAAGCTTAGAACATGCCTTAAGAAAACCTGCTCTCTTCATCAATATCTGCGCCTCCTTCTGTTTCTTCTTCCTCTTCTTTTTCTGCTCACCCTGTTCTCCAAAAAGAAAATGACCGTTGCAAGAGCTATTACTATAACAATCCCCGCTGCCATCTTTATAATCATAACTATATCAAAGGCTCCATCATTTACTTCCGGCTGTTCAGTGCTTTCAATCTGCGAAGGTTCCTCACTGCTTATCTGCGTTGTTGTCTCCGGCTCCGTAGGCTGTGTCTCTGTCTCCGGCTCTTTTGAAGTCACCTCCGGTATATAGTCCTCTGTCTGGTTCACAACTCTTACAGAGCCCTTAAGCGCACCGTAGCTTATAGGAATATCCTGTATTCCCGACTTGTTATAGTCCACCTCACCAACCTTCTCCGGTATGACCTGAATAACCGAGCCATCGCTATACACTATAACTGCCTTCACAGTACTCAAATCTATCGCTGAAAACTTTTCCTTCGTTTTATAAAATGTCGGGTCGATAAATCCGGTTATCGCTATCTGCTCGGGAATATCCACCTTGACATTCACAACACCTGCTGTTCCATCCGAAGCTGTATAGCTAAGAACAGCCGAACCGCTTCCGACTGCCTTCATATTGCCATACTCATCTACCGTGACACAGCTCTCATTGTTGCTCGTCCACACTACATCCCCTGATGTCTCAAGCTTGGCGGAATATCCCTTCTCTAACTCAAGCTCTCCTGTCTGCTCAGCCTGTAAAACTCTGCGCTCAAGATTAAAATATGTGGCAACCGCCTCGGCATCTGCCTTCCCGATTACTGCCGTCTTATCATAGTCAACCGTACCATTCTCATTGGATACAAAAAGCACGTCCGTGGCACTGCTTAAGAAACAATGCTCAACAATGATTGTAGGTACTCCTGCTCTCATTCCCTCAGCCATGATTGTATGGTAGTCTTCCCCCACATATTCCGTAGAGCTTCTTGTCTGTATGCCATTGTTCTTTATTCCAAGCTGCGCCAGATTATTAAGGATATAATTTCCCATATCTGCCGTTATCGTGCTGTACAGGGGCAGAACCGAAGTGAGAACCATGGCACCATTAGCGCTTATGCTCTCATCCGATGTACTGTTATTGTGGATGCTTATGAGAAAATCCGCATCAAGCTCTGCCGCAGCCATAGCCCTTCCGGTGAGTGTCACCAGACTGTCCTCCGGTCTTGTAAAATACACCTTCACCCCCGAATAATTCTTAAGCTCATCCATCATAGCTTCAGCTATGGCATAGTTGGCATCGCTTTCCAGAACACCATTGATTCCCTGCTTTCCCGGATCTGTACCACCATGACCCGGATCTATGACAATGACTATATTTCCGTCCGCATCCTTTGCAGACACATCACTGGTGCATGATCCAACACCGATTAATAATGCCATCGCTGCTGCCGCAGCGTAAGAAAATATTTTTCCAATCTGTCGTATCATTACAATTTTCATTCCTTCCGTTCGTTAAACCTGTCATTAAACCTGATAGTAAAGCGGACATTCGCAATCCGCTTTCGCTACTTGCTCATGAACGCAGTCGCTTTGCTTATTCTGCGTTCAAAACATTCCTGCTCTTTTATATCATTTAAAATGCTACAATGCAAGAATATATTTAAAATATAGCTTTCCAAATATATTTTTCGAGGCATATATTTCCTTTCTCAGCTCTGAAACATAAGCCATCACATACATGGTGTCATCCTCAGCCGGAAAAGTTCCAGAAAACATTGCTTTTTCAACTATCATTGCTGCCTTTTGTGAATCCATATTCTTTACAGGTGCATTATTTATCAAATCAGAAAAATCCATATCCGGATCCATCCTGATATTTGCAGCCTTTAACAGTTTTTCATAGTATGACATTATTTTTGCTATGCGCTCACCTGTATACAGACCACATGCATTATTATATAACCTGACTCTCTTTTGTTCCATATATTTTTGCCTGATTACCAAAAATAATACAATTATAAACGGAATTGCAATCACCTTCAGCGCAGTGAGCAATATATGTAATACAGGCTTTATCACACCGTAGACTTTTCCTGCTGCGGCAGCAAAATCAAAATGTGCTGTAGTTTCTTCATCCGCCGCTGCTGCCTCACCTATGTCCTCAGCCGTTCCCATGCCATTGCTCCCACCTGTGGCCTCAGCATCACCCGGTAATCTGTTGTCCACAGATATATAGCCTTCGGATTCCGTGTTTCGACTATCCTCCGATGTTCCACCGATTGTATCATCCGTTGTGTCCTCGGCTGTCTCCTCCAAAGAATCCTGTGTGCTCTCGTCAACCAGCATTCCGTCCGTCTCCGTCTCACTATCATCCATAGGCTGATTTACAGAAGAATCTGTTGAAGAGTTATCATACCAGTCCTGACTATCCATGTACCCTGCACCATACCCCGGTGTAGGGTCAACAGTCATCCATCCTATGCCGTCAATATATACCTCAACCCATGCATGCGCATATCTGTCCGTGACCTCTATATCATAGTACTGCCACATCTCAGTTTCCAAGTCCCCGCCTTCATAAAGCTTAGCCTGCCTCCTGTAATCTGCCTGCTGTGTATACAGGCTCTCTGGCACAACAAAGCCCTCTACATACCGCGCCGGTATGCCTGTACATCTGAATATCATCACGGCGGCTGAGGCAAAATGTGCACAAAGACCTCTCTTCTTTTCAAACAGAAAATATCCCACATAATCCTTTGTAGACGGTGTAACTCCCGGTGATAATGTGTAGTCATATTCCCTGTTAAAGAAAGCGATTGTATCAAGAATAAACTGTGCTTTCCCATCCGGCTGTGAAATATCGTACTCACCCTGCATTATATCTGAAATCAGCTCATTCTTTATCCGGTCTGCACAGGAGGTGTTGGTATCAAGATAATTTTCGTACACGAATCTGCGGTATCTGCCTGCACTGCTCTTCTCATCCGGAATATGCTCTGCACCGCTTTTAACAAGACTATACAGCGATGAAAAATTTCTCCATTCAAACAGGCTGTACCTGTGATACACATTCTGCGCACCCATAGTATCAGTCTCAAGCGTTATATTCATATCCGTCTTTGCGATTTTGCCGATGGATGTATCGTCCACAGCCACAGCCGACATAGGAATATAGCTGCTGCCCCGGCTCTGATACTGCATAACTGCGATGTCAAATGCCGCACTCTTAATCTTATCCGACTTATCCTTAACAAGAGCTGTTACAGCATTATATTCCATGAGTAACGGCGTATTCTCCTGCGCATACAGCTCATCAAACATATCCGAATATTCCCTGTAAACCGACGAATCCAGCTCCTTCCATCGTCTTTTCGTATACTGTGCAGCCTGAAAGGTCTTAAGATACAGCGTACCACCGTTTTTCGGTGCACGTACATACAGAACCGGAACATCACTGTAGGTTACGCTGCCTGTCCTGCCTATCTCGCCCCTCGCAAAATCAGGACTATTATTATTGCTATTATTATTTCCTATCCCTTTTTGTTCTATTATGTTCTGTATATCCTTGACTGAAAATACAATTTTTCCTGCAAGCTTATCATAAAAATCTGGAGCTTCAAATTTGTCCTCCGGGACAATTTTTACCGCACCGAACATAATACATATTGATGGAAGAATCACCCACAGCATTGCAAGTATACCCGACTTTCGCGCACGCAGTTCATTCTTTTCCCTCGGGAGATTTCCATGCACTGTGACACATACAATGAAGCAGAGTACTGATACAAGTGTGGGTACAGATGGTGCCTCCTCAACGGAAGCCGGTATAAAATAGCTAAGCATCGACACAATGCCGGTCAAAAGCACTCCCCTTCTTCTTAGCAGCACAGACATATACCAGCAGCCTGTAAGGGCACACAGAAGCATCACGGTCAACTCCTGATCCGCCTTTTTCAGCATGCCATCGGTAAGCAATATATAATAAATTTCACTTTTATAGTAATAGTTTATGGAATCAATAGCATAATTAAATATATAGGCGAATCCGCCGGCTATAACATCAAATCTGAATGCCACCAATGCTGTAAGGGCTGCGAATATAAGAAGCCTTCCTATAAAGCCCGCCCTTCCCATAAGCTTTATGCCCACGCACACGAACGCTCCGCTGACTGCAGAAAGAACTGCAATCCACCACACCAGAGGCTTAGTCGCATAAATCTGTGTAAAATTCCATACTGTCACCATTGTGCCCAGTACGGCAACAGCCATGAGAAACAGAACCGAACCCACTCTCTCGAACAGACGCTTTACCAATCCCCTTCACCTCCTGTCGAAATATAGACCACCTCAACATCGGGCTTGTCCATTCTGCTTTGCTCTATATCCGGAAGATATAGTACTATATTGTTAGCTTTTCCGCGTAATTGCAGGCAGCTTCTATATAGCTTTTCCGTAAAGGAAACGGCAAACACAAATGCCCCTGACGGAATATCATTCAATCCCTGTTCGTCTGCCTCATTTTCCTCATACACACGTTCAAAGAAATTATCAATATCCTCCTTTGAGGTTATTTCAACAGGAGCTGCTGCAGTTCCTTTTAAAATATATCCGGTTGCCTTTTTATCAGTCTTAAGGCGCAGATAGATAACATTATACATAAACTCAAGCATGGAGTCCCTGACATCAGGCTGTGCGCTTTCATCGTCAATGAACACGAATCCATCATCACTGCCCTCCTCGGCTGCATACTCCTTCACCATAAGCTTAGACATTCTGCTGCTTAGCTTGTGATGAATATTCTTCATGCTGTCCCCCGGAGCATATTCTCTTATTCCGCTGACTTCGCTTCCCTTTAATGCTATTCTGCTGCTCTCATTATCCACACACAGCATTCCCTCTATATATTCCTCAGTATTAACGTCAAATAAGCGCGGCAAAGCTACTATCTTTACCACGCCCGGATTTTTTATTTTCATGTCGAATACGCGAAAAAAATCATACAGAGTTATTCTCTGTATATTTTCAAAATAACATCCACAATGCTGCCTTCTGTCCTTTCTGGTCACAATGGCTGTATTAGCGGCTCCCACAGTAAAAGACTGTGTTTTTTTCTGACTTTCATATTTCATGTCAACACGGGTAAGCGGAAATGGCATGACATTTTTTATGTCATATCTGATTTCATGCTCCCCCGCCCTTGTGACATATATTGTTTTCTGTCTGAATCCGTATCTGAGCTTGAAACGGCTTAACATAAGCATAATAAATGAAAGAAGAGAAGCGGACACCACAAATACCAGCATAATAAATCCATCATAGGTTCTATACAGAACATTGTAGGTAATTACTGCGTATAGCAGAACAAAATACATTATTCTCCTGAAAATCATTTATACTTCCCCCCTGTTCTCAGGCTTTCCCCTTTTTAAGCCTCGGTACTGCTGTTGTTTCTAATATATTGGCGGCAAGCTGTCTGTCCGTAAGTCTCTCCATTCTCGCCCTGGAGCTTAAAACCAGTCTGTGAGATACTACATCCGGAAAAACGAACTTCACATCAGCCGGTACGCAGTAATCCCTGTCCTCATACAGTGCATGTGCCTTAGCCATCGCCGCAACAGCAAGGGTACCTCGCGGACTTACCCCAAGCTCAATGTACTCATTCTCCCTCGTAGCCCCTATAAGTCTTACTATATAATCATATATTGCATCATGGATATATACATTCTCAGACTGTGATTGCAGTGATAATATCTGTTCCTCATCCGTCACCTTCTCAATCAGTCTTAGCGGGTCAGACACTGCCCTTGCTTTAAGAATATTGATTTCCTGCTCTCTGTCCGGATATCCCATCGACAGTCTTATCATGAATCTGTCCAGCTGTGATTCCGGAAGCTGCATGGTACCAATCGAACCTACAGGGTTCTGCGTGGCAATCACCGTGAACGGTCTTGGCAGATTCCGTGTACTTCCGTCGACGGAAACTCTTTTCTCCTCCATTACTTCTAAGAGTGCGGACTGTGTCTTGCTGGACGTTCTGTTTATCTCATCCGCAAGCAGAAGATTACACATTGCGGCACCTTCCCTGTACTCAAATTCCTGGGTCTTAGGATTGTATGCCGAAAAACCTACTATATCCGAAGGCATGACATCAGGTGTGAACTGTATTCTGTTACATCTGTATCCCATCGCCTTGGCAAACCCCATCGCCATGGTGGTCTTTCCCACACCAGGTATATCGTCTATAAGTATATGGCCACCAGCAGTGATGGCAAGCATGACCTTAAGCACCGCATCATCCTTGCCTGTAACTACCTTTTTTACTTCGTTAAGTATCGCTTCCATTGTCCCCTGCATGATTATCTTCTCCCTTTATGATTTATTCCGTCACCGACTGCATATCAACCACAAGCCAGTTTCCGTCAAGCTTTGCGTAATAATATCTTGAATTGACGATATCCTGCCTTGCCTCTCCGTTAAGCTTCAAAATCATGTTTTTCTTAAAATATACCTCAACCGAGAACAGCTCCGGTGTGTACACAATGTAATTCGACACTGTCTCATCGGTAAATACCGGTGTCTCATGCGCACTGTACATCCACATATCATTTCTTCTGTAATTCTCCGCCAGCTCAAGATAGTATGAATCTGCCGGGAACATATACGAAATCGGTGCTACACTGTTACTGCAGCCATCTATATCCTTTGAGAAGAAATTAGAATAATTCTTCGCATTCTGAAGAACGGTCGCAGACAATTCCGGGGCTATCGGCGAGGTCGTGAAGGTATCTATTGTGATATTTCCATTCTCATCCGGTGTATACATAACCATATCCCCCTGATTATTATACACTGTGACATCCGGCTCGTTTAAAAGTCCGTCAACTCTATACTCCACAAGCTGCGGAACACTTACATACTCTGCCGCATATTTAAGTGCAGCTATCTCAGTTACATTTCCAGTCTGCTCTCTGGAATCAAGCTTTACACCATTTACAAAAACATTGTATGTATCCGGTGCTGTTATGGTAAAACCTATGCTGCCCTTCTCGTACACAGCTTCTATGCTGTCTATATCCCACTCCTGCCTGGTGAGTATGAACATAAGCGGCTCTGAGGAAGTCTCCTTCAGGGTTATCTTCGCAACAAGCTGCCCACCGGCATACACATTGTATACCGGGTGCTTTGCGTCATAGCTCGTCTGCAGCTTCTCATAGGTGATAGCCTTCCCTGATATGCTGTCTGCAAACTGTGACTGGTATATTCCGCTCTCCTCAAATCTGCTGGTGCTCTGTTCAAAATCAATTTTGTTTATAATGCTTCCGTCCCGGAACTGTGCCAGATATTTCTCCACTGTATACTCAGGCTGTGAATTTTCGTACTCCACAAGGCTTTTTTTCACATTGTTTATGACCACGCCCCAGAAAACAACCATAAGCGCAGTGAATACGGCAAAGCACACCCAGAATACAGGAAATTTTTTCTTTTCCGCCATGTCTACTCTCCTCTCTTTTCAACAACAAATGCTGTCGGAAGACGCCATGAAGATGTAGAATAATACAGTGTAACACTGGTCATCTCATAGGTTCCATTATAGTACATTGCAGATGAACTTCCACCATCAAGATTAGCGGCATTGACAGCACCATACTCCTGCATGATTGAGATAAGGTCCTGTGCCGTTGCGCCAAGATGTCCTGCTGCCCCTCTTCCGTCTGTCACAAGCATAAGAACCGCCCCGTCCGCACGCTGTCCTATAACGGTACGTGGGTTGGCACCGCTTCCGCTTCCTGAAATCTCTCTCGATGTTCCATTTATGATAAGCTTGGTAAAATGATTGTTGTCACCATCATCTATATCCTTGAAGCTTACCGCATCCCTTATCTGATTATCGGCCACGAACTTCTCTGCCTGCTCCGCGCTCATATTCCCGATGTCCGCTATCATAAGAATATTGTTCTTTGTGAAGCCGACCATCACATCTCCCGACTGGGGTGCGTTGTACTGGATAACTCCGTCACATACCACAAGCCCCTTAGGGATACCGCCCCAGTTGCCCTCAGAATAGTATTCACCGCCGTTTATACCTGCGGCGTAGTCTCCCCTTTGTACAAGCTGCTCAAGAGTTTCGCCATACTTGCTCTTATTAAAATCAGACCAAGGATAGATTGTCGACAGCTTCACCCTCGATGGGTCATTGATTATAAGCATCTTCGCAAAAAATGAACGTCCGGATATCTCCACAAGCTCTATACCATCAATATCAAACTCTTGATTCCCGTTATTCTCGTCAACCGTCGGTATCTCAATCAGATCCGGATTGACGTCCTCCTCAGTCTTACCCATGCCATTCCTGTCTGTTATGGCCAGAATCTCATCCTCACTGAAATACCATGAAGCAAGGAATTTCATCTGGCCTGTCTCAAGAATCGTTGACACAAAAAGGTCTCTTGCCGCCTTGGAAGGACCATGGCATATTGTCCACAGGGTAAAATATGCCCCCGCAAATGTGACTGCCGCAAATGTCAATATACAAAGACATACCCTGAGGAAGATTTTCAGAGGCTTATTTTCCTTCTTTGTGTTTTTCTTCATGTTATTTCTGCGTACCTTTTTATCAGCTTTATTATCTGCAGCTGCATTATTTTTATTTATCACAGGCTTCTTTTTAGCACTGCTTTTACGGCTGTATTTATCGTCCATATTGACGTCTAACAGTTCGATATCGTCTTTCATTTATCCTCCTTAAATACCCATCTGTGCTGTATCTGAAAGCTTATGACAAACAGCACCACATCGACAACCAGCTTTAAGACAACCTCAAGAAATGAGCCTGCCCTGCACAGTGAGCTGAGCAGATATACAAGTCCATAGGAAGCTGCGGTCTGGAAAACACATAATGTATAATAGCGCACCAGTGAACGTCCTACGGAGGCATTTGATTTGAATACAGCTTTTTTGTTCATCGTGTAATTGCACATTGATGAAACAGCTCTCGCCGATACGGTAGCTATCAGAAGTCTAAGTCCTCGTTCCAGCTTTTCTCCAATCAGAAAGACCAGAAGGGCGTATATACCATAGTCGATAATAAACGCTGTCCCTGAGCTTAACATGAATTTAAATATAATCTTATATATCTTAAGCGAATCCTTAATCGGATGGAAATGCGTTGAGGCATTGTCCTCAAGATAGACTGTCTCTATCCTGACCTCCTCCATGCCGATATGATTTCTCTTTATGGCAAAGAGCATCTGCGTCTCATACTCGAAGCGTTCGCCCTCAACCTCACACATAAGCGGAAGATATTTGTATGGAATCGCACGCAGTCCTGTCTGCGTATCCGTTATTTTTATTCCGCAGAAAATTCTGAATACAAGACTTGTGCTCACATTTCCCACCCTGCTCTTCCACGGCACATTATCCTGTGAAAAATCACGGCAGCCGAGTATGACCTTATCCTTACACTCAAGCATTTTGCACGCACACGCTTTTATGTCCCTGACAGTGTGCTGATTGTCTCCATCAACCGTGATTACACCTGCCGAATCCTTTCTTTTATTAACAACATAAGAGAAGGCCGTTTTAAGCGCCCTTCCCTTTCCCTTGTTGACCTCGTGTATCAGCAGTGTAACCTCCTTGTGCAGACCAGCCTGACGGAAAGGCTCAAGATGAGCCTCATCGCTTCCGTCATTTACAAGTACAATGTCCTTAAAGCCTGCCTCTAGCAGTCCATCCACCACTTTATTAAGCTTATCGTCCGGATTAAGTGACGGGAGTACTATTGTCACCTTACTAAAATCATTATTCATACACCTTATGCCCTATCCTTTTTATGGTACGCACTGTCACACTATCCTCTAAGATGTGAAAGACGCTCCT
>CAUCXT010000033.1 GCA_958446835.1 uncultured Eubacterium sp.
TGTTGTCAGCAGCCCGTTTCACGGTCTGCGTGTAGTTCCTTGTAAACTGACCTAATCTGAATTAAAAGAAATCACTTATATGGGACTTACTTTATGAATAAAATTAATTAAGAGCTTTTGCCTGAAATATCAGGCAGGAGCTTTTTTATTTTAAGTTATGTGATAAAATGTATAAAACAACTGCATAATTCTTGATGTATTTTAATCAAATATATGTTATAATCGTAACTTGAAAATAAAAATAACTTGATGTACCATAATTAGAAAAGCAAAATAGACAGCCGGATACATAAGCGCGGCAGTGATTTGGAGGTATGTTATGGAATTTAATGTTACACTTATTCCGGGAGACGGAATCGGACCTGAGATTGTGCGTGAGGCAAGAAAGGTTCTTGACAGGGTGGCAGAAAAATATGGACACAGATTTACATATAAGGAAGTGCTTATGGGTGGCTGTTCAATAGATGCGTACGGAGTTCCGCTCACGGATGAGGCACTTGCCACAGCGAAGGCTTCGGATGCCGTTCTTCTTGGAGCGGTTGGCGGAAGAGTGGGAGTGGACAGCTGGTATGAGCTTCCTCCTAACAAGAGGCCTGAGGCAGGACTTCTTGCAATCAGGAAGGGACTTGAGCTATTTGCCAATTTAAGACCTGCATACCTGTACAGCGAGCTTAAGGGTGCATGTCCTCTCAAGGAGGAGGTAGCCGATAAGGGCTTTGATATGATTATTGTCAGAGAGCTCACAGGAGGTCTTTACTTTGGAGAGAGAAGCACGAAGGAAATTGACGGAGTAGTGACGTCGGTTGACACGCTCAAGTACGATGAGAACGAGATAAGAAGAATTGCAATCAAGGCATTCGAGATTGCGATGAAGAGAAATAAGCATATTATCAGTGTTGACAAGGCTAACGTCCTTGACACATCGAGACTCTGGAGAAAGATTGTTGCCGAGGTTTCTAAGGATTATCCTGAGGTTAAGGTTGAGGATATGCTTGTCGACAACTGTGCAATGCAGCTTGTGAAGGATCCGGCGCAGTTCGATGTGGTTCTCACGGAGAATATGTTCGGCGATATTCTTTCGGATGAGGCGAGCATGATAACAGGCTCCATCGGAATGCTCTCATCGGCAAGCCTTGGAGCAGGCAAGCTTGGTCTTTATGAGCCTAGTCATGGTGCAGCTCCGGACATAGCAGGACAGGATAAGGCAAACCCTATTGCGACAATCCTCTCAGCGGCTATGATGCTGCGCTACTCATTCGATCTTGACAAGGAAGCGGCTGCAGTTGAGGCTGCGGTCAAGAGCGTTATCTCAGAGGGCTACAGGACAGTCGATATCATGGCAGATGGCATGAAGCAGGTAAGTACTACACAGATGGGTGATTTGATTGCCGAAAGAGTATAATGCGGAAAATATAAGGCTGTTATTGTTGTATGCTGCTGTGAGGCAGTATTGCAATTAGTATAGAATTTATGTGAGTGATAGTTTTGAAAGATAAAAATAGTATTTTATATCTATATTTTAAAAATTCAGTAGATTAAAGTCTGAAAGTGTGCTATAATAAATCAATCTTTTATCTGTAGTGCAGATAATAGTTATCTATTTTTACACATGCAATTTGTTTCAGAGCGAAAATGAATTGCTTTTATGGCAGATTAGAAGTCACATTCGTGAATTTCTTATTATTTCTTCGTAACAGATCGCTCAGAAAAGAGGATTAGTATATTATGAGAAGTGATGCAGTTTTCAAGGGAACACAGCAGGCTCCACATCGTTCCCTGTTTAATGCACTGGGACTTACAGAGGAGGAGATGAACAGACCGCTTATCGGTATTGTAAGCTCCTACAATGAGATTGTTCCGGGTCATATGAATATTGATAAATTAGTAGAGGCTGTCAAGCTTGGCGTTGCAATGGCAGGTGGTACACCTAGAGTATTCCCGGCTATCGCAGTGTGTGATGGTATTGCGATGGGACATACAGGAATGAAGTACTCGCTTGTGACAAGAGATCTGATTGCAGATTCTACAGAGTGTATGGCACTTGCACATCAGTTTGACGGACTTGTAATGATTCCTAACTGTGATAAGAATGTTCCGGGTCTTTTAATGGCAGCAGCCAGAGTTAATATTCCTACAATCTTTGTCAGTGGCGGACCGATGCTTGCAGGTAAGGTCGCAGGCTGCAAGACCAGTCTTTCGAGCATGTTCGAAGCAGTAGGCGCTTATGCTGCAGGTAAGATTACGGAGGAGCAGCTTAAGGAGTACGAGGCTAAGACATGTCCTACATGCGGCTCATGCTCAGGCATGTACACAGCCAACAGTATGAACTGTCTTACAGAGGCACTTGGAATGGGACTTCGCGGTAATGGTACTATCCCTGCTGTATATTCGGAGAGAATCAAGCTTGCCAAGCATGCCGGCATGCAGATTATGGAGCTTGTAAAGAAGGATATCAAGCCAAGGGATATAATGACAGAGAAGGCTTTTATGAATGCACTCACAGTGGATATGGCACTTGGCTGTTCAACGAACAGTATGCTTCATCTTCCGGCAATCGCAAGGGAAGCAGGAGTTGAGCTTAATGTCGATATTGCTAATGAGATAAGCGCAAGGACACCTAACCTTTGCCATCTTGCACCGGCAGGCCATACATATATTGAGGAGCTTAATGAGGCAGGTGGTGTATATGCCGTTATGAATGAGCTCAACAAGAAGAAGCTTTTGAACACAGATGTTCTCACAGTCACAGGCAGGACGATGGCAGAGAATATTGAGGGCTGTGTCAATATGAATACAGAGGTCATAAGACCTATAGATAATCCTTACAGCACAACAGGAGGTATAGCGGTTCTCAAGGGAAATCTTGCACCGGATTCATGTGTTGTCAAGCGTTCGGCAGTTGTCCCTGAGATGATGGTTCACGAGGGACCGGCGAGGGTATTTGACTGTGAGGAGGATGCAATTGTGGCAATCAAGGGTGGCAGGATTGTTGCCGGAGATGTCGTCGTAATCAGATACGAAGGACCTAAGGGCGGTCCTGGTATGCGTGAGATGCTCAATCCTACATCTGCTATTGCAGGAATGGGACTTGGTTCAAGTGTAGCCCTTATCACAGACGGACGCTTCTCAGGAGCTTCCAGAGGAGCTTCAATCGGTCATGTATGTCCTGAGGCAGCCGTTGGCGGTCCTATAGCTCTTGTTAAGGAAGGGGATTTGATTAAGATTAACATTCCTGAGAATAAGCTTGAGCTTGCGGTATCAGACGAGGAGCTTGCGGCGAGAAGGGCTGAATGGAAACCGAGAGAGCCTAAGGTTACAACAGGTTATCTTGCAAGGTACGCTAAGATGGTATCTGATTCCTGCAAGGGAGCAGTACTTGAGAAATAATTGTTTGGGAGGATTCACAGATGCAGTTAAACGGTTCACAGATTTTGATTGAGTGTTTGAAGGAGCAGGGGGTAGATACAGTATTCGGTTATCCGGGTGGTGCCATACTCAATGTATATGACGAATTATATAAGAATTCAGATAAGATTACGCATATTCTTACATCCCATGAGCAGGGAGCTTCACATGCTGCCGACGGATACGCAAGAGCAACAGGAAAGGTCGGTGTATGCTTCGCTACATCAGGTCCGGGAGCAACCAATCTTGTAACAGGTATCGCAACAGCATATATGGATTCCGTTCCTATTGTAGCTGTTACATGCAATGTAGGTGTCTCACTTCTTGGAAAGGATTCTTTTCAGGAGATTGATATAGCAGGCGTGACAATGCCGATAACCAAGCATAATTTCATCGTAAAGGATGTAAATAAGCTTGCGCAGGTTGTCAGAAGTGCATTCAAAATCGCTGCTTCGGGAAGACCTGGACCTGTTCTTATCGATATCACAAAGGACGTAACAGCAGCCAAGGCTGAGTATGAATACAAGAAGCCGGAGCCGGTTGAGCGTGTGAAGGATACAATAAAGACAGAGGATGTCGATAAGGTTATTGATATGATTTCCAAGGCTAAGAAGCCGTTCGTATTCGTAGGCGGAGGAGCGGTTATATCGGGAGCGGACAAGGAGCTTGCCGAATTTGTTAAGAAGCTTCAGGCACCTGTTACGGATTCACTTATGGGTAAGGGAGCATTTAACGGAACAGATCCTCTTTACATGGGCATGCTTGGAATGCATGGTACGAAGGCAGCCAACTTCGGAGTATCAGAGTGTGACCTTTTAGTTGTTGTAGGAGCAAGATTCTCAGACCGTGTTACAGGCAATGCTAAGAAGTTTGCTACAGGAGCAAAGATTGTACAGTTCGATATTGATCCGGCAGAGATTAACAAGAACGTCAAAGTTGACGCGAGCGTAATTGGGGATATCAAGGAGATATTAAAGTGCGTTAATGCCAAGCTCACACAGCAGAACCATGATGAGTGGGTTGCGCATGTTGAGGAGCTTGCCGCAAAATATCCTCTCACATACCATAAGGATAAGCTTACAGGTCCTTTCATCATGGAGAAGCTCTATGAGGTTACCAATGGTGATGCCATCATCACAACAGAGGTAGGGCAGCACCAGATGTGGGCTGCACAGTTCTATAAGTACAAGGAGCCTAGACAGCTTCTCACCTCAGGTGGTCTTGGAACCATGGGCTACGGTCTTGGTGCAAGTATCGGCGCAAAGTGGGGACGCAGGGACAAGACAGTCATCAATATCGCTGGTGACGGCTGCTTCCGTATGAACATGAATGAGATTGCAACTGCGACAAGATATAACATTCCTGTCATTGAGGTTGTTGTAAACAATCATGTACTTGGTATGGTTCGCCAGTGGCAGACACTTTTCTATGGACAGAGATATTCCGCTACAGTTCTTGATGATCAGGTGGATTTTGTAAAGCTTGCAGAGGCGATGGGCGCTAAGGGCTACAAGGTTACGACTTGTGAAGAGTTCGAGGCTGCAATCAAGGATGCTATCGCACTCAATATCCCATGCCTTCTTGACTGTCACATTGAGAAGGATGACAAGGTATTCCCTATGGTTGCACCGGGCGCAGCTATCTCGGAGGCATTCGGCGAGGAGAAATTCTTAGACTGCTAATCTGGGACAGATGTCTGGTACATATCCCAACATGATACATAATATGAAATCAGCAATTCACCCATATACGGAGGAATTGCTGATTTTTTGATGTTATGGAGTTATGCGGTCATCATTTTATTTTGCATGAGAAAACTTTAATGTTTTATCGGTAACTATCACATGTAAATATTACATTAAAATATTCAATATATCAGCTATATCATCTACTGTATAATCGGGGCGTTCGTTTTCATGATTAATATTTTGAAATTTTGCCAGTTCCTGCCGCACCCAGATAGTTTTCATGCCGAGCTGTTTCGCAGGGGCAATATCATTGTCAAGTCTATCGCCTATCATTACGGCATTCTCCGGGGCGCAGCTTGCCTTATTGAGTGCCATATTAAAAATAGCCTGCTCAGGTTTGGCACATCCGACTTCGGCGGATGCTGCTACAACATCGAAATATTTTCCAATCCCCCAATTATCAATTCGTTCCTGTGTGCCGGGGGTCTGATTCGCAATTATTCCTAATTTGTAGATGTGCGATAATTTTTCAACAACATTTTCCGCCGCTGTAAACAGTTTTTCCAGACTATTGTCCCATTCCGGCAGGATAACATTATAGTACTGCGCAGCCGATTTGATTGGCGTAGGGCTAGTTCTGGCTGCCTCATATACCTTTTTCATAAATTCATCTCGGCTTATCTCCGCACGTTCAACTGCATAATCACATCTGCTTTCATAAACCGCACTTTCGTCGACCAATGTTGAGCCAAGGTCAAAAAATAACCATTTAATATCGTTCATCTTAAGCTCGCCTCCATGACAAGAAAATTTTGAAGTTAGTATAATGATTATATCATAATCAGATGAGAAAAAATGAATTTTTTGTCTGAATCGTCTGGGACAGGGGTCTGGCAAAATCTAAAATAAAAAATATGTTGACATATAATATTATATGACGTATAGTTTTAAAAAACAAATAATATTATAAAAAGGAGGATGTCTATGGCTTTTCAGGTTAGTTCGGCGCTTTTAGATGCGTGCGTGCTGTCGGTACTGGCTCAGTCCGATGTGTATGGGTATGAACTTACACAGAGAATAAAAGAGCTGATGAAGATTTCAGAATCCACATTGTATCCCGTGCTTAGACGTCTGCAGAAGGATGAATTAGTCACAGTTTATGATATGCCATACAACGGAAGGAACAGAAGATACTATTCGATAGCGGATGCCGGGCGCGGTAAGCTTGCAGAGTATAGAATTGAGTGGGAAGAATATAAGGGTATTATAGATGGCATTATGGGAGGGAATGGTAATGACAAGAGATGAATATCTTCAGATTTTAAGGGATAATCTTACAACGATGACGGATGATGAGAAGGATGATGTTATAAGATATTATCTGGAATATTTCAGTGATTCCGGCAATGAACAGGCAGCGATGGAGGAGCTTGGTGCACCGGAGAAGCTTGCCGGGAGATTGTGTGGAACTAATAACTATCAGGGTGACGCTGCGGCGATGCCACACACGGACAATGCTGGCTCATATAGCGGAAAAATATACGAGGATGACACATATTCAGGAAACAGTTCAAGTGGCACATATATTTATTCGGATGATTCACACAGCGGGCGCAGGAGAAAAAAGATGTCCGCAGGAAAGGCAGTTGCTCTGGCTTGTACCGCACCGTTTTGGATTCCGTTTGCACTGGCGGGGTTAATGGTTGCGCTGGGTGTCGCAATAGCGGGTTTAGCTATCGTGTTCGCCGTATTTCTGGTATTTGCTGCGCTGATAATTGCAGGAATAGCATGTGTTGTGGCAGGTATTTTGGGCTTTGCAAAGTCAGTGGCAGACGGAATAATGGTGATTGGCGGTGGACTTTTCTGCGTCGGAGCAGGAATCCTCATCTTTCTCTTTGGAAAGCAGATGGTAAAGTGGATTTCGTTCGGAGTTAAGAAGCTGTTTAAGAGGCAGTAGTTTCAAGCGATGGAAATTCAGAATGGTGGAGGTCATAAATATATGAAGAAAAAAGTATTACTTATAATTTCTGCTGTGTGCATTGTTGTAGGTGGAATAATGTTCTCAGTCGGAAATATGATGGGTGGAAGAGGATTTAATATTGATTTAACCGGCAGCAACAGGATAAAGCTGGTTTCCGAGCTTCAGGAATATGCGGTAAAGGACATGAATTATGAGGCATTTGACAGTGTACTTACCGATTTGTCCGATTGTGAGGTGCAGGTAAGACACTCCGAAGACGGTACATTTGGCGTGGACATGAAGCTGTATACTTATAATCAGGATAATATTGAGTTTGGTGTGACAGATGGACAGCTCATAATTAAAAACACGGATGACAGAAAAAGCTTCAGTTTTAATTTTGATTTTTTTGACGACAAACATCAATATGTGTACATCTATGTTCCGGATGGAATATGTGAATCAATACATGTGTCTACAAGCAATGAAAGAATAGTGTTTGAAGATGTCGATGTGAAAAATGAGGTCTATGCGCACACCGGCAACGGACAGATAAGCTTTACAGACATCAATTCTCAGGAGATAACCGCCAGCTCATCCAACAATGAAATAAGCATGGATGGTATCACGGCGGAGGTTCTCAAGCTTGAGACTTCCAATGCGCGGTTGACCGTAAGGAATGTTACGGCGGACAGCCTCAGGGCGGTAACTTCCAATGGCGCTGTGAATTTTGATAACGTGAATGGTGTCGACGCGGTTGTAAAGACCTCCAATGGCGGCATTGTCCTTAAAGACATTTATTTTGATAATTCGCTTGAGGCAAAGACCTCCAACAGCAAAGCCAAGGTTGTTCTGTCCGGGGAGAGAGATGATTATACCTACGATATAAAGACCTCCAACGGAACAATATCAATTGATGACGCCAACTACGGAAGCAAATATAAAGGCGGTAAAGGAAACTCTGATGTCACAATCAGCACATCGAATGCGGATGTGGTTGTGGAGTTTGGGACAGGGGTCTGACACCAAGTGTCCCACACAAAAATACCTTTGAAAAGCTTGTAAATGAACTTTTCAAGGGTATTTTTGTGTAAAAAACAGAATGGATGTGTCGTGGTATGGAATAAATAGCAACCGATTTGCTATAAATTTTCCCTATATCGAAATATAGAATCACTGTATTAACACTTTTCCCATAGGTTTGCTATACTTTCAAACATAAACCGAAAACACATACATGCGGCAATGCATGTAAAATGATAGGAAAACAGATTGTCTGAAAGGAGAAACTACAATGGGTTATGGAATAAATACACGATGTATATACGGAGAGGAAAGAGAACATGGGGACGAGAAGCACTACGGAGCACTCAGCTATCCGATTTATCAGACAGCGACATTCCAGCATCCGCAGGTTGGCGTAAGCTCCGGCTATGATTACAGCAGACTTTCCAATCCGACAAGAAGCCAGCTTGAGAGCGTGGTTGCATCACTTGAAAAGGGTACACATGCGTATGCATTTTCCTCAGGAATGGCGGCGATAACAGTTGCGATGGAGATATTTTCACAGGGCTCCCACATCATAGCAGGCGATGACCTCTATGGCGGAAGTGTGAGACTTTTTGATAATATTTCCAAGAAAAACGGTTATGAGGTGGAGTATGTTGACACGAGCAGGGAGGACGTGGAAAAGTATATCCGCCCAGAGACAAAGGCAGTGTATATCGAGACACCTACCAATCCTATGATGAATGTGACAGACATTGCCAAGGTTGCCGAGATTACAAAAAAACATGGCATACTTCTCATTGTGGACAATACATTTTTGTCACCGTATCTTCAGAACCCGCTTGAACTTGGTGCGGATATTGTGGTTCACAGCGGAACTAAGTTCCTGTGTGGTCACAATGATACCCTTTCAGGCTTCGTTGTTGTGAAGGATGAGGCTCTGGCGGAGAGAATACTGTATGTTTCTAAGACGACGGGTGCGAACCTTTCGCCGTTTGATAGCTGGCTTGTTTTAAGGGGAATCAAGACACTTGGAATCCGCATGGAGAGGCAGCAGGCTAATGCGGCTAAGCTGGCGGAGTGGCTTAAGGCTAATCCGAAGGTTAAGAGGGTGTACTATCCG
Source organism: uncultured Eubacterium sp. (assembly GCA_958446835.1). GTDB lineage: Bacteria > Bacillota > Clostridia > Lachnospirales > Lachnospiraceae > CAG-882. Next base: position 9,185 of record CAUCXT010000033.1, read on the forward strand.
GGCTTTGAAAATCATCCGGGACATAATATTATGAAGAAGCAGGCAAGGGGCTTCGGAAGCATGATTTCCTTCGAGATGGAGTCGAAGGAGAGTGCGGTGAAGGTTCTGAACAGCGTGAAGCTGATAAGCTTTGCCGAGAGCCTTGGAGGTGTGGAGACACTTCTCACATATCCGACGCTTCAGACACATCCGGATGTTCCGGCGGAGGTAAAGGAGAAAAACGGAATTACGGAGAGCCTGCTCAGACTGTCTGTGGGAATTGAGGATATCGAAGATTTGATTGCGGATTTGGAAAAGGCGTTTGCGTAAAATAATCATGTGACAGGTCGCGTAGAAAAGGGGAAAAGCATTATGTACGATTTTGATAAAATTATAGATAGAAGGGGCACAAGCTGTCTGAAATATGACTTTCAGGTGGAAAGGCGCGGCAGGGATGATCTTCTTCCGTTGTGGGTTGCGGATATGGATTTTGCGCTGCCGGAGGAGATACTTGATGACATCAAGGACAGGGTTTCGCATGGAATATTCGGGTATACGGACCCTAAGAAGGAGTATTTTGACAGCGTAATAGAATGGTTTGATTCGCATTTTGGCTGGAAGGGAAGGGCAGAATGGATAACTGTCACGCCGGGAGTTGTCGTTGCGATATCAATAGCTGTGAGGGCACTTACCGATGAGGGTGACGGCGTACTCATTCAGCAGCCGGTGTACTATCCTTTTTCGGAGGCAATCGTGCTCAACAAGAGGAAGCTTGTGAACAACCAGCTTGTATATGAGGATGGGAAGTACAGCATTGACTTTGAGGATTTTGAAAAGAAGATAGTTGACGAAAATGTGAAGCTTTTCATACTGTGCAGCCCGCACAATCCGGTAGGACGTGTATGGACTGAGGCTGAGCTTAGAAAAATGGGTGAAATCTGCCTTAAGCACAAGGTTGTTATTGTATCTGATGAGATACATTGTGACTTTACCTACGAAGGGCATAAGCAGATTATGTTTCCATCGCTGGGGGAGGAGTTTGAGCAGAATGTTATTCTATGCACTGCGCCGAGCAAGACCTTCAACATTGCGGGGCTTCATGTCTCCAACATTTTTATTCCGAATCCGGAAATCAGGAGAAAGTTCAAGGGTGAGCTTGAGGCATTCGGGTTTTCACAGCCTAACATAATGGGGCTTGTCGCATGTCAGGCAGTGTACTCTAAGGGCGATGGTTGGTACAGGGAGCTGAAAAAATATATTGCGGGCAATCTTGATTTTGCGCGGACATATTTTGCGGAGAATATCCCTGAGATAAAGCTTGTGGAGCCGGAGGGCACATATCTTATCTGGCTTGACTGTTCTAAGCTTGGTCTGAGTGTCGAAGGGCTTGAAAGCTTTGTTGAGGATAAGGCGAAGCTGTGGGTGGATTTCGGAAAAATTTTCGGCAGGGAAAGTGGACAATTCATAAGAATAAATATAGCCTGCCCAAGGGCAACTCTCAAGCAGGCGTTGGAGCAGCTGGGACAGGCGTATAGGGATATATCCATGTAGTATAACTACTACTTGGCAATTATAATTGCTTGGTAATAATAGTTAATTTGGTAATAATAATTGCTTATTTATAATAATTACTTGGAAAGCGGCTGCGTGATGCAGTATTTTCCATAGCTGTATTGGCAGGGCTGAATCACTGCATGGCATTGAACCATGTGGCAAAAAGCTCAGGCCAGCATGCACATTCGGGCTGGATTTCACGCCCTGTAAGACAGGCAGTCTCATCGGTTGCGAGTGCAAGACCGTGACAGCCCTTGGTAAAGATGTGCAGCTCACATGGAATTCTATATTTTCTCAGCGCACCTGCCATGAGAAGTGAATTTTCTACAGGCACCGTGCCGTCCTCAAATGTATGCCAGATGAAGGAAGGTACGGTGTCTTCGTTTACTCTTTTTTCAAGTGATACGGTGTCATACATTTTTTCATCGCCTCCGACAAGTGCATTGAATGAGCCGCGGTGTGCGAATTCACCGGCTGTTATCACAGGGTAGGACAGGAGCATGCAGGATGGCCTGTAATCGGTGCTTTCGCCGCCGAGTATGTCTGTTATGAGCTTGTCCTTCCACATTGTTCCAAGGCTTCCTGCTACATGCGCACCCGCCGAAAAGCCACATATACATAGCTTATCTGTGTCTACATGCCATTCTTCGGCATGTTTTTTTATGTAGTCGACAGCCATGGCAGCCTCCAAAAGCTGTGACGGATACATGTCCGGCACGAGGCTGTATGACAGAATGCATGCATTGTAGCCGTAAGCATTCATCTTGATGGCTATTGGCTCAGCCTCGCGGAATGAGAGGTGTGTGTAGCCGCCGCCCGGGCAGATGAGCACGAGAGGGCGTTTTTTGTCACCGCGGTATTCGCTGTGATGGTCAATTATATAGGTGGTGAGCTTAGCTACGTAGTCGCTGTGTGAGATACCTGCTTTTGAATAATCAGGCTTTAATTCGATTGTAGTGTGAAACATAATATGCCTCCGGATATAATTTACTGATAATCGTAGGTAGCAAAATATCTATCTGCCGCCAACATCATTATATAGAAAGATAACCGATAATGGAAGAGTGTAATTCGCAAAAGTATTTGGGACAGGGGTCTGGTCCAACGCGAAAAGTGTTTGCCAAGATGGCTATTTAGTGGTACAATTATCCTAATAACAGGTAATTGTACAACAATTCGGCGTGGGTTTAGGTTTTCAATTATCTAGCCTATTCTGGAAATAAAACAGGGCGGGGAATGATGGCTGTCTATAGCATTTATATACATGTGAAATAAATAGACAAGCTGTTCACAGTTAATCATCATTACAAAAAAGTAGAAGGTGAGGGATTGCATGGACAAGAAATTATATGATTTGATGGATTGGCCTGAGATTGAAGCGGTAGTATACTCGGAGTGCAAGCATCCGCTTGATATTTTAGGGCAGCATATTACACCGGACGGTCTGTTGTTTCAGACATTTAAGCCGGGAGCTGTCGGCGTCAAGGTGGTACTTACCGGAAAGAATAAGACGTATGATATGGAGCAGGTTGATGAGGCGGGCTATTTTGCACTTCTTATACCGGGAAAAAGACGTGTCGCTTATGAGCTGGTTGTGGACTATGGAGAGGGAAATGTACAGCAGCTAAAGGATACCTACAGCTTTAAGGTGCAGATTCTTGAGTCTGAGCTTGAGCGCTTCGAGGCGGGAATCAATTATGAGCTGTACAATGTTCTGGGTGCACATCCGATGGAGGTGGACGGTGTGCAGGGAGTTCATTTTGCAGTGTGGGCACCTAACGCGTGGCGCGTGAGTGTTGTCGGCGACTTTAACAGTTGGGACGGAAGAACACATCAAATGCAGTTTATCGATAAATATGGTGTGTATGAGCTTTTTATACCGGGAGTAAAGCCACTTGATATTTACAAGTATGAGCTCAAATATAAGGGCGGAATGGTCGGACTTAAGGCGGACCCTTATGCATTCTACAGTGAGCTTCGCCCGAACAATGCCTCCATAGTATACGATATTGAGAAGTATGTGTGGACGGACGGCGACTGGCTTGAGGAGAGAGAGCTTAACAAAAATAAGCCGATGTCCATATATGAGCTGCATTTAGGCTCATTTATGAAGCCGGATGACGGCAGGGAGTTCTATAATTATCGTGAGCTGGCTCCGCTTATTATCAAGTATGTGAAGGAAATGGGTTACACGCACGTTGAACTCATGCCTATTATGGAGCATCCGTTTGACGGTTCATGGGGATATCAGGTGACAGGGTATTATGCGCCGACAAGCAGATACGGAACACCGGATGATTTCAGATATTTCGTAGACCTTCTGCACTGCGCAGGGATAGGTGTTATCCTAGACTGGGTTCCGGCACATTTTCCGAAGGATGATTTCGGACTTGCGCGGTTTGACGGAACGGCGCTGTATGAGCACCTTGACCCAAGACAGGGTGAGCACCCTGAGTGGGGAACCTACATATATAATTACGGCAGACCGCAGGTTCGCAACTTCCTCATAGCCAATGCACTTTTCTGGGCAAAGGAATATCATGTGGATGGCCTTAGAATGGATGCGGTTGCGTCCATGCTCTACCTTGACTACGGAAAGAAGAACGGCGAATGGGTGGCAAATATATATGGCGGCAATGAAAATCTTGAGGCTGTTGAGTTTTTCAAGCAGCTCAATGCAGTGTATCGGAAGAAAAACAAGACGTCAATGCTTATTGCAGAAGAGTCTACTGCATGGCCGATGGTAACAGGTGATATAAAGGACGGTTCACTTGGCTTTGACTACAAGTGGAATATGGGCTGGATGAACGATTTCCTTGATTTTATGAGTGCGGACCCGCTGTTCAGAAAAGGACGTTACGGTGAATTGACATTCAGCATGATATACGCTTACAGCGAAGATTTTATTCTTGTAATATCACATGATGAGGTGGTTCACGGTAAGTGTTCCATGATAAATAAAATGCCTGAGGATGATCTGGACGAAAAATTCTCAGACCTTCGTGCTGCTTATGGCTTTATGTATACCCATCCGGGCAAGAAGCTCCTATTTATGGGGCAGGATTTCGGACAGTACAATGAGTGGTGGGAGAAAAAGAGCGTCGACTGGGATGAGCTTTCCAAGGAGCAGAATCAGAAGCTTCACAGATATATGAAGGATTTGAACGCCCTGTACAAAAAGGAGCCGGCGCTGTATGAGCTTGACTACAATCCGGAGGGCTTTGAATGGATTAACAATATTTCGGCAAATGAATGTATAGTGTCCTATGTCCGCAGGGCGAAGAACGGCGATGAGCTTTTAGTTGTTGTAAGCTTCACCCCTGTGCTCCGCGAGAAGTATAAAATAGGTGTGCCAAAGGCAGGACACTATAAAGAAATTTTCAACAGCAATGCCAAGAAGTACGGAGGAACCGGCAAGCTCAATTCGCGCGTCAAGGTATCGCAGGAGAGCGAGTGCGACAACCGAAAGGATTCCATATACATCACAATTCCGCCTCTCGGAATATGTATTTTCAGACGTGTTGACGATGATTCAGTAACCGCGGATGAGGTTGAGATTCCTGAGATAATCGATACGCAGATTACCAAAGCTGAGGTGGTTTTGAAGGCAGAAAAGGTGAAGGAAGAAGTAAAGACAGAGAAAACTATGTCACGGAATCCTAAGGCTGGGAAGGCAGATAAAGTAAAAACTGATACAGCGAAAGCGGATACAAAGAAGCCAAATGCGGCGAAGTCGAATACAGCAAAAGCGAATACAGCGAAGGCTAAGTCTGCTAGGCGTTAGAGTGGTATCTGCCCATGAGCCAGCATAAACGCCGTGCAGGGCAGAGAAAAATGTGTGAAATTCATGTTTCAGAAAAAAATCTCTGCCCATAAGCCGGCGTAAGAGCGGCATAGGCAGAGAAAACGGCAAGAAATTAAAGCTTCACAAGAAAATCTCTGCCCATAAGCCGGCATAAACGCTGTGCAGGGCAGAATAGGAAAATAGCAGATTTATATTTTACTCAAAAAATAAAATATGGAAGGGAAAAACATGTCAGGAGAACAGGTCGAAACACAGGTTATAGACACAGTGGTAAACAGCGTGTCACATTGGGACAAGGTGCTTGATACTGTGATTGAGTATGCAATCAAGTTTGGAAAAAATATATTGATTGCGTTGATTGTATATTTCATTGCAAGCAAGCTTATCAAGTGGGTTCTAAAGCTCACAACAAAGGCACTTAACAGGGGAAAGATAGAACCTATCGTTGTAAAATTCATATATTCAATTATAAAAGTAGGTTTATATGTGCTATTGTTTATAGCAATTGTCTCAATTCTTGGAATACCGACTACGACGTTCGTAACCCTGTTCGGTACGGTAACATTGTCAGTAGGTCTTGCGCTGCAGGGAAGCCTTGCGAACTTTGCGGGAGGCGTGCTGATACTTATATTCAAACCTTTTAAGGTGGGAGATTACATTGTGGCGTGCGGCGACGAGGGAACGGTTGTGGGAATTGATGTTTTTTACACGAAGCTTGCCACGGTAGATAACAAGATGATTGTGATTCCTAACGGAACCCTTGCAAATTCAAGCGTCAAGAATGTGAGTGCAATGGACATTCGCCGTGTCGATGTACAGGTCGGCATAAGTTATGAATCGGACATCGCAGCCGCAAAGAATGTGCTCATGGGAATTATCGACAAAAATGATAATGTCCTCAGGGATAAACCGATTAACGTATTTGTTGCAAGCCTTGACGCAAGTCAGGTCACACTTGAGACACGAGTGTGGGTCAACTCAGACAAATACTGGGATACCAAGTGGGCGTTTACTGAGCAGTACAAGCTGGCGCTTGATGAGGCAGGTATTGAGATACCGTTTAACCAGTTGAGCGTCACGATAAAGAATACGCAGGGGCAGCAGTAATTAATAAAGTGAAGATAACATGAATGGCGGAAGTATCGGAAACGGTACTTCCGTTTTTTGTGTGATGGATAAAATTGCACCACTGGTGCGAGAAATTCAGGAGTATATGAAAAAGAGAATAAATTTAAGCAAGTTTAATTTTAAATCAGTTTATCGATTAAATACCGCAAGCTTTTGTGTTTGTAAGAAAAATGTAATCTTTTCATCGCCCGTTTCGACGGAATCATCTGTTATCCTCTTTTACATGAGGAGGGAAAAGAGATGGAAAACAGAGATTATCTTTTTGACAATGCGAAAGGGATGCTGATATTTGCTGTTGTTCTGGGGCATATATTAGAGTACGATTTGACGGGGATTGCGCGGGCGGTATATATTGTGATATACAGTGTGCACATGCCGCTTTTTGTGCTGATATCGGGATATTTTGCGCGGTTTAATGCGGAAAAAATATTGAAAAAACTGGTTGCTCCGTACCTTGCTATCCAGCTTGTCTGCACAATTTTTGTAAGCCTTTTTGACGTAGGCGGAAAAAGCGTACAGCTCACCACACCTTGCTGGTATTTGTGGTATATGCCTGCGCTTGCGGTGTGGAAGATTTCGATACCGTTTATTGAATCAGCACAGGGGAAAAAGCAACGGCTGATACTGCTTGGAAGTGTTGCGGTGGCGCTGGTGTCGGGGTATGATGACACGGTTGGCTACTACATGAGCCTGTCGAGAATAATTACATTTTATCCCTATTTTTTGTTTGGATATTTTGCCGGAAAAAATAAAGAATCCAACGGAAAGGAGTATGATTTTTTCAGTAAACTTGATAGGGGAAAGTGTAAGGCTGTTCTTATCAGCTGCGTGGTATTGCTTTTTGTAATCTCACCAAGGCTGGACTGCAGGTGGCTGTATGGCGCATATTCATATTCACAAATCGGTTATGGACCGGTACATAGATTTGCGGGATATGTTTTTGGAGCTGCAATGAGTATTTGTATTTTGAAGCTGATGAGCAGGGAGAAAAGCTTTGTTTCGGAAATTGGAAAAAAGAGCATGTATATTTATCTGGGGCACGCGCCGGGGGTGGCATTGTTCAAAAAATTATGTGAAAAGATTTATCCGATACAGAATATAGCTGCGAAGAACAGTCCGCTAAATATGTTGTGGATATCCGGCAGAGCAAGGCAGCTATTGTGGATTATGCTTGCCGTTGCAGGTTCGGCGGTTATTGTGGGGGCTTTTTGCCTTGATTTTAGCAGAATTAATTTTTGTAAGAAATTTGTAAGAAAATATGCTTAGAAATGTGGGAAACTGGGTGTATTATATTTAAAGTGAAAAAAGAAATACGCAGACATGGGGGCAGTGATGGAAAAACAGAAGATACTGGTTGTTGACGATGACAAGGAAATACTTTTTTCCCTGTCAAAGCTTTTAGAATATGATGGATTCGAGGTGGTGCAGGCGAGTGATGGACTTGAGGCGTTAGAGCAGCTTGATAAGGAGAAGCCGGATTTGATTCTGCTTGACATTATGATGCCGAAGCTTGACGGAATATCGGCACTGATGAAGATTCGTGGGAGCAATCATCTTCCGGTCATCGTGCTGTCGGCAAAGACGCAGGACAGCGATAAGGTCTATGGACTTACGATGGGGGCGGATGATTATATTTGCAAGCCGTACAATCCGGCGGAGTTAAGTGCCAGAGTGAAGGCGCTTCTTCGCAGATTCAGGGCATGGAATGAGCTTGCTGAGGATAAGAAAGCCGCGAATGAGCGGATTTGCAATGGAGGTATAGTATTAGATACTGCCTCAAAGCAGATGGAGGTCGATGGTGAGCCGGTCAAATTGACTGCCACGGAGTACAAGATTGTGAATCTGCTTATAAATAACCTCAACAGGGTGTTTTCGGCGGAGGAGATTTATGAGCGAGTGTGGGATGAGAATGTGGGGTACGCGGTGGAGAACACGGTCATGGTACATATAAGGCGTATCCGCGAGAAGATTGAGATTGACACGAAAAATCCAAAATATATAAAGGTGGTGTGGGGAATTGGTTACAAAATGGAAAAAATGTAAAGAATGGCTGAGTGTAAAAAATAATAATCGGCTTGTTGCGGAAGTGTCGGGAGTTTTATTTGCCATAATTCTTATAGTAGTAGTTATACAGTTGGTGGGGGCTTATTATTCTCCGCTATGTGTAGTGTTCCTGTTTCTGTGTGCGATGTCCGGTATAGTATCCGCATTTAGAGTTATTATGATGAACCTGAACAGAAAGGCTGAGGGGCTGGATGATTTAGCATTCGGAAGATACTATTTTAAAATATTTGTGTTTGAGCTGGTCGGCTGTATGGTGTATGCATTTATTGTCACAGGGATATTGACTGCGGGATATACGATGAGCAGGACCAGTTATTGGAATGACTTTGTACTATATGATATGAGCTGGATTTTAGCACTGATATATATTGTCCCGATAGCTTCGTCGGCAATTCCCGTAATCGTGGAGAGCGAGAAGGCGCGAAACCTGAGGGCAGGCATGTTGAATGAAAAGCTTCGCTATGAACAGAAGCTTGCCATTGAGGAAAAGGACAAGGCGATAGAGGAACAGGGAAAGGCCGTGCAGGAGCAGAATAAGGCAAATCAGTTGAGTGTGGAGCTGCTTACCAATGTAACACATGATTTAAAGACTCCGCTCACGGCGATTATCGGGTATCTTGCTCTTATGGAGAAGGAGGAACTGTCATCGGTTATGAGCGATTATCTCAAGGTGGTGACGCAGAAATCCGAACTTTTGAAGGAAATGATTGATAAAATACTTGAGCTTTCCAAGGCGAACAGTGGAAAGGCAACGCTTGATATGAAGCGCCTTAATCTCAACAAGCTTGTACTGCAGCTTGTGAGCGACATCGAGGACACATATCCCGACAGAAAGCTGCCGTTCCGGACAATGCTCTCAGAGGAAGAACTGTTCTTCATGGGGGATGCCATGTACGCGTACAGGATCGTCCAGAACCTGCTTGACAACGCGGTAAAATATTCTCTTGAGGGAACGCGCATATTTGTAAAGACATATAAGAGTGAGGGAAAAGTCAATTTAGAGATAATAAATGTATCAGCCTATCCGCTTGACAGCAACGAGGATGAGCTCAAGGGAAAATTTGTCCGCGGCGATAAATCGCGCAACACCGAGGGGAACGGTCTTGGTCTTGCCATCGTTGACGCCTACACACATGCGCTTGGCGGTGAGTTTTGCATTGACATTATAGGCGATACATTCAGAACCGTATGCAGTTTTGGGACAGTGGTGTCAGACCCCGTGTCCCAGCCAAGCGGGACAGGGATCTGACACCACTGTCCCAAAATGGTTAAAATATGGAAAGATTTATTTTAAAATGGAAATAAATATATTAAATTTCGGTTGACAAATGGAAACAAAGCACCTATTATATAGATAGGAAAAGCCAACACTATATAATCACTATCATTAAAGGAGGGTGCTTTATATGACTATTCAGGAAATGAGAGACAAGAAGAAGGAAATGGGATACACCTATGCACAGATTGCGGATTTATCGGGTGTACCGTTAGGAACAGTCCAGAAGATTTTTTCGGGTGAGACGGAGAGTCCGCGATATGACACTCTTCTTGCACTGGAGCAGATTTTCAGGGATATTCCTGTGGTGAGGGAAAGTGCTTCATATAAGTCTAATAGCAGGTACGAGAGGAATGGCAGTTACACTCTGGATGATTATTATGCACTGCCGGATGAGCAGAGAGTTGAGCTGATTGATGGGTATTTTTTCGATATGTCCTCTCCGACTTTCGGGCACCAGTCCATCGGTGGGGAGATTCACCGCCAGATTGCCAATTATATAATGGAGCACGGAGGAAGCTGCAGACCGTTCATCGCACCGGTGGATGTGCAGTTAGACTGCGATAACAGGACTATGGTTCAGCCGGATGTCGGTATCGTATGCGACCCTGGTAAGATTAAGAGGTTTGGCATATATGGTGCGCCGGATTTTCTTGTGGAGGTGATTTCACCTTCTACTAAGAAGAAGGATTTTACGTTGAAACTGTCTAAGTATATGGAAGCCGGGGTGCGCGAGTACTGGATACTAGATTTCACGCAGAAGAGGATTCTGGTATATTACTTTGAGAGTGATGTCTACCCGGTTATATATGGATTTGACCAGCCTGTTCCGATTAATATTTACAATGGCGACCTTAAGATTGATTTTTCTAATATTGCCAAATGGCTTGATGAGGGGATGGAATAGGACTGTTTCGGGCGGTGTTATACCGGATGGTTAGTCTCTTTTCACTTGAAATAAAGCGCCCGCAGGTATATAATTTGTATATTGATATTATTTGCAATCGACACTATTTTATATAAATATAATGCCCTTTTATAATTATATATTTGTATGAAAAAGTGGGAAGCTAAAATATTTTGATTATGTAGAGTGGAGGAAAGGTTATTATGGCAGCTAACAAGTACGCAGGAACAAAAACAGAAAAGAATCTGCAGGAGGCATTTGCCGGCGAATCACAGGCAAGGAATAAGTATACATATTTTGCATCCGTAGCAAAAAAGGAAGGATATGAGCAGATGGCTGCGATATTCCTTAAGACTGCGGATAACGAGAAGGAGCACGCTAAGATGTGGTTTAAGGAGCTTGCAGGAATTGGAGATACCAAGACTAATCTTGCGGCTGCTGCGGATGGCGAGAATTTCGAGTGGACAGATATGTATGAGGGCTTTGCAAAGACAGCTGAGGAGGAGGGCTTTCCGGAACTTGCCGCCAAGTTCAGAGCTGTAGGTGAAATTGAGAAGCACCACGAGGAGAGATACCGCGCCCTCTTAAAGAATATCGAGACAGCACAGGTATTTGAGAAGTCCGAGGTAAAAGTATGGGAGTGTCGCAACTGTGGTCATATTGTTGTCGGAACCAAGGCTCCGGAGGTTTGTCCGGTATGTAATCATCCACAGAGTTATTTTGAAGTCCATGAAGAAAACTACTAGAATATTGCGATGGTGTCAATGGCTCAGTGAGCCGCGCTTCGCCATAGAAAAATAAAATAAAAATATATAATAAATGACTTATTTCAGCAGAAAAGTTGAAATAAGTCATTTTATTTTACCCAAGACTTTTCTTGTAATTGGTTCCCCAGTCATACATCGCGTTGAGGATAGGGCGCATGGATTCGCCGGTTTCGCTGAGCGCATACTCCACGCGCGGCGGAACCTCAGGGTATACGGTTCGCGTGATTATGCCATCGTCCTCCATGGAACGCAAGCTATCTGTGAGAACCTTCTGGCTGATTCCATCAAGATTTTTCTTAAGTTCATTGAATCTCCATGGCCTTTCGAGAAGATTTCTCATAATGAGCAGCTTCCATTTGCTGCCGATAAGCTGTACCGTGGTCGCTACCGGACATTCAGGCAGTTCTTCCTTTGTCAGCATAAAAAATCACACTCCTTACAAAATTAGAATATTTTAGGTGTTTGCGAAACGCAGTATATTGCATAACTGTTTATTGGCAAAAATGAGTTCCGCAATTACTTAAATATAGGTCATTGATATGGCTGTTTTGAAAATTACATACAAGATTAATTAGTAGAATTTTACTAAGTGTTAAATGTAATGTAAGTTTCAAATAGAGTGTAACATAATAAAAAATATGTGTCTATAGATAATAAAAAATTCTTGTATGTAAATGTTATTTTAAATATGAATAAGCATTACTTAGCGATTGATATACATGTATCCTGATATAAATTGTTGTTCGTTAGTTCAGGGGTTTCACCAATGAATGCCATGCCGGCATGTTCATCGTTTTTAAGCCAGTACATAAACCATGCAGTAACATAGCCGTCAGCACAATAGAGCATTTCACCATGGTTATTGCAGATTCTTCTTGCCATAACCTTATTACCATCAAGTTTTGCATATATGGACTGCATCCCCTCAAGAGTTATAACATTATTTTCTGTTCCGGCTATCATAAAAACAGGTATTGATATGTTTTCAGGGTCATACGGAATTTTGAGAATTTCAGCTCAATCCTCCTGCGTCGGTGACAGACTGATAGCGCAGGTATACATATTACTCAGCTCATTGTTTTTGATTTCATTAAACACAGCAACACCTCCCTGAGAATGCCCGGTTATTCCAATATGTTCAGTGTCAATTTTATGGTAGAATATGCTGTCGGGGTTTTCATTTTCGGTGAGTAAAAGCTTCAGCGTGGCATCAGCAGAGTCACCTGAAAAGGTGCTGGGGTCTTCGTTTCCGGCAACTATAAATCCCCATGAAGCAAGGTGACGGAATAATGCCTTATATTTGGAGGCTTTTACACCGGTACCATTTGCCACAATTACTAGAGGATACTTGTCATCGGTATTGGCTATTTCAGCCGGATACCATATCTTATATTTTTCCCAGTCATCAGGGGCAGTATATTCGGTGAAGCTTACGTTAAAGCTTCCGTTAGCTAGATATTCAGTCTCTATAGCGCCTCCGGTTTTAACGGATTTCGTGTAGTTGTCAGGGACAAATGGTTTAAGGCTTAATAGTGTAAGCAGTATTACCAATAGAATTAAAGCTATGATTATAATAATCACAATTGTTTTAATTGATTTGTAAAAAAACTTTAGTATCGTCTTCATGTGTTTTCCTCTTGCGCGCTGTTATATTTTTGTGTAAATTAAAGAAACAAGTGTATCTTATTTTATTTGATTTATTTTTTCAATAGTTAAAAGCTTTAGCGGAACAAATGAAAGGAATTTGTATCTTTATGAGAAAAGCGGGACAGAACACGAAATTTCTGATGGATTGTATTGCACAGGGATTGCTTGAGCTTATGAGGGAAAAGAGTTATGAGGCAATTTCTATTTCGGAGATTTGTAAAAAAGCCGGAGTGGGAAGAACAACTTTTTACAGACACTTTTCAGAGAATGGGAGTAAGGATGATATTTTGATATATTATACGGCTTCCCTTTGGACAGGCTACTGTGAAATGCGAAGGGAACAAGTGGAAAAGGATATATGGGTAACATTGATGAATTTTATATATGACAATCGTGATTATTTTACAGGATTAAAGAAGGCAACATTGGACCATATATTATTCTCAATTTTTTACAAGACGATGGGACCGGCAAAGGATGATAGTGAGGAGACTTCGTATGTAAAAAGTTTTTTTGCAGGGGCAGTGGCAGGAATAACATTTAACTGGGTGGAAACAGGATTTAAGAAATCACCGACAGAATTGGCGAGAACTATTGGACGTGGAGTTTGTTGAAAATATTAACGCTAATTTTACTATTATAGTGATGTTAGATGTGGAATTCTGCAAGTGAAACTTTCAAACTACTTATTGGTGATAGTACTGCAAACAACGTTTGTAGCATGCAGGGTATAAAGATGAAATTTGTTAAATGCTCTCTTTGAGGAAAGAGGGTATTTTTTTAATCAAAATTGAGAGGTATGAAAACAGCAGAGAATATGCAGTAGTCACTTTTATGTAACTAACCCACAAAAAAGTGCGTACTTTTTTTATCCGCGCCACATTGCTAATATAAAATTGCAACAGGGCGAAAGCCACAAAAAATAATTTTATACGAAGGCGCCGGTTCATCAGTATGGTGTGGGAAATGTCTATGACAGAAATGTCAATGAGAATATGATGTAATCCTTATACATTGGTGACTGTCGCTGAGGAAGGAGAGAATCATGTCATTATCAAACATTTTCGGATGGAGCAAGAAGGATGAACAGCCGGCAGGAACAGCATGTGGAACAGCATGCGGAGCGGCAGGAGAGCCTGAGAAGAAGCCGGCAGCATGTGGAACAGCATGCGGAGCAGCAGGTGAACCGGAGAAGAAGCCGGCAGCATGTGGAACAGCATGCGGAGCAGCAGGTGAACCGGAGAAGAAGCCGGAAGCATGTGGAACAGCGTGCGGAGCGGCAGATAAGCCGGAGGAAAAGCCAGCGGCATGCGGAAGCGCGTGCGGAGCGGCAGATAAGCCGGAGGAGAAGCCGGCAGCATGCGGAACAGCGTGCGGTGCGTCAGACAAGTAGAGTATTTAAAATTATTAAAATGTATATCCGAATTGATAAATAATGTCAAGCCGGATGTAACCGAATTTCATGGGTAAATCAGGTTACCTGCCGGGAAATTAACTTCAAAAATTGCTTTGATGGCAGATGGGAAATCACTTATGTGAATTTCTCATCGCCTCATTGCGGCAGGTTGTTTAGAAAGGGAGATTGGGATGAGTCAGTATAATCAGGGAAAGTCATATTTTTCTTTTCAGTGGCATATCACGGATGAATGTGACCAGCGTTGTAAACATTGTTATATTTTTTCAGGTGAAGGCTGCAAGGAGCTGAAGAGCATGACCTGGCAGCAGATGCAGGAGGTTGTGGCAGGCTGTGAGGATTTTTGCAGGGTGTACAACAGAATACCTTATTTTTATATCACCGGCGGTGACCCTATTCTTCATCCCGATTTCTGGAAGCTTATGGCTCTGTTAAAGAGCAAGGAAATTCCATTTACGATTATGGGAAATCCGTTCCACCTTGACGATGAGATATGCCGGATGTTGAAGGCTTGCGGCTGTGAAAAATATCAGATGTCGCTTGATGGAATGAGACAGACGCACGATTGGTTCAGAAAACGGGGCAGCTTTGATTTGACGCTTGAGAAGATAGACTGCCTTAACCGTGCGGGAATTAAGAGCGTTATTATGAGTACGGTGTCAAAAACGAACATGAATGAGATACCGGATATTATTGACGAGGTTGTAAAGGCGAAGGTTAAGGTGTTTGCATTTTCGCGCTATGTGCCGACAGGCGGAGAAGTCGATACAAGCATGACACCTCAGGAGTACAGAAAGCTTCTTGAAATATGTGATGCGAAATTCAAGGCTTACGAGGCGGCGGGATTTGAAACCTATTTTAATAAAAAAGACCACCTGTGGACTCTCTATGAATATGAGACAGGACAGTTTAGATTGCCGGAAAATGCGAAGGACGGTATGATTTACGGCGGTTGTAACTGTGGCAATTGTCACATAACAATATCATCGAACGGCGATATAATGGCGTGCAGGAGAGTTACCGACAGCAGGGTGGCAAATATATTTGAGGACAGACTGGCGGATGTGTGGGTATGCCAGATGGAAAAATACAGGGACTATGACAAATTCACAAAGTGCAGTAAGTGTGAGCTTAAGGCGTGGTGCCGCGGCTGTCCTGCCGTGGCAAACGGAACAACGGGAGATTTCTACGGCGCGGACCCACAGTGCTGGAAAACGCGGAACGAGATTACAGGGGTTGAATTGTCATAATATCGTGAGTTGTGTTGCCGGTGTTTAGAGCAGATTTGGTTTGGCGACATGATAAGCTATGCCGGAAGGAGGAGCGGTTATGAGTTTAATCGATATAATAAAGGCGAGACATTCAATAAGAAAATATACGGATAGCCAGATTGGCAGGGATGATTTGGAAAAGATACTTGAAGCCGGAAATTATGCGCCAAACGCCGGAGGTGGACAGAGAAGCATGATGGTTGCCCTGCACAATAAGGAGCTTGCCACATATATAGGAAAAATGAATATGGCACATTTTGACCGCAGCAACCTTGCCGGAAGCTATGTGTCGAAGGAGCAGCCAAGCACCATAGATGACCCGACAATAAAGAATGGTTTCTATGGCGCACCTACGGTGGTCTGTGTCTTTTCGCAGGATAATTTTATGTTCAGGACGGCGGATGCGTTCTGCATGATGGAGAATATGGTACTGCAGGCGACGGAGCTTGGGATTGCCTCATGCATAGTGTCGCGCGGTTATGAGACGTTTGCTTCGGATGAGGGCAGACATTTTTTTGGAGGATGGAAGGGTACAGATTCTGTGCTATACTAAGTATAAAGAGATGATCAGGCTGTCAGGGCGAGCCTACGCGGTGGAGGATTCGGAGCAGGAGAAATGGCGCGACAAGATTTTTGAGGAACAGCCGTATCTTTCCAATGTCTATCCGGGGGATACGAGGAATATAGGGATAGTTTTCTGCATTGATACGGCGGAGGTTGAGTACTTCAATCTTGGAGTGAATCCGATATTTAGGGAAAAGTATCGCCTTGGAAGCGTTACAATTAAGAAAAAAGGATATTTTATAACGGAAGCATGTGTAGGCTGCGGAACCTGCAAGAGAAATTGTCCTCAAAGGTGCATTGAGGAAGGGCTGCCGTATGTTATTAATCAGAACCACTGTCTGCACTGCGGCAACTGTTATGAAAACTGTCCGGTGAAAGCGATAGAGAGAGTGGGATAATGCTTTGGCAGCTTTAAGACAAACAAGAGGTGGTGATGAGCATGAATCAGACTGAGAGACGGCTGTATTTAATAGGAAGATTGCTTGACGAGCAGAAAGGCTTATCGGGGATGGAGATACCAGCCGATACGGTTGAACAGAAAAAGCTTCTCCGTTCACTTATGAATATCAGAATGGCTGGTGCGGTGGACGAGGAGTTTCAGAGGGTTCAGGATGAATATTTACAGCAGGTAAATACGGATAGGGGAATTGTTGGCATAGACGATATGGATGAGATACAGCCGGATATCTATATCTGGCGCGGCGATATCACAAGACTTCGTGTCGGCGCGATTGTGAATGCCGCTAACAGTGGGATGACAGGCTGCTATCAGCCGTGCCATAGCTGCATTGACAACTGTATTCACACCTATGCGGGAGTGCAGCTAAGAAATTACTGTAATGCAATGATGGAAAAGCAGGGGCATGAGGAACCGACAGGACAGGCAAAGCTTACTCCTGCGTTCAATCTCCCATGCGATTATGTTGTTCACACGGTAGGACCGATTGTGCGTGGGCGGCTTACAGATGAACATGAGCGCCTGCTTAAGTCATGCTACAGCTCATGTATGCGCGTGGCGGATGAAAATGATGTGAAGAGTATTGCGTTTTGCTGCATATCGACAGGCGTGTTCATGTTTCCGAATGAGCGCGCGGCAGAGCTTGCAGTGCAGACGGTTAAGGAATATAAGGAGAAAACTAAGTCGGGAATGAAGGTGGTATTTAATGTTTTTAAGGAAGAGGACGAGCAGATATACAGGAGATTGCTCAGATAAAGCAGATACGGCGGACGTGGATAACTTAAACAGGTCGGATGATTTTGGCGGGAAAAATATGATAGATAATGATTACTTAAATAAAATAAATATAATAAATGAGAAGCTTGAACAGGCGGATGCAGTTGTCATAGGCGCCGGGGCAGGGCTTTCAACGGCGGCAGGCTTTACCTACAGTGGAGAGCGCTTTGACAAGTATTTTTCGGATTTTGCAGAAAAATACGGCTTTAAGGATATGTACTCAGGTGGATTTTATGATTTTGACACGTTGGAGGAGTACTGGGCATACTGGAGCAGATATGTGTATGTGAACCGCTACATGAATCCGCCGACACCGTTATATGATAATATTTTTGAGCTGGTAAAAAATAAAGACTATTTTGTGCTCACGACGAATGTCGACCACTGTTTTCAGAAGGCTGGCTTTGACAAGGAACGCCTTTATTACACGCAGGGGGATTACGGACTTTTCCAGTGCAGTAAGCCATGCCATGATAGCACCTACGATAATGAAGATATTATAAGGAAAATGGTATTGAGCCAAGGGTTTAAAATTGAGGCGGAACAAAAAAATTCAGAAAAATCCGGAAGGACAGGGACAGCTCTTGTAAAGCCGCAGAATACACAAATAAAGCTTACAATACCTTCTGAGCTTGTTCCAAGGTGCCCGAAATGCGGCAGACCGATGAGCATGAACCTTCGCGCAGACAACACATTTGTGCAGGATGACGGCTGGTACAGGGCGGAGGACAGGTACGAGAAATTCATGGAAAGCCACAGAAGACAGAATATTTTGTTTCTTGAATTAGGGGTCGGCTACAACACACCGGGTATAATAAAATATAATTTCTGGAGGTACGCCGCCAATTGGGAAAATGCATTTTACGTGTGCATTAACAAGGGTGAGGCGTATATTCCGGGTGAGATAGCGGAAAAATCGGTTGGCATTGACGAAGATATTGCGGCGGTTGTGGATGAATTGAAGGCACTGTAACTACAAATCTAATGTGAAAACGAAGAGGTAGACGGATGATTATACAGACAGGTATGCGGACGGACATACCGGCATTTTATTCGGAGTGGTTAATAAACAGAATAAAGGAGGGGTATGTTCTTGTGCGCAATCCCTATAATCCCAATCAGGTGACGAGATACAGCTTGTCGCCTGATTGTGTTGATTTGATTGCTTTTTGTACGAAAAATCCCGCGCCGATGCTTGACCGTATGGCAGTCCTAGAGCCCTACGGTCAGTACTGGTTTGTCACAATTACCCCCTACGGAAAGGACATTGAACCTAATGTTCCAGCAAAAGAAATAGTGATGGAGGATTTCAAAAGGCTGTCCGGTATTGTCGGCGTGGACAGCGTAGGCTGGCGCTATGACCCTATAATTGTCGATAAAACTCACACAGCGGACTGGCATATAAATGAGTTTTCTAAGATGGCGGAAAATCTGTCCGGCTACACAAAAACCTGCGTTATCAGCTTTATCGACATATATAAAAAGGTGGAGAGAAATATGCCAGGTGCAGTTGCGGTTTCAAAAAATGACAGAATCTATATTGGCAGTGCATTAGTGGAAATCGCAAAAAAATACGGAATGACGATAAGACCATGTGCCGAGGGAAATGAACTGGAGGCTTACGGCGCCGACTGCTCAGGCTGTATGACCGTGAACACCTTTGAGACTGCACTGCACACAAATCTTGATGTGCCAAAACAGAAGCTCAATCAGAGA
>CAUCXT010000034.1 GCA_958446835.1 uncultured Eubacterium sp.
ACGGATGATAGAAAGGAGAAAGTCAGACTTGCCCAGCAGAGCTTTAACAATGACCTTGTGAGTGGTAAGGGGGCGGATATATATTTTTCGTCCTATGGAGAACTTGATTTTGAGAATCTTGGAGAGAAAGGTGCGCTTGCGGATTTATATGAATTTATAGATGCGGACAGCGATATAAGCAGGAATGACTTTGTGCAGAGTATCCTTAAGGCTATGGAATATAAAGGAAAGCTGTATGCTGTGTCGCCTGATTTCAGCCTTAATACAATAGTTGGAAAGAAATCACTTCTGGGGCAGTATGATAAGTGGGATTACAATGCGGTGTATGAGCTTGCCAAGAGCCATCCGGATGCAATCCTTTTTGCGAACAGTAATCAGGAGAAAAATCTTGACAAATTTATGGCGTATTCATTGGATATGTTCTATAACAGTGACACGGCAGAGTGCAGCTTTGACTCAGAGCAGTTCATAAAGCTGCTTGAACTGGCAAAGGACAGTGGCACAGAATATGATAATAGCGCCGATATCGGAGAGCTTCTCACGGATGAGAAGGTGCTTCTGTATGAGGCACCGATAATTTTCTGGTATAATACACAGCTTTTGCCGTATTATTTTGGTGAGGATATAAGCTATGTCGGGTATCCGTCTAACGCTGAGAGTGGAACGGTGCTCAGATATTATTATCAGTGGGCTGTCAGCGGGCAGTCACAGCACAAGGATGGTGCATGGCAGTTTATAAAGAGTCTTTTTGACGATGAGTATCAGAAGAGCTGCTTTTATTTTCCTGTGATGAGGTCAAGCTTTGATGATGGGATAACTGAGGCGATGAATTTTAACGAAAGGCATAGTGTAGGTCTTACAAGTGGTGTTAGTGTAAATGTGCGTGCTATGACCCAGGAAGAAGCAGATGAGCTTCGCCAGCTTGTCGACAATGCAACGCTTGTGTACAAGCCTTATGATACAGTGAAGAGCATAATAAGGGAAGAGGCAAAATATCTCTTTGATGGGGTGCGCAGTGCGGAGGAGACCGCGGCGATAATACAGGACAGGGTGAAGCTCTACCTTGAGGAGAACAACTAAGCTGGGACACCGGTGTCAGACCTCTGTCCCAATTTTGCGTATTGTTTTTTTGGAAAAAATATTCTATACTGGATTTCCGGCGGCGTAAGCCGTATACATTATTGTGTAGAGGGAGAAATTCAGAGATGAGCAGTGAAGTAAAAAAGGTGAGCAGGGATTTGACGAGCGGACCTTTGGCAAAGCAGATTCTGGTATTCAGTATACCGCTTGTACTGTCTAACCTGTTGCAGGTGCTCTTTAATATGTCGGATATCGCGGTGGTCGGGCAGTTCGCGGGCTCACATGCGCTGGGAAGTGTGGGGTCGACAACCACGCTGGTAACGCTGTTTACCACATTCCTGATAGGTGTGTCGGGCGGCGTGAATGTAATGACGGCGCAGTATATAGGCGCTAAGAAGGACAAGGATGTGTGTGAGGTTGTCCATTCGGCTGCGTGGATGTGCGCACTCATGGGTGTGATACTGCTTCTGTTCGGACAGGTGTTCTCAAAGCTTATCCTTGAAGTTATGAAGACCAAGGAAGAGCTTATAGACGGAGCTGCACTGTATCTTAGAATATATTTTCTTGGAATGCCTGCACTTGGAATATACAATTTCGGTAATGCTGTATTTTCGGCTATCGGAGATACCAAGAAGCCTGTGTATATACTGGCATTTTCAGGTGTTGTGAATATTCTGCTCAATCTGTTTTTTGTCATAGTGTGCAAGCTTTCGGTTGCGGGAGTTGCCATCGCCAGCGTCACGTCGCAGTATATGTCTGCGGTGCTTATAATGTGGGCGCTTATGAAGGCGGATGAGAGAATACGTTTCTCACCAAAGTATCTTAAGTTCTATCCGGACAAGGTAAAGGACCTTTTCAAGCTGGGCTTTCCGGCTGGAATACAGAACGCGATATTCCAGTTTGCCAACCTTTTTGTTCAGGTCGGTGTCAATTCATTTGATGCGGTCATTGTTGAGGGAAATTCGGCGGCAACCAATGCGGACGCGCTTGTATATGATGTCATGGCGGCATTCTACACAGCCTGCGCAAGCTTCATGGGGCAAAACTATGGGGCAAGAAACAAAAAGAGAGTGCGCAACAGCTACATCATAAGCCTTGCCTATTCCTTCGGAATCGGAATGGCAATGGGAATTACGCTAAACATACTTGGACGCCCGTTCCTGTCGCTTTTTACAAATGACGCTGCGGTTATGGACGCGGGTATGCTGCGTCTTAACATTATGAGCATATCCTACGGCTTCTCAGCATTTATGGACTGTACAATAGCAGCTTCAAGAGGTCTGGGAAAGACGGTTGTACCAACGTACATAGTAATAATGGGCTCATGTGTGTTCAGAGTGATATGGATATATACGGTATTTGCGTATTTTAAGACGGTTCCGTCACTTTACATATTGTATATATGTTCGTGGACACTCACGGCGATTGCGGAGTTCATATACTTTATGAGAGTTTATAAGGAGCATATAAAGGTGCTGTAAAGGGCGGGGGCTCTATGAAAATGTAAGTACCATAACAAAACCCCACAAGGTCGCAGCCTTGTGGGGTTTTTCTCATTTATTCTTTACGGATTTTACTTCGTTATATATCATTATTTCTTCAACACAAATTTCCCGACAAGCTGCTGCAATGTATCCGCCTGAGCCGACAGCTCCTCGCTTGTAGCGGATGTTTCCTGCGCTGCTGAGGAGTTGGACTGGACAACCTCAGCAATCTGGTTGACACCTTCGTTTGCCTCATCCATAGCCTTGGACTGTGTGTCCGAAGCTTCGCTCAGAGCTCTTGATGTCTCTGCGATGGACTGGATTCCGTCTATTACAGCGGTGAGGGCTTCTGCTGCACTGTGTGCAGCATGGTTGCCGTCGTCAATCTCCTTGAGAGCACCCTCTATAAGCTCGCGTGTATCAACAGCGGACTTGGCGCTCTGCTCGGCAAGCTGGCGGATCTCGTCTGCGACTACGGCAAAACCACGGCCTGCGTCTCCTGCTCTTGCTGCTTCAATTGAGGCGTTGAGTGAGAGAAGGTTGGTCTGGCTTGCGATGTCCTCTATGTTGGCTGTGATATTCTCAATCTTTCTTGACGTCTCTGTTATGCGGACCATAGCCTCGGACAGCTTCTGCATCTGAACCCTGCTGTCATCAGCCTGTCTGGCATAATCAACCGCCTGCTTATGGGCTTCTTCAAGATTCTTGGATGATTTATCGGCTTCCTCAGTGATATTGGTGATAGTCGATGTGAGCTCTTCGATAGCTCCTGCCTGCTCTGTGGCACCCTCTGCAAGGGACTGGGCGGACTGCGCAAGATTGTCGGAGCCGGCGGCTACCTGCTTGGAGGCTTCATCTACCTGTGTGAGCGTGTCTATCATCTGGTGCTTAAGCTTCTGCATGGATGTGAGCATGATAGAAAACTTACCGACATACTTGTCATGGCAGCCTGATGTAGCTATAAAGTTGCCCTCAGCCATTTCTCCGAGCACATAACCGATATCGGATATGAGCGTGTTAAGATCTTCTGCCATGTATTTTGAATCAGCTAACATCTCTGCAATCTCGTCATCGTAGTTACTCTCAGGGAATGGACTGTCTAAGTCACCTTCGGCAAGAAGCTTAAGGCGCTTGGCTGTATCTGCAAGAGTAGACTCGATTTCATTGGCGAACCTATTGCTGACCTTGTTAGACTGTAATCTTGTGGCAGCTATGAGGAGTAATATTACTGCGATGCATACAAATTCTATAATATTGAGCTGGCGTTTATATGCATTGCCTTTGGTAACATAGCAGTCCATGAGCTGCTTCATATAGCCATAGATGGTATCGTATTCGGGAGTAAGCTTGTTTATCTCAAGACGCTGTGCATTGTTGCTTGCGTTTACATCGGAGGTTGCCCCCTGCCTTATAATCTCGTCGGACAGTGTCCAGTAATCATCTATGACGCTGCTTATATTGTCACATAGCTTTTTTGCTTCGGAATAATTGCACTGCTCTGTTATAGAATTGAAATAGGTAGTAAAGCTATCTCTTTTATCAAAATAAATTTCCTGCTGTTCACTGATTGAGCCGGCATCCAGATAACCGATAACAGCGCGCAGGGCACTTCTTGAATCGGCGAAAACAGTCATCGCCTTACCGATGTCACCCTGAATAAAGCCATAGGACTTTAGGGAGTGGTTGAACTGTACGCTGGTAAATACAATTAAAATGATGGCAAGCACAATTGATATGCTCGTAATGTTGGTGATAAGGTTGAAATTTTTTCGCAGTCTAGTGTGAATACGCTGGCTGTCATTTGTTTTTTTTCTGTCTTCCATTAAGAATGCCCTTCCTTTCGCAATAAATAAATCGTGCCAAGCCGGGTTTTCACGGCTTGAAATATTTTTTGTAACACCCTGTCATTAGGATAGCATTTTTGTTAAAAAATGGAAACAATATTTTGAAAATTTTGCAAAAAAACTTATAAAATACCATAATTAAGTCAAAACAAGTAAAAGATCTCTGCAATGTAATTTATTATTGTTTTTGGCAGCAAAATGAGCAACACATGGGCATAATTTGAACAAAAATGCTTTGACAATATGGCGGTATGGCTTTAAAATGACTGTAGGTGAAACAATTTATATAGTTGTTTTCCAAACGTTTTTTAATCTAAGAGAGCGAAAGCGGAACAGGAGAGGTAATATGAAGTTTTTTATTGACACAGCGAAGGTTGAAGACATTAAGAAAGCAAATGACATGGGGGTTATTTGCGGAGTAACAACGAACCCATCTTTAATTGCAAAAGAGGGAAGGGATTTTAATGAGGTTATCAAGGAGATAGCATCAATTGTTGACGGCCCGATAAGCGGTGAGGTTAAGGCTACAACCCAGGACGCTGAGGGTATGATTAAGGAAGGAAGAGAGATTGCAGCTATCCATCCTAACATGGTTGTCAAGATTCCTATGACTGTTGAAGGACTTAAGGCTACCAAGGTTCTCGCTTCAGAGGGTATCAAGGTTAATGTTACACTTATCTTCTCGGCTAATCAGGCGCTTCTTGCAGCGAGAGCGGGTGCAGCTTATGTTTCCCCATTCCTTGGAAGACTTGATGATATATCACAGCCGGGCATTGAGCTTATCCGTACAATTTCGGATATTTTCATGAATTATCCTGAGATTGAGACAGAGATTATTGCAGCCAGCGTCCGCAATCCGATCCATGTAACAGACTGCGCACTTGCAGGTGCTGACATTGCAACGGTTCCTTATTCGGTAATCGAGCAGATGACAAAGCACCCACTTACAACAGCTGGTATTGATAAGTTCGTTAAGGATTATGAAGCTGTATTCGGAAAGTAGAACTAATATCTTATAAAAAGGAGATTTTTATTTATGCGTGACAATGTAGAAAATATGTCTGTTAATGCCATTCGCGTTCTTGCGGCTGACGCTGTTCAGAAGGCTAATTCAGGACATCCGGGACTTCCGCTTGGCTCAGCGGCTATGGCTTATGAGCTCTGGGCTAATCACATGAATCACAATCCGGCAGATCCTAAGTGGTTCAACAGGGACAGGTTCATATTATCGGGTGGACATGGTTCTACTCTTTTATACTCACTTCTCCATCTTTTTGGATATGGACTTACTAAGGAAGATCTGGCTCAGTTCCGCCAGTGGGGTTCACTCACACCGGGTCATCCTGAGTATGGTCATACAGTAGGTGTTGAGGCTACAACAGGACCTCTTGGAGCAGGTATGGGTATGGCTGTAGGTATGGCTGTAGCGGAAGCACATCTTGCCGCTGTATTTAACAAGGAAAATTACCCGGTTGTCGACCATTATACTTATGTTCTCGGCGGTGACGGATGTATGATGGAGGGTATCTCCTCTGAGGCATTTTCACTTGCGGGAACACTTGGACTTAGCAAGCTGATTGTTCTCTATGATTCAAATAAGATTTCCATAGAGGGCGGTACGGACATAGCATTTACCGAGGACGTCAAGAAGCGTTTCGAGGCATTCGGTTTCCAGACACTTGTTGTCGAGGACGGTAACAATATCGAGGAGATTGGCAAGGCTATCGAGGAGGCTAAGGCTGATAAGACAAGACCTGCCATGATTACAGTCAAGACCAAGATTGGTTATGGTTGTCCTGCAAAGGAAGGCAAGGCATCAGCTCACGGTGAGCCTCTTGGAGCAGACAATGTAGCTGCACTTAAGGAGAATCTTGGCTGGCCTTCACAGGAGCCTTTCTATGTACCGGACGAGGTATACGCTAACTATAAGGAGAAGGCGAAGAAGGGCGCTGAGGCAGAGGAGGCTTGGAATAAGCTTTTTGCCGATTATTGTAAGGCATACCCTGAGATGAAGAAGCTCTGGGACGAGTATTTCGATGAGAATGCTGCCGAGAAGGTTCTCAACGATGAGAACTTCTGGAGCTATGAGGACAAGCCACAGGCTACACGTAACCTCTCAGGCGTACAGATTAACAAGCTTAAGAATATGCTACCTAACCTTATGGGCGGTTCCGCAGACCTTGCACCATCTACAAAGACATATATGTCTAATATGGGAGATTTCTCCAAGGACAACTATGCCGGAAGAAATATGCATTTCGGCGTAAGAGAGCTTGCAATGACAGCTATCGGCAACGGTATGATGCTCCATGGCGGACTTCATGCATTTGTCTCAACATTCTTCGTATTCAGCGATTATGTTAAGCCTATGGCGAGACTTTCAGCTATCATGGGAGTGCCTCTTACATTCGTGCTCACACATGACAGTATCGGTGTCGGGGAGGATGGACCTACACATGAACCTATCGAGCAGCTTGCAATGCTTCGTTCACTTCCTAATTTCACAGTGTACAGACCTTGTGACGCTACAGAGACGGCAGCAGCGTGGGCTTACGCGGTGACATCTAAGAAGACACCTACAGCTCTTGTGCTCACAAGACAGAACCTTCCTCAGATGGCAGGTTCATCTAAGGAAGCATTAAAGGGAGCTTATGTTATAGCTGATTCCTCTAAGAGCGTACCTGATGCAATACTTATCGCTTCCGGTTCTGAGGTATCACTTGCTGTCGATGCCAAGGCAGAGCTTATTAAGGATGGCATTGATGTAAGAGTCGTTTCCATGCCTTCCATGGATGTGTTCGAGCAGCAGAGCGATGAGTATAAGGAGTCCGTACTTCCTAAGAGCGTGAGAAAGAGAGTTGCCATTGAGGCACTTTCAGACTTCGGCTGGGGCAAGTATGTAGGACTTGACGGAGCTTATGTCACGATGCATGGCTTTGGTGCGAGTGCTCCTGCGGCTACACTCTTCAAGGAGTTTGGATTTACGGTTGAGAATGTTGTCAAGACCGTTAAGAGTCTCTAAAATTTAAGAATTATTTGATTTTCAAATGGAAATTATATGAGTATAATTATGGCAGGGAGTGATGTTTGGGCTCCCTGCCTGTTATTTTGTTTATGCATAAAAAGGTTTTCAGCAAAACACAGGACATTCTGTATGCAGGCTTAGAGAATATTAAAAAAGGGGAAATGAAAATGAAAGAGAACAAAAAACACATAATACTGGTATTGGGACTTGCGGCGGTGATAGCTGTTGCTACTGCGGTTCTTACCTGCGTGCTCCTCATGCCTAAGCTTATGCTTGGCAGGAGACTTAATGAGATTCTTAAGGATACCTATACATATAACGCGGAGGCTTCGGTTGCCGGTGTTGATATGGGAATACTCGGAGATGAGTTCGAGGGAAGCATTACCGGAAGCAGGAGCAATGATGTTATATATGGCAACGTATCGTATAATGGTTTTGAGTGCCTTGAAATATATGTTGAAAATGATGGAAAGGTTATGCTCAACATTGAGAAACTTTTTGAGAGTGCGGTAAATAAGGCGGAGGAGAAGACCGGACTTCCGCTTGATTTTATAAGGAATAAGCTGACAGACCTTACGATATCATCGAGCCAGATTGAGGACATAACCGGAGAGAGGTTTGTGACGATGGCAGATGCGGGCGTGACACACAATACACTTGAAGAGTTCGTACAGGCGGTGAAGCTTCTGTCATCATTTAAACAGGTTAAGGCAGATGATATAGCTGCGGAATATATGCTTCTCGGTGATGATGCAAGATACTTTATGCTGGAGTTAAAGGATGGAATGACGAAGGTGTACATCGGAGTTCCGAAGGATAAGAATGACAAGACCACATCCTTTGTTGTCGAGTATATGGGCAGCGGAGTGGCAGATGGCGCGGATGCCATCGTGTGGAAAATCAAGCTTGATTATGAGGTTGGTGAAGTTGGGGAGATAGATGTACCTGATGAGACGTTGCCGAAGGAGACGATAGAGCTACTCAAAAAAGTGTATGGGTATCTGGAATAAATATGGATCCAAATTTAGTTCGACTATAACCGAGTCGATTGCAACCGAACTAAAATTGACATACAAAAAATTATGGGTATAATATAGAGTATAAACACGGATGGAGGTGAGTGGGAATGTTTTATGGCAGAGAAGAACAGAGAAAAAGATTGTCGGATATGATTAACGCGCAAGGTCAGATGGTTTCACTGATATATGGAAGAAGGCGTGTCGGCAAAAGCGAGCTTATAAAGCAGGTTTTGAGAGAGTCGACCGTGGATAGCATATATTATGAGTGTAAGCAGACGACAGAACAGAACAATGTGGACAGTCTGGCGGAACTGATAGGGGAAAAGTATAATTTCCCCAAGCCTTCGTTTAAAAGCATGGAGGAATTGCTGAGGTTTCTTTTCAAAAAATCGGAGCAGGATCCTCTTATAATTGTACTCGATGAGTATCCATATCTTAGAGAGAATTTACAAGGGGCTGACAGTATAATACAGACAATTATAGACGGCAGCAAGGATATTTCAAATGTCAAGCTTATACTCTGTGGTTCCTATGTTGATACCATGAAAGCACTCCTGTCAAAGCAGAATCCACTGTATGGGCGTGTTGATGTTACAATAGATTTAAAACCCATGGATTACTATGAATCGTCTTTATTTTATGGAGGTTTTTCGGCGGAGGATAAGGTAAGGCTGTACAGTGTGTTTGGCGGAATACCGTATTACAATCGGCTGATAGACAGCAGCAAAACTGTCAGGGACAATATAATAACACTTATTGCCTCTGTGGGTGCACGACTTGAAAATGAAGTGACAATGTACCTTAATTCGGAAATTTTCAAGATTACGAATGCAAATGAAGTGTTCGAGGCGCTTGCAAAGGGCTTTTCAAGGTATAAGGACATACTTGACCAGTCACATGTTTCGAGCGGACCGACTCTTGTGGACATACTTGACAAGCTGATTCGGATGGAGGTTGTAAAGAAAGAGGCGCCAATCAATGACAAGAGCAATAAAAAGAAGGCGGGATATTTTATTTCCGATAATCTGTCATTATTTTATTATAAATATATATTTAGAAATATCTCGAGAATGAATGTAATGGATTCGGAGGTGTTTTATGATAAATATATTGCAAAGGATTTCGAGGCATATCATGTGCCTAAGTGTTTCGAGGATATATGCAGGCAGTATCTTGTGAGGCTGAATCGGAAAGGAAAGACGGATGAGATTTTTGAAAAAATAGGTAAATACTATTATGATGATCCGATAAACAAAAGAAACGGAGAGTTTGATATAGTTACGCTTGATGACAAGGGATATATTTTTTACGAAGCAAAATTCCGCAAAGAAAAAATAAGTGAAGCTATGATTAAGGAGGAGATAGCGCAGGTTCAGAGCACAGGACTTGACTGCTATAGGTACGGTTTTATTTCAAGATCGGGTTTTGACTGTGATACGGCAGAAAACAGAATACTCATTAATTTGGATGAGTTGTATAAAATACAGTAACAAAAGAGAGCCGCCCTGAGAAATGCTTAGCATTTCTCAGGGCGGCTCTCTTTCGTTAAAATAAATATTATGTAAATTATCTGTTATCGATATCCACTACGATATGTCTAGGCTGTCCGGTTATCATGATAGGTGTAAGCTCAGCCTGAATGAGTGGGCGGATGTAGTTGACGAGTTTCTCGCTCACGCCGCTTCCGTCCGGCTTAATCCAGTCGACAGGAACCTTCTTCTCGATGTTGGCAATCTTGTGTACATCGTAGAGGTCTGTTGTGCAGATGTAAGGGTCTTCGGAGACTCTCTTTAATATTACCATCTTGCCTGTCTCACCTTCAAATGCTGCCTTAACTGCGTAGCCGCCTACCTGATATGCTTCCGTTATATCGACACGGGATGTGAGGTGACCGGCACAACGCTGGAGTGTTGAGAGCTCGATTGCTCTTGATTTGCAGCCAATCTTTTCGCTTACAAGTGCGGCAAGGTACTTTGCGGTACCCGAGAGCTGCTTATGACCGAAAGAGTCCACATACTCCGTGTGCTGTCCGTGTTCGAACACATACTTGCCGTCGGCTGTCTTGATACCTTCTGATACTGCGACAACAACAGATTTCTTGGTTTTCTGAATCTCTCTTATTTTATCAAGGAACACATCTACGTCGAAAGGAAGTTCAGGAAGATAGAGAAGGTCAACACCTTCACAGTCCTCACAGTGGGCAAGTGCTGCGGCACCTGTAAGCCAGCCGGCGTTACGTCCCATGATTTCTATAATGGTAACATTCTTTACATCGTATACAAGGCCATCGCGGATAAGCTCCTTGGTGGCAGAAGCTATATACTTAGCGGCACTTCCGAAGCCCGGTGTGTGGTCTGTGACAGCAAGGTCATTGTCAATGGTCTTTGGAACACCGATAAAACGTATCGGACTGTTCATAAGGATAGCATAGTCGGACAGCTTTTTGATGGTGTCCATTGAGTCATTTCCGCCTATGTAGAAGAAGGCTGTGATGCCGTACTCGTTGAGTATCTCAAAGATTCTATTATACAGATCCCTGTCATCACATATATCCGGCAGCTTGTACCTGCATGAACCTAAGAATGATGAAGGTGTTCTTTTAAGCAGTTCCAAATCCATGTCTGAGCGTATCTTCTCGCTCATATCTATAATGTTCTTCTCCAGAAATCCCTGTATTCCGTATCTCATTCCGTATATTTTCTCTGCGCCAAGATCCTGCGCTGTCTTAAATACACCTGCAAGACTTGAGTTGATTACAGCGGTTGGACCGCCGGACTGACCTACAATTACATTTCCTGTCATCATAGCCTCCTAAATATTTAATTATACAGGCAATTGTGCAGCTATTATAAAATAAGGCTTGCATATTACCTAATGTTAGTGCAAATCGGCACATGAGCCTATTGTAGCACATAGGCTACAGTCATACAAGAATTGATAAAAAATAGACAGTCGGCTTGGAATGGGAAAATTATTAAAATTCTATAAAAAAACTGTTGACTTTTATTTCCATCAAGAGTATTCTGAAAAAGACTTATGAATCAACAAACTATAAAAAAAGAAAGGAGACAGACTCGATGATTAAGTTAAGAAATTTAGCAGTGAGAACATTAACAGTATACGTTATCGGGACTGCCTCGGATATACATACAGCATAGCAGTATGGGTGAGTATTGGGGATTATATAACATGATGGGGTTATATAATATTTGATACAGCTTGGACTATTTGCATGAAGTTAAGCCGCATGGCCGTTTCGACTATGCGGCTTTTTTGCGTGCTTAAGAGCGGGATTGATTTTCAGCAAAAGCAGTGCAGAATTTCATGTGTATGTATTTTCGTGGCAGAGGCAGGGCAGTAAGCTTAAATATGTAAGCGGCTGCCGGATAGGATGGGAACATGCATAGGGCAGTGTTTTCGATAATAATATGTCACCACAGTGTGACAGAGAGGGAGGTTATTTATGAAGTTTAGAGACTATATCGCAAAGAGCTGGTATCTGTATCTGATAGCTCTTGTCGCGATGATATGCAGTATCGGTCTTGATATGGTGTATCCGTTCATAACAAGGTCACTCATTGATGATGTCATCGTGGGCGGACAGACACAGCTTCTTATGAGGCTGCTATTCGGACTGCTTGCCATAGGCTGTGGAAGAGCGGTATTCCAGTTCATCAAGGAATTCACCTTCGACTATACAAGTATGAGTATAGGAAGCAAAATCAGGGTGGGACTTTTCAAACATGTACAGAAGCTCTCCATAAGATTTTTTGACAGAAACAACACCGGAGAGCTGATGGCGCGTGTGAAGGATGATGTAGATAATATTTGGAATGCATTCGGATATGTCGGAATGTTAGCTATTGAATGTACAATTCACACAATTAGTGTGCTTGTATGTATGGTCAGCATAAGCCCGGTACTCACTATCATCCCTGTCGTTATCATGCCCATCGTGGCTTACACGGCGGTGGTGCTTGAGAAGAAGATAGGAAAGGTGTATGACGATTTATCTGAGGAGAATGCGGCGCTCACAACCGTTGTCCAAGAGAATCTTACTGGAGTGCGTGTTGTAAAGGCATTTGCAAGGGAGGACTATGAGATTGAAAAGTTCAGAAAGCATAATAAGAATTATTATGACCTGAGCATGAAGCAGTCTAAGATATCCCTCAAGTACAATCCTAACATATCATTTCTCACAAGACTTCTGCTTTTGCTGGTAGTGCTTGTGGGCGGCGGTTTTGTAATAATGGATAAGATAAGCCTTGGTGACCTGGGCGCATTTACAGAGTATGCGAACAACATTATATGGCCTATGGAGATGATAGGCTGGCTGAGCGCCGATTTGGCGAGCGGTCTTGCCTCCGGAAAGAAGATAAAGAAGATATGGGCTGAGAAACCGGAGATTGCCGACAAGGACGGCGCTAAGGATATCGGAAGAGCCGAGGGTGAGGTTGAATTTAAGAATGTATCCTTCAACATAAACGATATACAGGTGTTAAATGACGTGTCCTTCAAGGTTCCTGCCGGCAGGACGCTTGGAATCATGGGTGTGACCGGTTCGGGAAAGACCTCCATAATCAATCTTATCGAGCGCTTCTATGACGCCACGGAGGGCAAGGTCATGCTTGACGGTAATGATGTGAAGGACATCACCACGGAGAGCTTAAGAGAGAATATCTCCGTTGTAATGCAGGATGTGTTCCTTTTCTCAGATTCGATAAAGGAAAATATCAGTATCGGACGCAGGGACAATATAACGGATGAGCTTATTGAGGCTTCGGCGCAGTCAGCGCGCGCGGCAGGCTTTATCGGTAAGCTTTCCGACAAATACGAGACAGTAGTTGGTGAGCGCGGTGTCGGTCTGTCGGGAGGACAGAAGCAGCGTATCAGTATAGCGCGTGCCATTGCAAAACAGGCGCCTGTGCTTATACTTGACGATTCGACATCGGCTCTTGACATGGAGACGGAGTATGAGATTCAGAAGGAGCTTGAAGCGATGAAGGGTACCACCAAGATTATCATTGCACATCGAATCTCTGCGGTTAAGCAGGCTGATGAGATAATCGTACTTGCGGGTGGAAGCATTGCCGAGAGAGGTACACATGATGAGCTCATGGCAAAAAAGGGAATCTACTATGATACCTACAACGCACAGTATTCCGCATCCAACTTTTTAGAGGAGGTGGCAACAGATGTCGGTTAATTCCTTCAGAGAGGACGAGGAGCAGAAGGAGGTATTGAAGCTTGATACACTCCTTCGTCTCTATCGTTATCTGTTCAGATATGGAAAAAAGATATTGCTGGTTCTGTTCATCATGTGCATAACAATAGCAATCAATCTTGTAAACCCGCTCATCATAGAGCGCGCGGTAAATGTCCACATTGCCAACAAGGACATGAAGGGGCTTATGCTTTTATGCTTGCTTGGCGTAGTACTGAATGTGGTAAATGTGGCTGGAATCAAGCTTCGTATGTATATGCTTGCAAAGATTTCCAATCAGGTGCTTCTTGATATCAGGGAAGCCGTGTATGAGCATATCCAGAAGCTCAGCTTCCATTTCTTCGATACAAGACCTACAGGAAAGATTCTTGCCAGGGTAATCGGAGACGTAAATTCATTAAAAAATATACTTTCGGACAGTGTCACGACACTCATTCCGGATTTCATAACACTTGTGGCTGTAGCTGTGATAATGATAGTGAAGAATCATAAGCTTGCCATCGCCTCATTCGTGACGGTGCCGTTCCTTATAGTGGCAATGTCAATAATAGAGAAGCTTGGTCACAAGAGATGGCAGTCCTTCAGAAAGAAGACCTCGAACATGAACGCATATCTTCACGAAAATCTCTCGGGAATAAGGGTTGTCCAGAGCTTTGCCGCTGAGGATGAGTCACTTGAGAACTTCACAGAGCTTGTGAATGAGCAGAAGAAGGCGTTTGTCGGTGCGGTGCGCGTATCCGATATGTTCAGCCCGACCATAGAGATTAGCTGGGGAGTGGGCGGATTTTTGCTCTACTTTATAGGTATAAAGGTTCTTGGCGTAGGTGCTGTGGGCGTCGGTACATTCATGGCATTCACATCGTACCTGTCAATGTTCTGGAGCCCTATCAGAAATCTGGCTAACTTCTATAATAAGATAGTTACCAATATATCGGCTGCCGAGAGAGTGTTCGATATCCTTGACACGGAGCCGGACATCCGCGATGAGGAGGGAGCGACACAGCTTCCTAAGATTGAGGGAAGAGTTGAGTTCGACCATGTGTCCTTTGCCTACTCGGATGAGCCTAATGTGATGGTGCTTAAGGATGTAAGCTTCAAGGTTAAGCAGGGCGAGACTATAGCGCTTGTAGGTCCTACGGGTGCAGGCAAATCAACCGTAATCAACCTTATAAGCCGTTTTTACAATGCAACACAGGGAAGGGTGCTTGTCGATGACACGGATGTAAAGTCGGTGACGCTTAAGAGCCTCAGAGAGCAGATGGGTATTATGACGCAGGACAATTTCCTGTTTTCGGGTACAATCAAGGACAATATCCGTTACGGAAAGCTTGACGCCACGGACGAGGAGATAATAGAGGCTGCCAAGTCCGTCCACGCACATGACTTCATATCGAAGCTTGAGAAGGGCTATGACACGGAGATAAATGAGCGAGGAACAAGACTTTCAAACGGGCAGAGACAGCTTATAGCATTTGCGCGCACAATGCTGAGTAAGCCTCAGATACTTATACTTGACGAGGCAACGTCGAGCATTGACACGCACACGGAGGCGCTTGTGCAGCAGGGAATAGAGGCAATGCTTGCAGGCAGAACCTCATTTGTCATCGCGCACAGACTTTCTACTATTAAGAATGCGGACAGAATATTTGTCATTGATGACGGACAGATTAAGGAGGCAGGAAGCCATGATGAGCTTCTTGCCGCTAAGGGAGCATATTACAATCTCTATGCAGCCCAGTTCAAGAATATAGTATAATATGTGCTATAAGTACTGTTGACAGTTAACGTGTTAAAGGTGTATTCTGATTATATTAGGTTTTTTAATATATGGGTAGGAGGAGATTTAACATGAAGTATTGTACAAAGTGCGGTAAGCCACTTGAAGATGGCGAAGTATGCAGCTGTCAGACACAGAATACGGCTGAGCAGACAGCACAGGCAACACAGGAGCAGACAGCACAGGAGCAGGCTACAACTCAGGCAACAGCCGGAGCAGCACAGCCACAGGCGGCTAAGCCTATTATCACCAAGGAGCAGGCAACAGAGATTTCTAAGGGTATGTTAGCATACGCTAAGGAGTTCGTTAAGAATCCTGTTGAGGCTAGTGAGGCGGTTGTAGGTGAACATTCATTTACAACAGTTGCGGGACTTGTTGTTGTCAATGCAGCACTTCAGCTTATATATAGCCTTATAAGCATAATCGTATACACTGCAAAGGGCTGGCATTATGATATAGCAGACTGGGTTATGGCAATAGTAAGACCTGTTTTATGGTGGGTTGCAATTCCGGCAGCCTTTGCAGGACTTATCTGGGTATGTGCAAAGTATGTTGAAGGTACTGATGTAAGCTTCAAGAAGGCTTTAAGCGTATTTGCTATTCCGGCACTTCCAATGCTTGTATTTACACTTATAAATTTATTAAGACTTGTGCTCACACATTCGTTCTTTACTGTTATTTTTGGTGTTATACATGCGGCTATCACAGGTATTATGTACTATCTTACGGGTATCGGTATTGTGAAGGTGCTTCCGCTTTCAAAGAAGTTCATATATTCGATAGCAATTATCTGTGCAGGTCTTTACTTTGTAAATTGGCTTGTAACATCAGCAATTTTCTAATATAATATATGGAGTCCATAAGGCTCTTCGTCATGCGTGCAATCGCTGTGGACGGAGAGCCTTTTACATTATTACTATCTTGCCACAAAATGGCGCAATGGAGGCAGACTATGTATCTGGAAAAGTATGAACAGTATCTTGGAACCGGTGAGAGAAATGCAGCGGGACTTGACCTTAAGACATTTCTTGAGGAGTATAATCCTAAGCTTTATGATACTCCGGCTAATACAGTTGACAATCTTATCTTTACCTACGTTGAGGAAAATGGAAAAAAGAGAATAGGAAAAATCCTTCTTATCAAAAGAGGAAATCATCCGTCAATCGGCTGGTGGGCTCTTCCGGGAGGATTCGTGGATTTTCGTGAGAACCTTGATATCGCCGCGGCAAGAGAGCTTGAGGAGGAGACCGGACTTAAGGGAGTCAAGGGTGTACAGCTTGGCAGCTATGGTGATTATGACAGGGACCCTAGGACAAGAATAATTACCACAGCCTATGTTTTTGTTGAGGAGGAAGGAAAGCTTACGGCAACAGCGGGCGATGATGCCGCGGATGCAGGATGGTTTTCCATGAAGGTGCACAAGGCGGGTGAGGCTGCCGACAGCACACAGCAGATAGAGAAGGAATTTTACGATATTGAATTTGAATGTGGGGATATCAGACCGACTGCAAGAGTTCTGGTTATCACAGACAGGACGGGAATCCTTGAGAAGAAGGATTACAAGATAGTGAGCAACAATCTGATTGCAGCAGATCACGCGGCGATTATACTGAATGGATATGATTATGTGAGTGAACATATACATTAGAAAATAGTTAGGTAATTGCGAAACAGTGTGTTGGCAGATTTGTGTTTTGCAATTGCCAATATGTGTTCTATGAACGGAGGTCAGTATGGAAAAAAGAAAGATATTTGTAATCGGGCATAAGAATCCTGATACGGATTCAATCTGTTCGGCGATAGCTTATGCACAGCTGAAAAATGAGATAGACACGGAGAATGAGTACATCCCGCTTCGCGCAGGCCAGACAAATGAGGAGACACAGTACGTGTTAAAGCAGTTCGGGGCAAATGCGCCTCAGTATGTTATGGATGTCAAGAGTCAGGTGAAGGATATAGAGATTCGCAAGGTTGACGGCGTGGACAGGAACATATCAATCAAGGCGGCATGGAAGCTTATGAGGGATATCGGGGTTGTGACGCTCCCGATAACGCGCGACAACAAGCTTGAGGGCTTAATCACAATCGCCGATATTGCGACATCATATATGGATGTCCATGACAGCACAACACTCTCAACGGCGCGTACCGTCTGCAAAAACATCGTTGAGACACTTGACGGAGCACTTATCATCGGTGATGAGGAGCATGTGTTTGACAGAGGAAAGGTTCTCGTGGCTGCGGCTAATCCCGACCTTATGGAGAGCTACATCAAGATGGGCGATATCGTCATTCTCGGAAACAGATATGAATCACAGCTATGCGCCATAGAGATGCAGGCTGGCTGTATCGTTGTGTGTGAGGGCGCGCCTGTATCCATGACGATTAAGAAGCTTGCTGTTGAAAATCACTGTACGATAATCAGCACACCGCATGATACATTCACTGCGTCAAGGCTTATAAATCAGTCTGTTCCGATAAGCTTCTTTATGAGAACCGAGGGACTAATAACCTTCAGCACGGAGGCGTACACGGATGAGGTGCGTCAGGTAATGGCGAAAAAAAGACACCGTGATTTCCCTATAC
This sequence comes from uncultured Eubacterium sp., assembly GCA_958446835.1. Lineage (GTDB taxonomy): Bacteria > Bacillota > Clostridia > Lachnospirales > Lachnospiraceae > CAG-882. The sequence continues at coordinate 18,040 of CAUCXT010000034.1, forward strand.
ATGATGAACAGGGCAATTATATAGGGATGATTTCCAGAAGAAATCTCCTCGGTATGGGCAAAAAGCAGATTATCATGGTTGACCACAATGAAGCGAAGCAGGCGGTTGATGGAATTGATCAGGCGGAGATACTTGAGATAATCGACCATCATAAGCTGGGTGCGGTTGAGACGATGAACCCTGTATTTTTCAGAAACCAGCCGCTAGGATGTACCGCAACGATTATCTATCAGATGTATGGGGAAAACCATATAAAAATTAATAAAAAGACAGCCGGACTTATGTGCTCGGCAATTCTTTCGGACACGCTTATGTTCCGCTCTCCTACATGTACGCCGGCGGATGTGAAGGCCGCCAGGGCGCTTGCAGAGCTTGCGGGAATAGATATAGAAGAGTATGCGGTAAAAATGTTCCGCGCCGGAAGCAACTTGAAGGACAAGACTCCACAGGAGATTTTTTCGCAGGACTACAAGAGATTCTCGGTAAATGATATCAATTTCGGAGTAGGACAGATATCATCGATGGATGAGGATGAGCTTCTGGACATAAAAGATAAGATTATGCCTTACATGAAGGAACAGCTTGAAAGTCAGGGAATCAACATGATATTTTTCATGCTAACCAATATGATAGCTACGGAGACTCTGCTCATTGCACTTGGAAACGGAGCGGGTGATGTCATTGAGAACGGCTTTGACGCGCCGAAGCTTGAGGAGAACGTGTACAGGCTTGAGGGCGTTGTGTCGCGTAAGAAGCAGCTTATTCCTGAGATATTGACTGTTCTGTCGCAGGAGTGAGAGGGTACAGAAAGGAGCTGCGTATGGCGAAGTTGAGTTGGAAGCCGGGGAATATGCTCTATCCGGTTCCGGCAGTTATGGTGAGCTGTAAAAGGGAGGGCGAAAAGCCGAACATTATAACAGTTGCATGGGCGGGAACGGTGAACACCAATCCGCCTATGGTATCCATATCGGTGAGGCCGGAGAGATATTCCTATGAGATAATAAAGGAGACGAAGGAATTTGTCATCAACCTTGTGACTAAGGAGCTGGTGTATGCTACGGATTTTTGTGGTGTGCGTTCAGGAAGGGATGTTGACAAGTTCGCACAGATGAAGCTTCACGAAGCTGCATCGAAGGTGGTAGGTGCACCGGGAATTGAGGAAAGTCCGGTGAATATTGAGTGCCGTGTGGTGAGTGAGCAGCCTTTAGGAAGCCACACCATGTTTCTTGCGGAGGTTGTGAATGTCAATGTCGATGACCGTTATATGGATGAGAACGGCAGGTTTGACCTCAATTCATCAGGTTTAACCACTTATTCACATGGTGAATACTTCGAATTGGGGAAAAAGCTTGGAAAATTCGGATATTCTGTGAATAAAAATGCAAAGCCGCATGAAAAGACAAAGAGCGCAAACACATCAAAGCGCACAAATACGCCAAAGAACGCGAATACATCAAGGAACACAAACACGTCAAAGAACAGAAGGGAAAAGGGACGCTTCAATGAAAAAAAGTAATGTTATTCTGATAGGAATGCCGGGAGTGGGAAAGAGTACGGTAGGAGTTGTTCTCGCAAAGCTCCTTGGATATCATTTCATAGATACAGATTTAGTCATTCAGGAGAAGGAAGGCAGACTGTTAAAGGAAATTATAGCTGATGAGGGAAACGCGGGCTTTTTAAAGATTGAGGAAAAGGTTAACGCTGAGCTTGAGGCGGAGCACTGTGTCATAGCTCCCGGAGGAAGTGTTGTATACGGCGAGAACGCCATGAGACATTTCAAGGAGATAGGCACTGTGGTATATTTAAAGGCATCGTATGAGATGATAAACGAGAGATTATCAAATCTTGAGGGCAGGGGGGTTGTGCTCAAAGAGGGACAGACCCTTAAGGATCTCTACGATGAGCGCTGCGTGCTCTATGAAAAATATGCGGACGTAGTCATAGATGAGCACGGAAGAAGCCTTGCTGATACGGCTAAAGCTGTAGAAATTGCGGTGAGATAGCGGCGCTTGCATTGATATGAGACGAACTATATAGTTCAATAATTTCCAAATAATGTAAATATTAACAAAAAAATTTAATTCTTTGTAACATTTTGTAACAAATTGCGTAAAAAACATTCGGTTTTTATCAAAAAAACCTTTACAAATCGGGTATTTCTTGGTAGTATGTATTTGTTACAAAATTGTTAAGTAAGTTCTTACATTTTTGGGAGGATATCATGAAGTTGACCAGGCAGTACAGAAAACTTAAAAATATTTATCTGAAGGTTGCAGTAGCTGCCTGCTTGTTTATTATATTTGTTATACCGTTTGCGACACGTTTTACAACGCCACAGACAGTTGAAGCCGACAACAGATCGGTGAATGGAACAGCAGGATACACAGTTGTACTCAACGGAACACCGATAGGGTGTACACAGGATGAAGAGACGGCGAGAACCGCACTTCAGAATGTAAGAGGACAGCTTAATGAAGAATACGGAACAACAGTGTATGCGGATACAGAGCTTGAGGTTTTCGCAGATGACAATATAAGAGGGAAGCTTCTTGACGAGAGCGAACTTGAGAAGGCTATGTACAGCGCGGTTAACGCTGTTGCCTATGTGCCGGAGAATTTAGCATATACAGTCCGTATAGATGATTACATGGTTACGGTTGGCAGTGAAGCAGAGGTTGTTGAACTCTTAGAGGCTGCCAAGAACAGAATAGCAGGCGAGAATGCCGGAGCATTTCAGGTAGAGCTTGTTGACAGCACGGACAACGGTCTTTCACATAAGACAGTCAATGTTGCCACAGCGGATATCACAATGAATGAGGCAGCCAAGGTTCTTGCCACAATAGATGGTACAGACACGGTTCAGGTTACAGAGGATACAGTGTTCGAGGACGGAGTTCTCTATGTGGGCTTCAAGGAGAACATTGAGGTTATAGAGACCAGAGGCAATGCCAACACAGTGATGTCGGTACAGGATGCATTAGAAGATATCACCAAGGAGAAGGCAGCGAAGGGAACCTATGTGGTTCAATCGGGTGACTGTCTCTCAGCTATAGCGGACAAGACAGGAATCGGTCTTGATGAGCTGTACGAGCTTAATGAGGGGCTTAATGAGAACAGTGTAATCATGCCGGATGACATCATAACAATAACGGTTCCTACACCTGAGCTTTCAGTAGTTGTCAAGGAAGAGGTCACATACAATGAAGAGTATGAGGCGGACGTTGTATATGTTGACAATAACAGCATGTATCAGGGTCAGCAGAATATAATTTCAAACGGAACACCGGGTTACAGAGAGGTTATCGCAGTTGTAAGCTATGCTAACAACAAGGAGTATGACAGAGAGATAATCAGCCAGAGAATCATTACAGAGGCAACTCCGACAGTGATTGAGAGAGGAACACTTATTCCTCCGACATTCATCAATCCGCTCAGCTCCATGACTTTGACATCAGGCTTTGGATATCGTACACATCCTGTATCAGGACAGCCGAGCAGCTTCCACACAGGTATTGACCTGTATGTTCCATCGGGAAGTGTTGTAAGAGCGTCATGTGGTGGTACGGTAACACTTGCAGGCTGGAACGGTGGATATGGTTGGTGCGTAGATATCAGCCATGGCAACGGATTGACCACAAGATACGGACACTTAAGTTCGATAGAGGTATCTGTTGGACAGACTGTATCACAGGGACAGAGAATTGCATTGTCGGGAGCCAGTGGAAATGTAACAGGACCACATCTTCATTTTGAAGTTTTACTTTGGGGAAATTGCAAGAATCCATACGATTATTTGAACAAATAATGCACACAATATAAAGCAGAGGGGAGAATAGTTTTTCCCTCTGCTTTATTAATTTTCTTTACAAAAAGTTCTTTTATGCTATAATAGGATAGATATTTAGGAGCATATAGCTTATAATGAAAGGTGCCCTATGATAGGTTTGGCTGTATGTATCAAAATGATTATGACAATTACATGTAATATTGAGGTATGTAATGGAACAGTATGTTATTAAGGGTGGAAATCCTTTAAGTGGTGAAGTGAATATTATTGGAGCCAAGAATGCGGCGCTGGCTATTATTGCGGCTGCTATCATGGCTGATGAGACAGTTACGATAGATAATGTACCGGATGTGAGTGATATAAGGGTTCTTTTAGGAGCTATTGCGAGCATTGGGGCAGTAGTTGAGGAAGTTGACAGACACACCTACAAGATTAACGGTGGACTTATAAATACCACGGTTGTTGATTATGAGAAGGCGAAGAAAATAAGAGGCTCTTACTACCTTTTGGGAGCATTGCTTGGAAAATACAGGGAAGCTCATGTGGCATTTCCGGGTGGCTGTAACATAGGTACAAGACCTATTGACCAGCATATAAACGGCTTTAAGGCTATGGGGGCTGAGGTTGATACAGCCTATGGAATGATTACAGCTAAGGCGGACAGGCTTGTAGGCGGACATATTTACCTTGATATGGAATCTGTTGGTGCTACCATCAATATCATGCTTGCTGCGGCACTTGCAGAAGGCAATACGATTATTGAGAATGCAGCTAAGGAGCCGCATGTGGTTGATGTAGCCAATCTTCTCAACTGTATGGGAGCGAATATAAAGGGCGCAGGAACCGATGTTATAAGGATTAAGGGAGTGGCTAAGCTACATGGCGCTTCGTATTCAATTATTCCGGATCAGATTGAGGCAGCTACATTTATGTGTGCCGCAGCCGTAACTGGTGGAGATGTGCTTATCAAAAATGTTATTCCTAAGCACCTTGAGGCTATCACGGCGAAGCTTACACAGATAGGCTGTGAGGTTGTTGAATTTGATGATGCAGTGAGGGTTGTTGGATACCGTAATATGAAATACACCAATGTCAAGACACTTCCGTATCCGGGATTTCCTACCGATGTGCAGCCGCAGATTACAGTTGTGCTGGCGCTTGCCAAGGGAACCAGTATTGTGACAGAGGGGATATTTGAGAACCGCTTTAAGTATGTCGATGAGCTTGCCAAGATGGGGGCGGATATAACGGTTGAAGGAAACACAGCTATTGTAAAGGGCGTTGAACGCTATACAGGAGCAGAGGTAACCGCACCTGATTTGCGTGCCGGTGCAGCTCTTGTGCTTGCGGGACTTGCCGCAGATGGCATAACAGTGGTTGATGATATCAAGTATATATTGAGAGGCTATGAGGACTTCGACATTAAGCTCAGGGAGCTTGGAGCGAAGATAGAGTATGTGCAGAGTGAGAAGGAGCTCCGCAAGTTCGTGCTCAAGATTTCATAGATGAATTATGCAGGGATATGCGATTAAAAGCAGGTATGTGAATCCCATAAGTTGGGTAGATTGTGTTTTGCAATCACATGATTGTGTGTAGATATAAGATAGGACATGTATGTTCAGTGAACATATATGTTCTATCTTTTTTGATTTAGAGGATAAAGCCCCCAATAGTAACAATGGCGAAATAATAAGAGGGCAGATAAAATTATCTGCCCTCTTAAAACGTAGCGGAAAACGATATTAGCGGAACTGGAACTGACCGATGAGGTTCTTGAGTGTCTCAGCCTGTGCGGAAAGCTCCTCACTTGTAGCGGAGGTCTCCTCAGCGGAAGCGGAGTTGCTCTGTACAACCTCTGAAATCTGCTCAATTGCCTTCTCTACCTGTGCAAGCATATCGGACTGGCTTATTGCAGTCTCGCTTGACTTTGCAGCGCTTTCAGCAAAGGATTTCATTGTTTCAAGGATGTTATTGATAACAGCAACGGTCTTCTGTGTAATTTCATTGCCGTTTTCAATCTCCGTGAGTGATCGCTCAAGAAGCTCTCTTGTGTTGACTGCGGACTTGGCACTGTCATCTGCAAGCTTACCAATCTGATCCGCAACAACGCCGAAGCCTCTTCCGGCATCGCCGGCTCTTGCTGCCTCAATTGAAGCATTGAGTGATAGCAAGTTGGTCTGTGAAGCGATATCCTCGATTTCACCGATAATGTTCTGGATCATTCTTGATGTCTCATTTATACGCTGCATAGCGTTGGTGAGTTCAATAAGATCTGCCTGGCTCTTCTCGGCATCGGATTCAGCCTGCTTTGCCTTAGCGGAGGCTTCTTTAGCTTCCTTGGCTGTAGTGGCGGCTGACTCGTTAATGTTCTCGATTGTGGCTGTGAGCTCCTCAATGGCGCCTGCCTGCTCGGTAGCACCTTCGGCAAGAGTCTGTGCACTCTCGGCGAGCTGTGTTGAACCTATGGCAACCTGATCGGATGACATGTTGATGTTGTGAAGAGTCTCATTGAGCTTGCGGTTCATATTTCTCATTGCAAGAATGAGTGATTCAAATTCGCCTACATACTGGTCTTCGATGTCTGTATTGACATTGAAGTTACCTTCTGACATCTCTGTGAGGAGTCTGCCGGCATCTGATACAATTGCATGAAGTGAATGACAGCTTTCCCTTAAGTTGTTGGCAAGCTTACCGAATTCATCTTCTGATTCGTATGTAATATCCACGTCAAGCTTACCGTTTCTGAGGTTCTCGGCAGCAAGCTCTATCTGAGACATTGGCTCCATAATTATCTGTACAAGAGATCTTCGAATCTTGACTGAAATAAAGAGTGCGATAGCAAATATTATAATTGTAATAATGACGCAGATGATACCTACAGTAGAGGCAATTGCGTATTCCTGATTTGCAGTACTTCCGGATATGGTACCTATTTCAATAAGAATGTCCTGTACTTTTTCCGTTATATCGTTATACGTTCCATTGAATAATTCAAGGGCTTCTTCGTTCTTGTTTGCTCTTGCAAGCGACATAAGCTGTGTTCGTGAAGACTTTAATTCAGAAATGGCAGAATCAAGTTCACTTACTATGGCCTTATTGTGGAAGGATTTCTCAAGTAATGCTACATTGGTTGCTACGCTCTCGGCATACTGGTCGGCAAGGTCTAATTTTTCACTGGTTACAGCTGCGTCATCAGTTGTGAGTGACCACAGAACCATCTTGCCAATAAGCTGGATGTCTTTTCTTATCTCCATCTGGGTAACATCATTCCTGTATGCGGTTGTGTAGAAGCTTTTGAACTGTATAATTACAGTTGAGAGAGATGATTGCAGATAGAAAAATAATGCTGGTTGCAAGCAGCACATAGCCAAAACTTATCTGGAGCTTTTTAGCTATGCTTATATGTTTTAGCTTTTCGTTCATAGTGATATCTCCTTAGTTGTTTTCTAGGCATTGGGTTATCGAATGTCGGTGGCATTGGTAATAAAAGCCTATTTTCTTGATATATAATTAACTATATAGTACTTATGTATCATTGTCAATTGTTTGGAGAAAAAAAGATAAATAATTCTATATGAATAAAACAGGCAAATGGTCCGGGCAAAGGCATCTGTCATTCATAAGAACGAATATACCTTTCCCGGACCTGGATTCTGATTTTATACTGTTGAAAACATTACACAGTCCTATGTGATAAAAATGATATAATCGACTATAATATGGCCTCAATCTTAAGATTAGGATTCTTAAGCAAGTCGATAAATTCACTTCCGACCCGGACCATAGGGCGGTACAGGCACATAGGATTAATCATAACTATCTCCCCTTCGCGTCCATCATTGAGACGAACATTGTTATGAAGATAGGAGGATGTAATGCGGTTTAAGAAGGTCATGATATAATGTGGGTCATATTTATTGAGGCCTTCCTCATCAAACATCTGAATAACATCGAAAGGACAGAGTGCTCCGCGGTAGCTTCTGCGTGCTGTCATGGCATCATACACATCGGCAATTGCAACAATCTTGGCAAAAGGTGTTATACGCGAAGCTTCTGTATGGAAAGGATAACCGGAGCCGTCACAGCGTTCATGGTGAAGGAGACATACCTCCTTGATTCGTATATCTATCGGCTGATCCTTGAGCAGCTGGTATCCGCGCTTAACATGATCCTTCATAAGCGCGTATTCTTCATCGGAAAGGCGCCCCGGCTTGTTGAGTATCTGCTGAGGTATCGTGAGCTTGCCGATGTCATGGAGCAGACCTGCTGTAGTGAGCACCTTCAGATCTTCACCGGTTATACCAAGCCATTGACCAAGAATATTCGATATAAGGGCGACGTTCTGGCAGTGTGTGGCTATAATATCATCATAGTTGCGCAGGTTATGTATGAAGTCGAATATATGAATAGTATTCTTGCTTGAGTTGATAAGGTGTTCGGCATCCTTGTATATGGATTCCGTATCTATGGGCTTACCGGTAGTTGAAGCTTCGTTGAGAATATTGGCAAGATGACTTATTGAGACTTCATAGTCAGCCCTGAACTGCTTGAATTCAACACTGTTTTTTAATCTGTCTGAATAATTCTCGTTATCTAAATGGGCAGCTTCTACAGGCTTGGTCATAGGAACCGAAGCCGGACTGTCATCTACGGGAACCTCAAGAATCGTATAGTATTCCAGCTTGGATATTGTAGCCTCGTCAAGAACAAATCCGGCAGGCAGGACTAATTGTCCTGCCGGATTATATAGGTCTTCGGCAATAACCATGCCCGGTTTAACTTCAAATGAAAATAATACTTTTTTTGCCATACGTTACTCCTTTTATCAGTTATAATTCATGATGTCATTAGTGCTGTTGTTCAGCTATTTTTCTAGCAACTTAAATGCGCTGACAAGATTTTTGAGCTTCTCTGCCTGTGCGGCAAGTTCCTCACTGCTTGCAGAGCTCTCTTCAGCCATGGCGGTGTTCTCCTGAACAACTGCAGCAATCTGGTCGGCAGCCTGTGAAATCTGGTTGAGTGCATCAGCCTGCTCAGCAGAAGCCTTTGAAATAGCACCGATATTGTCAACGAGTGTATTGGTCTTGTTGACAGATTCAATGAGCTTGGCAGCCGTCTCATCGACCTTGTGCTTTCCGGCTTCAACGGCATTGAGTGCCTGAATGATAAGGTCATTGGAGCTCTTGGCTGCTGCTGCACTCTGTGCGGCAAGGTTGCCTACCTGAGTGGCGACAACTGCAAAACCACGTCCTTCATTACCGGCTCTTGCAGCTTCGATAGAAGCATTGAGGGCAAGAAGATTGGTCTGTGAAGCTATATCGTTGATCGTATTGATGATACCACTGATCTGTTTTGCGGCTTCGTTGATTGTATCCATAGCCTGAACAACCTGCTGCATATCTTCGTTGCTTGCCATGATGTCCGTTCCGACAACCTTGGCCATGTTATTGGCGGTATTGGCGTTCTCGGCATTCTTGTTGACCTGTTCGGAAACAGTCTCGATAGTACTCTGGAGCTCTTCGACAGAGCTTGCCTGATCTGTTGCACCCTCTGTTATGGACTGTGCACCATCTGAGAGCTGGCTTGCATTGGCTGATACCATGTCGGCAACCTCGTTAATCTCTGCAAGAGTGTTTGACAAATCAGTGGCAACGGTGACAAGAGCATCCTCGATTGCCTTGAAATCGCCGATATGATCGACTTCCGGCTGAACGTTGAAATTACCGGCAGCCATTTCGCTGAGACTTCTTGTGATATCAGCAATAATCTCTTTGAGGCGTGCGGACATATCGGAGAAGGTCTGTGTGAGTTCGCCTATCTCGTCATTATATATAACATCCGTATGGGTTGAGAAGTTGCCATTTGAGAGTTCATTGGCAACAT
>CAUCXT010000035.1 GCA_958446835.1 uncultured Eubacterium sp.
CCACGGTAAGAAGCCGTGGCATATTTTATTTACTTATTTGGCTGTGAATAGTAACCATATTAATTCAAATAATGCGCTGTTCCAAGCAGAGCAGCGCACTCTTTTTAAATATAATCAGTATGTTATTCAGTAAGATCTATCTTCTTGAGCTCATCAAAAACCACATCATTAAGAACCTTGATATATGTTCCCTTCATTCCCGAAGATCTTGATTCAATAACACCTGCACTCTCAAACTTTCTGAGTGCATTGACTATAACGGAACGTGTAATTCCGACCCTATCCGCAATCTTGCTTGCAACAAGAATACCTTCGTTGCCGTCAAGCTCCTCGAAAATATGCTTGATAGCCTCAAGCTCTGAAAATGATAATGTACTTATTGCGGACTTTACAATATGAATCTTTCTTGTCTCCTCTGCATTCTCCTCGTTAACCGAACGCATCATCTCAAGTCCAACAACCGTTGTACCATACTCACATAAAATTATATCGTCAATATCGTACTGGCTGTCACACTTGTACATAAATAATGTACCAAGACGCTCACCTGCAATATCTATAGGTGCGATAATTGCCTGATACTTTTTAGCATCTCCTCTTCCGAAGCCAAGGGTTTCAAGATTGACGTTCTCTTTTGTCGAAAGAACACTGAGTAAACGCTCATTAAGCATGTGATCAATGAATTCTCCGACCTCATCATCAATCAGTTCCTTAATCTCCTCAACCCCATCACAGGTGCTGCTTCCTAACACCTTGCCCTTCTTGCTTATAACAAGAGTATTGGACATCAATATCTCACTGAGAACCTGGCATATATCGTTAAATACCACCTTGTGAGAATTATTGTTGTGTAAAAGTTTATTGATTTTCCTTGTCTTATCAAGTAACTGAACGCTCATCCGTGCAACCACCCTTTCCATATAAATAATAACTTACCTTTATCAACAAAAAACTTAGCAAATAGAATATTATTGCTTCTACTTGCTAAGTTTAGCATAAATTATTTGAATATACAATAGTTTTTGTATATTTTTTTGTGAATAGTCTGAATAATTGTTATAATTCTTAATATTCTGTTTCATGCAAAGGAATTTTAGTTCTTATCCATCTTATCCATGACATATCCGCAGTGCTCATCTGCACATACAAGCTTATTGCCCTTTTCAACCATATATCCGCCACATTCAGGGCATTTCTTGTCTGATGGCTTCTGCCATGACATAAAATCGCACTCAGGGAACCCTTCACATCCGAAGTACTTTCTTCCCTTCTTCGTCTTCTTAATGACAATCTCCTTACCGCACTTAGGACAGGCAACACCTATCCGCTCAAGATACGGCTTAGTATTGCGACATTCAGGGAATCCCGGGCAGGCCAAGAACTTACCATGTGGTCCATACTTAATGACCATCATTCGTCCACATACATCACAAGGAATGTCTGTAACCTCATCTTCAATCTTAACCTCCTCAAGCTCCTTCTCAGCATTCTTAACTGCCTCGTCAAGATCCGGATAAAAGTTTCTTACAACAGTTTTCCACTGTATGCTTCCATCAGCCACACCATCAAGAAGTGATTCCATGTTAGCCGTAAAGTTGACATCCACGATAACAGGGAAGGCCTTCATCATTATTGAATTTACAGCCTCTCCAAGTTCCGTCACATATAGATTTTTATTTTCCTTGGCAACATATCTTCTATTAATGATAGTCGTTATTGTAGGTGCATAGGTACTTGGACGTCCTATTCCAAGTTCCTCAAGCGTTCTTACAAGTGATGCCTCGGTGTAATGCGCAGGCGGCTGTGTGAAATGCTGTCTGCTGTCCGTATCTTCAAGAGTAATAACGCTATCCGTACTCAGGCTTCCCACCATCGAATTGTTCTCTTCCTTCTCTTCATCAGCCTCGGCATATACCGACATGAATCCGTCAAACACAAGTCTTGAAGATGATGATGAAAAATGATGTTCGCCAACTGTAATCTTAGCCGTGGTTGTCTCATATCTCGCCGGCTGCATTCTGCTTGCGGCAAAGCGCTTCCATATCAGCTGATACAGACGGAACTGATCACGAGCAAGCGAATCCTTAATCTTAGCCGGCGTAAGCTCAATATCGGTAGGTCTGATTGCTTCATGCGCATCCTGAATTTTTTTATCATTCTCCTTCTTGTTATCTATCGGACAATAATAGTCAACTCCATAATTATTCTTTATATATTCGCGAGCCGAAACATCCGCTTCTGCTGCAACTCTTGTGGAATCAGTTCTCAGATAGGTTATGATACCGATTGTACCATGACCGTCTATATCTACACCTTCATATAGCTGCTGTGCGATACGCATTGTCTTCTGGGTTGAAAAGTTAAGCGCCTTTGCAGCCTCCTGCTGAAGTGTACTCGTTGTAAACGGAAGAGGAGCTTTTCTTATTCTCTCACTCTTTTTTACCTCATCTATCTTAGCAGCACCATTCTTAAGCCCGGCAAGAACCGCATCCTTCTCGCTCTCATTATGAATAGCTGCATTGCCATTTCCATCGCCAATGTACTTTGCTGTCAAAGGCTTTTTCTCACCCTTGACTTTAAAAATACCGTCTATTGTCCAATATTCTTCAGGAATAAAAGCATTTATCTCCGCTTCCCTGTCGCAAATGATTCTAAGCGCAACCGACTGAACTCGTCCGGCACTTAAGCCCCTCTTCACCTTCTCCCAGAGTACAGGACTGATACGGTAACCAACCATACGGTCAAGTATTCTTCTAGACTGCTGTGCGTCAACAAGATTCATATCCAGTTTTCTTGGTTCCTTTATTGAGGCTTTAACAGCATTCTTGGTAATCTCATTAAAACTTATTCTGTTGATATCCTTATCATCTATCTTAAGTGCCTGTGCAAGGTGCCACGAAATAGCCTCCCCTTCACGGTCGGGGTCGGTTGCAAGATAAACCTTATCCGCCTTTTTAACCTCTCTTCGAAGGTGGGCAAGTATATCTCCCTTACCTCTTATTGTTATATATTTTGGTTCAAAGTCATTTTCCGTATCTATTCCCAGCGTACTCTTAGGCAAATCACGAACATGGCCCTGTGATGCAACCACTTCGTAATTAGAACCAAGAAATTTCTTGATGGTCTTCACCTTTGCCGGGGACTCAACGATTACAAGATATTTTGCCATGACAACTCCTCCAGTTATTATTTTCCTCGCACGTACATTCCTCCAATTCGTTTAGCAAGTCCGGCAAGTTCCAATCTTACAAGACATTCCGCTGTCTCCTTAGAACTCACTCCGCTCTTACGAATTAAATCATCAATGCTCTGCGGGTTAAAATCTAAATGACTATACAACATTTTCTCAGGCTTTGCAAGTTTTATTTGTGAATTTTTTATATTGACAGAATAATTTTGTACTTCTGACAGCCCCAATTCAAATAAAATGTCATCCATACATGTTATGACAGCAGCACCTTGACGTATCAACCTGTTACATCCCATGCTCAGCACATCCGTCACTCTTCCCGGCAATGCCATGACGGTTCTGCCTTGTTCTAATGCGTGATCGGCAGTTATAAGAGAACCGCTTTTAACTCCGGCTTCAACAACAATTACAATATCCGACAGACCGCTTATGATCCTGTTTCTCATAGGAAAGAATCCCGATAGCGGCTTCGTGTCGGGATGATATTCAGAAATTATTCCACCGCCCTTGTGTATTATCTCATCGTATGTAAAGCGATTCTCCGGTGGATAGCAATGATTTATTCCACTCCCAAATACTGCAAATGTCCTTCCGCCATCAACGCCGAGACAGCCATTATGCGATGCGGTATCTATCCCTCTCGCAAACCCGCTGACAATCTGTACTCCATACCGTGCAAGCTGCGCGGCAATATCCTTTGCCATGCTTCTGCCATATTCGCTGCACGCCCTTGCCCCGACAATCGCCACCGTCTTTTGGTTCTGTTCCGGAAGGCTTCCGCGATAATAGAGTATGTACGGTGCATCAAAAATATCCCTAAGTTTTTCAGGGTACTCACTCGAATCAATGCAGACCATATTTATATCCGACACTGTAAGCCTTTCAAATTCCTCGTCAAGCCTTCTCCTAAGGTTTCTGTCGAAAAAGACTTCAATCTCTGCGTCACTGTATTTTATATCCGATAAAGAGAATACCTGTATTAGGAATTCCTCAGTCTTCTCCCGTCCTATACTCTTCTCTAGTTCATACAGCTCACACACATCATCCACTGCCGCCCTGAGTGCCGCCAGCTTCTTATATCCATAGCCCGGCAGGTTGGTAAGCCAGAACCATGCCCTGATATGCTTATTTTCTTCATCCATCATTCGTCCCCCTTATCCTTCACCCTGTAGCTCAGTGCCTCAAGCACATGGCACTCCTCTATATTCTCTGCTCCATCTATATCCGCCAGCGTACGTGCCACCTTTAGCAGCTTATAGTAGCCTCTGGCGCTCAGTCCGTATACATCATACGCCTCCCTCATAAGCTTCTCAGATATATCATCAAGCCGGCAGTATTTCTTAATCTCATCGTTCGTCATCCTGCTGTTATACCGTCCCTCGCCAAGTCTTTCCTGCTGTATTCTCCAAACACGCTCAACAATTTTTCTCATGCTTTGGCTGTCAAAGTTTTCGATTTGCTGTGATATATCACATGTATCCGTTACTTTATCGACGTTTTTATCCGCTTTTTCGGTGCGTGTTCTGCCGGCTTTTTCATCAAATTTCGTGATATCTGTCTTGCTGAACTTCTCAACCGTTTTTCCTGTATTTTTTATTGCTTTAGAAACAGTCTCACTGCTATCTGCCTTTTTATGTTTTGTATTATTTTTCCCTATAAGTTCGTCGAAGCTCACCCTCTGCAGCGATATAGAAATATCTATTCTGTCAAGTATCGGTCTGCTTATGCGCCCATAGTGCTTGTTCACATCCCATACGGTGCACCGGCATCTTGTCCTGTCAGGGTAAAAACCGCATGCGCAGGGATTGATTGCCGTCGCAAGCATGAAATCCGCCGGCAGCTCGTAGGAGCCTGTAACTCTGTTAATTACTATCTTCCCAGATTCAAGCGGCTCTCTCAGTTGTTCCACAACCCTTGTGTCAAAGCGTGTAAGCTCATCAAGAAAAAGCACTCCCTTGGACGCAAGCGACACCTCCCCCGGCTCTACCAATCTTCCTCCGCCTACAAGCGCCGCCGATGTGATTGAATGATGAGGCGCGCGAAATGGTCTTATGCCCATATCCGTTCTATCGCCAAGCTTTCCTGCTATGCTGTAAGTGCAGGCAAGCTCAAGCTGTTCATTCTTAGACATGCCGGGCATAATGGTTGGAATACGCGATACAAGCATCGTCTTTCCTGCACCCGGAGGACCCATAAGCAGTATGTTGTGTCTTCCTGCAACGGCCGTGAGGATGGCTTTCTTGGCGTACTCCTGACCATATATGTCCGAATAATTCGAATTGGCTCTATCATCGCTGCATTTGCCATTGGTTTCGTCATCATCAATAACAGCATGAGATTTCTTGCTGTCTCGTTCGTCCACCAGCTCCGATAAATGCTGCACAGGAACAATCTCTATCTCCGGCACCATGAGTGCCTCTGAGCAATTTGCCACAGGAACTATACACCCTGCATATCCCTGCTTCTTCGCCTCAAGCACCGCGGGAAGCACACCTCTCACGCCGATAACTGCGCCATCAAGTCCAAGTTCCCCAATCACAATTCTGCCCCTCAGTTTATCCTCCGCAATAATACCTATCTCCTCCAGAATGGCACATGCAACCGCAAGGTCAAAGCTTGTCCCCTCCTTGCGCATCGCCGCAGGTGCAATATTGATTGTCACCCTTCCCTGCGGGAACGGATAACCGCACTTCTTGATTGCGACCCTTATTCTCTCCCTGCCATCCTTTACTGAGCTTCCAAGGTTGCCTGTCATCTCTATGTCCGGCAGCCCTCCCGACACATCCGCCTCAACCTCAAGCAGCGTGGCACCCATCGCTGTGACCATCGCACAGCCCACCTTGCTCACCATATTAAAACCTCCATTCCCATATTCGCTAAACGAAATAGCTTAAAATCTCACTAAACTCATATATGTGATTCTTTGAAACATGTGTTTCTACATCAATATGTTTTTACATGACATTGACATTATTAATAATGTACTTTCGGATTAACTCCTTTAAATCTTTCACAAATTAAAATTGAAATATGGTCTGAAACAGACCGGATACTGTTGAAATAAGATTTAACAATTTTTTGAGCCTTCCCTGCTCATTGTGTTCTGCAATGTAGGCAGGGAAGATTTGTATTGTAGCTTAGGTATAATTCTCTTAACCTTCTACACTTCTGCGCTTCTTCATATCTGCTCTTCTGAAACCTGTATATTTTCTTTTATATACTCATCATATTGTTTCTTAAATTCCTCTTCTGAAATATTAAGTTTTTTAGCAGCCGCCGTCACGGAAATCAAATTATCCTTCACAAATTCATATATCGTTTCCATCCGCCCTTCCTGCTTGAACCTCTCAATAGCACTTCCCATATCTCCACCTCCGTCGACAATCTTGTATCTTCTCTTAATCTCCGACGTTTTCGGAAAACGGCTGCTGTAGGCATTGTCCTCGACAAAGATTCGCATTAATTCTGACACGTCTAAACCATTCCTTACTTTCGTGTTGACGTATATCTCCTCAAAGCCATTGTCAACCACAGCACCTGTTTCTCTCACAACCCTATCAACACGATATATCGGACTCTTCCCCTTAAATATATCAAATTTTGAGATAAATACAATACATACATCAGGAACATTTTTAAATTTTGTCCCCGGTTCTGAGATATTGGTGGTGAGTATCGCACCATTGTATCTCACTCTCCTCTGGTGGTCATCGTCATCCTCTTTCTGAACCTCAATGTTAACCTGCCTGCCGTCCGCCTTAACACACTTTGCGTCAAGAATCACCGAACGCCCCTGCAGATTCGTTCCTGTCCACTGCGGTATCGTCTCAAGCACCTGAAGTTCATCATCCTCAAGTATCACCCGCAGTATCTCCTCACAGAAACCTACATCCTCTGCCATCTTTCTGAACATCAAATCATCTATCGGATTCAATGCTCTCGCTTCTTCACTGCTTGTCATTCTCCCCATAAAGCTTCCTCTCCTTACATGCTGTGCATAACATCCTGTACATTGCCTGACTATACATTATCTAAATGTACATTGTCTAATTGGTATCAACTACACTGTCCTTTGCCTGTGTACTGTTGTCTTTCCTGTTGTTGGAATAAAAGCATGAACTTCTGATAAATAAGACTACCGATAGTATACGGTATATTTCAAATCGAAAAATTATAGATATATGCTTTGAGATTAATATAGCACTGTATATAGCTATTAGCAATAGAAATCGTGCCAAATAAGATGAATCGAATATATTTTAAACCAGTGATTAACCTTCCGCCATAATAGGCAAAAAACATGCGGTCCTATCTGATTAGAACCGCATGTTTTTCAAGACTACATGTATTTCTGAACTGCATGATTTTCAAAGCTACATTTTTCAGAACCACATGTTTTTTATAATGATATTAGTCAAGATAATATAAGCTCTGTAGGTTAAGCTTCAAGTATGCAAGACCAGCCTCAGCGGAACGGTTATTGTTAACCTCGAACGTAAATGTGTTGCTCACAGATCTGATATCCGATTTCTTATAGTAAAAATAATAGAGTCCATCATTACTAAGGTCGGCAAAAAACTGGTCTGTATCATTAGCTGTATGAACAGTACCGGCAGCCTCCGCACCATGAGCTTCTCCCGTCCATATCTCAGTGATATAGCCCATACTGCCATCCTTCTTCGCATACGATATACGCACATCCATATCATTTGAAAAGCTCATATCTTCAGGTCTGAAATATATACGCACATAATCCGCATATTCATCAGGTACATTAGCCGAATAATCCTTGTCACTGTTCTTGTCAACACTGAGATCATAAGCAGATGACTGTCCGGCACCGACACCAGATGTCATATCAGCCTTCTCAATCTTAACAGTAGGTGCATCATAGCTTATTCTGTACGCCGCTATCATTGTATTGACAAAAAGCTTTGCCTCCATATCACCGGATACTGCCGAGTGTCCAACGCCTGAATAGAATACATTACCCTTACTATAGATATAGTAGTTATTAGCAGCATCATTAGGGGATACACCATAGGTGAGTGCGCTTCCGTCACCACTTCCTGCTGATGATGAGCTTCTTGCACTTCCCTTTCCCGCGTTATTGCTTGCAACAGGATCTGATAAGCAATACCATACAGTAACTTCCTTATCCTCCATATTTAACTGATACCACTGCCCATGTGTAGGTGCAATCGGAAGGACATCCGATATCTTATAAGGATATGTTGTTATCTGTCCTCCATTTACCTTTGTCGCAGTTGTAGTTAAATCATTGTTGTTTGCAAAACCTGTACTGCTTGATACACTATTCTCACTGACAACCGCATTTCCCTGTGGGTTGGTTATCATGTATCTGTATGGCAGCTTGTTATAGCTGTTTCCGGTCTTATTAGGATTGTTCCAGTCCGTTTGGTTCTTAGTCCAGCCAAGCTTCTTCATCGCATAATATGTAAAGCCCTGCTTCTGGTCACTGGAAATCTCATCATAGCTTATGGTGGACTGATACCCGGTAAGTGCATCCCTAAGCCTTCCTGTAAGCTCACTGCTCACTGCCCTATATCGGTTCATACCCATAATATCACGCAGCATAGCATTTGATGTATAGCCGAAGGTCTTATTTCCATTGTATTTAAGATTATACAGCGAAGTGATATCGTGCGTGTAAAGAATACTCTTTCCAAGCTTTGTGTAATACTGTAAATATTCAACAGCACCATTGTCATTGCTCAGATCAACAGCACCATAGGTATCCCCGAATCCAACTATAATCATATTGTAGGAACTGAGCTTTCCTATACTCTTGCCATCAAGCTCCGACTTAATCTCGTGTCCCGACTTGTCAAATTCATCCGATACGCCGGCAAGAACGCTTGTAGCCGGGTTCGTGCTGCTTATGTCCTTCGATAAGTCGAACTTGAATCCCTCTCCAGCAAAGAATTTCTCAAAATCCGACCATGTAATCGTGCGGACCGTCACATCAAAATCATTGAGATTAGAGTATCTCTTCTTTAACAAATCATTAGTCTCCAGATTAAGGAGGCTTGAATCATTTTTCGGCATAATCTGAAGTACCTTGAGCTTCTTTTTGTCTGTATCCGAACGAAGCTTTGCTGCGGAAGAACCGGTCTGTGTATATCTCACATTCGTGTTATCGCTCCTATATACTTCTATCTTCCATTGTACAATGCCCACAATGCTTGAAGCAACCTCATAGGTACATGTATTCACGCCTTTGTTATCATCATTGTATATCGCTGTCCCCTCCTGTACGATCTCGCCCGAAGAGAACTTGCTGTCCCTGTCCTGATCCACATAGATACGATAATTATAACCTTCTCCCGGAACAGTAAATCCAAACGTCATATACGCATCTCCGTCTCCATTAACCGGAAGATAATTCGGATTGGATATCGTAGGGTTAGTGTCGCTGACGGTTGTTCCATTATAGAGTGCAGGAACCGATGTAAATATAACGTCCTCAGCCTGATTTCTCAGGGCATCCTGAAGTCTCTTTGTGTCCGAATACAAATAAATTCCTTTTATCTCAGTATCCGTATTTTTATAGCTATTCACAAGGTTGTAGAGATTAGAGCTTGTATCTATGAAGAACTTTTCAAGGTCATAAAGATACTTTTCTGCTACAATAGGCTTGCCGGAGGCGATAAAGCTGATAAGCTCATCCTTCTTGATATTTGTGATATCATTTCCGGCAAAGCGGAGCTCCTCACTTGAGACAATAGCTGTGCCGGCATTGTTATATATGAACTTTACAGAACGATTACGGTTACCGCCTGTATAACATATCGACACCATCTTATCCCCAAGGTGGAAATATATCTTTCCGTCAAGAGAATCGTCGTTGAAATCCGTGATTGTGTTTCCCCATGTACTTGAACCATCATTGAAAAGTACCTGCGCATTGGTCTTTACATTATATCCACCGGTATCAAGTCCGATATATACAAGGTCATAATCACTGTTGATGTCATCAACCTTTCCGATGTACTCCGCGGTTGTCATATGTGTGACCTCTATCTTTCCCTGAAAATCAGGGATAAGACGTCTTATATAATTCTCCGTTCTCGTCCACTCAGGCTTACTTGACGAATCAAGTCCCACACTTGGCTCAATGTCAAGAATCTTAAGAGTCATATCTTCCCCATAATAAGGTTTTTTATTTCCTATACCGAGAATATATCTTACCGCATCGGATGAATCCGCTTTATCTGCATTATATCCGAACTTATCTGCATTCTCATCAAGATAATCCCTGAAATCGCTGAACAGATACTTTCCATCCTGCATCTGTTTATCTGAACCAAGACCACCATACTCATTTACAAACTGCATGGTCACACATGAATTACCGTTGAAGGTAAATATGTGATTGTCAACGTAAGTCTTGTACTTCTGCTCACTCAGATTAGAACAGCTTCCATACAAAAACCAGTTCTCGGATGATGTAAAATAGTTATAGAGATTACCTGAATAATCCTTCTCCATAAGCTGGAAGGTATATCCGGACCAGTATGTATTAGCAGGCGATTTCTGGAGTGTATCCACAAGTTCACCGTTTACAATCTTTACAATCTCATTTCCCGGCTGCAAATATAGCTGTTTAAAGAAATTAGGATTCATCGACATGAGCATGACACTGAGCTTATATACATTGTTGCTGCTGGCTGTAGCCTGATAATCCTTGCCAGTATCCTTGAAGCTCCAGTCGAATATATCCATACTTACATTGTTCATTGTCGTAAGTGATGTAAGTGTGCTCTGACTGAAATCAAAAAGCCGGTTATCAATTATTATTGAAGCGTAATTCTCAGCCGCCGAAACCCTGTTAAAAATCTTCATCGTTACATCGGAAGATATATCATTGATTTCAAAAGTGTTGATTGGATAATTCGTTGTTGTGGATGTATGGCCAAGTCTGTTTGCCGGTGCACCGTTTATCGTCTGTTTCCAAGCACTCACTATCTCCGTGTTATGATTTCCCGGAAAGATATAGATGAGGTCTGCGTAATCAACCCACTCAGGAGTGCTGTTGAGTTCCTGCGCCGTGATGGTCTTTATAACACATGAATACCCGGCGGCAGTCTCATCGTCTAACAGGAGTGTATCCTTGAGAAAATTCTCCTTATTTGTATACACCTTGTACATGCCGCTGACCTCAACCACCTGGTCAACCATCATCATTGAATCCGAACCATCAAGCTTGGAATTATAGCTTGTTCTGGTTGTATATATTCTTTCACCGACCTTAGCAACCGCATCGGCAATATCATCATCAAACTCTACGCCTTCATACTGTGAAGCCTCAAATGAATTGACAGTGTGCCAGATATACTCTCCACTGTTCCCACCTTTTTTTACCATCTTTCCTGCTTCAATGGAGAAATAGCCCTTGCCTGTGCCTACATACTCATAATAGCCCTTATGTACGAACGACTGTCCGCCATATTGATTAATTCTCCATGCCCAGTTCTGAAGATTACCTCTGTAGGAGCCATAGTTGGAAGAATTTCCCTCCGGCTCATCCATGAAAAAGAAAGTACCGGAAGGTACATCCGTCAAATATCCCGTTGTCAATGTCTCCGATATTCTTGTATACTCTCCGAAGCCGAACATATCCTCCATTCTGATGGGTTCACATCCACTTACAAGATATCCCAGCTCACCGCACTCCTCAGCCGGTGCAATCTCAAGTATAACAAAAGGTCTTTCTGCCGTACCTCTTGTGATAGATGTAAAATCGGGATTGCCGTACTGTGGGAGTTCCTCTATGCCGTCAAGCACAGCTCTTATAACATCTTCCCTCCCGGAATTATTCTTAAGTCCCGCATCAAGTGCTCTCTGCACACTTGCGCTGACAGATAAATTCACATCCTGCACGTTGATATCGCTCACGCTCGAAGCCAAGGAGGAAGCTGCCTCTTTTCCCTGCACGGCATATACCGGCATAAGCGTCACCGCCGTGACAACAGATAACATGGCAGCAACAATCTTCTTTGCGTTTCTCTTCAGATTATTAATATTTCTCATAAACATCAACCCACTTTCTTTCATACTTGTGTAGCTGGTTCTATGTGCCGGACTCTATCTTTTTAAAATCCGCCACAGTATTTCTTGGCTTAATCTCTATGCTCTGCGTAAGCTCGGACTTGGAATTGGCAAGAGTGAAGCTTACGCTAATTTTCTCAATCTTATTCGTCTCCTTGACGCTGCTGTTATATGTATATACGGCGTTGCCTGAGGCATCTGTTGTTACTTCTGTAACACCAACTGTAATTTCAAAATATCTGACAAGCTCTGATATGCAATTTCCCTTATTGTAATCAACCACAGCTCCCGCATCATATATATAAAGGTACCCTGCGTCACCATACGGACTATCCTCTACCCATATATACTGTTTTGCGACTGCTTTATTCTCCCCCTCTGCAGCAGATGTCCCGGTGGTAAAATATACAACCTTCCTGCCATCCATCATCTTATCCTCTTCAAGCGTGAAATTCGTTCCTTCAAGTATCGCCGCCGACATTGATGAGGTAATAAGCTGTGAATCATTCTGTAAATCTATTGTGGCACTCTGTTTCCTGAAAAAATTAGTCCCACCTACCATTATTGCCGAAATCATCGATGAAACAATACCCATTATGGCAATTCCTATAAGTACCTCTATGAGAGTTATGCCCTTGTTATCCGAAAATCTGTCCCATTTATATGCTCTGCCAAGTCTCATACTACTTAACCTCATACTTTCCTGTTGCAAAGAATATGGTAAGTTCGCTCTCCTTTTTTCCGTGTGCCGCTCTTATCCTTCCGGTGCCTGAAGCCTGCATGGCTGTTCCGCCGTCTGCTAAGGTATAATTAAAGGATTTTATCGCACCTGTCGAAGCATCGAATGTCATCGCGAAACCGGTAATCTTCACCTCTTCGTCACTATCTTTAGTGTAATATAGGTCACATTTTTTCAGCTCTGTCACTGTGTCCACAGGTGCCTGCGTAGCGGCTGCCTGTTTAGTGACCGTCATGCTCACCCCGCCATCGGCGTCCGTGTTCACCGAAAACTGCCATCCGTACAACAGATTCTGCGTCATTGTCTTCTGACGTGTCTCCTGAATACCTGTCGCAATGCTCTTGGTCACACTGGTCATGTTTCCAGCCTGAATAAGCCCTATTGAAGCGAAGGAAACGCCGATAAATATTCCCATAATGGCAATGACAACCAGCAGTTCAATCAATGAAAAACCTTTATCCGTTTCATTATTCACAATATTACATCCGCCATTCCTGCTTTTCCTACTTTTCATATCGGCATTTTCCCTCCTTTTCTTAGCATTATCTTTATTAGGAAGCGCTATTCCGTCTCTGTCTCAGTCTGTGTTGTTGCACTTCTTCTGTAATTTGCGATATTTATGCAATCCGAAGCTGCATAACTGTTAAGATTGCCCTTTTCCTTCTCATCAGGCTGCTTTGCATGTGCCCCATCATTGTATCCAATATGCTTCCCAAACTCAGTGACATTCGTTCCGTCGAAGTATCCTCTCACACCCGGAAGTGTCTTAAGAATAGTATCAATGAGCTCCGGCTCTGCACTATATGTACCACCTTCAAGCTTGATATCTCCCGTCGCAATAATACATCCCTCGAAATTCCGGTCTACAACCACATCGCCATCTACAATTATAATTCCTCTTCCAGGTGCACGGCTGTCGAAATCATTGCTGAGCCTCACATCGCCATTATGCACGAAAACAACATAGTTTTCCGCATTATTGCCATCCTCATTCTCAACATAGTAATAGGCGTTTCCAACCTCGGCTATCTTTGACCTGCCTTGCAGAATATTGTCAACTGCGCCATGATTTAACTCAGCCTCCGACTTAATCTTATGTGAAAAGCGCATTGAACCATAATTGAGAGTAGGATAAGGCTTGCTTCCATCCCAGTCCGAGGAATTGTACATCCAGTCATCCTCAAGCTCTATCAGAAGGCTTCCTATTATCTTCTGTCTCTGAGTTGAATTATCATAGAGAACTCTAACAAGTTCATCACCGACACTGTTATATTCGTTCACACCCGAAGCATTGTCTCTCACGATACCTTTTTCATATACGCGGGCATTAGGGTTAATCGTGATAGCCTTAGTTCCTGTACCATCATAGTCAAGGAAATCATCATAAGCTTCATCAATCAAACTTCTTATTCTCGCTCTTATCACCTGAGCCTCGGCTAGATTCCCGGCTCCGGTTATCCCGGCATCTGAGCAAAGCTCATTGAAAGTATCATCATCGTAAAGTCCGCGATAAAAGCTTGCAGCCGCATCACCGCTCGAGAAATTGTAATAGTACTCATACTCCCCGCCTTCGACCGGATTGGCAATCACGCGCTGTGCCGGGTTAAGCAGCTTCTTTGCAAAGAAGTTATCGTTAATTATTCCGTCCCATGACGCCGGAAGAACATACGCAGTCTGTGTGTAGCGCACGGCAATAGACTCACCCGTTCTATAATAGCTCTCATCGCCCGGGTCTGATGAGCCTTCATTATATACAACCCATCCGTAACCTCCCAATATAAGTGTTCTTATATTGGAAAAATCCAGCTTTGACTTCTTACTGTTTATGATAATGGCACTGCTCTTAGCCGGGGACGCATCCGCGCTGTTTATTCCATGTCCCTCAATACTGTAGCCATAATAATCGCCGCTTATCGTCACAGAATTGCTCTTAGAACCCTGTGTAAGTGTCAGGTCATCCGCAACATACGCAGAACCATCCGAATTGATTACAAGGTCTGAGTCGATAAGCTCGATATTGTCCGCCCATATTCTTCCGTTTCCAAGTGTGACAGCCGCACCCTGTGAAAGCTGTATCAGACCGTTGGTGACAATATTGCCTCCATTTACGGTAAGTCTTAAAAGACTTGGTGATTCCGAAGCACCCTGATGGTTTATTCCGAGATTTGCGTATATTCCGCCATTTACATTTATAGAGCCCATCGAGTTGATATACTTATTTGATACAATCGCATAGTCGCGGAAGGACTGAAGAATATCGCTGTCATCATCCACGATATTGATATCAGCCTTCTCAGGGAATACAATCTTGTAATCCGTTGTGAGCTGTGAAAAATAGTCCGTGTTAAGATTCCGGTATGTTATTGTGACATCCTTTATAATCACGGAATTTATCGCACCGTCAACCATAAGAATCTGCGGAAGCTGTCCGACATTTATATCAATCTCGCTTCCACCTGAGGCATCCTTATAGACATCGGAGATATAGCTTCTAAGCTTATCGGATAATTCCGTGAGGTTCACAGATGATAGTGTGCTTCCTGCTGTGAGCTCATCCTCTATCTTTTTCTTAATGTCCTTCTCATCACTCATTCCATAGCTCTCGCCGAATATTGCGAAGCAGGCATTGCGGAAATATGTATTTCTAAGAAGCTTGTTAGCTGCCGTGTTGTCAATCATTGTGACCGAATCGCCATCAACCTCAAGAAGATTTCCAATAACATAGTCATAGGACTCGGCAAGCTCACTATAAGCATCTGCAGCAAGACCCGCATATATCTCGTCCACCGCCATATCAGCATTATAGAAAGCATTCTTTGTTCGCGCCTCCATCGCCTTAACCTTGTATGATGACAGGGCTAATGTCATGACAGTCATCGCTATAACCGCTATGAAGGATACCACAACCAATGTCATTATAAGTGATGAACCCTTATTTTCTTTAAGATTGCTTCCGTTTCCTCTGCCCATACAATTCTCCATTTCACCACGCCTAAGCACATATGCCTAAGCATATATATTATTTTTCTTAATCATCGGTAGATACCGAATACACCTGTTCCGAATAACTTCCGTCACGGTCAGCATCATAATCCACGCTCACTATGATCTTATATAATGAAGTAATCTCTTCGCCTTTTTCATACGCAATATGGTTATCTGTATTTGCCGTATCTTTTGTAGAATACACATTAACTGCACCTTTTACAGCATTATTGACATTTACAGAAAGTGCTGCACCCAAGGTGTTGTAAAGTTCTGTTGTGTACAGGTCAAGTGCCGTTGTGAGGCTGCTGTTATCAACGTTAATTTTAAAGCTCTCTTCCTGTCTTTCGCCTGCCTCCTCAACAAAATAAAGTTTCATGTTCCTTGAGGTTCCATCTTCATTGGTAAGATGTACACTAGAATCCACATCAACATTATAGGTTACACTCTTAAAATGTCTTACGTCCGCTTCTTTTTCCAACGTAATTCCATCGCTTGAAATTCTGCCGCCCTCTGCCTTTGCATACAGAAAATATAATGGCTTAGCATTGTCTAAGGTAAGTGTAATCTCATCAGCCTTATACACTAACTTTCCCGAACATCTGTAGAATGTCATGGGAGTCTTGACGCCCGGTGTGATGACCACACCCGGTTCCGTATCCTCAGCCCTGTACACTACCTTATAATCAGTGAAATCGAATGTATATATCGTATTGATAGTTACCTCATAATTATTGCCGACCTGTTCTATATTAATATCGACTGTTTTATCTATATTTTCCTTTTTAAATTCGGAGTTGACATCAGTAAGATCCGACTCACTGATACCATCCAATGAACCACTGCTCTTTAGATATTCGTCCGCAAAAAGATTACCATAGGTATCACGAATCGCCTTATCCTCATCTGACGGACTGTAGCTGTCCCATCTGCCTTCTGTGACATTCCACTTTTCCATGACCGGTGCACCTGCGCTGTCATAAGGAATCTTCTGTGACCTCATAAGCGACAGTACCTTGTTGTCATTGAGAATGAGCTCACTGTATATGACGCTCGCCTCATTGTATAAGTCGGCAAAGTCCGTGGACTTATAATCGTAGTCTGTCTTAGGCATAAGGCTTACTTTCACCTGAAACTTCTCTCCATCTGCACCATCAAGCTTGAATATATACACAGGACTGTCCTCATTCACCTTAGAATCAGCCGGAAAATCATACACACCCGGAAGCGACTTGAGCGCTGCCTCAAGTGCTGCCTTGTCCGTTGTGTGCTTCGCAGTCTCCGCAACACTCTGTGCAACCGCAGTAGCATTCTGAAGCCTTCTGCTGTTGCGGTTAATCTTTCCCGACATGATAAAAGAATTCATAAGAGGAACTGTGAGCATGGCTAGAATAGCTATTGCAATCAACAGCTCTATGAGAGAGAAACCACTATTCTGTTCATGCTTCACATTGTGGGACATATCACAACAATCTCCTTTTCATGTCTATCTACCTATAATATCTCACCGCTCCATTTACACTCTCAATATTGAATCTTGGGTTGGAGCTGTCATCATTTACCACCTTGATGTTCAGCGTCATATCCGACTCATTGTTGATGGTCACGCTTGCACCGGACTTGTCATTATCCGATTCACGTTCACTGCTGAATACCATAAGATCAAGGCTTCTGCCCGGATTGAAGGACAAATCAACCAAAGTCTTGTCTGAATCAGGGTATTGCTTATCGCCTACAGAATAGCTTATAGTGTACTCGCCATTCTCACCTGCAATGTTAATCACAACAGGAACATTGTCATTCGTGTTGGCGGAAACCTGTGAGGATGAGTAGCCTCTTCTTCCAAGAACCACCGAACTTAAATCCGAGCTTTCCGAGCTAAGGGAAAGTGCTATATCATAATTGGTCATAAGACCAAACTCATCTGCCGCCTCTATCACACGGTTAGGATTACTCTCTGATACAAAGAGATTCTCCGTGCCAAGGTCAATCGAGTCTATATCAGATTCATAATAGTCTCTGTCCGAACCTGTGATAGCATACTGTGAAATCGTGATATTGCCGCTCATAAGCTCATCGTCCTCATTGTAGGAGCAGCTCACCGTATCAATCGTATATACTGTATCATAGTCAAGTATGTATGCCAGCAAATCCTTGAAGGTATCGTAATCACATTCATAAGAATATGTAACCGTCTTTTTATACCCCTTCATATCGGTGGAATATACCTTCGCACCGTTAGCTGAAGGGTTGGATGAAACAACATTTCCGAAGGTGTACACAAGTGTTGCATCCGGCATGCTCACCGTGCGAACCCACACGCCAAGCTGTGCTTCAAGTTCTGTTGTGAACATAAGCGTTGCCTTCTGTGAAAAGCCTGAATCATACCCAGCCAGACCACCCTCAAAAATACGATTATAATTTTCCGTATCCTGCTTATACTTCGGTATATTGTCCGACTTATCCTTTAAGTCATTGTACTTAACCTGAAGTGTGGAAATCTCGCTCTCAAGTGCACTCGTCTTATCGCTGAAATTGCGAAATCCGAAATAGTATGCTAAAAATACAAGCAATAGACTGCCAACCAGACATAATAGGAATTTGTCACGTTCTGAAATTGCAAGCTTCATAATTACTGTGCCTCCTTCTCATTATTTACTGTACTGCTGTCCGTACCGGATTCTTCCTGTGTGCTCTCCTCTTCGTCAATCTTGAGGAACTTGAACGTAAGCGAAAAGCTCTCCGTAATATTGCTCTCCTCATCCTTCGATTCACTGACACCGGAAATCTGTATATCATACACATTATCAAGCTTCTCAAGCTCCTCTAAGAACTTCGCAACGCACAGCTTGGATGAGCCTGTTCCCGAAAGGGACACCTGGCCATTATTAAATGACAGGCTTGACAGCGAAATATCCGAAGGCATAACCTCCTCAAGCTTATTGTACATATATAATACGGAATCATTGTCACTGTAGGAGCTGCTCACAAAGCCGAGCAGATCCGTCACCTTGTCCTTCGCATTGTAATAATCGTTGACAACCTGCTCAACACTGCTGATTCTGTCTATATCCGCCGCAAGCTTGTCGCGCTGCTCCTTCACCTGCATATAATTATATAACGGATAACCGACCAGCACGGCTGATATAATCACGGAGCCTGCTATAAGTGCTGTATTGTTATGCCTAACCTCCTTCTTCTGTGCCGTTGCTATATGCTTTCTGGACACGAAGTTAATCGGCTCGATGACCGTTCCAAGGTTCTCAAGATAATTCATAAGGTGGTTCTCAGGCATCTCATAATACTTGCTGCCTGTGACGTTCTTAAGCTCATCCATCATGACTATAGGGATATTAAGCTCATTGCTCAACAAATCAAGCAATCCAAGAATCTGCACACCATCCGTTATAAGATATGCCTTGTCAAGCGGGCTGTCCTGATTTCTTGTGGTATAATAATCGACTACACGGCTCAGGTTGGCTACCATGTATCTGAGAGAATCAGTAACCTGGTCTCCGTCAAACGAGGAATGGATAAGCTTCTCGTGCTTTACAAGCTCCTCGGCTCCCGCCTCAGGTATCTGCTTCTCGTCCATGACCGCATTAATAAGTACATTCTTTCCATACGGAATGGTTCTCTGCATCTGCAGGATACCCTTCTTCATAATGTTGACAACAGTTGTCGCCTTGTCGACCTGAATAACTATGTTCGGCGCTTCCTCAACCTGCTGCCTGATAATCTGAAGGGTTGAGTTACCTGCATAGTCAATACACTCAAGCTTCATCTCAAGCCGCTCTGCAAGGGTATAATAGCTCTCAATAATCTCCTCCGGTGCAGCTACCACCATGAGACGCATCTGCTTTCTTCCCTCCTGGACGAAATGCTCAAGTATGGAATAGGAAAATACATACTCCTCCGTGTTAATAGGAAAATACTCTGAGCAGTTCGCATCCACGACCGACTTAATCTTATCCGTTTTAACATTCGGAATAATAATCTCCTTGTTGGCAAACTTAGGACCATGCACCGTGAATATAACGTGCTTTGCATTGATGCGGTTCTTGAAAATCGTCTGCTTGAGAATCCTTGAAATCTTCTCAATATCCACGATTTCTCCCTCATCATAAGAATCAGCCGGTGTAGGAACCGTCTCTGCCCACAGAACTGAAATATTCTTCCTGCTGCTGTCAAGCTCGGAGAGCTTGATTTCCGAGCTGCCTATTGAAATGGTGATGAATTTGGTGACCTTAGAAGCCATGAGTGTTCTCCTTTTACTTTTTATACCGGATTAGGCGTTTGCAAAACTTAGTATATTACAGCCGGACGTTGTGCAATTGTCTATTTATACCGGAATAGCATATATGATTATGTGCATCCGTTATGAGGTTATATTAGTATAGTTCTCTTACATATCGCTGCTTACCTGCATTGTTGGGTTATTATCTTTTGTAAGCAGGGATATGTAAGAGAACTATTAATCTTGCGATATGTAGTTCTCTTAAATTAGAATAGTCCGAGATACCATTTTATAAGGTTATCTCCGAACAGCATTGCTATGACCATTCCCGCTGAGAGGTATGGTCCGAATGCGAGTTGTCTGCCCTTGTGGGCAAACTTCATAAGTAACAGGTGAATTACTGAGCCTATTATGCAGCCTAGGAAAAAGCCTAGCGTGACATTTCTCCATCCAAGAAAAAGTCCTGCTGCTGCCATGAGCTTCGCATCACCGCCACCCATCGCCCTGCCGCCTGTTATAAGGATTAGCAGAAGCAGAAAAGCACTGACACAAACAAATCCGATAAGATGTGAGACAATATTGTGGTAGTCAAGCGCGCTTCTTAACACACCCAACACCAGAATGGTAATGTTAACACCTATCGGTATCTCATAAGTTCTCCAGTCGATGACTGATAGCACAACCAGAGCCGAGAAAAACAGACATAACAGTATACTGTCAATATTTATGTCATTGATAATGAATATCAGTACATACCCGATTCCGTTCATCGCTTCAATGAGCGGATATTGCACTGAAATCTTAGCCTTGCAATATCGGCACTTACCGCCAAGCTGCAGCCATGAGAACAGCGGCACCAAATCGTACCATCTGAGCCTATGACCACAGCTCATGCAGTGAGAACCTGTTGTTGCAATATTCTCTTTAAGCGGTAGCCTATAAATGCAGACATTTAGAAAGCTGCCTATCACGATTCCGAAGAGGAAGGTGAGTATGTAGAGGAGGATGTAATATTGCATAACAGTTAAAATTGATTATCTTGTTACGTAATATGCAGTGTCCCTAGCATAGCATATACTTGCAGCTGTTGCTTCAGCCTTTGTCATAGTTGCTGAAGCTGGTCTTGTAGGCACAGTAGTTGGAGTTCCACTAGCAAGCCAAACAACAACTGAACCATTATCTGTTATTGTAAAGTACATTTTATAACCATTTGATGCCTTTGCTGCATCAGAGCCTTTCATTTTTGGAACGGCAGCTAAATATTCATTAACAGTTTTTATAAAAGCATTATCAGAGTCAGCAGCATTTGCTACACCAATTACAGTACCTACCTCTGTTACTGCATTCTTATATGTATCCATTGCCTTAGTATATGCTGCCTCTGTTCCAAGTGCATCCTGAATTGAGGAAGCTACAGCATCAAGTGACTGAATATCAGAGGCAACTCTTGCCTTCTCAATATTACCAAGAAGTGTAGGTGCAATAACACCAACTAATACTACCATAATAGCGATTACTACTAAGAGCTCTACGAGAGAGAAACCCTTATTATTCTTGTTTAACTTCTTCATGCTTAAATATCTCCTTTAAATATAAATATTTTTTAGGCTTATGCCCATATATGTTACGCGGTGGTCGGGTAGCCCACCGGGATAACCGGATTAAGTTGTTTTATGTATCACAGGATTAGGCGGTATCTCGTATTGTATCGTCAAAAACCTGTTTCTGAATTTATATATCTTCCTTCCAAGATTGTTGTCGACCTTTAGGGAATCTTTTTTATCTATCTTTTCAAGATATTTACGATATTCCTCATGCGTCTGAAACCTGCCGCTTGCTCCATAAGCGTCCGATACAAGGTACAGGCGAATGTCCTTATATTTGTATTTATCGCTTAGGAATATATCCTTAAACCTGATGGAAAGAAAATCATTAATTGTTGTCGAAAACTTATCCTGAATCGCTCTTATATCAAGGAACTTGGGTCCTTTGACATTCTTCATTTCCAGAATATACAAATTATAGGAATCGCAGGAATTGTCCACCGCGACCACATAATCTGTCGCCTTAGGCGGGGTCGCGTCATGCAACCCATTGTAGTAGTCATCGGCCTTGACCCCGGCATATTCGGAATGTGTCAATCTTTCATCAACTCCGACCTCAATGCCTTCGTCCTCTATCTCATATCTTATACAGCTTTTCAATTTAGGTTCATTCTGTATCCTTGATATCATTCTGTACCCTCATTATGCTCCTGTATAATCTGCTCGCGCTCGTTATACAGTGCCTCACTCACATCAATGAAGTTCTCATCATCTGCCCCACACTCATCTATGTGCATTGGCTTTGAAATGCTTCCCTCTGCACCCTTCTCAAGATATATCGGCTGATATATATTATAGTCTAACTTTCCTGAGAGAACAAGATTGTTCAATTTATTGAACACATAATTACTGTGCGATGACATCACAAGTGTTATTCCCGCGTTCGTAAGCTCCGTGAATATTTCCATGAGCTTAATCTGATTGTTCGGGTGAAGGTGGGCTTCGGGTTCTTCTATAAATAATATAGCCCTGTTCTCAGGACTCATGCCTTCCCTATTAGCTATAATATATTTCAGGAAGGCTACTATCGGTGATACTTCCGAAACCATTGATGACACCTCTGACATTGAATACTTCACATCTGTCTCTTCTTTAGGTGTATACTTCAATTCATTCGTTTCTTTATCGAATATTACTTCACCATTCAAAATATTACATTCTATAGCATTGTAACATTGCTTTATTTTTCTATCTTGTAATATATTGTTTGTTTTATTATTTGATATACTGGAAAGCTCTATAAAATAATCCGAAATGGGTTCAGTAATACCCGGAAACTCAATTTTTCTTGTAATATTCGACCTATTCTTTGCTAATTCTGCAACTATAGCTCCAAACGCACTCATTCCATTATATATACCAGACCTCGAAGCTGGTAGGAAAAAAATTTGCCCAACTTGATAAACCATATCAAATATTATATTAGTATATACATATCCCAATTTATTAACAACCTCTAACCTAATATCCTCCATTGAATATGTTTTTGCCAAATTCAATTCCATGCTTCCATAATTAGTTGTTTCAATATCGGCATTTTTTTCTTTAATGTTTATTTTCAAATTAGGTATAGTTCCACATATTTTTTCATCACTTAGTCCGAAATCCATTGTGCAATTAAGCAGACAAATATAGATATGCGGATTTTTTTTCAAAATATTGTCAAAATTAGCAAATGTATTACGATACGAATTAAGTAATTCCTGTATCATGCCTAAAGAAAGATAATCAAAAACCAAATCTGTCAATTGATTAACGCACTCTTTTTCATTATTCTTTCCCCTTATCAAATCCCATAAATTTTCTGTTGCTTCTAATACTCTATTATTAATAGATGTATGAATTTCAGCATGATACGAATATATTCCCATCTCTTTAGAGAGTTGGAAAAACCTTTTGAACAGCAAATACACCACCTGCATAGCGTAGGACTTACCAATATTGTTATCCCCGTAGGTGACAATAAGCTTTTTCGACAAATCAAACTCAAAATCTTTTATAGGACCAAAGTTGACAATCTTTATTTTCATTGATACAGCCCTTTCAACATTATCCGATTCCGTTATACAGCGTCATCATCGGCGCATACACTGCGGCAATGATAGCGACTACGATAACTGCAAGGAACACAATTACAAGCGGTTCAAGGAGCGCCGTCATCTGCTCAGTTGCCATCGTAACCTCTTCGTCATAGTAATCTGCTACGTTGTCAAGCATTTCCTCAAGGTTACCTGTCTCCTCTCCTATACCGACCATATGTACAATCATCGGCGGAAATATTCCGCTGGTCTTGAGTGGTCTTGAGAGCGGCTGTCCGCCTTTTACCTTCTCCTGTGTATCGGCAAGTGTGTCTTCATACACTACGTTTCCTATTACTTTAGATGTTATTGATAACGCCTCGACCACGGACATACCTGCTGCAAGAAGCGTTGACATGGTTCTTGCAAATCTTGAACATGCTGTCTTGGTGTTGAGCTTTCCGAATATCGGTGCCTTGAGCTTAAGCTGACCGAACACTCTTTTCCCCATAGGTGTGCCAGCATATATCTTTACACCAATCACTACACCTGCAATCACAATGACTATCGGTATCCAGTTGACAATGAGGAAATCGCTGAAATTCATTACCATGAGTGTATATGCAGGCATCTCCATGTCCATATCCTCGAATGTCTCCATGAATCCCGGAAGCACTCCGACAAGCATTACTATCATTACTATGATTGCCACTATTATGAGGACTATCGGGTACATCATGGCTTTCTTTACAAGTCCTTTGAGCTTATTTTCCTTCTCAAAGTGTACTGCCATTCTCGACAGGGATTTTTCAAGGGAACCTGACTGCTCGCCTGCCGCTACCATGTTGAGAAGCATTTCCGGAAACATTTCGCCCTGCTTGCGCATGGCGTTCGATAGTGTCTCGCCTTTCTCAACACTGGTCTTAGTCTCCATGATTGCCGCCGCAAGCTTCTTGTTCTCTGTCTGCTGTGAGAGCATGTCAAGCGCCTCAATAACACTGACGCCGGCTTTCAATATACTGTTGAACTGTCGGCAGAATACCGACAAATCTCTCACGGAAGCCTTCTTCTTTCCGATATTTATATCAATATCCTTATTGAGAAGGGATGCCTCCTTGACTGAGACTATCATGCTCGCTTCAGCCTTCAGCGCTGTCCTTGCCTTGTCTATGCTGTCCGCCTCGACATTTCCCTTTTTCTTTTTGCCTTCTTTTGTGACAATTTCGTACGAATATGTTGCCATTGTGTACAACCTCGCTTAATTTCTACATTTTGTACCGAAAGCAGGCACAATTAATATTGTTATTCTTCAATCTTTTTTATATCCATTATAGTAATTCTTATTTGGTTTGTCCATAGCTTTAGTTCACCTCTTTATGGTAAATTATACCTATTTTTTACACATATCGACACAGAATGAAAGCTCTTACACGTTATATTTATGTAAGAGCTTTCATTCTTTTAATATCTGTACTTATCCTTGTTTTTCCCGATGTCATTTCTTTCAATTCTGTGTGTTTGCGCTCTTCATCGCATTCCTGAACTCTTCTACGGACATGCTTGCCTTCTCAGCAGCTTTTTCTATCGAGATTGCTCCATCATTAACTAACTCGACAAGGGCATGGGTTCTTCCTTGTTGTATTCCTTGTTGTATTCCCTGTTCTATTCCCTGAACAATCCCATTTTGCATGCCTTCTTGTCTTCCCTGCTCTATCCCCTTTTGTATGCCTTCCTGCCTTCCCTGCTCTATCCCCTTTTGTATGCCTTCCTGCCTTCCCTTCTCTATCCCCTTCTGCATTGCCTCCTCCGCAACGCCTTGGCTCAAATTACACATATCATCCACCTCACTCTCAAATGTCTCGGTCATAGGTATAT
>CAUCXT010000036.1 GCA_958446835.1 uncultured Eubacterium sp.
TTCGCAATCCGCTCCGCTTCTTGCTCATAAAACAACATCTGTTACGCAGATGTTGTTTTAAATTGCGAGTTATATATCTCCTTATAAACCTCACAATTCTCAAGAAGCTCTTCCTGCGTTCCCATTCCGACCATCTGTCCATCATCCAGAACAATAATTTTATCCGCATGCATGATGGAAGCGGTACGCTGTGAAACTATGAACACCGTCATATTTCCCGGAAGTGCCGCTATCGCTGCACGAAGCTTGGCATCTGTCGCATAGTCAAGTGCTGAGGCACTGTCATCAAGTATAAGTATATCAGGCTTTCTCACAAGCGCTCTCGCTATTGTAAGACGCTGCTTCTGACCGCCTGAAAGATTCTTTCCGCCCTGAGCTATCTCAAAGTCAAGACCGCCCTCCTTTGTCTCAACGAACTCTCTCGCCTGCGCTGCATCGATTGCAGCCCACAGTTCCTCATCGGTAGCGTCGTTCTTGCCCCATTTAAGGTTCTCACGTATTGTTCCCTTAAAGAGGACTGCCTTCTGCATTACAATTCCTACATGCTCTCTCAGCTCGTCAAAGCTGTACTCATTTACATTGACACCATCTACAAGCACCTGTCCCTGTGTCGCATCATAAAATCTAGGGATAAGCCCGACAAGGGAACTCTTACCTGAACCTGTACCTCCGATAATTCCGACTGTCTCACCCTTCTTGACGGAGAAATCAATTCCTGTAAGTGAGTTATCAGCGCCATCATTGTAGCAGAGATTTACGTTCCTAAACTCAACTGCATAGCCGTCCTCTGAGGAAGCGCTGTACTTTCTGCTTCCCTCCTCCATGGAAGGCTTAATCTCGAATACGGACTGGATACGATTTCCGCAGGCAACAGCCTTAGTAACTGTTATTATAAGGTTTGCAAGCTTGACAAGCTCGACAAGTATCTGTGACATATAGTTTACAAGGGCGACAACCTGTCCCTGTGAAAGAATACCAGCATCAACGCGGATTGCTCCAACCCAGATGAGTGTAGCTATCGCACCATTTACAATTATAAATGTCACAGGATTCATAAGAGCTGAAATCTTTCCTACGAACTTCTGAAGTCCGGTGAGAACCGCATTTTTCTCGTCAAAATTCTCTATCTCGCTCTGTTCCTTGTTGAATGCCCTTATTACACGCACACCTGTAAGGTTCTGTCTTGTTATTCCAAGGACACTGTCAAGCGCACCCTGAACCTTCTTAAACAGCGGAATACTTACAAGCATAATTCCGAACACTACAATTGCAAGAAGAGGAATGGCAACAACGAATATAAGCGCAGCCTTCACATCTATCGTAAAAGCCATAATCATCGCACCGAACACTATAAACGGTGAGCGCAGGAATAATCTGAGAACAAGGTTAACTCCCGACTGCACCTGATTGATGTCGCTCGTCATTCTTGTTATAAGTGTCGAAGTTCCTAAGGTATCAATCTCCTTAAATGAAAGACCCTCGATATGTGCAAACAATGCCGACTTAAGCTTTGCAGCAAATCCGACCGCTGCCTTTGCCGAAAAATACTGTGCAGTGAGTGAACATGTAAGTCCTACGATAGCAAGAACTACAAGAACAATCGCCATTCTCACGATATACGGTACATCCTTATTCTCGATACCCGTATCAATAATAGCCGCAATTACAAGCGGTACAAAAAGCTCAAATGAAGCCTCAAGCATCTTAAAAAGAGGCGCTAAAATAGTCTCTTTTTTGTACGCTTTTAAATACACAAGTAATTTTTTCATACTCTTTTTCTCCCGAATTTTATCGTTTTAGTTCCTGTTATCTATATAATCAGATTTGCAAAAGCTCTGTAATATCATAAAACAGTGCTTCATTCAAAGAGCGTGGTTACATAATTTCTCTGCCCACCGGTCATACAGATTATGTCAACCGTCTTTTCTATATTTCCGTACGCACCTATGACATAATCACCAAGCGGTGTACTTCCTTCAAGAAACGGAAGCTTGAGAGCAATTGATTTCGCCGTCGCAAGATATCCCTTCTCGATGGCATCCCTGATAAAATACACCGAATCATACGCGGGTCTTACCCCATCCGAAACAACAGCTCCGAACTTTTTTATAAAAGCTCTCACTATATCCGTATCCCTGTCCGCTGCCATATTCATGGCGATATATACATCATACCCATGCGTGTCCGAATCGTATCCATGCCACTCCGGCAGCCCTAAAAAACTTCCGCTATAGCCGCATTTTTTCGCCGCAGACAGTATTTTTTCAATCTCATCGACCCTCGCCGGTATAAACACATAGCCTGCTTCTGAACTCACAATACCGTCAAACAGCTTGATGAGCTTCTCATCTGTGTAATCCGAAAGCTCATGTGCATACACCGTGCTTATATTCCTGCTGCTTATCGCCGCTGCCATGTCCTCATATAGTGCCGTGTAGCGTTCATTTCCAGCCGGACACACAATCGCAACACTTAAATTATCATTCGAATCCGCCAGCCCGCTTTCCATAAACGAAGCCATCGCTTCCGTCATATATTTGTCCGAAAAACACGATTGATATATAAAATTCGCCGCCGCAACAACCGAATCATCCGTCACAGACGGTGTGATTACCGGGACATTAGCTGAGGCACTCGCCTTTACAAGTTCCTCCATTCCCTTGGAATTGTTGGTTCCTATCACCGCACATGCGCCCTCCTGTGCAAGCTGGTAATAGCCCGCAACAGAATTCATATAATCCCCCGCATCGTCCTTTTTTACCAGCTCGATACTGTAGCCCTCAGTGAGCACTCCGCCCGAAGCATTTATCTCATCGACAGCCAGCGAAACAGCCCTGTACATCTCCTCGGACTCTTCCTTTTTATCGCCGCTGAAATCAAGAAGTACTCCCAATTTTACGGTAAACGGCTCCTGTGCCGTGTTATCATCTTTCTTGTTACACGCAGTAGTTCCCACACAGGCTATGATAAGCAGGGCAAGCAACCTCAATAATCTCAGCTTCCAGCCCTTCATCGTATAGCCGTCATGCGCGTGTTCACAGCTATGCGCATTCTTTTTTACTGACATAACTATTCCTTTCCTGCCATCATCCATTGAACAAGGATTTCAGGCTTATACCCTTAAGCTCCACTCCGAACAGTCGACAACCCTCGTTGCAAGTCCATCATAGAAATCCGGCTCATGGCAGATGAGAAGTATGCTTCCCTTATATTCCTTAAGTGCCCTCTTAAGCTCATCCTTCGCATCGACATCCAGATGGTTCGTAGGCTCGTCAAGAAGCAGAACATTCGACGCGCGGTTGATAAGCTTGCAGAGTCTCACCTTCGCCTGCTCACCTCCGCTTAGAACCTGCACCTGACTCTCAATGTGCTTCGTTGTGAGCCCACACTTAGCAAGCGCCGAACGCACCTGATACTGGGAATATCCCGGAAATTCCTTCCAGATTTCCTCAATGCAGGTATTTCTGTTGCCGGGAGCCATCTCCTGCTCAAAGTATCCAAACTCAAGATAGTCTCCAAGCTCAACCTCACCCGAAAGCGCCGGTACAAGACCAAGTATACTCTTTAGAAGTGTTGTCTTACCGATACCGTTAGCACCGAAGAGCACAACCTTCTCACCGCGCTCCATCGTAAAATCGAGCGGTTTTGAGAGTGGCTCATCATATCCGATAACAAGATTCTTTGTCTGGATGATATATCTTCCCGGAGTTCTCGCCTCCTGAAAATTAAACTCAGGCTTCGGCTTCTCCACCGCCTTCTCAATTATATCCATCTTGTCAAGCTTCTTCTGGCGCGACATAGCCATATTCCTTGTAGCAACCCTCGCCTTGTTTCTGGCAACGAAATCCTCAAGCTCCGCAATCTCCTTCTGCTGTCTGTTGTATGCCGCCTCACGCTGTGCCTTCTTCATCTCGTAGACTTCCATGAACTTGTCATAGTCGCCCACATATCTGTTAAGCTCCTGATTCTCCATGTGGTAGATAAGGTTGACCACGCTGTTGAGAAAAGGAATATCATGTGATATGAGGATAAATGCATTCTCATACTCAAGAAGATATCTCTTAAGCCATTCGATGTGCACGACGTCAAGATAGTTCGTAGGCTCATCAAGCAGAAGAATATCCGGCTTCGCAAGAAGAAGCTTCGCAAGGAGAACCTTGGTTCTCTGTCCACCTGAAAGCTCCGTCACGTCCTTGTCCATGCCGATGTCCTCAAGCCCTAACGCCCTTCCGACCTCGTCAACCTTAGAATCTATAATATAGAAATCATGCGCCATCAAAAGCTCCTGAATAACTCCGAGCTCTTCCATCATCTCATCCATGTTCTCTGCCGTTCCCGCAGCCATGGCATCACATATCGTGTTCATCTTCTCTTCCATCGCGAACAAATCCGCAAAGGCACTCTTAAGGACATCCCTTATCGTCATCCCCTTTGTGAGAACCGCATGCTGGTCAAGATATCCCACCTTCACATTCTTAGCCCATTCAACCTTTCCTTCATCCGGCATGAGCTTGCCTGTTATTATGCTCATAAAAGTAGATTTTCCCTCGCCGTTGGCACCGATAAGTCCTATGTGCTCTCCCTTTAAAAGTCTGAAGGACACATCCTTAAAAATCGCCCTGTCACCAAAACCATGGCTTAAGTGTTCAACATTCAGTATACTCATATTTTTTCCTTTTCCATTTTTCTATTATTCTTCACTGTAAATCGACCTTATGTAGTATACACAATTTTTTTCAGTTCGTCTACATGCTAAATGTTCATTTTACGTTATTATAGGCTATTTTACAAGAAACTACTTATCATTATTACATGTTAATATATATATCATTTCAAAAATCCAACAGCATTGTTAACCTTATGTAACTTTTAGGTTGACATTTCGTTTTTATAGGCTTATACTCTGAAACATGCATGAATTTTTCAATTATTAAAACTACATGGAGGACATCATGAAAAAATCAATTTACACCACCAAAGAAATAGCTCTTATCGCCCTTTTCGTGGCACTCACAGCAGTATGCGCATGGATTACAATTCCAATGCCTGCACCATTCGCACCATTCACCCTTCAGACCTTCGCAGTATTCACCGCACTTGGCATACTTGGTCTTAAAAACGGACTCACAGCAATCATCGTATACTGTCTCCTAGGTATTGTCGGACTTCCTGTATTCGCCGGAATGAAGGGCGGTGTCGGAGTCCTTCTCGGAACAACCGGCGGCTACATAATCGGTTTTATCTTCACCGCACTTTCCGTTGGTCTTATAACAAAGAAGTTCGGAAAGAGCATTCCTGTGCTTGCCATCTCAATGGTAATCGGACTTATCCTCTGCTACGCATTCGGAACTGCATGGTTTATCGTTGTATACACCAATACCAAGAGTGCCGTTGGAATCTCAAGCGCACTTGCATGGTGTGTTACACCTTACATCCTTCCTGACCTTGTAAAGATTGCCGTTGCAATCACTATTGTGAAGGCTGTTGAAAAGTCTAAGGTTATGAGAACAGTTACCGCATAATAGATAATAGCTGATAAAAAATGGCGTGTGAATTATGGATTTACCATTTTTCACACGCCATTTTAATATCTAAATCACATAGAACCTTTAGCAGCCACTATAACACTTATCAAATAAAAGCCTGTCACTGAATTTTTCATTTTTATCAGAACGCTATACCTCCAAGGTGCTCTAACAATATCTTCGTTCCTATAAGTATAAGAATAATTCCTCCGGCAAGCTCCGCCTTCGACTTATACTTGACACCGAACACGCTTCCAACCTTCACACCTATAGCTGAAAGTGTAAAAGTAATACTTCCTATAAAAATAATAGCCCACCAGATGTTAACATCAAGAAATGCAAATGTAACGCCTACAGCAAGCGCATCAATGCTCGTCGCTATCGCAAGCATAAGCATAATCTTAAATCCGAGTGACGCGTTCGCACTCTCCTCGCTCTTG
Organism: uncultured Eubacterium sp.; assembly: GCA_958446835.1. GTDB lineage: Bacteria > Bacillota > Clostridia > Lachnospirales > Lachnospiraceae > CAG-882. The sequence continues at coordinate 5,966 of CAUCXT010000036.1, forward strand.
TCAAATGACTCCTTAATCATGTTAGCACCGATGATCAACAGAAGCACAAATGCAATCCAGTGGTCAATAGCTGTGATATATGACTTGAACCGGCTTCCAAGCAGCCATCCGATAAGAGGCATAAGCGCCTGAAATCCACCAAACCATGCTCCAACAATCGCCGCCTTCTTAAAGGTAATCTGCTTCATCGCAAGCCCCTTACATACGGACACCGCAAATGCATCCATCGACAATCCTACCGCCAAAATAAATAACTCCAGTAAACCCATACATAACTCTCCATTCTTCACATATGTAATATATTGTTACCTGTAAGCAGCTTTCCATACCCGGGCAGATATGACTTGCCTTGTAAATACATGCTTTAGCGAAACATCTGCAAAACATTCCTTTCTGTTATCGAAAAAGGCTGTTTAGGCTATATAATTTTATATACTTACGCAAAAAACGAGACTCATGTATGACAATCAAGCCATACATAAGTCTCGTTATTTAAGATAAGCCAGATGTTACCGCGCAGGTTGTTGTTATCATTCAATCCATCCTCTGCACACCACATCAGTCTGTTGACTTACCACGTATTCACGCTAACTACTCCCTTACAGGTCTGTTTATTCTAACACATACCTTCGAAAATTGCAAGATTTATCTGCTTCTCTTTCTTCTGTCCGCAAGTCCTATAAAGCTACCCGCTGCCATAATAAACATTGTCAAGCATATCCACAATGCCATGTTTCCTGTGTAGCCTGTTCGTGGTGCTTCGATTTCACCCGGATTCTGTGGCTCTGTTGGATTCTCCGGTTCTGTTGGGTTCTCCGGCTGTTTAACTGTGTCAGTATAGATGAGTGCATATGTTGAGAACCTGTCTGTCTCAAATTTTATGATTCCATTGCTCTCATCAAGTACACATGGCAGAACAGAAGGCTCTCCATCATGAATACGAAGTACCTGATACGTTCTTACAATATTAGTATCAGTATTAATCGCATCACCTTCAAGCTTGAAACTAATTGTCACTGTTCCATTAGCTCCGGTAATCTTCTGTGGCTCATTCTCACCAATCTGCTTATAAAGTGAGATATCGAGGTACATTGAGAGAATCTTACCCTGTGCCAACTGCTCTATCATTGTCCTGTCATCTGTTGAAACAGTATCTGAAATATTCTTTACATTAAGGAATACCCTGACATCCTGACCGGATGCTACAAGCTGTCTTTCCTCATCTGTAAGAAGCTTTTCCGAAAGCTGTGCCGAATCATTGGAAATATCTGCGCCAAATGCATTAGATGATGTATCCGTTGTGTTCTTGATATTTCCCGCTTCTGAATGGGACAGGGGTCCGGCCCTATGTCCCAATTATTCGTAATCTACAACGCTTGCCCACTTGAGAAGAAGCTCTCTCTCCTCCGGCTTACCCTTAACGGACTGTGAAGCAGCTACGATTGGAAGCCACTTCTGTACATACTGCTTGCCGATACCGCTCTTCTCACAGAATAAGTTGAGATACTTGTCAGCTAACTTCTGCTGTCCTGCAAGTGCGAATACAAGGTATGTTCTCGCTGCATCCGCTGAAGCATTACCCTGTGTTGCATGCGCCCAGTCGATGATATATGCCTTGCCATCAGCTGTTATGATAACATTACTTGGGTTGAAATCTCCGTGGCATACCTTGTCATGCTTGTGCATTCCCTCAAGGCTTGTGTGTAGGTCATAACGTGTTGATGGGTCGATGTCTGCCTCTGCTATCTTACGCATCATCTTGTCTGTAAGCTTGGTAAGAAGCGGAGCCTTCTTAGAGTGAACCTCTCTCTGAAGCTTTACGAAGAGCTCAAGGTATTCATCCTCCTTCTCCGGATTCTTCTTCATGAGTTCCTCTAAGGTTGTTCCCTCTATGTACTCACTGATGATAGCCCACTTGCCGTCAATCTTAGTAACCTCAAGAATCTTTGGAATAAGTAATCCTGTCTCCTCAACCCTAGCCTGATTGAGTGCCTCATTGAGGATATCTGATTTTAAATAATCCTCATTGAAAAGCTTAATAACTGTGTCCCCATCACGATAAATAGTCTTAGTCGGACGCTTTGCAATAACATTGTCAAGTTTCATTGTATATACCTCCATGCATTAATTTTAGTAACACCTTAGAAATAAAATATTAAACAAAACCTTCTTGTTTATTGTTTGCACTCATTATATCACATTGTTGTAATTATTACAACAACTTAATTTTATTTTTAGAATTGTATGGACAAATTTTTAACAAAAAAGCTTCCGGACCCGGTTATCGAATCCGGAAGCCATATCAAATACTACTGCTTTTACATCAGTATTTGCATTGATTACTTTCCGTAGTATGCCTTAAGGTACATAGCCTTAATTTCTTTCATAAGTGGATATCTTGGGTTAGCACCTGTGCACTGGTCATCGAATGCCTGCTCAACCATGTTGTCAAGTGTGTCAAGGAAGTACTTCTCATCTACGCCGTAGTCCTTGATTGTCTTCTTGATACCAACTCTCTCCTTGAGAGCCTCGATCTTATCGATAAGACCTTCTAATTTCTCCTGATCGTTCTTACCCTTAACTCCAAGGTAATCAGCAACCTCTGCATATCTTGCAAGTGTATGAGGATGGTCATACTGAGGGAATGTACCCATCTTAGACGGAACCTCAGCAGCGTTGAATCTCATAACATCTGTGATGAGGAGAGCGTTAGCAACACCGTGTGGAAGGTGATGGAATGCACCAAGCTTATGTGCCATGGAGTGACATACACCAAGGAATGCATTTGCGAATGCCATACCTGCCATAGTAGCTGCGTTACCCATCTTCTCTCTTGCAACAGGATCGTTAGGACCATTGTCATAAGCTCTTGGAAGATACTCAAATATCATCTTAAGAGAACGAAGTGCAAGACCATCTGTGAAGTCTGTAGCCATCATTGAAGCATAAGCCTCAAGAGCATGTGTTACAGCATCGATACCGGAAGCAGATGTAAGTCCCTTAGGAGCGTCCATCATCATGTCGGCATCAACGATTGCCATCTTAGGAAGGAGCTCGTAGTCTGCAAGTGGATACTTAACTCCTGTTCTCTGGTCTGTGATAACTGCGAAAGGTGTAACCTCTGAACCTGTACCTGCTGATGTAGGAACAGCGATGAAGTATGCCTTCTCACCCATCTTAGGGAATGTATAAATACGCTTACGGATATCGCAGAAACGCATTGCCATATCAAGGAAGTTAACCTCCGGGTGCTCATACATAACCCACATAATCTTTCCTGCGTCCATTGCTGAACCACCGCCGACTGCTATAATACAATCCGGCTCGAAGGATCTCATAGCCTCTGCACCCTCTGTAGCTGAAGCAAGTGATGGATCCGGTGCTACATCATAGAATGTTGTGTGCTTGATTCCAAGTTCGTCAAGCTTATCTGTGATATGCTTGGTGTATCCGTTAGAATAGAGGAACTTATCTGTTACGATAAATACCTTCTTCTTATTCATTACAGTCTTAAGCTCCTGAAGTGCAACAGGAAGACAGCCCTTCTTAATATATACCTTCTCAGGTGCTCTGAACCAAAGCATGTTCTCTCTCCTCTCAGCAACAGTCTTTATGTTGATTAAATGCTTAACTCCTACGTTCTCAGATACGGAGTTGCCGCCCCATGAACCACATCCAAGTGTGAGAGATGGTGTAAGCTTGAAGTTGTAAAGGTCACCGATACCACCCTGTGATGAAGGTGTATTGATGAGGATACGACATGTCTTCATTCTCTCAGAGAACTCATCTATCTTAGCCTGCTCTGTGCCGACATTGACATAGAGTGAAGATGTATGGCCATAACCGCCGTCTGCAATCAGGTGCTCTGCCTTAGAAACAGCATCCTCGAAATCCTTAGCCTTGTACATTGCAAGTACAGGTGAAAGCTTCTCGTGTGCGAACTCCTCTGAAAGCTCTACGCTCTCAACCTCACCAATGATAATCTTGGTAGTTTCAGGAACTGTGACACCTGCAAGCTCAGCAATCTTATAAGCCGGCTGACCAACAATCTTAGCGTTGAGTGCGCCGTTGATGATGATTGTCTTTCTAACCTTCTCTGTCTCAGCAGCATTTAAGAAATAGCAGCCTCTGTCTGTGAACTCCTTCTTAACCTGCTTATATACCTTATCAAGAACGATAACTGACTGCTCAGAAGCACAGATCATACCGTTATCGAATGTCTTAGAGTGAATGATTGAGTTAACTGCAAGTGTGATATCAGCAGTATCGTCAATGATTGCAGGTGTGTTACCTGCGCCAACACCGAGTGCCGGCTTACCGCTTGAATAAGCAGCCTTAACCATGCCCGGACCACCTGTTGCAAGAATGATATCAGCTTCCTTCATAAGAAGATTGGTAAGCTCAAGGCTTGGAACATCAATCCATCCGATGATTCCCTCAGGAGCTCCTGCCTTAACTGCTGCCTCAAGAACGACCTTAGCTGCTGCTATTGTGCTGCCCTTAGCTCTTGGATGTGGGCTGATGATGATACCGTTTCTTGTCTTTAATGAAATGAGTGTCTTAAAGATAGCTGTTGATGTAGGGTTAGTTGTCGGAATAACTGCTGCAACTACACCGATCGGCTCAGCAATCTTCTTAGTACCGAATGCCTTGTCCTCCTCGAGAACTCCACATGTCTTGGTATCTCTATATGCATTGTAAATGTACTCAGATGCAAAATGATTCTTTATAACCTTATCTTCTACTACACCCATGCCGGTCTCTTCAACTGCCATCTTAGCAAGAGGAATTCTTGCCTGGTTAGCTGCCATAGCTGCCTCAAAGAAAATCTTATCTACCTGTTCCTGTGTGTAAGTAGCGAAAATCTTCTGTGCCTCTCTTACACTTGCGAGCTTCTTCTCAAAGCTTTCAACACTATCAACTATCTCATACGTTTTCTCCATCACTAGAGCCTCCCTGAATGAATAAGTGGTGCGACATGTATTTCATCGCCTTGTTAATTATTTAACATTAACTCTGTTAATAAATTAACACACTTTCTTTTATATGTCAACATATATTATCAAAAAAATAAAAATAATTTTCAATCGTACTTTATTACCTTATTATAAAAGGATAAAAAAACAGTACTTCCTTCCTAAAAAGCAAAATAAATAGTAGCTATCCCCATTAAAATATAGTATATTCAACACAGAAAACATCATTCAACTTAGCGAGGAGAAAGCAATGTCAGAAAAAAATATTTTAACAAAAAAATCATTGGATATTGAAGACAATCTTGCACAGACAGAAGAGAACTTCATAGCCAGCTACGGAAAACACGAGCAGAAGCCTCTTCAGATTCTGCTCAGTCTCTACAAAGGGCATTATTTACAGCTTATCCTGTCCGGTATATTTTTTGCACTTAAACATGCCTGTGTATGGTATCTTCCTGTTGCTACGGCAGGTGTCATCAACATAGCATCAGGTTATGATGACGCCGGGCTTTCGGGAATCATATTTTACATAAGCATAGAAGTCGGACTTGTACTTATAAACGTGCCCGCCAACTACCTGTATGTGCATTTCAGGAGCCTTGCCATACGAAATATGGAGGCAGGACTTCGCGGAGCACTTGTACGAAAGCTCCAGCAGCTATCCATCACCTACCACAAGGAAATGCAGTCCGGACGCCTGCAATCCAAGATTATGAGGGATGTCGAGGCCATCGAGACTCTCTCCCAGCAGCTCTTTACCAACATCCTTACCATTATGCTGAACCTTATTGTTGCGTTCGCAGTTACAGGTATGAGAAGCCGCACCGTCCTCGTATTCTTCGTAATCTGCGGTCCTGTGGCAGCACTTACCATGGTTGCCTTCAAAAAGCAGATAAAGCGCACCAATTCCAACTTCCGCCGTGAGATGGAAACAACCTCCGCCAAGGTTATGGAGATGGTCGAACTAATCCCGGTCACAAGAGCACATGCCCTTGAGGATGAGGAAATCGATAAGATGGAAAACCAGTTAAGCTCCGTTGCCAAGAGCGGCTACCGCCTTGATATAGTACAGGCCAACTTCGGTGCTGTAGGCTGGTGTGTGTTTCAGGTATTCCAGATTCTGTGTCTTGGTTTTACCGGATATCTCGCCTTCCACGGCAAGACAACCGTAGGTGATATAACTCTGTACCAGACATACTTTTCAACCATAGTCAACCAGATTTCAAGCTTTATCAACCTTCTCCCTATCATTTCAAAGGGACTTGAGTCGGTCAACTCGGTCGGCGAGGTTCTTTTGGCAAATGATGTAGAAAACAACAAGGGAAAGACTAAAATTAAATCCGTGCGCGGAGAATTTGATTTCGAAAACCTGTGCTTTGCTTATGACAGCAGCAAGCCCGTATTAAACCACCTAAATCTTCATGTAGCCGCGGGTGAAACAATCGCGCTTGTAGGTGAATCAGGTGCCGGCAAATCCACCGTGCTCAACATGGTAATAGGCTTTAACAAACCCGACTCAGGGCGTGTGCTCCTCGATGGAGTTGATATGAATACAATCAACCTGCAGACCTACAGACAGCATATAGCCGTTGTACCGCAGACATCCATTCTTTTCTCCGGTACAATACGCGACAACATAACTTACGGAGTCAAAAAAGTATCTGAGCAGAAGCTCAATCAGGTAATAGATGCAGCTAATCTGAGGAGCTTCATTGATGGACTGCCAGATGGTCTGAACACGGTTGTCGGTGAACACGGCGGAAAATTAAGCGGCGGACAGAGACAGCGAATCTCAATAGCGCGTGCACTTATGCGTGACCCGGACATCATTATCCTAGATGAAGCCACCTCAGCGCTTGACAGTATCTCGGAGAAGGAAATTCAGGAAGCGCTCAACAACCTTACCAAAGACAGAACTACATTCATTGTTGCGCACAGGCTTTCAACAATAAAGGGAGCCGACAAGATAGCGGTTCTGCGCGATGGTCACTGCACTGAATACGGAAGCTATGATGAGCTTATGGCGTTAAAGGGTGAGTTCTACGAAATGCGCCGCCTGCAATTATAATTAAAATACAAAACCGCTTAACTCCCATATCATGTATAAATACATGGGAATTAAGCGGTTTTATTTTATCTCATATTTCTTTTTTTATGATTTCCCGGTATTCCGATAATTTCAATAAATCTATTTATCTAAAATCTGTATGTTAGGCTGATTCTCCTGCTCATAGATACATATCCATGTCTTACCCTGATTAACTATGAGTTCAGAATTATCCCAGTAGGTATAATGTGTAGGTCCGTATCCGTAGGTATAGTTACATCCAAGGTTGGTATTGACGCCGTCAACCTCTTTTGACCACTTAATCCACTGTGCGGTTCCGTTAGATACATAAAGACCGATTCCATCACCTGTAAGAAGATATAGCGGCGAACCATTCCAGTACTGCTCACCCGGAACAAGCTTGAAGATAATGTTCTTGACAGCAAGCTGCTCGCCTGTCATCTCATCTATCTGAGGCTGTCCGTACTCATAACGGTAATACAGTCCATCCTTCTCATTATATACAAAGTAAGCGTCATTATACGCATATCCGGTCTTAAGTGTGATACACTTATCTGCATCCGGATACTCTATAGGCTCTGCCGACTTGCTGAACTTAAGCGGTGCAACATAATCCTCATCAAGATATGTCGAAACCTTCTTATTCACCATGGCGGTAACAAGCTTCTCCGGTGTGGTAAATACATTATGTGGCGAAACTCTGTCTGAACGTCTTTCATAGTTATAGTCGCCGTTCATACCGTTAAATGTGCGAAGCTCCGGGTCACTCAGAAATTCAAGCGCAAAATCAGACTGTCCGAAATGGAAATATGCCGCGTCATACTCAGCCGCAAGGAAAGGATAATAGTCACGGCAGCTTCTTATGGAGCCGATCGATGTGACATCATCATAATTCTGGAATACACCCATAAGACGTGTAACACCGCCTTCACACTGTCCTTCAAAAATCACATCTGCCTTACTGATTCCACTCTGCGGAAGTCCTGCCTGAATGTTATTGTACATGACTGCAATCGGTCTTCTGTAAGCGATAGTATCATTTATCCACTCTCCTGTAAGGAAGCTTCTCACCGTCTCTCCCTTAGGTATCAGGCTGGTATCGGCTTCGAGTGAAGGAAATCCATTGTCAACGCGTTCTGTCTTAGGTGCCACCTCATCATCAACAGTCGATGTCTCCTCCTGTGAATTATTGTCATCAGCCTGTGTTGCTGATGTTGACTCCTGTGTACTCTCAGTATTCTCCGTTGAAGGAATCACTGTATTGTCTGCTTTCTCCTTCTTTCCACATCCGGTAATCATCATTGCCGACACTGTAATCATCAATGCTGCCTTGCGCATTAAGCCTTTTTTTAACATATATGCCTCCAGATTATTATAATTCCCCATAAGAAATCAATAAATGTTTCTTATTCGTTATAGAATATATTACCATATTTATAGTAATATTGTCAATTTTTTCACTATCTTGCGAGCCATCCTCCATCAACAGCAAGCGTAAATCCATTTACATAATCCGATGCTGCTGAAGCAAGATATACAACCGCACCCGCCATGTCTGCCGGTGTGCCCCAACGACCTGCCGGGATACGCGACAGTATCTCATCACTTCTGTCATCATCATTTCTGAGCGCCTGTGTATTGTTCGTTGCCATATATCCCGGAGCTATTCCATTTACATTGATATTGTATTTTGCCCATTCATTTGCCATAGCCCTTGTAAGACCTAACACAGCACTCTTGCTCGCCGTATATGAAGGAACTCTGATTCCGCCTTGATAGGAAAGCATTGAAGCGATATTGATTATTTTTCCGCCGCTTTTCTGTGCGATGAACTGCTTTGCTGCTGCCTGGCACAGGAAGAATGTAAATTTCTGGTTCAAAAAGACAACCGAATCCCAATCCTCCTCCGTATAATCTATGGCATCATTTCTCTTAATTATTCCGGCATTATTGACAAGAATATCTATATGTCCGAAGTGCTCCACCGCACCGTTTATAATCTGTTCAATAGGTTCCATGGCCGACAAGTCCGCTTTAATCTGTAGGAAGCTGCTGCCTGCCTCCTCCACAAGTGTCTTGGTTTCATCGCAATCTCTTCTTGCAACTCCTACGATGTCCGCTCCTGCCTGTGCAAGCGCAACACACATTCCCTGTCCCAATCCTGTATTCGCACCTGTGACAACAGCCACCTTGCCTTTAAGGCTAAACATATCAAGTATCATATAGTGTCCTCATTTCTGTTTATTAACTTTTCTCTTTATTCCATGTTTCTGAGGCTTAATAGTAATATCCGTGACTACTGCCCCTTCGCGCATGTGAATAACGCCCATAACACACTGTGCAACCTCCTCCGGAGCCAGTCTTGCCTCAGGCTCATCGCATGACGTGAAATCTGCATTCCGGTAAAACTGTGACTGTGTCATATCCGGATGTACGTTTACAACCTTCACACCGTACTTTCTTGCCTCATCAAACAGGCTCTCTCCGAAGCTTGTGAGTGCCGCCTTCGTCGCACCGTAGGCACATCCGTAGGTATTGGACTTCTTGGCTGTGACAGAAGAAATATTTATTATAATTCCGCCATTTTTCTTCATGTCGCGGAGCAAAAGTCCTGTAATAATCATCGGTGCCTCTATATTAACGGCAACCATCTCATGTATCTTGTCCGGATTCACCTGTTCATGCGGACCAAAATAGCCCACACCGGCACAATTGACAAGAATACTTATCTGTCCGGCCTCAGCCTTGATAGCTTCTGTCTCCTTTTTTACATCCGCATGCTTTTTCAAATCACAGATTCTTTCATGGAACAATGGAGCCTCTAAAAGCTCACTCTGTCCTGCGAAATCTCTTCCGATTCCATATACCTCATATCCTGATTCGACCAAAGCATGTGCAATTGCAGCTCCTATCCCGCTTGACGCACCTGTAACAATTGCCTTTTCCATCTGTTACTGTCTCCAACGATATATTTTTTCCTGAGGAATATATTTTCCCAGACATTCCTCAACATAATCTGCAAGCTCATTCCCTGCCCCACCACAGCAGAAGCTTCCGTTCTCAATCTCGAACGGATATGCTAACAATGATGAACCCGGTCTGCGCTTTCTCATACGCTTCATATAATCACACGGTACCCTGAACTCCCCAAGGCTTACATCATACACCGAACCTGAATCAACATATTCAAATAACCTGTCAATCAGCTCATGATATGCCGTTTTCTGTCCTTCTAAGTCATTCTCCGTTAGAAGCGGGTCAAAACATAATCTCACATTCAGCCCCTTTTGTATGGCTCTTTTTGCAGAGTCGATTCTCGACTGAACAGATGGTGTGTTATGTTCATACGATAACTGTACCATGTCCGTTGACAAAGTGAAAGCAAAGATAATATTTTCACATTCTTTTTTGTCAAGCCCCTGCAAAAAGTTGTCCGGAAGCTGTGCCTTCGTCCTCAGCTCTATCGTAAGTCCCTTCTTATCCGCCGAAAACTCTATCCACCTTCTGCAATACCCCGTGATATTCTCCAGCGCAATCAAATCCGTATCATAAGATACACACAGATACACCGGATGTGACGCAAGCATTTTTTCAACCTCACGAAAAATATCCTCCAGATTCATAAAAAGAACCACATCTGCCGAAGGATACATTCCCTGTAGATAACAATACTCACAATCAAAAAGGCAGTTCATCATGCAGCTTGTATAATAGAAATTATCATTTCCGAAGCTCTGGCATTCATCGGAGCCGTTATAGATAAGCTGCCCCTCCTTCCTTGCAAGTATGAGTGCGGGGGACTTTTTTTGAACCTCAAGGCTCTGATTTTTCCTGTTAAATATATCCTTATAATGATTTATCCACACAACACGGCTGTTTGGCAGCTTCCCTAACACATTGTCTACATCGCTGTTTGCTGCCAGCTTGCGCTCAATATACACATGGTGGAATGGGTGTCTCCGGCTGCTGTTTTCCCGAAAATTTTGCATAAAGGCATAAAAGCTTCCTACCCATCCATCGGCACACCTAAAAAATACAAGCTGATGCTGTTTAAAAAAACATACAAGGCTCTCATACAGTGCCGCGAAAAACGTACTCTGTGAACTGTACTCTTCATAATCATGAACAGGACATATATCGGGATAAAAAAATCTATCCGATGGCATGTCATGTATCTCCACACATATAGCAGGTTTTTCTTTGACAGTTTGACCTTTAACGCTCACCGAAGGCTCCACACAGACGCAGACGTCATCAACACCAACGCTTTTGCCCGCCATCACATAGCCTGCTGCCATCGCAGCCTTCACACCTGAAGCTCCTGTTATAATAAGCTCTATATCTATACCATCCTGAGTATTACCTGTAAAAATCTGAAAATGCGGCTCAGACATTCTCTTTTTGAGCTTGAAGGAATCGACAAGCTCCTTACAGTAAGAATACTCAGCCGCAAAAAATCTCCACATTATTTCACTGCCTCATCAAGCTCTTTCTGCAAAAGGGCAAGATAATCCCTGATAGTAATTTTCTGAGGGCACACCTTTTCACACTTACCGCACTTCACGCAGTTGTGTGCCTTCTCATTATCGGCAAGATTGTTCCAGCTTCCCTTAAGCTGCTCCTTATTGCCGTATATGCTGTAGTGGTTCCAGATTGAAAAATTCCTTGGTATATTGACCCCTGCCGGACACGGCATACAGTAACGACAGCCTGTACAGCCGTTTTTTATTCTGCTCTTTAACGATGAAGCCGTATCAGCTACAAGTGCCTGTTCATCGCTGCTAAGCGGCACAAAATTCTTAAATGTGGCAAGATTGTCCCGAACCTGCTCCATAGATGACATACCACTCAAAATAACCTTCACATTGTCATGCGTTCCAACCCAGCGCAGTGCCCATGAAGCAATCGACTGCTTCGGTCTGTATTCCTTGAAATTAACCGCAATCTCTTCCGGGAGACTTGCAAGCGAACCACCCTTCACCGGCTCCATTATAACCATAGGAACACCCAGTTTCTTTGCAAGCTCGTAGCCTCGGTCCCCTGCCTGCTCATCCGTATCCATATAGTTATACTGTATCTGGCAGAAATCCCAGTCCCTGTATGTAATTATCCTCTCAAATGCCTCATAGTTATCATGGAATGAAAAGCCAAGATACTTTATCCTTCCTTCTGCCTTAAGCTTCTCACAGACATCAATGACACCAAGCTCCAGCAGCTTTTCAAACCTTTCATTGTTGAGTGCATGCAGCAGATAGAAGTCCACATAATCCTTGTGAAGTCTTGCCAGCTGCTCCTTGAATATCCTCAGTGTGTCCTCAGGCTTCTCAAGCTTCCATACAGGAAGCTTCGTTGCCAGATAATATGAGCTTCTGTCATACTTATCGAGAACCTTACCAAGGAATGGCTCGCTATCCCCATTATGGTAAGGGTATGCTGTATCATAATAATTTACTCCCGATGCCATCGCAAGGTCTAACATTTCTTCGGAAAGTGCTTCATCAATGCTTCCATCCTCTTTTAAAGGAAAACGCATACAGCCAAATCCAAGCAGTGATGTCTCAATTCCCAGCTTATCAAATCTCCTCTTCTCCATAACATACCTCTCTTCGCATTTTATATTATTATTTTATTGCTATAGTTACATATTAGCTACAAAATCCTTGAAGTCCTCATAATTCTTCTTAAGCAGTGCCGGAGTATCAAGCCCATATGGGCACTTGCTCTTGCAATGTCCGCAATTAAGGCAGCCTTCAATCTTCTTCATCTTCTCCTGCCACTGTGGCGTAGTGTACTCCTGATACGGAGCTCTCCTCAGCATGAGTGACATTCTTGCACAGTTATTTATCTCTATGCCTGCCGGGCATGGCATACAGTAGCCGCAGCCCCTACAGAAATCACCCGAAAGCATTTTCCTGTCATTTTCTATAAGCTCCTCTATCTCCGGTGTCATCTGAGGCGGATTGTCTATGTAGGATAACCACTCATCAAGCTCACTTTCGCGCTGTATTCCCCATATAGGGAGTACGTTGTCATACTGTGCCTCAAACGCATAGGCAGCGGCTGAGTTGGTGATAAGACCTCCTGAAAGCCCCTTCATGGCTATAAAGCCCATGTCCGCCTCCTTGCACATCTTAACAAGCTCCTTGTCCTTATCCGTTGCAAGATAGCAGAACGGAAACTGCAAAGTCTCATACAGACCCGACTCTATCGCCTCCTTGGCAACTGCCAGCCTGTGATTGGTAATTCCTATATGCCTTATCTTTCCCAGCTCCTTAGCCTTAAGCATTGCCTCATACAGCCCTGTCCCATCACCCGGTTTAGGGCAGAATGAAGGATTGTGGAACTGATATATATCTATGTAGTCCGTCTTAAGCAGCCCAAGACTTGTCTCCAAATCCTTCCAAAAAGCTTCCGCATTGGTGGCTGCCGTCTTAGTTGCAATAAATACCCTATCCCTGATACGCGAAAATGCCTCACCAAGCTTTTTCTCACTATCGGTATAAAATCTTGCAGTGTCAAAAAAAGTCATTCCATTGTAAAATGCCTTCTGCAAAAGATACACCGCATCATCCGTTGTGATTCGCTGCACGGGCAGGGCACCGAATCCATTCTTATTGACCGTGATTCCGGTCTTTCCAAGTGTCACCGTAACCATTGTTTTAACCTCCAATTAATTATATTTTATGCTTTTTTGACCTCTTATGCAATAGCGGATTCCTGCAATGACAATGTATGTCTATTGGCAGGTGTACATCACTGAACTCCATTAAAACAAAAATTAACAAAAAATAAAATAAAGCAAGAACAGTCAAAGCTTAAATATGTCAACTTTGACTGTCCCTGCTCTGGTATTCCTGTATATGCTCTGGTTTTCTATAATCATTCCAGATTTTCAAGCTGCTCACTCAGCTTAAATTTACCTATATCATCCTGAAGCTCCTTTGCAAGATCAACAAGCTTGGAGGTATCCTGATTACAGTCATTCACAATCTGGCTGAGCTCCACCATTGAAGCTGACGTCTCCTCTGTTCCTGCCGCATTCTCCTGCACTATGGCAGCGAGGCTCTCTACGCTCTCCGTAACGCTGTTCTTAAGACCGTTCAAGTCTTCGACCTTACCGGCAAGTCCCTCGATGGATGAGGTGACATTGTCAACCTCTGTTTTTAACACACCGAAAACGTTTCTGGTATTGTCAATCTTCTCATTCTGATGTGCAATCTCCTCAACCACGCTGTTCATAGTCTGAACACTTGTATTTGAGTTGTCGATGAGCTTCTCAATAATGTTCTTAATCTTCTCAGCCGACTCAGTGGACTGATCCGCGAGTACACGAATCTCCTCAGCTACAACTGCAAAGCCTCTTCCGTTTTCACCTGCTCTTGCCGCCTCAATTGATGCATTGAGTGAGAGAAGATTAGTCTGGCTCGCAATATCCGCTATCAAATCAGTTGCACTGCGGATATCAAGCGCAGACTGGTTAGTCTCCATAGTCTGCTTATGTATCTCATCTACAGATACCTTGGTCTTATTGCTTATCTCAACAAGCGCAACAAGATTCTTCTCTGCTTCAAGATTCTTACCCTTCATGGTCTCTGCGCTCTCGGCAAGATCAGATATCTTTTCGCTCATGAAATCAATCGAATGTCCTATCTGTTCAACCTGCTCGCTTACCTTCTGAGACTCATTCGCCTGATTGGTTGCACCATTTGCAATCTCGTCAACAGCTGTGTCAATATTAGCTATCGAAGAGCTTATTGTATTAAAATTATCCTTGAACTTCGATGAAAATGAATTCAGCTCTTTCGTTGAATGATGTATTCCATGCACAATCGTTGTAAGTCCGTCAAGAAGTGCATGAAGAGAACGCGCCATATTGCCAATCTCATTTTTCTGATTCATAATCTTGTCCGGAACAAGCACAGCAAGATTACCCTCTGCTACCTCATCAAGATTGCTGATTGCTGTCTTGATTCCTCTTAACATCCTTGTGATAAGAAGAGCAGCAACAATTATAATTATAAGAAGAAGCACAATCATAAATATAACATTGTACTTGATAATATTCTGGTATGCGGATGTCGCTATTCCTGAATCAATAGCAATGCACATAACTCCTACAAAGCTTCCATCCGAATTTTTAATTGGTGAGTACCATGCAAAATACTTTGTACCGCCAATATTCACTGAGCTTCTGAAAAATGTACTTCCCGACTTGGCGGCGCTGTATGCAGCATCATTAATCTTATTACCGGCAAGTGTCTTTCCACTGCCATCCTTTATTGTTGAGAATACAGCCGTATCCCCATAGTAGATACTGATATCCACATTGGTCTCACGGGTGAGCTCATCAAAAATCTGCGTATTCTGACTTATATTAAAATCACCCTTATAAAGTTCTCCATCTTTGAGCGAATAATCGCCTGTATCTCTCAGCTTCAGACTCGCTTCAACAGAGTACTCCATAGCCTCAAGCTCATGCATCATCACTCTCGTGGAGGTTCTGTTTCCGACATTTCTGAGTAACAATAAACAAAACGCACCCACGAAAACGACCGGAACAAGAACAATGCACAAAAGCTCAAACATAAGCCCTAATCCCTTTTTGTCCATCTTTCTTTCATCCATACGTTTCTTCTCCTTCATTTCTTTATTCTGCTGCGGGTTCACCGGGCTTGGTTAACAGCAAAGCAGAAATGTTATAATAAACATACTGTAACACCTGTAAGGGTGATACAGCATGTCCCGGATTAAATATTATTTATAACATTACTTATATAATTCAACAAGCTTTAACAGATGCTCATATCTTTCCTTTGCAGCCTTCTCAGACTCAGCGAAGAGCTTCTCCGCTCTCTCAGGGAACGGCTTAACAAGTCTTGTATATCTTGCCTCGTTGTTTAAGAATTCCTGATATGTTCCATCACCCTCCTTGGATGTGAGTGTGAATGGATTCTTGCCCTCTGCCTTGAGCTCAGGGTTGAATGAGAAGAGGTTCCAGTAGCCTGCCTTGACAGCCTTCTTCATCTCATCCTGACAGTGGTTCATGCCGCCCTTTGCAATTCCGTGAAGCTCACATGGTGCATATCCGATAATGAGTGATGGTCCGTTGTAGCTCTCTGCCTCACTTATAACCTTCACAGCCTGCGCCGGGTTAGCTCCGAGTGCAATCTGTGCCACATATACATAGCCATAGCTCATCGCAATCTCAGCAAGTGATTTCTTTCCAACCTCCTTACCTGCTGCAGCGAACTGGCACACCTCACCAATATTGGAAGCCTTAGAAGCCTGTCCACCTGTGTTGGAATACATCTCTGTATCAAATACCATAACATTCACATTCTCACCTGAGGCAAGTACATGGTCAAGACCGCCAAAGCCGATATCGTAAGCCCAGCCATCACCACCGAATATCCATACAGACTTCTTTGCAAGATAATCCTTCTTTGCAAGTATGTCGCGCACAAGCTCATTGTCCGCAGGAAGCTTCTCAAGCTCTGCTATAAGCTTCTGCGCTGCCGGCGTATTAAGCTTGGTGTCGTTCTTTGTCTCAATGAACTTCTCTGCTGCGCTTCTAAGTTCATCTGTAGCTGCGTCCGAAGCCACTAGCTCATTTAACTTCTCAACAGCCTGCTCTCTGAGTGTCTTCTGTCCAAGGTACATACCGAAGCCATGCTCTGCATTGTCCTCGAAGAGTGAGTTAGCCCAAGCCGGTCCCTTCTTGGAATCCTTGTTAACCGTATATGGCGATGTAGCTGCCGGTCCGCCCCAGATTGATGAGCATCCTGTCGCGTTGGATATGTACATCTGCTCACCAAAAAGCTGGGTTATAAGTCTTGCATAGGATGTCTCAGCACAGCCTGCACAGCTTCCGGAGAACTCGAGAAGCGGCTGATTGTACTGTGAACCGATAGGTGTCTTATCTGTAAATACAGGCTTAAGCTCCTTCTTGCCGACATTCTCTACAAGATAGTTAAATACAGGCTGCTCTGCCTCCTGTGACTCCCTAGGAACCATCTTTAATGCTCCCTTTGCTGCCATAGGACATACTGTCACACACTCACCACAGCCCATACAGTCAAGCGGTGATACCGACATTGTGAACTTCATTCCGTCTGCGGCAGCATGCTTTGCGTCGGAGAGCTTAATGTTCTCAGGTGCAGCATCGACCTCAGCCTGATTTAAGATAAATGGTCTTATTGTGGCATGTGAACATACGAAAGCACAGCTATTACACTGTATACATGCCTCCGGGCTCCACTCAGGAACCATGACTGCTGTACCTCGCTTCTCATAAGCGGAAGCACCTGTCTCGAACTGTCCGTCCGCTATATCCTTGAATGCAGAAACAGGAAGGCTGTCACCATCCATAAGTCCGATAGGGTCAAGAAGATCATTTACCATCTTAACTGTTGCAGGACGTCCTGTTCTCTCAACAGTCTTATTCTCAGCCACTACATCAGCCCAATCAGCAGGAACCTTAACCTCGTGAAGTGCGTCCACACCGGCATCAATTGCCTTGTAGTTCATCTCAACGACTGCGTCACCCTTCTTGCTGTATGACTTCTTTGCTGCTTCCTTCATGTACTGTACGGCCTGCTCTATCGGCATCACATTCGCAAGTCTGAAAAATGCAGACTGAAGAATGGTGTTGGTTCTCTTTCCCATGCCAATCTCAATAGCCTTGTCGATAGCGTTGATTGTGTAGAGCTTGATATTGTTCTTTGCTATATACTGCTTTGCAGCAGCTGGCATGTGCTCATTAAGCTCTTCGTCCGTCCACTGGCAGTTAATAAGGAAGATTCCACCCGGCTTTACATCCTGAACCATCTTATATCCCTTTGTAACGTATGATGGATTATGACATGCCACAAAATCTGCCTGATTGATATAGTAAGGGCTCTTGATTGGCTTATCGCCGAAACGAAGATGGCTGATTGTTATACCGCCTGTCTTCTTTGAGTCATACTGGAAATATGCCTGAACATACTTATCTGTATGGTCGCCTATAATCTTGATGGAGTTCTTGTTAGCACCAACTGTTCCGTCACCGCCAAGTCCCCAGAACTTGCACTCAACTGTTCCCTTAGCTGCCGTGATAGGAGCAGGCTTAACCTCAGGAAGTGAGAGATTAGTCACATCATCCACAATACCTATTGTAAATCTTGACTTAGGCTCGTCCTTCTCAAGCTCCTTATATACTGCAAATATTGATGAAGGAGGTGTATCCTTAGAACCAAGTCCGTAACGGCCTCCTGTTATAACGACATCGTTCATGCCTGCTTCCCTGAGTGTTGCCGCTACATCAAGGTAAAGAGGCTCTCCTAGTGAACCCGGCTCTTTAGTTCTGTCAAGAACGGCAATCTTCTTCACACTCTTTGGAAGCACCTTCAAAAGCGCCTTCGGTGACCATGGACGATAAAGTCTTACCTTTACAAGGCCAACCTTCTGTCCCATAGCATCGAGATAATCTATAACCTCTTCAGCAACATCACAC
>CAUCXT010000037.1 GCA_958446835.1 uncultured Eubacterium sp.
CCCGCTGCTGTCTGTGTAGGTGAGTACAGCCCTGCCGTCCGTGTCGTAGACCGGGACATCGGAGAGCTTTATTGTGCCGTCGCTCTTGTAAATGAAGTTTCCGGAGCTGTCAAGCTCAGGAGCGTACCAGCCTAAGAAGGAGTAGCCCGGTCGGGTCGGAGCTTTGACTGAGGCAGTACCGTATGGTGTGGCTGCCTGTGGTGCAGCAACATCAATATCTGAGTACCATCTTCTTTTGCTTTTATCACCATACCACGTATAGAGCTTACCTTTACTACTGCCGTTATATACCTGCATATTATAGACAGAACCATCTGCAAGCGTTCCTCCGTTTGCATCAAAGTCAAGTGAATGGTAAAACACAAGACCGATGAGCGCATAGACATGTGTACCATAACCATTCGGCACACCGGCGGCCTGCTGGTTCCTGTGGTTATTTGCTGCGGCTGACTTATCATTCTTTGTTATATCATAGAACCCTCCGTCTGCACCCACCATCTTTGTTCCCTCTATCAGGTAAAGAAACTGCTGTCCATTCCCACCATACTTCTGGGTCATGACAAAAGACTTCTTATCCTGGAATGCTTCATGGTCACCGACTGTCTCCCACGTCTGCTGGCTGAGCGCAAGATTTATGGTCGGATAACACATACCCTTGAAGTCAAACCAGCCAATGTCACCATCCGTTCCGGGTATCACATGTTCACTATCATTCGGGTCTTCGATGTACGCATCCTTAAGCTTTGTAATTGATTCATCATACTCACCTACCCAGTACATCCTGACATGGTCTTCTCTAAGCCCCGGGTATTTGGCACGCTCACTGTCACTGTAGTGTGTAATCTCCGGCTGTGTTATGACAGCGTAATCAACCTGCTCACTCTCGGCATAGGACATCTCGTATTCATAGATGTACTTGTTGGCGTCGATGAGTGCGGTGCCGGCGGCGTAGTCATTGTTGACACGAGGGGTACGTGTAATCGTCTTTACAGCA
The DNA here is from genome assembly GCA_958446835.1 of uncultured Eubacterium sp. GTDB lineage: Bacteria > Bacillota > Clostridia > Lachnospirales > Lachnospiraceae > CAG-882. Next base: position 995 of record CAUCXT010000037.1, read on the forward strand.
GACGTCCCATTTTTATTGTTTTTACTATCATCCTTCCATTCTTCTCTATCCTGCTTAATCGCCTCACTGCTTAGGACATGATTACCATTACTATCATAATGCTTTGAATACTCAGGGTCTTTTTTGTCTTTGTGGTAGCATTTCATAAGTTCAATGGTTATCGTTGCAGCTGGTCGATATGTTCCATCTTCAGGGTTGCCAGTATTCCAGAATGCTGAAACATTCTCAATGCCAACACCTGTCACCATAAGTACTACTGTAAGAAACAATGCGAGTATTCTTATTGTTGTTTTTCTTTTCCTTTTCATTGAATTATTCCTCCTTACTTTGAAATTTTTTGTTTGTCATATAAAGTTTGTCATATAAGATATGACAGAAGTGTTTGACGCATAATAAAAAGACGTGTGTAAACTATTTACATACGTCTTAAATACAAAAGAGCTATTTGATTTATTTAACTATTTATACAGATAGCCATGATATATATGACCTTCTGCATAAATTCCTACAAACTCCATAGTAGCATTATAATCGAAATCCCAACAGCCATCTGCATATGAATCCCAGGGAAATTGTCCCGGATCAAAGTACGCTTCCAGCGACCCATCATCCTGTGCTCCCGTAGCCACATTAAGCGGTATCCCCGGGTGCTCGTCATACCAGCTAGGCAGTGACTTCTTGGTTCCCTCAGCGGTAACGGTATCAGTCGCACCGCATACGGAGCAGGTGGCTGTCTTGGTGCCGTCCTTCTCGGTAGTGGCATCGTCATTGTAGATGTAATCACCGAAGCTGTGCGCAATGACAGGAACCGCCTCTGTGTAGGAGCTGCCGCATGAACAGGTATAGGTCTTGACACCTTCCTCTGCACAGGTGGCTGCCTTTGTTACTACGGCTGTGTAATTATGTACGTGCGCTATCTTGGTTCCGGCTGCTGTCCTTGTGTCCTTTGCACCGCATATAGTGCAGGCTGCCGTCTCTGTGCCGTCAGCTGCTTCCGTGGCATCGTTGTTATAAACGTATGCTACGAAGACATGTCCTGCTGCAGAAATTGCTTCTGTATAAGAATCACCACAGGAACACCTGAAGGTCTTAACTCCCTCTGCCGTGCAGGTTGGCTGCTTTGTGATGGTGGCAGTGTAGTTATGGGTGTGCGCCTGTGTTGTTGGTTCGGTCGGCTTCTCTGTCTGTTTTTCTGTTGCTTTCTCAGTAGGCGCCTGGGTTGCGGCTGTTGTGGACTCCGTTACCTTTGATGTTGTAGTCTCGGTTACGGTTGCAGCTGCCTTTGAGGTCTCGGCATTAGTTGTTGCGGCTGTTGTCACAGAGCTGTCGCTGCCCGCCTTTGTGGTCTTTTCGCTATCCTTAAAGGCTTCGCCTGATACGTCACCTTTGCCGGATTTTTCGGTGGCATCAGATTCCTTTGTGCCGGTATCTTTGCCTGCACCGGTATCCTTTGAGGCATTGCCACTTTCCTTTGTAGTCCCAGTTTCCTTAGTATTGCCGCTCTTATTTGTGGTGCTGTCCTGCTTTGTGGATGCAGCCTCAGTGCTTGTCGATGTGCCGGCTGGCAGCTCCGTACCCACCGGAAGGGTATCTACAGGGGCGAATGTTTTGCTGCAGGCGGCGGTCATAAGGGTTACGGATGTTATGACTGCGGCTGTCATAAGGCGGTTGAAGCTATATCTTCTCATATCTAATACCTTCTTTCTTTCGCTTTATGTATATTTTCTTCTATGAGTATATTATAACGTATAATTACAAATTCCGCTACAAAAATAGTGTATACATTTTTGCTATTTTGTCGACATTTCATCTATTAACAAATAAAAAGGCGTATGCAATCTGTTTACATACGCCTTAATTAGATATTAGAAAATCTTTATTTGTCTGGTATTAATCAAATCATGATTTCTGTTTTACTGTTGTTAATTTAATTATTGTAGCATTCCTTTAATTCGCGCCAACTCTGCAGCATCCAAAGTTCGTCCAGAATTCAAAACTTGTAGATTTCCCCAGTCAGCGCTTTCGATTCTTGTCAACGAATCTAATTTGACAAATGATGGCTTTTTAAACGGAGGATCATAGGTTCTTAATCTTTCATTCGATGAGAATGCAAGTTTTCGCTCTTTCCCTTTTATAGACGAAACATTTAACACTTCCATATAATCTTGTTCTACAGTGACAATTAAATAAGTTCTATCATATGAAGGAAATTCTCCATCAACAAATCTTATCTTTCCAAGAACACCTTGACCTTCAACAAAATTCATCAATAAATCACCAGCCTTCCATTATCCAGATAGACACTGTATGTGTCATCATCAGCCGATAATGAAAAGCTTTCTAATCTGTCAATCATATCGTCTGTCAATGAAAAACCGTCAAAATAAAAAGTCACACCATTTATCGTCTCACTTGAGGTTACATCGCTAGATGTTTCTCTGTAAGCAGAGATTATTTCACGCATTTTCTCTAAATCCGAATGCTGTGACATCATATCAACAACCGACATCTCTTTATTATGATAACCAGTATTACTAGTACCATTTTCAAATGCCAATTTCCAAAAATCAAAAGTGTGGTTGATATCAGACAATTCTTTAGCAGAAGCACAACCAAATATTTCCATTACAAGATTCAGTACCTCATACTCTTTCTCTGAAAAATCCGGCTGGTAAAATTCACTATCTCTTTTAAAGCCAGCATAGTCATTCTTATATCTTAATCGGACTTTTTCAATAACACATCCATTCGTAAAAGCCAATACCGGATCATTAAACAATGGTTCACCATATTCTGCAATATTTGCAAAATCTGCCAAAACTAATAATTTTTGCAATTTCATATTGCCATCATATGTGTTCGGTCTGGAATCAGCACCATTCTTTATGAAAAACTTTGCAAAATCATACACATCTCTCATTTTGGATACCCTCCTTAAAATAATATTCACTTCATAACTGAAGTGACCCAAAGACCGAACATGATTATTGATGCGCTATATACATTATATTCAGCCATAGTGTCTTCGTCAATATCTATTTATTGACACCAATATATTCAGCAATTTTGTTTTTATATCCCTAATACTATAATTACACACAAAAGGCTGCAAAACTTCTTCATTATATCAGTTTGCTTGACAAAAATCTATCAAGTAGTATAATGATAACTCGAGCAAATAAAATAAGTCCATTACAAACACCAGCCTTATCGTGACATTACAATCTGACTAATTGTGTATGCCTTAAAAAATACAAAAGGAAAGAGGTTCGTATGGCAGGAGAAAAGCATCGTAGAAATACGGTGCTTTTTTTCTTATGTATGACTTTGACATGCTCTTTTTTACTCCATATCCTATTATAATTTAAGACGTATCAATATTCAGTTGTCAAGGAACCCTTGCAGTAACATACACTGCATAATTCAAAACGCAGAGGTGAACTGAGTTCACCTCAGGATAAATACTTCCATAAAAACATTACAAAATATGTGAGCGTCATAGCTGGAACATACGCACCCTTGTACAATAAGTTCTGATGTCTCAGCTTCCTTATCACATTTTTAAACCCCATATACAAGGCAAATACCACACAGGTAATAAGCATGTAGTACACTATGAACGCATCCGGGGACAGTCTATGGTTATATGAATCAAGCATGACCACAAGAAAAATCTCCATGTCACCGTCAGCAAAAGTGCCCATGAACATTGATATAGCCACAATTATGACCGTCGGTAAAATCAATGTGCTCGGCCGGGTATAAAGGTACGTCCTGCCTGCCAGCATATATACTACTTCAATTACAATCATAAGCCAGGTCATAATCGGAAATACATGCTGCTCTGTCATGTCTGTGTATGCCTGAAGAACCAGCAGCGCCCATGCAGCCATTTCACTACCCTTGAAAAGAAATGCGCCCATCAGCAGTGACACAATAGCCGCTGATTCACCGATAATGTTCTTCCTGATCAGCCCTTTTGTTACTCCTCTTAGCAGTAACAGTGATGAAACCACTGCTACTGCTGTATTAAAAGCATAACCGGACATTCAATTTACCTGTCGCTGTACTCATACAGGTATCTGCCGACACGCAGCGTGCCTTCCGCAATGGCTGTGTTAAACTCTTCTTCCTGTTCCGCCGGGATAACGATGTTGATAATCATTGTTGCAATGTCCGAATCTCCTTCCCCGGCAGCTTCACCTGATGAGCTGAATGTCCTTGTCACATAAGCGTGACTGCATATATTTTTTGTCTGTGTGACCTTTTCACCATTAACCGTGTCCGTCCTGACAGACCATACATTGACATAATCTCCTGTTCTTAGGACGCCTCCTACAAACTGAGACAGGTTAGAGGCATTGAGTGATACCTCTATCGGATGTTCAATATCCTTTGTGCGCTCATCCTGCGTTGACAGGCTGGATACTGTTATAATCTCATTATTCTGAATTACCCTGTCGGTTATATGTCCAAGAAGCTGTATATCCTGTGTAATGCAGCCATCCGGTATTACAGATTCCGGTCTGTCCTCAAGCCTGAAATAATCCGATATATTAGCTTTCGTTATTTCAAGATTAGCCGGAACTTCTTTGACAGTAACGTACACCTCTTTCCTGTCATCAGCATTGACAATCGATTTCTCAATGAAAATCAGGAGAACATAAAGCACTGCCGTAACAACAATGCAGTATAATACAACCTTTGCAGGTGTTCCGGCTTTAGGCTCCTTCAGCTTGCCGCTGTCATCATGTGTTTTTTCCCTTCTGTAAACAACTTTCTTCATCCTTCTTACCTTTCTACTTAATGCGCTATGCCTATAAGCCGCGTAAGCGTGTAGTTTTTCTCAAAATAATCTTCAGGCATTGCCACCAGCCACGATGCACGCGCAGCAAGTTTAAATTTGAATCCTATTTTTCCATATACAGACGTTTCCGTTATTTCCACGACCGAATCGTTGGCATTTACATAAACCGGCTCATTCAGGTTATGGCTTATGGCATAGCCTTGTCCATTGTTTAGCCCTATTTCCGTGATATAAAATCCATCTTCATTCTCTATGTAGTTATATACCCGGTATTCAAGAATGCTCACAGTCCCAACAATGCCGTTATCAGTCATTGCGTTATATTCGTCATCCAGCCTCAGATTAGCTTTCAGACATTCCGTGAACAGTCTGTATGAATTGTCAAAACAACCATCCCATACAGACGGTTCATCCTCGTCCTGTATCATCACCCTGCCTGTCCTGCCAAACTCTGAATAGTTAATTACGCCCCCTGCCAAAAGTGAATCGGTAAGTGCCGTGTCTATGTTCTCATAATTGATTTGAATAAGCTGCCTTCGGTACATAAAGTTAGCCAGCAGCATAAGAAAACCTATTACCACAATACACAACGGAAGCACTGCTATTCCATCCTTCTTTTTCTTAATACTTTGCCGTAGATGTCTGATAAATCCTGAACTCATTTGTGCTGTCTCCCCGTATAAACTCATACAGATTCCTCATGCCTACAATATTATCGACCTTAATGCGTCCTGTCACAGACAGCACAACAATGTTGCCATATCCTGCCGGAGACATTGTTGTTCCCTGAAATGATATCTGCTCAACGCCGATATCATTAAGCTGCTGTGTAAGTGAATCTTTTGCAGATAATGACAGATAACCTTCTGCCTCCATCTGCATGATGAAGCTTCTCTCTATTCGCTTTTTTTCGATTGCAAGGTCAAGATTGGAATACATTTTGATAGAGTATACAATTACTGCCATCAGTATCAGTATTGTGATTATGCAGTCAACAAAGCTTCCTATCGCATTTTTCTTCTTTAATAAATATCTGCTCTTCATATTCTCACATCTTTACTAATTCCAAAGGTTGTCTGAATTAGTAGTAATTTTTGTCCATATATCGGTAATAAATGTCACTCCTCCTTTCTTAAGAGCCACTGCCAGTACAATAACAACAACAAGCACTATTACCTCCCCGATGACAGCACTGCCTTCCTGTCTAAGCTTCGGATTGTATATGATTCCAAGAGCTTCTGCCTCCTTTCTCATAAAAAAAGACTTGACCTTCGTTACCATGTTTCTGATACTTCTCATTTCTTTCCTCCTAATTTATAATAGTAATTTTGCTGAATCCGCTATGCCCACAGCAAAGGCATAGCCAAGCACAGCCAGTCCTGCGACAGCAATTGCCGCCGTACATACAGCAATGAGGCGGTTGATTCGTGTTCTCTCATTGCTGTTATAGCTCTCCTGTAATTTCTGGAGACGTTTCTTAATATCGCTCAACAGTCCGGCAACCGAACCGGTTTCTGTGAGCTGCTTGACAAGGACAACCAGATTGTGGATGTTTTCATTGTCAAACTTTCCATCAAACATCTCCATAGACAGAACAGTATCATTGGTCGAGACAATATCACCTGTCAGCTCCATAAGTGCCATCTTTAGCCGTGGATGCGTTGACACCCTGTAGGCGTCAACAAGAACCTGAGTGATATGCTCTCCCGAATTTATCTGAAGAAGCATTACATCATAGATATTCATAATGCTTCCGAGCATTTTTTGGTTGTCTTCCCTGTTTCGCTGCTCTATTACTTTGTCCGGGATTATATAGCCCAGAAAAGCAAAGATTACTCCTATAAGTGGATTAAACATCATGCCGACTGCGAAACCGGCGGCAAGGGCAGCAATCTTATATGACAGATACACTGTCGGCGTCACCTTGCCATGTGAGTAATATGTCACCCCCAGCCTGTTAAGCCTCTGCGCCTGGTAGTTATACGAAAATACATTGTGCCCGCTATTGCGCTGCATAGCATTTATGAGCTGCAGCCTTGCCCTTTGGTATGCACTTCTTACCGCCCCATACATATACATGTTGATAAATGCAAAGACCAGAACGCAGAACACAATGACAATTCCATTTATCAGATAACCGTAATTGCCGTGTATAAACTGATAAAAGCTATTCATTCCTTCCCCTCCTCTGTGACGTAATAAATGCTATGTAAAACGAAATCATCAGGACAACTGCACACAGAACAAGAATAAATTTTCCCGGAATGGTTTCCCACATATCCGTAAAAAAGCCTTTGACCTCAAAATCCAGCACTCCGACAAGCGCCATCAGAACACACGCTATGCCGCATATTATGATTACGGCAATTTCAAATCTTCCATCCCTGTATATTTTCTCAAGTTTTTTCTCATTTCCGGTTGCCTCATCAAGCTGATAACGGCATTCTGTTATAATGTCTTTATAATTGCAGCTATGCCTTGATGAGATTTCCAGATTTCTTATAAGCTTCTTAAAAAAAGGATGTTCTATGCTGTCCTCAAGCAGTCTTAATGCCTCTGAGCTGTTTCCTGTCTTTTTTGAGGCGGAAACTGCGGAATATACCGCATCCTTGAGTGAACCTGTAAGAACCGGAATGCTCTTTTCAAGTATGCTTATTATGTCATCCGTTGTCCCTGCATAGGCGTCAATTGAATTAAGCAATGGCAGAAGTTCATCACCCACACTGTTGTAACGCGACTGGCGCCTGCTGTTAAAATACAGTTCAACAGCTAAAATCAGAACTGCGGCAGCCCCCGCGCCATACAGCATGTTTCCGCTCACAAGTGAAACCAAAATAAATATTGCCGTCAACAGCAGAACTGCCCCGACAAGATACAGTTCCGTTGTAATATAATGATGTTTTATCTGAATGCCACTGTATCTTAGGTTTTCGTCAATACGGCTCAACAGACCTTTTCGGTTATAGCTGCCATACATCTGCCGTATCATCTGTTCGGATTTTTTCCTGTTTTCTCCGGAGGAATTTATCCTCTCATACATTGTTATAAGGCTGTTTTTCACTATCTTCCCGGTGGATATATATTTAAAAGCAGCAAAAACCCCCAGTGCAGTTCCTACGAAAACAATGCACCGCAATGTCAATAAAATGATATTCATTGTGTAACCGCCTTTCCGTCCCTATATAGGTAGGTAAAATCAAGACATTTCTTTTCCGGATTCCAGCTGCATTCTGCCATCTCACACAGCTTATATTTTTTTATAAATATGACATTCTTAAGACTCTTTAACATATAAAGAATCTCCTCATTGGTCATATCAGACACACGCCTTGTGTAATCGCAGAGTCTCATATACGCATCCTCCACAGACTCAGCATGAGTTGACGCATAACAGATGGCTCCTGTATGTGCTGCGGCCAGAAATTGTCTTGCCTCTGCACCCTTAATTTCTCCAAGGATAATCACATCTGCATCCATCGTCTGAGCCATGGTTACCATATCGCCCAAAGAATAATTAATGTTGACTTCCCCGCGTCCCTCTATTATATGGTAGGCTCCGAAGTCGCGATCCCTCGCCGAAAACAGCTCTTCTGCTTCCTGTACACAGAAAATAGAAAACTGTTCAGGTATGTTTTCAATAGCCGCATTTATAAAAGTGGTTTTTCCGCTGCCGTTCTTACCACATATTAAGAAGCCCTCCCCGGCTTCCTGCTTCCGCTTAATAATCGCTGCCATCTCATCCGTAAGCATTCCTTCAGCTTTAAGTACATCCATCGTTTTCTTGTTCTTCGGATGTTTACGCATGTGTATTGTGGTCATTCTGTTTGAAGCAAGCATTTTGGTAATCGCCGTAAATCTTAATATATACTTCTCATCAGACCAGTCTGTCCATTTCTGTGTACTGTTATTTACACTCAGGCTTATATGGTTTCGCAGGCTGCACCTCTCAACAAACCTCTCATAATCTTCCCTGTCACGAAATGTGATATCTGCTTTGTAACGCTTTCCAAGCTTTTTAAAATATATTCGGTTGTAATCATAGATTTTGATGTCCGATATATCAGGATCGGCAATCAGTTTATCAATTATGTAATAGCCCCATATAAATGAGCTGAACCCTTTATAAATTCTGGCTATGCTCTCATCATCAGCCGTATACCGGTTCCTGATATATGCCTTTACTTCCTGAGCATATATCTCTTTATCAAGGTTTCCGCGCTCAACCATGTTGAGCCTTGCAATATTATTTCCGGATGTAAAATATCCAATGACCTTATCTGTTATCTCCTGCTCCGGAAGAGCATACTCTTTTTCCTTATTTGTTATCTCTGATTGCTTTTGTTCTTCCGCCTGTGAAAAAAACTTTGACATTTTCACTTAAGCAGTCCCTCCTTCATTATGTAATTTTTCAAAATGCCCATATATCCGGTGTCATACCATCCTTCCATTAGTCTTAGTGCTTCCTCAGCTCTAATCGGATTATGATATGCCCTTGCCTGTGTCATTGCGTCAAATACATCGACCATAGTTACAATGCTTACCTCCCTTGATATATCATTGCCTGCAAGTCCATCCGGATAACCACAGCCATCCGGATGTTCATGATGATGAAGAATGATATCATTTATCAGCTCATCATGTATCTTCCCCTTAACAATGATATTACCGGCGCCCGGATGTTCCCTTACTTTTTCGTACTCCCACTCTTCCAACGGCTCAGGCTTGTTAAGGATTGACAAAGGAAGCATGATTTTTCCTATATCATGTAACGCTGCGCCTTGTGCTATTCTCACAACCTTGTCAAATTCATAGTAGTGTTCAGCTATTATCGCAGAATAAATGCTGGTGTGCATCATGTGTCTGAAGGTTCCCATATCATACGAATACATCTGAAATAAATATTCAACTACAGTCTCATTCTTGAGAACATTAAACATCACTTTTTTGATATTTTCATTCATAGAGCTTAGTCTCCTGCTTATTGTAATGCTTCCGCCTGAAACTCCATGCGTTGCAGATTCACACATTCATCGCCTATGCGTTTTATATAAGTTCCGGCAAGCTCACTTATGCCATCCGGCAGCTTGTCTCCATCCATCTGTTTATATACTGCACTGATATCCTTAAGGCTCCATGACTTATTGGTCTCATAGTTGAGAAGCTTGATATTTTTAACCATATAACAGCTAAATTCATAACCGCTCTTTTCAATATCATCCTTAATCAGCTTTGACCATACATCCTCATATAATTTGCTTTCTGATTTCAGCTCTTCGGGTGAAATCAGCTTATGTCCCTCCGGCACATTGCTTTCAGCCTGCTCACTTGTATCAAATCTTCTCGGTGACAGGCGGCATATCATACCGCTTATATCATGCACTCCGTAGATCGTATAATATTTTCCGCCGGCATCCTCTTCGCTTGCTATTGCTGCATAGGGTGTCTTCTTAGGTATCTCATCCTCAGGATTTATTCTGTAGCCTTTTCCGGCATACAGGATATCCTTACTCATTTCCCTGCCTTCTACCAGTACTGTTCTTACATTCGAGTCCGACAGCCATTTACCGGCATGCTCCGTCTCATCCGGTGTCTTATGCTCATAAAATTCTGCCTTAGGTGCTATGCGCCCTCTGCCATTATCTTCATAAGTAATCCTCACATATCCATCATTCCTTGAAAGCATGTCATTGACGGTTTTACCTGTTGAACCACATATAAGTGAAAGCTCCTGCGATGTATAATGCCGCTGTCTTGAATAATCGCGCTGCCTTGGCACCTCCGATATGTATGGCTGGAAGAATTCTTTCTGTGACAGTTCATGTGGTATGTACCATTTCTTAATATACGAATTGAACCTTGCGCCTTCTGCTTTCAGGTTTTTAATCATCTGTGAATATTCCTCTTTATCAACATGGGGCAGCGTCAGATATACGTTAGAAATATCATATCTTTTGGCAATGTCAAATTTACGAAAATCAATATATTGTCCTTCTGTTTTATTGAGCACCCCGATATTGACAGTGGTATATGCTATCTTGTCTGAAATCCTTGCTGCACTGTCAAGAACGGCATCTATACTGTCACCATAAACAACCTTGGTTCCAACCTCTTTATTATCTCCTGATATGAAGCCTTTATATGATTCAGTGTGTATATTTCCGGTACTTGGCGTATTCCCTTTGAATTCAACTCCCAGAAGCTCCAGGCATTTTTTTATTTCATCCCGCAAATGACCTGTATTCTTAATATCCGTATCTATAACCGTCTGGCCAATAACATTAAATCTGTCCTTTGCCGCTTCTATAGCCTTATCCTGTTCACGCAGATACTCTTTAAACTCTGCCTCTTTTGCAGCCCGCTGCTCAATCAGCTCCTCTCTTTCCTGATTGATGGAATACATCTTCTTAATAAGCTCAAGACATTCATCTATCTGTTTTTCTTCTTCCATACACCAAATAACCCCCTCTTCTTTTTATCCGGCTGTTCGCTCTTGTCAAAATAATCACCGCAGAGCTGTTCACACAGCCCATTCTCAACCGCTGTAAACGGATCTATTGTCACAGGGGCAAAGAATACATTCTTAAGCTCCGCCATTCCGCTCTTTATATCATCCCGGTACTTTTCATCTGTAAAGTTGAATAGAAAGTTATATCTTGTAAGGTTTTCATGGACTACTCTTGAAAAAATTGCATTAAGCGCATCAAGCTCCCATGGTTTGCTCCCGGCAACTATTATTGGTACCTCACATTTATTAAATGTGATATCATCCATATCATCAAAGCTGCCAAAATCTATAACAAGAAAGTTATATGCCTTGGCCATTATTGAATTGACTTCCGCAGCCTGTACAGACGGATAATAATCTATTCCGTTAACAGAGAAATGAAGTGCATCCTCCGATTCCTCATCATAGGATTCCTTTATGTCTGCAAAGACCGGGTGGGAGGACATCTCAAGCAGTGCAACCATATAGCCGCTGCGACGCAGCGTATTGGCAGTGACAATGGCATTATGAGTTGTCCCCACTCTTGCCTGGCTTCCGGCAAAGCCAATCATCACTCGATTGGCGTTTTGTTTCTGCTTAATACGAACCTGTTTTCCTTCCGGCTTATCATCCTGTGGCTTTAAGTATCTTAGTGCATCCCTGTACTGCTTACCTTCTGTTACACATCTGGTAAGCTCATCCTTAATCTCCACAAAATCGGTCGCAGTAATGATGTCATATATGCCCATCTGCACACACTTGATTAAAAGTTCGCTGCCTGTCCTAAGCTGCGTTGCAAGAATGATTATCCTCATCTGCCCATACATAACCTTTACGGTCTCAAGGCTTGATATAATTTCGGTATCAAGATCAAGCACGCACGATAAATCAATAATCATTATGTCCACGCCGGAGAGATTATTAATCTGTTCCTTTATGTATTTATTGACATATATCTCCGATATGCTATCACCGCCGGCGATAATCTGTTCTGTCTCATGGAGCACTGATGTGATTACTGCCTGATATGTCGGAGATGTAATATAGTAGACCATCTTCACATCCCACCCTTAAAAAAATATTGTATGATGAGGCTGACAATCGAAAGCGCCACACACACCACTATTGTTATTACATTCTTGTTATGCTGTTTATTCTCCATCTGTGTTCTCCTCCGCGTCCTCCTTCTCAAACGCACTTAAATTCTCATCAATCCAGCCTGCCACCATTTCTGTTACATTGAGGTATCGTTCGGTGTATTCTGACAGCTCATCCTCAGATAACTGCCATTTAGTAAACATCACACCCGGAAGTTCTTTATATGATTTGAAGCTCATAGTTATATAGTAATCTTCACTGTTATCATCCGGCATTTCAGTGCAGGACGTCATGGCTGCAAGCATATCCTTTATATCATCCTTTTTAGGTGTCTTAATGCCATCACCATCAAACATCCTTTTTATTACCAGCACATGATAATATGCAAGTACAGCACTTACCGGAAATTCATCCATTTTAATGATGACATTGACATGGCATACCTCACGCTGCTCTGTCTCCTGATTCTCTGATTCCTGTTCATCGGTTTCTGTCTCCGATTGGTCATCGCTTTCTTTATCATTCCCATTGTCTCCTGATGAGCTGCCGGGTTTCGCTGCTGGCTCATCAGGATCATATGTTGTCATTTCATCTGATTTTGGGTCATTGTCTTTGTTCCCTACAATTATCTGAAGCTTTTTTGTAACCTTTTGTGGTTCAGCCTTAATCTCTTCTGATGAATCCTGCTTTTTTTCCTTTGGAACATTCTCGGTGGTTGTATGTTCCTTTTCCACTTCCTTTTTCCTGTCATTCAGTTGTTTTTCATATTCGCTTATGTATTCTTCATACCAGGATGTAACCTTAATGACAGTATCTGATGTTTTATAAGCTTCCACGTCAAAATCCTCTCCACTGTCCGGATCAAAAAAGCCATCCACCGATGAAGCAGCACCTATCACAGGAACCAGCAGTAAAAAAGGTGCCATTACAACAAGCACAATGGCAATCAGCGCTTTCTTCACTATCTGCCGCCCCTCTTTCCAAACATTTCAAGCATCTCATTGCTTACCTCAAGCCTCATATCAAGCCTCACACTGCCGGCAAATAATATTCCGACTCCGCGGCTCTTTGAAGCAAGTATTGTCTGCTCACCTTCTGTAAGGTTGAATAAATCTACCGTCTCCTGAAGGTTTTTGCCGTCCGTTCCCATAATAAATCTGTAGCATGAATTATCTATTATAGCCTGTCCGAACCTCTTTACAGCAGGATCGAGAACGTCCACTGCCGAATGTGTTATAAACATAAGTCCTGCCTCATATTTTCTGTCTCTTTTTGAAACATTCCTCACGAATTTCATCAGGTCCGGATAATCCGGGTCTACAAAGAGATAGCCTTCATCGATTCCGAAAATAACTTTCTGGCTCCTGTCCTTGGACATCTCATGCCATGCCCAGCTTGTGAGATTGAAAAACTGTGCTCTCTTGACATTCTCATCAAGCTCAAGCAGCTTTGAGCAATTAAGTACAATAAAATCAGACTGCGGATTTATGGTTGTCGGTCCATTCCATATAAACTGATCTGCACCATAAGCTATTGAATACAGCAAATCCTTAAGTTTGTCATACACCGACTGTTTATATTGTGATAAGCCCGGTTTTTTGGATTTTTCCTCAACCTTATCATATAAATCACGGATTACCGGGTAATCCTCCGGCTGTAAAAAAGCAATCTCTGTATCCCATGTGATATGAAAATCACGGTATACCTCAATAATGCATTCCTCTAATGCCGTTTTTATTCCGGCATCGAAATTCTCAGCACCAAAATATAATTTGAAGAAAACCCTCAGATTCTGAATGTGAAGGGCAAGATCAGATATTCCCATCTCCTCATCGTAAATCATATAATCGTTAAGATTCTCTCCGTCATTGAAATCATCCTCTGTTATTCTCGGCGAATACCTCACCTGCAGGGGATTTATACGTCCGGTGGAACCTCCTGCACAGTCAATGACATCACCGTTTATATCAGGATGAGCAGCCAGGTCAACATACTCCTCCTCCGGATCAAGAGTAATTATCTTGGTTCCAAAAGAATATTCACAGGTCTGTATCTTCTTAATTGCGGTTGACTTTCCAGAGCCCGGAAGACCGCTTATAAACCAGTTGCTGTTCACCCTGTCATTACTTCTTATCCACTGATTAAGTATTACTATACGATTTGTCCTCGACGTCCGACCCAGCCAATATCCACCCGGATCATTTATGCCGGCATTCGCCATGGGAAATCCTCCAAGAAATGTTGATATCGGCATGTTGCGCTCACCCATCTGGGCAACCTGCTGTGAAGGGATTCCATAAGGTGCCATACACTTCATTGCCTGCAACTGTTTATACTTAAGATTGAGCAGTTTACATTGAGCAACTGCCACAGCTCCGGATACGCGCTTTATTCTGTCCTCAAGCATGCGGCTATCCGTATGGCGTATGTAAAGCATTATGTTTACATACCCCACGGGTTCTTTTTGAACAGCTATTTTCTGAATCAGACCTTCCAAGTCCTTAATTGCCTTGTCAATCAACTGCTTATCAGACTCAACCTTTGCGGTTGTTCTGTCTCCCTTTAGCTGCGCTATCTTTTTGTTATATACATCAATGAGGTTATCCGCGTCGGTACGCCTGAACTCTATTGATGTGATGGTTCCTTCAAGCTGGCAAAGTGCCGCCAGCCAGCCATATTTAATATTTTCAGCCGGATATCTTGATATACAGTAAATTTTCCCTACATTTTCGCCTATATTGGCATGCGTGCTGTCATAATCTATTCCTGAAGGAGTAATTATGTTTAAAATATGCTCGTTTAAGTCTGTTGCTTCCTTTACATTAATGGAACCTGTTACTGCATTTTTCTTTTTAGCAATAATCTGCATTATTACAACCTTCCTATCTGTTCATAAATCAAATTATTTACAGGAACATCATATACAGCCTGCACGGCATTTCCGTACAGTGCACACATTTTAATAATGTCCTGTTCTCCCAAAATCTCTGTTCTTACACCGACTGCCGCATATCGCTTCCGGAAATCTGATAATCGATCCTTTAGCTCTTTTTCGGAATCAAGCCTGTTCCTGCCGGGTGATGTCCACAGCTTTATGAAGTGGACATGTTCAAAATTCTCACCGTTGCTTGCAAGCTCAATAGCTTCATTTAACATAATGGTAAGAATATGCCTCTTCCCGATATGGTTTAGTTCCTCTTTGTATCTGTCCTTAAGCTCATTTTTATACTTGTCAAGATCAATCTCCCGCGGATAAGCCTCATATACGAAGTTCTTCTTCTCACTCTCAAAGGAGTGTGTGAGGACTTCTGTCTTGGCATGTCTGTCTTCTTCACTCAAAAGATCAAGATTGAGAAAGTACACTCTCAGGTATGACATGATGTATCCGTCCGTTCTATATAGGAAACATCCCCTTATATCCTTAACTCCAGTAAATTCATTTGCCGTCATCTGATCAGCTCCTTACATATAACATTTTCAATAACCTCCGACATCTCGATATCTCCCTCAAATATCTCATCCGGTTCGCAGCCATCCTGAACAAGAAGAAATCGATTGTTAAGCCAGACAACTGTTTCCACAGTGACATTCTCCGGAAACAGATTATCAAGCCGGCTTTCCAGTACATCGCCTTCATAAACCGGAACATTATTTTTGTCTCTTTTTCCTGTATTTCTTAAATTTCTATGAATTAAACGGCAATCCCTCATCTTCAACTCCTTCAGGCAGATTCATAAATCCGTCCGGTGAAACAGCAGCCGGAGGAACGATACCTGCTTTACTGTCTGCGAATTCCTGATCTTCTATAACCACATCTGTCGTATATATCTTCTGACCTTCTTTATTGGTGTAGCTTCCTGTCTGGATATGCCCGGTAATCAGAACTCTCATACCCTGATGAAAATACTTCTCTGCGAACTCTGCCGAACGGTCAAATGCAACGCACGAAATGAAATCTGCTGTCTGTTCGCCGCCATCACTTTTTCTCCTACGGTCGACTGCAAGTGTATATCTTGCAATAGTCATCTGTTTCTCACCGGCAGTCACACGCACATCCGGATCTCTTGTCAATCTGCCCATCAAAATAACTTTGTTCATTGTTCATCCTCCCACGGTGATTTAATCCCCATATATTCATACTCAAACCGCTTTTGTGCATTAGCATATCTGTATATCTGTACTATCTTGTTGATTATATTTTCATTATGATTATCGCGGCGCACCGCAATAAACGTAGCCGTGCTTGCAAAGGCGATAATCATAAGGCATGTAACCATATTATTATTTACGGCATATACCACAATGCTTATAATCACTCCCACAGCGGCTGCAATTCCTATAGCAGCAAGCTCTTTTCCCCCTATTCCGGGAATGATGTCCTTTGTCTCAAGGACATTCACCGGAATGTAAAGTTTTTTGTCATTATCATTCATAATCTGTCACCCTATTTACCCTAACCTAAGCGGACTCCAAGCTGGTCACATAACATTGTAACAATTCCCAATGTTAAAGTTATCAGTACTCCTATCTTAATGATTCTTACTGCTTGTTTTTTTAACTCCGCAATATCGTTCTCTGAGGCTTTCTGAATTTCCATCAGTTTAATAATCAGTAAAACCACTGATATGGAGCCGGAAATTACCGTAGCTGCTCCTATAAGATCTTTAAATAAAACAACCATGTACCTGAATATAGTGACCAGCGCTATTGAATCTTGATTCTGGTCTACCCGGCTGAGCAGATATCCATTTATAATGGTATCTGACAGCTCAGATAATGACACGGATATTATTATTACCTTAAAAAGCTGCTTGATTTTATTTTTTGCCTTGTCTACCGTTATACTCTCGCCTGCCAGAGCATATAATGTCTGAATTATCTTAAGAGCAACCCCCACACAGATGACAATGACCAATTGATTGGTCACTGCCATAATATCCTGCCCGAATGATGTATCCGTCACATCAAGTAAAATCATAAGTGTCTCCCCATCATCATTCCAAAGTACATGCCACTTCGGGCGGTGTCTTTTAGACCTGAGCTGTATGCAAACTTCTGAAGCCAGTTAGGTGTTTTTATAAAGAAAAATAAGCATACAAAAGCTTTCAAAAGCGAAAGAATATCACTTTGAACAGCGTATGTAATCGCGAGTTTATATAGCACCATTTGAACAATATAGCCGAATGCTACCACAACAAACGAAGCTATAAAATTATTCCATTTCTCCTGACGTATCGAAGTCAAATCACATGCCATTATCGGAAGCAGTATTTTCATTAATCCGAGATCAACACCTCTTATCATTGCAACAAAGCAGCATATTAAAAGGATAACCGCGAAAACAACTATAAAGCCCATTGCAAACCATCCCATTGTCACAAAATTATGAAACAGAGCAAGTGTAAAGCCTACATCCGTATATGAATATGAGCTTGCACCTGTTATATAGCTGCATAGACTTTCACTCCATTTAATACATAAATTCGTAATAAGTCCGCCAGCACTTATTACAAGCATTGCTTTAGAATTTCTGACAAGAACAATCAGTGGGTCTGAATCCGCATCGCCGTCGGTCTCTAAAATGTATGTATCCAATATATGCTTAAGTGACAATAAAATTATCAGCAGCAATGCTACTCCCTGTGTCGCTTCAAATGTCTTAGATATCAGACCATCGTTCATAAATGAACCGCCCTCAGCAAAAGCAAGCCCGACTAGATTTACAATTCCATTGATTATATCTGTCACTACCTCCTGGAACCATTCCTGTATTTTGTTAAACGGCCATACAGCAGCCAGAATCATGTTCATACATATTCCCCTTATTTGAAATAACTCAAAATCAGTGTAAATAATGCCGTGGCACACATTATAATCACACCCACTATAACAATGATTTTAATTCTTTTAATATATTTCTGAGTCGCTGATTGTGCTGCATTGTCATCAAGTGATGCCGTAGCACCCTGCATTGAAAGCAGCTGCCAGATTATCAGGAGTATTACAAACACTCCTTCAAATGCTAACAGCGCTTCCTTTGAATCCGTAACCAATGTTTTTAAATTTTGAAAAAACGCTGATTGCAGTATTTTATTTGCCAAAATCATATCTTCATCCTTTCCGTCACTCCTCATCACCCTTTAGGAATGACACCCTTTTCTTTTTTATCTGAGTTCCATCATCCTGCTCAGCTTTTATTGTGTTCCATATACCCCATAATGGAATGTTCTTCGGAAGTTCCCTGATCGCTCTTGATTTTTCAAACTTCTGGATAAGCTCTATATTCTCCTGTCTGCTTCCCATTCCAAACTCTTTATTTACGAAGGTTTCACTTATATCCGGAAGTCTGTTCACCGCCCCATATCTGCCGGTCATCAGACATATGGCATACGGTGAATTAATTCTTCCTACCTCAGCCGGTTCAAGAAGCTTTCTTCCCCCAAGATTTGAAGAATTAGAGAAATTACCACCATTGATTCTGTCTGTGCTCACACTATTTGAGGCTCCTACACTCTTGACTGTATAATTGCCAAGAGATTCCGAAATCATCTTGAGCGTATCCGGGTCATCAGACTTCAGATACAGCTTTACCTGACAGTTAGTCTTTATATTCTTGAAGTCCTCTTTATAATTCTTTTCCATCTGCTGAATGTCCTGTATCACAGCATTAACCCTTATTCCACGGCTTCTTCCGGCCGACAGAATGTTCCCAAGACACGGAATAGTTGGGAAATTTCCAAGTTCGTTCAGGTCATAATCCGTATCTACCGGAAGTCTCTGCCCATACTCATTCGCCAATTCAATCTGCTGACTGTACAACTGTGTAACCATGATGGAGACTAAAGGATACAAGGTCTTTTTATCATCCGGTACAATCATGTACAGGATGGTCTTTTTGCGACCTATATCTTTTAAGTCAAAATCGCTTACAGATGTCATAGCTGCAATATTAGGATTGGTAAATAACCTCAGCGTTCCAAGCGCTGATGTAAAAAATGATGACCTCGTCTTGGAAGCTGCGATCTGAGCCATCGCAAATACTCCCTTTGCAGGATGGTCATCAGCAAGGTTATTCAGATATTCATTAAGTGGCATCTGTCCGTACATATCAGCCCTACACATATAGGCAATAAAATAATAGACATTAGCCATGTTGCGATATTCCGGCGGAGCTTCCAGGCATACGCAGAGGATTGCTGCGGCAATCGTCGCTGTCTCCCCGTTATACCAGAGGGGTTCTCCCTTCTGTTGCCCGACAAGCACTGATACCAGGTCCCATACAGCATCTATCGCCTTTGCTGTATTTCCTTCATCCAGCGCATTAAGTATCGGCTGGAGAAAGTTATATCTGTCACTCTTCTCCGGCTGCCTTAAATCAAGCACTGCAACATCATATCCATTTTTTCTAGCAAAATCTGAGGTGTAACAATACATGTCTCCCTTGACATCCGAAAGTGCAATCGACACTCCCGACATAATCTGAAGAAACAGCGTGGGTAACATTACCCTTCTGTCTTTTCCTGCACCGGTTGTTCCTATGACCATTGAATGCAGGTCATCTTTTATGTAATAAAATCGCTCCTTCCTTCCTATCTTTTCATAATTGATAATGAGACCGGCTTTCCCATCAAATTTTTCTCCCGGCGTATAGACGGCGTACAAATCCTGCTTCTCTTTTTCTGTCAAAAACCGTTCACTTCCGTGTTGTCCGTTTCCAGCCGGAACGGGAATTGATATATCATCTGTCACCTTCATCATCCCGACAGATGATAATTTCGATGTCCTGTCTGTGGTAATCAATGCAACCACACAGAACATTAAAATGCCTGTTACTACACTAATGGTTGCCGTACTTCCATCTCTTTGACTACATAAAGCATGGAAGTAATTGACATCCAGAATTAAATAGCTAATACTACCACTTGCCGCAGCGTTTAAAAACTGCGACATCAGATAGCCCAGCCATGGGCTGATTAGCAGGATGAAAAGAGCTGATGACAAAAGCCATCTGATTTTTCTCTTTTTTCCCTTCGTTCCATCCCTATTCAATGTGTTTTTTATAGACCTCCCTTCTTTGGAGACAAAATGCTTATTTTGTCCACTTTTTACAAATTTACGAGGTGATAAATTGAGTACAATTAAATTTCTTAAACAGGAAGAAAAAGGGCGCCTGTTCGGTTCACTTGACACCGATAAGCGCCGGCATGCGGTAAGAAACCGCGCAATTTTATATCTGGCTGAATATTGCGGACTAAGAGCCACGGAAGTGTGCCTCCTAAAAATGGATGACTATGATAGCATTACATCATGTATCTACTGTACAAGACTAAAAAAGGGCAATGACAACACGATACGAATCATTGATCCCCGCGTGCAGGCTGCCCTTAACGATTACTTAAATATCCGTGATACGCAATATAAAGAATCTGAATACCTTTTCGTAAGCCAGAAAGGCACTGCGCTATCACGAAAAAGCCTTGATAAGATTATGAAATATCACTGTAAGCGTGCCGATATTCCGGCAAGCAAACAACACTTTCACGTTCTCCGCCATACGCGGGCAATAGAACTGGCTGAATATGGTTTTGATACAAAAGATATCCAGTGGTGGCTGGGACATAAACGTATCGGAACAACAACTATATATATGAAATATACAACAAGACAGCAGGACAGCATGTATGACAAGCTTGCTCTTGCCCTAAAAGAAGAATAGAAAACTAACCTACAGACATAACCGGAGGGAAAACACATTGAATAATATGGACAGAGTGCGCATTACTGTCACTTTTGACAGTGAGACATATAATCTTTTAAAAAATATATCAGACAAAAATCATATATCAATATCGGAAACTGTGCGCCGGTACACGGAAGCCGGGCTTAATGGAAACTTATCAGAATCGAATATAAATTACATAAGTGCCATCATAAGGGAACAGTTAAGAATCGTAATGCAGCCGTCGATAGAACGTCTTGCCGCATTATCTGCTAAGACATGCATACAGGCCTCAGCCGCGGCATATCTGACCGCGGAAGCTATCGCACGCTTTGTTCCGGAAGAACTTCAGGAGGACGTTGCCGCAGTTTATGAAGATGCACGTAAAAAAGGGGTTCGATATACGAAAAGCAGAGTTTCTGATGAGGAATAACTATATGAATGATAATCAAGAACTAATCCTGAAAGGCAGGTATACTGCTTACATGGAACAGATTGAAAAATATTATAATGGTACAATCGACCGTACACAGCCTATTGTCATTGGCATGACAACCAATGCTCTTGCAATCTCCGGAGCTGACAGCAGCCTGGAACTCACAATAAACATAAAAACCCTTAATAAATGTATTGGCTCGCCCGATGATATATACCACGGACACCTTCTCGATAGAAATATTATTGAGCAGCTTCCATTTCAGCTTGAGAACCCGGTGATGATATTTAAAAATACTGAGAAACATTCTCTCATCTGTATAACCGACCTTCAGGACAGCTCCGGACATGGTATCATGATTGCTGTTGCGCTGGAGCAAGTAAACAAGCAACATATGGTCAATAGAATAAGCAGCTTGTATGGAAAAGACCATATATATAATTATATATCTTCACAACTTGCTCAGAACAATCTAATTGCAGCAAACAAAGAAAAAGCTGATATAATGCTTCAATCTAGAGGGCTCCAATTGCCCAAAGAGGAAACATATATCAGCTATAATGACAGTATACCATATTCTATTGATAATGTCAAACAGACTTTAGACACTGATAAATGCCAAACTGCTATATCGCACTTTTTATCTGAGCTAGAAAGCAACTGCTTTAATCAAACTGAGAAATTAATAAATAATTACAAACAATTACTGTACTATAAAAAATATCATAATGCAACCCTTGATGATATAAGCAAGTAATATATTGCTGATAGCTCAAATCCTTATATAAATGCCATCGGCAATGAACTTAAAGAGCAGGAACTGATTCGATGTGACGATGTTGCTGCTACCCTTGAATTTTAATAAAACAAAACTGATATATGCTTCGATCTAGAGGGCTCTACTTGCCCAAAGAAGAAACATATATCAGTTAATTATTGTATACCACATTATGTTTAATTTGTCAAGCTCAATTATAATTAAGAAAGGACTTATAATGCCACACAATATTTTAATGTCTAAAATCCGCTGCTACAATCCCAATAAATCACACGCAGCGCTCAAAAATCTGAACTATATTGTATATATAGGGACACGCCCCGGTGTAGACCTCACAGACGTTAAGCTTGATGAGCTCACTGCTATTACTGAAGAAGATATTACACCTGACGAACCGTCTGCCAACTCCCAATACATTTATTACATTGCCAAACGCCAGAACAGTCAAGGCTTGTTTGGCAATTTTGAATTTAACAACATCACCGAAGTGGCTCACGAGGTGAGAGATATAACCGACGCCGGTGTAAATGTCTATAGAGGCATTGTATCATTGTCCGAGGAAGATGCTGTAGCGCTTGGGTATAACAAAAAAGACGCCTGGGTCAAATACATGCACTCTGTTATGAATGATGTCGGAAACAGCTTTGGAATTCCCTTAACTGCGCTTAAATGGTGTGCCGCAGTTCACATGGAGCAGGGGCACCCACACTGTCACTATACATTCTGGCGGACAGACGG
>CAUCXT010000038.1 GCA_958446835.1 uncultured Eubacterium sp.
AGCGCAGCCTTCGTGTTGTCGCCGTAGCCAAGTCCATCCGCGATACCTGCGGCAAGCGCTATTACATTCTTAAGTGAACCGCCAAGCTCAATGCCAAGCACATCGGAGCTTGTATATATGCGGAAATTCTCGTTCATAAAGAGATTCTGCAAAAAGCATGCCGTCTCCTCATCCTCGGCACCGATAACACATGTAGTCGGTATAAAGCGGCTGACCTCCTCAGCATGTGTAGGTCCTGATAAGACAGCTACCTGTGCTGTCGGCAGTTCATCCTTTATGACCTGTGACAATGTATGGAGGCTCTTCTCCTCGATTCCCTTTGCCACGTCCACAATAATCTGTCCGTCCTTGATATAAGGCGCAAGCTTAGCCGCTGTAGCGCGCGTATAAGGTGACGCGACAGCCATCACTATGACGTCCTTATCCGCAACAGCCTCGTCAAGCTTATCCGTAAGCCCTATTGTCTGTGGGATGATAACTCCCGGAAGACATCTTTTATTCTCATGTTCTTCCTTGAGAAGTCTTATCTCCTCAGGAAGTGCTGACCATACAGTCACTTCGTGTCCATTCTTTTCAAGTACAAGTGCAAGTGCAAGGCCCCAGCTCCCGGCACCGGCTATACATACCTTTGACATATTGCCAAACCTCCGTATTCATAAGCTTAATTGCTATTTATTCTCCTTATTTCCGCCCCACAGCTTGCGCTCGTTGCCGTGCACAAGTCTCACGATATTAGCCCTGTGTCTCCAGAATGCCAGCACTGTAAGAATTGCCACAATGACTATCGCTTCAACAAGCTCTGCCGGGTATAATCCCGGTATCATTCCGTTAACCGCAAAGATAATGAACTCAACAAGGAATCCTGTCATCATCACAAGTGAACCCAAAGATACATATCTTGAGATAATGGTTACAATCATAAATGTACAAAAACCAAGAAGAATAAGCGGCCAGTAGCCAAGGGCAACTATAACACCGGATGAAGCCGCAATACCCTTGCCACCCTTAAATCCAAGATAGAACGGAAAATTATGTCCCAATATGACTCCGAACCCACTGTATAAAACAAGAACCATAATGATATCGGCATGGCTCTGACCGAATATCAGCCTGACAACCGTAGCCGCCAGAACAGCCTTTACCATATCCCCGATATAGGTTATTATTCCGGCTTTCTTTCCAAGAACGCGAAGTGCATTGGTTGTGCCTGCATTGCCGCTTCCTTCCTTACGGATGTCAATTCCATGCATCTTACCATAAATATATCCTGTCTGAAAAAGTCCGAATGCATACCCAATAACCAGACATATAAGACGTTGTACTATAGTTTCCATGATATATCCTGTTTACTCCTTCTCATTTCTCTCACGTATTATAAATTTGAGTGCTGTACCTCTAAAGCCGAATGCCTCCCTTATCTTGTTCTCGATATATCTTGTATATGAGAAATGCATAAGCTCCTTGTCATTTACGAAAATTACGAACGTAGGTGGAGCAACGGCAACCTGTGTCATATAGAATATCTTAAGTCGGCGTCCCTTATCTGAAGGCGGCTGCTGCATAGCCACTGCCTCAGAGAGAATCTCATTGAGCACACCTGTCTGTATTCTGAGATTCTGGTTCTCGATAACCATGTCAATCATATCATAGAGCTTGTTGAGTCTCTGCCCGGTCTCTGCGGACACGAACATAATCTCAGCATAAGGGATGAATGAGAGTATCTCCTTAATCTTGTTGTTATGCTCATACATGGTCTTGTCATTCTTCTCAATGGCATCCCACTTATTCACAACAACGATTATTCCCTTGCCTCTCTCATGCGCAATACCGGCAATCTTCGCATCCTGCTCTGTGACGCCCTCTGTCGCATCTATGACAACAAGCACTACATCTGCACGCTCAACAGCGCTTACTGTACGGATGATGCTGTAACGCTCAAGATCCTCCTTAATCTTACTCTTTCTTCTAAGACCTGCTGTGTCGATGAACACATATTCCCTGCCCTGATACTTGACCTCTGTGTCGATAGCATCTCTTGTAGTTCCCGCAATATTCGATACGATGACACGATTGGCACCTGTGAGCTTGTTGATTATTGAGGACTTACCTACATTAGGCTTACCTACTATGGCAACCCTAGGGCGCTCATCCTCTGTGTCGCTTAACATCTCCTCTGTAAAATGTCCTGTGACGGCATCAAGCATCTCACCGAAGCCAAGTCTGTTTACAGATGATATCGGCATAGGGTCACCGATACCAAGATTGTAGAACTCATATACATCCGGCATCATCTTGTTGAAATCGTCAACCTTGTTGACAACCAATACTACCGGCTTTCCCGAACGTCTGAGCATATCGGCAACCTTAGAATCAGAATCGACAAGTCCCTGCTTGACATCCACAAGGAAAATTATGACATCCGCCGTATCAATGGCTATCTGGGCCTGCTCTCTCATCTGCGAAAGAATGATGTCCTTACTGTCCGGCTCAATACCGCCTGTGTCAATCATGGTAAAATTGTATCGGAGCCACTCGACATCTGCGTATATTCTGTCTCTTGTGACACCCGGTGTGTCCTTAACTATAGAAATCTGCTGTCCCGCAAGCGCGTTGAACAGCGTAGACTTTCCAACATTAGGTCTGCCTACTATGGCAACAATTGGTTTACTCATTATTTCTTCACCTCTTTATATGATAAAAAATTTAGTGGGATTTTGCTTTCTTAAAAAAATACAACATTTATATGATAACAAGTAATTTTGAGTTTGTAAAGGTTTTCTCTTGACTATGAAGAAATATAAACTTATTATGTTAATGTTCAGAGTCAATCACAATTTCAGAAAACAGGCTTTGGATAGTACCACTACTATATAATTCAACCGTAAAGAAAGGCAGATATTACTTATGAGCAGTGAAAAAGAACTTACAACCCTTCCTGTAGCTCCACTTAAGCTTATCGTTATGCAAAGCTGCGCCGAACTTGGAAAAAAAGTTGACGATTACATCGTGCAGTTCCGTACTGAGGCTCACAATGAGCACAAGGAAGGCATAGAATTCAAAGGATATCTTGAGGATTCTTATATAATCGACAGCGTTTGCCCAAGATTCGGTACAGGTGAAGCCAAGGGACAGATACTCGGCTCTGTGCGTGGAACCGACCTCTATATTCTCACGGATGTATGTAATCACAGTATCACTTATGATGTGTTCGGCCATACCAACTATATGTCCCCGGACAACCATTTTCAGGATTTGAAGAGAATCATCGCGGCAGCAGGTTCACACTGCAAGAGAATCACCGTAATAATGCCATTTTTATATGAGAGCAGACAGCACAAGCGCTCCAAGCTCGAATCCCTCGACGCTGCACTTGCACTGCAGGAACTCACCAAGATGGGTGTGAGCAACATCATCACCTTTGATGCACATGACCCAAGAGTCAACAACTCAATCCCACTCCGCGGCTTTGACAACTTCCAGCCGCCATATCAGTTCATCAAGGCTATTACAAAGAAGTTCAAGGATATCACCATAGACAAAGAACATTTAATGATAATCTCCCCTGATGAAGGAGCCATGAGCCGTGCGGTGTACTTTTCAAGCGTGCTCGGCGTGGAGCTTGGCATGTTCTACAAGAGACGCGACTATGCACACGTAGTAAACGGAAAGAATCCTATTGTTGCACATGAATTCTTAGGCGCTGATGTAACCGGCAAGGATGTCTTAGTCATTGATGACATGATTTCCTCCGGTGAGAGCATTCTCGACACCGCAGCCAGCTTAAAGCAGCGCGGCTGCCGCAGAGTATTCGTCTGCACTACATTCGGTCTTTTTACAGACGGAATGGCCAAGTTCGATGAATACTACAATAAGGGATATATCTCAGGAGTTGTCACAACTAACCTCACCTATATAAGCGACAACATCAAGGCTAAGCCTTACTTTATCGAAGCCGACATGAGCAAGTTCCTCGCCAAGATTATAGATGCCCTCAATCACGATAAGTCTATCGGTGGCCTGATGGATCCAACTGAGAGAATACATGAGCTCATCGACAAGTATAATCAGGAATGTAAGCTTGAGTATGAGAACGAATGTAAATAGATATGACGCAAAAAAGAGTTTCCACGCGGGAAACTCTTTTTTTCATACATAATACATATATTGAGTTATATTGCCAATTCGATTATTCGAATCAGACTGCCTCAAGTACCTCACTTTAATTACAAGGCCTCTGCAATCATCATATAAGCGCACAGCCCGCCGCGTTTTCCCTTGGAGGCGCGGTGTGAAAAGAGCAGCTTCGGGTTGCAGCAGGTGCATATATCCGTCACGGATATATTTTCCTCAGGTATTCCGGCATGCAGCATATTGATTCTGTTGGCGGCATGGAGATTAAGATAATATTTCTTCCCCTCTTCCGTCTCTTTTTTCAACTTAAGCACCTTATCCGCCTCTGTGCTGTATGCATTAAAGAAATTCTCCGCGACATCCTCACCGACCTCATAGCATGACGCACATATAGACGGTCCGATAAATGCGATTATATCCTCCGGTCTGCTTCCGAACTCGCTCCTAAGCTTATCAACCGTAGCCTGTGCCATATTATTTACCGTACCGCGCCACCCGGAATGTGAGAGCCCTATCACATGCAGCCTTCTGTCCGCAAAGTACAGAGGCACACAGTCCGCATACGCCGTCACAAGCATAAGCCCCGGAACATCCGTCACAAATCCATCAATATCGTGAAAGCTTCTTTCCCTTGTGATTCCCATACCGGCGTGCTCCTCCGTAACACGCAGCACATTCGTTGTGTGCGTCTGGTGGGAATACACAAGTCTGTACGGCTCCACACCCAATGCAGCCGCCATAATCCCATGATTCTTTCTCACAAGCCTCTCATCATCGCCCTGTGAGAAGCTCAAGTTCAGGCTGCTGTATATCCCATCGCTCACCCCACCTAATCTGGTGGAAAAGCCATGCGAAAGCCAGCTCTCATTCTTGTACGCGGCACAGCGGATAACCGGGACAATGCGCGTGGCATTTCCATCCATCACATGCACCTCATCCATATATGTTGTCTTACTGTCATTGATAAATCGGATATCCTTCATCTATTTCTCCTCATCAGATAGCTTAGCTTTATTTTTTCTTCTCTTTATGCCCGACCTGATAACCTTAATTATGATGAAAATAACAAGCACACCGGCAACGCATCCGCCGATTATTACATATACCATAGGGTTGGTGCTTTCATTTACCAGACAAAACTGTCCGCTTGTACCATGCATGGATGTCTGTACATAGCTGCCCTTTACTCTATATTCAACCTCAACCCATCCATTTCCATCATACTTATACAGCTTTACCTTATCGTATGGGTTTAATACACGCACATCAATGTCATCTGCGGTATCCTCAGAGATATTCTCCAACGTAAGCTCATATACTATGTTTTCCCTCATGTGAGCTTCCTTCGGTAACTCCATCCTGCTTATCTGTGCATTAAGCCTTGTATCCTCCGTGAAATTGTCCGATACAATGGCATAAGCTTTTCCGCTCTCATCCGTCTGCGCACTCGACACCGATGTGACATTGTTTCTGTACTCTCCGGCAACCACAATATTTCCAGTCATCGTTTCCCCGGACAAATCCGACCACACCACATAGCAGCCTTCCTTTTTAGGAACTGTAGGAAACTCTATTTCCGACAGAGACTGACCATATTCAAACGTCTGTATTCCGACATAAATATCATCCACCCTGAATGTCACCTTAAGCTGTCTGAATCCAGCCGGCAGACCCTTTACTTCAAGAAGGTCTTCATACGATATCGGCTGTGCAACACCTGTATAACTGATACCGTCTATTCCATGCACGCCATTATCCACATAGAAATTTCCGGTAACTTTATCATCATTTTCGACCTCCTCATCCTCATAGGCAGTTGTCTGTCCGGCTATAGCACCTGCCCTTCCAGACTCAGTGTGCAGATTAACCATTGAATAGCAGCCTCTTATCACATTTCCATAGCCTGCGATACCGCCAACATACTTGTTCGCTTCCACAGAACACAGAGCGTAGGAATCGGTAATCATGGACAGTGACTGACCGCATATTCCACCCGCATAAGCGCCATCACTGCTCTTTACGCTTCCAAAAGACCTTGAATTTCTGATAATTCCAAGCTTCATGTAACCTGCAATTCCACCTGCGCCGTCCTTCTTCGATGTTATATATCCATTGTTCTGGCAGTTATTTATCACGCATTTTGCCAGATAGCGGCTTCCAAGAGATATATCCGTCTTACCAGCTGCATTATCTTCAAGGTCATCACTGTCAATAGCCATAGAGCCTGCAATACCGCCGACATTGATATCCGCCGATACATCCCCTACGTTGTTGCAGCCGTCCACCCTTCCGGTAGTCTGTTCATCTATTTCCTCGTCCGACACATCATTGTAGAGTGGTTCTGCATCAAGGTTCATGTACGCCTCAATTTTATCAAGCATTAAGTCCAGAATCTCATTAACCTTGTCATTGATGTCCTGAAAATCCCTGTTTACAACATCCGACTGCGATGACATATCATCATTGAGCTTTGAAAGTCCCGATGAAATACTCTTAATCTCAGCGTAGAGTTCATTTCTGTGTGTGTCAAAATCCGCAGACAGTCTTGTGAAACGTATATCCGACTGTGCGTTAAGATAAGTAAAAATCGACTTGATACCGTTGATGGCATTGTTGGTGTAGTTTACCGCATTCTGTATTTCATTCGCCGCATTTTCAATATCATTCCGCACAGTTTCACCTATGTTTGTGAAATACGGCTTTAAGATATCATTTATCTTATTAATGCCATCAAGTACATCCGCTGCCGCCTGCGACATATCATTGGATTTTTTCATTATGTCGACCACAGCCTCAACTATAGCCTTCAAATCATCCTGTGTAAGTTCATCGAAGCTCTTATAATTTCCATTCTCGTCCTTTAAAATATTGTCTATTTCCTGCCATGAACTGTTCTTGACAGCGTCATTGAACCTGTTTATAGCATCCTCAATCTGCTTGACGGCAGCATCATACGCCGCCTTATCGCCTGAGTTAGCTTCCAAGCGGTTCTTGATATCCACATCACTGTTCAGTCTTTTTATCCATTCAGCCATGCTGTTCATACTGCTCATCGAATGACTAAGTGAATCTAATACAGCCGGCAGCGAATCCGACACATACTCCATTCTCTCAACTATCAGATTCATCTGATCCATATTACTGTTGGCAAAGGAAGATACCTCATCCGCCATAATATGGCCTGTATCAACAGCCTTGTCTGCATGTTGGATTAAATCCGCAAAATCATCATGAAAAACATTCTTGCTCGCAGTAAGGTCATCAAATGTCCTGTCGAGTATATCATGCAGATCATCGACAGAATTTCTTATTGTCTCAGCGGCAACAACCTCTATGTAAGGCTCCATCTGTCCGACAATGCCGCCTATATCCTTTCGTCCGAACACCTTTCCTTCATTGACACATGACAGGATAATTCCCGATTGTCTTCCTGCTATTCCTCCGATATTGTAGCCTACATGCTCGTATCCAACCTGCCCCTTATTATTGCAGGAGGCGATTATTCCATCAGAGAATCCTGAAATTCCTCCGGTATCAATTCCGCTTCTGATGGAGCTGCTCTCATTGTTGGTAATATTTCCGATAATATCAGAACTGTTTTCGTCCTCGGATTCAACCCATTCACTGTCATCATTTATACCGGCATTATTAGTACAGTTATTTATTATTCCATGATTGATTCCTGTTATTCCACCTGTATAATATGAGCCTGTTATACGTCCCTTGACCTCACATTTTTTGATAACTCCCGTACTCTTGTTGAATGCGGCAATGCCTCCGATTGTCTTTTTTCCGTTAACGGTTCCCTCGAAGGAGCAGTTCTTTATCGTGCCGTAATTGCTTCCTACGATTCCTCCTACACATTCCTGTTCATCCAATGCAGAAATATTACCTTTGACATTCAGGCTGTCAATGACGCCATTCTCCTCAACATAGCGGAATATCGCGGTGACATAGCTCTCACCTGTAAAATCAATACCTGATATGGTATGACCATTTCCATCAAATTCTCCGGCAAAAACAGGAACCATGACAAGCTCTTTCCCTGTAAAGTCAAGGTTATTTCTGAGTACAATCTTCTTGTTCACCGACCATGAATCTATGTAGCAGTTAGCTGCAAACTCAAGGAAATCATCGACCGTCGATATGTATATCGTCTCTATCTCAGCCTGTGCACCGCTCTCCTCAATATCTGTATTCTCCTGAACTGCGGTGCTCTCCTCCTGCACATCATCCGCATACACCGGATAAATATACGGCTGATAAACATTTACAGAAATGAGTGCGGCGGTAAAAGCACATAAACCGAATTTTTTCAAACCATTATAATATCTATTTGTTTTCTTCGTTTTCATCTGACTCCTCCAGCTTTCCACCATCATCCTGTTGCTGTTCTACATTGCCCGTGCTGACGAACAGGTTGGCATTTCCTTTTATAAATCCATGCATCTCACCTACAATATTGCCCTCTACCTGACCGCTCACAATTCCATCTACACGTATAAGTCCGGTTGTCTTTTCCATCTTAATAGGAATCGATACGGCAAACGAAGTCTTTTCAATAACCTTCTCGCCAAGCAGGAGAATCTGTGGCAGTGCAAACATTACTATAATAATAGAGATAATTGTACCACGTCCAAGGCACTGACCGATTCCGCAGATAGCGCCATCCGATGACATCTGACCGATAAGTATTCCCGCTATTGCAAGCATCGTACCCGATGTCACAATCGTAGGGAAAGCAAAGTTCATAGTCTCTATGATAGCCTGCTCCTTGCTCATCTTATCCTTAAGCTCCATATAACGTCCCGAAATGACAATCGCATAGTCGATATTCGCACCCATCTGAATGGAGCTTACAATCAGGTAGCTCATAAAGAACAATGGCTTATTCTGAATCGCCGGGAATGAGAAGTTAATCCAGATGGCACCCTGTATTACAAGGATAAGAAGCACAGGCATTCCCGCAGACTTGAATGTGAACAGGAGCACCACAAGCACCGCAAGAATCGACACAACATTTACTACTGTGTTATCGACCTGGAATGTCTTGTATAAATCATACTGGCTCATCGATTCTCCCGGAATGAGCACCTCGTCCTCCGGGTAATACACTCCCGCCATATCATGCATTCTGTCAAGGAAAGCAAATGTCTCATCGCCCTCCTCCGGAAGGTTAAGATATACAAGAATACGGCTGTAATTTTCACCCTGCAGCTGATCTTTTGCAACCTTCATAAGCGTGTGTGCATTCTCGAGCGTGTCCATCAGGTCATCATCAAGCGTCACATATCCCTCGTCAACCTCATCGTAGAGGAACATTATCATGTCAATGAGCGGTACGCTGTAGTTCGACAGACCGTTCACAAGCTTCGCATAGTTCTCATCGTTCACGGCATAAGCCATGTACA
Source organism: uncultured Eubacterium sp. (assembly GCA_958446835.1). GTDB lineage: Bacteria > Bacillota > Clostridia > Lachnospirales > Lachnospiraceae > CAG-882. The sequence goes on from CAUCXT010000038.1 coordinate 9,543, forward strand.
GAAGCTCCGCGACCTCATAATCAAGCTCTAAAAGCTCCGAAAATTCCCTTATGGTTAACTTATCCGCAAGCATATATCCGTCCATCGCCTCCGTATTGGCAAGACCCATGCACGAATCTACCTCTTCGCACGCCTCAAGGTCAGCTATAAGCTTAGCCTCCTTATCATAGCTTCCAGCCGGTACCGTGAGTGCAACCATGTTGGAGGCACCGAAGCTCTCATCAATCATCTCATCGACAAGCTGCGAATCGCTCTGTATAGGTGTCTCAATCGTAGAGTAACCATATACATAAGGACATTTTGATGAAACCAAATATGCAACTACAATCAATGCCACAAAGATGACAGGCATGACGAATCTTGTCTTATATGCAAATTTTCCCACAAAAGGAATCTTAGGAATAAAGCTTTTATGCTTAGTCTTATCCATAAGCTTTCCGAAAAGCATCAAAAGCCCCGGCATAAGAAGGAATACCGAAAGAAGGCTTAAAAATATGGCTCTTATAAGGCACAGTGCCATATCTCTTCCTATTCCGAACTGCATGAACATCATGGCCACAAGACCACCTATGGTGGTTAATGAACTTGAAGCAATCTCAGGAATAGCTTTGCTGAGAGCCACTATATCTGCCTCTCTGATAGGAAGCTTCCCATGCTCCTCCTTATATCTGTTACAGAAGATAATCGCGTAGTCAATAGAGAGTGCAAGCTGTAAAACAACGGTAACGGAATTGGAGACAAAGGAGATGGTTCCCATTATAAAATTCGTTCCGTTGGTTATGAGCATTGAAGCGACAAACGTAAGAAGAAGCACCGGAACCTCCGCCCATGTCTGTGATGTGAGCAGAAGCACCGTCACAACTATGATTGCGACAAGAACCGTTATGACAGACATTTCACTCTCTATCTGTTCTGCCGAGGCATCACCCATCGTGGTCGACACATATATATCATAACCGGACAGCTTATCCTCAAGCTCCGACAGCGCCTCAAGCGCCCTGTCATCTGTCTCAGGATAATTGAACGTCACGTCATAGAGTGCGGAAAAATTATTGTAGTGCTCACTCGTATCATCGAACGTAAGCATTACAACAGAATCCATATCCTCAATCATATCCGATATCTCACACGCCGTCTCGTAGGTGATATTGGTAACCATAATCTTAGCCGAACCGTAGGTGATAAATTCATCCTCCATTCTGCTAAGACCCTTGCTCGTTTCCGTGGAATCGGGCAGATATGCCGAAAGTGCATTCTCAACCTTAACCCAGTTGCTTGAAACCAAGGAAAAAATAATCGCAATACCAAATATAAGGAAGAAAAGATTTCTCTTATCAACTATAAATGTCGCTACCTTGACCATGAAGCTGGCATCATCCTTTTCCTTCATCTTCTTGCTCATCTTCATTCTCCTTTATGTACTGTATTTTCAATTTAGCCTATTGAAAATATTATAATCCCTCTTTCATTAATATTACAAATTAAAAAACAATAAACAGATTGTTAAGAAGCTGATTTACAACCCCTCTAAAAGCAAAAAGGAGCCACAAATGGCTCCTATCTGCTCAAATCAAATGCATTTTCAATATGCTCAATTCTTCCATCACCATATATTCCTATAACATCGAACCGGCACATTTTTTCGTCATCATAATGTTGCATTGCAAAATGAAGAGAGGCAGCTCTTCCAAGCCTTCTTCTCTTAGCATATCCCACCGCCTCGAACGGTGAACCATATTCATCGTTACTGCGGTATTTTACCTCACAGTACACCAAAACATTCTCAGGGCTCTCGGCAATAACATCAATCTCCCCAAGCTTATTCTTATAATTCCGCTGTAATATTTTATACCCCTTATCTACCAGATATTCGCATGCCGCACTCTCATATCTGCTGCCTATACCCCTTGTATTCAAAAATACTTCTCCTCCATATTCTTCAATGCAATCAGCCCTAATAGATTTTTACAGTTCCCCTCGCCCCAGCTTTCTCATGTTCCGCACCAGAAGCGGAACCTCTAACAGGAGCATGAATACCCAGCCCCAGAAGTTTGACCACGCAAGAGCATAAAAGCCTTTGCCCATCATGCTGATAAGAATATGTGCTGCAATGACGCGCACTCCCATGTTGGTTATCGTACTGATAAGCGTAACCTTAAGGTCTCCCATTCCCCTGAAGAAGCCCTGTACAATATTCGTCATTGCCGGCATTATGTACATAAAAGCGATAATCCTCAGATATGATACTCCAAGTGCTACAACCTCCGCACTGTCCTCAGTGACAAACATTTTCATAAGCGGTGTAGCTGCAAAAAATACAATGAAGCTCACTGCAACGGAGAAAACCAGCTCCATTATTATGCCGCAGCGGTATCCCTTCTTGACGCGTTCCACATCGCCCGCGCCGCGATTCTGCGCAATAAATGTTGTCGTTGCATGTGCTATATTGCCCTCCGGCGACAAAACGAAATCGTCAATGCGGTTTATCGCTGTGAATGCTGCAATAAAGGCAACTCCCTGAACATTTATGATTGCCTGAACAAGAATTTTTCCAAGCTGTACGCACATCTGCTGAAGTGCACTCGTAATGCCATAGGAAAACGTCTTCCAGAGTATTCTTCTCTCAAATACGCGCCATTTCTTCCCAAGACACAGCACCGGTACTTTGAGCTTCACATAGATTCCGCAGCACACACAGCAGAGTGCCTCCGAAAGAACGGTCGCCACCGCACTTCCCATAACTCCAAGCTTAAGCGTAACCACAAACAGTAAGTCTCCTGCCACATTCAGGAATGCACTTATGACAAGAAAATACAGCGGTGTCTTACTATCCCCAAGTGCTCTTAGCGTGTTGGCAAGGAAATTATATACAAACGTAAAGATAAGTCCTAAAAATACAACCCTTAGATAAATTGCTGCACTTCCTATAATCTCCTCAGGCGAATTAATTAACTTTAATATCGGAACTGCAAAGACTATCATCAAAAAAGCTATCAAAAGTGAAAAACCAAGACCACCTATAAGTGTTGTGCTTATCTGCTTTTCAAGATTTTTCATATCTTTAGCACCGTACAGAGTGCTCATAAGTATACCTGCGCCCATGCACATACCGCTGATAAAAAGAATTGCCATATTCATTATAGGTCCGGCAGTTCCGACCGCAGCCAAAGCATCATCGCCAACGAATTTTCCGACAATTATTGAATCAGTTGCATTGTATAAAATCTGAAATAAATTTCCAAGTATAAGTGGTATTGCAAATGCTGTCATCTGTGGCAGTATTCTGCCTTTTGTCATATCCCTTGCCATAACTTTTTCCTCTTACTGCTTCTTTTTCGTTGAATTAAGTTTCCCCTTTATCTTATCCATATTGTCAACAAAAATCAATATATCAGCTACCACCTTATATAGCTCCGGCGGGATGGTATCCCCTATCTCAAGCCTCATAAGCGTATCGGACAGCTCCCCGTCCTCATAGAGCGGAACCTCGTTTTCCTGTGCCGTCTTAATAATCTTATCAGCCACATATCCTCTTCCGGCAGCCACAATCGTCGGAGCCGTAGTCCCCGGTTCATATGTGAGTGCTACCGCCTGTCTGTTTCGAAAATCATTCTTATCTTCCATACCAAGCTCCATTCCGAAGATATTCTATAATATTATGCCTTCATGTCAAATCTGAAACGCCGCACATCACTCACCGGCAATGCAGGAGCAATCACTTCCTTCTCAAAATCAAAGCTTGTACCGTCCTTCTCTGATACACTGACAGATGCATTATATCCATCCTCATTCAGCTTCTTTGTAAGCTGTTCCATATTAGCCTCAAGGAAATCAAGCACGCTCTCATCCTCCACCTTGAAGTTGGTTGATACACTGCTGCCCTTAAGAGTCACATATATGTCAAGTGCCCCAAGGTGTTCCATATCAAGATGGAGAAACGCCTTAACCGTGTCATCCTCGCCGCATTTCTGCTTATTCCTGCGGTACACATACAGCTCGCCCTCACCGTGCTCACCGATATTTTTTATTGGAACCTGCACTGCTGCCATGAACTGATTCATGTTATTTAAAAATTCCATATTATTACTCATCTGGGATGCCACATTCGAAAGTGCCGCATTCTGATTAGATGCCGCATATTCAGAGATAGAGCTTAACTTGTCAAGCGTCTTTGCAATATGCTCCTTAACCGACTCGTTATCCACCACATCCATCATTTTCATGCTTAAGCTGTCACGCACAAGTTCATTTAATAGACGCGAAACTTTGTCTCCCTTTAAAGCTGTGTGAAGCTTGCCCTTTAACAAGGGTTCACTTTCAAACTCCTCCACCAGCCTGGCAAACTCATTCATAAATCTAGCCAGATTATCTGTATTCAGAAACGCATCAGAGAGCTTAAGTCCCCTGCCTGTAGCCGCATTGTAGTTGTCAACCATGCCTGTGGCCACATTCTTCACATCGTTCATAAGCTTCTTCTGGGCAGTATCGGCTTGCTCATCTGCCGTTCCGCCGGACTGCTGTATCTGTGCTCCTCCATCAGTCTGCTGTGTCTGTGCGCCTGTTTTCGCGCTTTCCTTCGAATTGTCTTCCACAGCGCCATTCCCTGTGAGAAGTTCATCCCCTGCAAGAAGCTCCACCACATCGGATAAAGTTTTTCCTGAATCAACCGATTCAAAAAGCTTCTCTCCAAGTGCAGCCATGTCCGTCTGCATAGCTCCGTTGTATTCTTTATAATTCTGGTAGGATTTAAGGCTGTCATCCGTGACCTCAATCCCCATCCTTTTTAATGTGATTATATCACCAATCTCGGCATCGCTATGGGCGGACAGCTCCTTAGCCATATCAAGAAGTGCGTCCCTGCCGATAGGCATTCCGTTTCTCATAAGCTCCAACACCATCTCGCGGTTTCTGAGCGTAGGCATGATTCCCGCCGCCTTAAGCGACTTGTTAATCATAGCCGTCTCAAGTGCCGTAGCCTGCATCGTGACAGCCTTTAAGACAATGCTCTCACCCTTATTATCCTGAATGACAAAGCTCGCCCTGTCGCCGATATTGTAGGCTGTGCTGTTGAGCAGGCTTGCCGTGAATGACTGTCCTCCGTCAAGCGTTATCGTCACCTGTTCGCCGCTCACATCCGTGATATTCCCTGAAAACGTATCACCGTTTGCCAGCGAACGAAGTATGGTAAGCGCCGTGTTCCCCTGCTCGGAACCGTTTACAGTGACCGTAGGCTGTGTACTGTGTATATTCGGGTGCACATTTATATTAATCGATGTATTTCCGTTTGCCATCTGTCCCAGATTGATATTCATAGCACGCCTCCAATTTTACATTATCAGACTATTATATTTTGTATTATTCCTCTTCAACAAAATTCTTTATGAAGGTTCTTCTATGTATCGGGCATGGACCAAGCTTTTTGATTGCCTCAATATGTGTCTTAGAGCCATATCCCTTATTTGACGCAAAGCCGTATTCAGGGTACAGCTTATCATACTCATACATAAGTCTGTCCCTCGTAACCTTCGCTATTATGCTCGCGGAGGCTATCGAAAGGCTCTTCGCATCGCCCTTTATAATAGAAATCTGCTTCATTGTAAGCTCAGGGATAATCACAGCGTCATTTAAAAGGATATCCGGCTGCGGCGTAAGCTGTGACACCGCCTCACGCATTGCCTCATAGTCCGCCTGCAGAATATTTATCTCGTCAATCCTTTCCGGTGAGGCGATTCCGACACCTACGCTCACCGCCTCCCTCATTATGACATCATAGAGCTCCTCCCTCTTTTTTTCAGAGAGCTGCTTCGAATCATTCACATAGAGAAGTCTGGCATCCTTAGGAAGTATGACCGCAGCCGCCACAACCGGTCCTGCAAGAGGTCCGCGTCCAGCCTCGTCAATACCGCATATATTTGAAAACATACTGTATTCCTTCTCAAAGGAGAGCATGTTCTCAACGCGCACCCTCTCAGCCTCTAACATGTCAAGCTGCTTCTGATACTTTGCGACAAGCTTAATAATCCCTGCCTTATCCAACTGTCCATACTCTGCTATCAGCTGTCTTACAGTATTTTCATCGGCATTTTCAAATTTATTTTTAACCGCACTGATTTTTTCTTCCATAAAAAACTCCGCCCGGCAGAATAATCTGCGCAATCATTCTGTCATATCTGTTTATTTTATACCTGCTCAGGTCTTTCAAGAGACACCCTGCCTAACTTTCCGCTTCTGAAATCGTCAAAAAGAAGCTTTATCGCCTTCTCCTCATCCGGCTCCCCGCCCTTTTTGAGGCATGCCCTGGCAATCGCGATGTCCGCCAGCACCTCATGCGGCTCCTTGTTCTCATCGACACTGTATCTCTCTGCAAGTCTCCCCGAATAATTTTCACGCATGAACTTGATAAGCTCGTAGGAGAGCTCTGTCATGTTAATAATCTGGTCATTTATTGAGCCGACAAGCGCCAGTCTCACACCGACCTGCTCATCGGAAAACTTAGGCCACAGTATTCCCGGCGTATCCAGAAGCTCAACATTCTTGTTAAGCCTTATCCACTGCTTGCCCTTGGTGACACCCGGCATATTTCCGGTCTTGGCACAGTTGCGCCCCGCATAGGCATTAATAAAGGTCGACTTACCCACGTTCGGAATACCGACAACCATTGCCCTTATCGGTCTGTTTAATATGCCTCTCTTCCTGTCGCGCTCAATCTTCTCCTTGCACGCCTCATTGATTACGCCCTGAATAGACTTAAGTCCACTGCCGTTCTTGGCATTTATCTTGACCGCATGGATTCCCTTGTTCTTAAAATATTCAACCCACGCATCGTTTACCTTCTCATCCGCAAGGTCATGCTTATTGAGAAGTATAAGGCGCGCCTTGTTCTTTCCAAGCTCATCTATATCCGGATTGCGGCTCGACAGCGGAAGTCTCGCATCCACCAGCTCAATAACCAAATCAATAAGCTTGATATCCTCCTGCATCATTCTCTTTGCCTTGGTCATGTGACCCGGATACCACTGTATATTCATTCATACCTCCGATTTTTCTTATATTTATATATTCTTAATGTAATTTACTATCTTATTTCACAAGTCCCATCCGTCCAAACGGCGATGAGACCGCCCATATACGCCCTATAATCGCAGAATATTTCACATTCCCGACATTGGAAAAACGGCTGTCCTCACTGTTATTCCTGTTATCTCCAAGTACAAAATATTCATCATAGCCAAGCATGATTGGCTCTGCAGCAAGACCCGCATTATATATCTTCTCAGGCTCAACCGGATTTCCCTCTTCATCCGTGAGTCCGAAGCTGTATATCACATCATCCTCAAGAGGTTCTCCGTTGATATACACCACTCCGTCTACTATCTGAACCGTCTCACCCGGAAGCCCGACAATACGCTTAACATAGTACTTCGAAACATTCGCTATAGTCGGCTCAAACACTATCACATCATAGCGTTTTGGCTGTCCGAAGCAATAGCTCACCTTATCCACAAGCAGGCTGTCATCGTTCTCAAGTGTCGGCTCCATCGAATGTCCGACAACCGTTGTCTTTCCAAGCATATATGTTGCAAGGATGAATGACAGGCACACAACCATAGTTATATCCACTATCCATTTAAGGATTATCTCATGTACATGATACTTTTTCTCTCTGCGGTAAACCTCAAATTCTGCCATAGACACCTCTTATCAATTTTATTTTTAATAGGTAACTACAAAACACAAATTTTCCTATAAACAGTTATGCAATTACCTTCTTTTATTTTTAAATCAACATCCATTATCTGCTTACAATGCCTTACTCATAATTGAAGAAAAGGGAATGCCACACTGACATTCCCTTAATGGTCATATTACATATAAAGTTATATTACTTTACAAGCTCCTTAACCTTAGCTGCCTTACCTACTCTGTCTCTTAAGTAGAATAACTTAGCTCTTCTAGCCTTACCTGTTCTTACAACCTCAATCTTCTCGATAGTTGGGGAATGTAATGGCCATGTTCTCTCAACGCCTACACCGTTTGAAAGCTTTCTAACTGTGAAAGTCTCTCTTGAGCTTCCGCCCTGTCTCTTAAGTACTGTACCCTCGAATACCTGTACTCTCTCACGGTTACCTTCCTTAATCTTAGCTGATACTCTAACTGTATCACCTACGTTGAAATCTGCAACAGATTCCTTTAACTGAGCGTCTTCAATCTTCTTAATAATATCGTTCATTTGTGAGCCTCCTTAAAAATTTTGATGTTCATTAATACCCTTTCGTACCAGAGGAACATCGAGCTATATTCACAACATTCGAGATTATAACATGATGTAGCGGGGAATGCAAGTATTTTTTACTTTTTATTTTCAATAATTACAATCAAAAATACAAATACGCTCCCAGCTCCTCCTTCACACATTCCCTGATATCCTCAGCAACCGTCCTTGCGGCTTTTATATCAAGTCCTGCCTTTTTTGCGACCTCAAGCAAATCGTTGATTCCCGGATTAACTCCGTTTCCGTTTATGGTCGTCGCATGCTCTCCGTTCAATGAGTTGCTGTAGGTCAGGTCATACGCCGGAGACAGCACCCATCTTTTTTCATCCTCAAGATATATATAACTAAAATTTTTAGAGTGGTCATCACGATTGTGTGCAAAGACGTTAAAGCACATGAGTCTGTACAGCTTCTCACACTCTGTGATATCTTTTGTTAGTATCATAGTTAAGCGCATAAGCAATTCATAATCCAGGTTCGGGATTCTGTGAGAGGTTTCGAGCAGTCCCGATACCGACACCATATGTCTGCGCACAACATTGTCACCATCACCTGTATTTATTCTGTCAAATCTTTTCGTTCCAAAATATCCTTGACACTCCTTGGATTTAAACAGCCTTACCGGCGCCATGTCAATTCCGCATTTTCCTGCGCATAATGCATAATCGTATTCCTGTTTTCCGATATTTTTAGAATCATACGATGAAGGAAATTTAATTATCCAGTCATCGTTATCTATCTTCGTAAGGATTTTGGGTCTGGCACCTCCCGATGAGCCTCCGAGCTTGAACAGCGTATCTAACTCATCTGAATATTCTGTCTGCAATATTTTTTCACATTCAGCCGCAAGTTCATCAAGCGACATTCTGTTTTCAGTCTCTTCAAGCGTTATCACCGGCTTATAGCTTAACGCCCCCATACCTGTTTCACCGACTATTGCAAGCCTGTCAAGATTGCCAATATCCATCGGATTGATTCCGTTCCTTTTCATAAGTCTGTCAACCAGCAATCTTCCCCAGCCATCCGGCAGGCTATCGGCAAACACCCCGAAAATACCATCGAATGGGTCAATTTTCGGCATAAACACTCTTTTTTCAAGTGGAAGAGAAAACGGACTTATCGAAAATCCATCAGCTATCCAATCATCCGAATATTCAAATGCAGCCAGCCTGTTCTGGTAAAGTGCTGTGGTTCCGACATGCCTGTCATGGTAAAACACATCAAGTTTATTTAGTCTGTGCATTAATAACCTCCTGTATCGAATTAAATGGCACTTCGGTAAACAGTTTTTCCAGTTCGTCCTCAATTCCCAATGCTATCGCCAGCTTTGTGAGGGAGGCAAGGGAAATATCTCCTGTCTGCTCAAAGCGCTTTAAAGAGCCAAGGCTGACTCCTGACCTTATCGCCAGTTCCTTCTGCGATATTTTTCTTCTCTTTCTTATTCCCGCCAGCCTTTCGGCGAGCTCCTTGTCTATCTCAGGCGCGGTTTTCAAAAATATATTTATCATTATATCACCTAATTTATCAACATTTTCTGTACTGCTAATATTTTATCTCAAATGCGGCAAAAATACAACAAATAGCTAATATTTTATCCATAAAAAAGCCGACTGCACAGAATATGCAGTCAGCCTTCATGCCAATATATATCATATACAATTATACTGTGTGAGCGAAATCTATTGTTCCGCCATCAATCAGATGTTGTCGTTCTTCTCCCTGTCCCTTCTTTTAAGTTCGGCTAAATATGCCTTTTCCTTATTAGAAAGCACCGCATCCTTCAATAAATCCGGTCTTGCATTGTAGGTTCGAAGAATCGACTGCTGTCTTCTCCACTCATCAACCTTGCCATGGTGTCCAGACAGAAGTACCTCAGGAACCTGTCTGCCCATGAACTCTACCGGTCGAGTATACTGCGGATATTCAAGAAGGTTATCGTGAAATGTCTCAAACTCAGCAGAGACATCATTGTTAAGCACTCCCGGTACATTTCTTGATATGGAATCAATCATAACCATCGCCGGAAGCTCCCCGCCTGTCAGAACGTAATCACCGATTGAGACATTGTCCGTCACAATCATTTCAAGCACACGCTCATCGATTCCCTCATAATGCCCGCACAGGAATATAAGGTTATCCTCCTTCGCAAGCTCCCTGCTCATCTCATGGTCAAAGCGCTTTCCCTGAGGTGTCATGTAGAGAACCCTAACACTTCCCTGCATATCCTTACGGACATGCTCATACGCCTTATAGACAGGCTCCGGCTGCATGACCATCCCTGCACCGCCACCATAAGGGTAATCGTCCACCTTCAAATGCTTGTTCGTGGAGAAATCCCTGATATCCGTTGCACCAATCTTTATTATATTGTTCTCTACCGCCCTTCCGATGATACTGGTGTTAAGCCCATTAAGCACCATATCCGGAAAAAGCGTAAGCACATGAAAATTAATCATAAGTCAAGCAACCCATCCATGACGTGAACCGTCATCGTATTCTCTTCCAGATTTACATTGAGCACACAGTCTGCTATTGCCGGAAGCAATACTTCCTTACCTTCCCTTGTCTTTACAGCATACACATCGTTAGCTCCTGTCTGGATGACATCGCTGAGCTCACCAAGCTCCTCACCCTCATCTGTCATAACCTTAAGACCTATCATATCACAGACAAAATATTCATCCTCATCTAATTCAACGGCATTCTCCCTTGTAACCCAGAGAGAACAGCCCCTATATTTTTCTACATCATTGATATTATCAATACCCTTAAATTTAAGGATAACCATATTCTTAAAATATTTCACACCTGCTACCGTAAGATTAAGCTTCTCTCTGCCGGTATCCAATATAACTTCCTTCAGATAATCGAATCTGTTCACATCATCCGTTGTCGGGAATACCTTTACCTCTCCCGCAATTCCATGTGTAGATGATATCACACCAACCTGCAATAAATCCTGCATGCAAACCTCCAAATATATCTAACCATTTTCTTTAGAAAAAGAATATGCCGGGCATAACCCGGCACCAAAAAGGCATTATTACATTATATCAACGATAACCTTCTTATCTTCCTTTGTCGCCGCTGCTTTAACAACTGCGCGGATTGACTTAGCAATTCGGCCCTGTTTGCCGATAACCTTGCCAGTGTCAGATGGGGCAACTTTTAATTCGAGGACGATGGCTTTTTCCTTAACGGTCTCAGTCACAACGACCTCGTCAGGATTGTCTACAAGTGCTTTCGCAATAACTTCAACCAATTCCTTCATGTCACACCTCCAACAAATTACTTCTCAATACCAGCGAGCTTGAAAATCTTGCTAACAACCTCTGTTGGCTGAGCGCCGCTTGCTAACCACTTCTTTGCTAACTCCTCGTTAACATTGTAAGTGCTAGGATCGTTATTAGGATCGTATGTTCCGATCTCCTCGATGAATCTACCATCTCTTGGGGATCTTGAATCAGCAACGATGATTCTATAGAAAGGAGCCTTCTTCTGTCCCATTCTTCTTAATCTGATCTTAACTGCCATTTTAATTTCACCTCCTTGGAAAATTTCTAAAATATGTTAAAAAGGAAGTCTGAACTTACCTCTTTTACCACCCTTGCCGCCGAGCATTCCCGGCATCTGCTTCATCATCTTCTTCATTTGCTCCTGCTGCTTCACAAGACGATTGACCTCGGCTATGTCAACTCCCGCGCCCTTTGCAATTCGATTCTTGCGGGATGGATTAAGGAGTGACGGATTACGTCTCTCCTGCGGTGTCATTGAAAGAATGATGGCTTCGACACGTCCGAGAGCACTCTCATCAACCGCATCCATATTCACATTCTTCATCTGATTGCCAAGACCCATGCCCGGAAGCATATTCAGGATACTTCCGATACCGCCCATGTTCTTGACCTGCTTCATCGACTCAAGGTAATCCTCAAAGTCGAACTCAGCCTTGCGGAGCTTCTGCTCCATCTCCTTGGCCTTATCCTCATCAATCTGGCTCTGAGCCTTCTCAATAAGTGTGAGCACATCACCCATACCAAGGATTCGTGATGCCATTCTGTCCGGATAAAACTGTTCCAGATCAGAAAGCTTCTCACCCATACCAACATATAAAATAGGTTTACCGGTCACTGCCTTGATTGAAAGTGCCGCACCACCTCTGGTATCACCATCGAGCTTCGTGATAATAACGCCGTCTATGCCAACTTCATCATTGAAATGTGTTGCCACATTCACGGCATCCTGTCCTGTCATGGCATCGACAACAAGTATACTCTGATGCACATCCACAACCGACTTAATCTCTCTAAGCTCTGCCATCATCTCCTCATCCACATGGAGACGACCTGCTGTATCTAATATTACGACGTTATTGCCATTCTTCTCAGCATGGGCAACCGCAGCCTTCGCAATGTCCGCAGGCTTAATCTTATCACCCATTGAGAACACAGGCACGCCCTGTTTCTCACCATTGATCTCCAACTGCTTAATTGCAGCCGGTCTATATACATCACAGGCAACAAGGAGAGGTCTCTTGCCCTTTTCCTTAAGCTTACCCGCTATCTTAGCAGTAGTTGTTGTCTTACCTGCTCCCTGAAGACCCATCATCATAATAACTGTGATTGCCTGACCACCCTTCAAATCAATCTCGGTAGTCTCAGAACCCATAAGAGAAATGAGTTCTTCATTAACAATCTTGATAACCATCTGTCCCGGTGTAAGACTGTTAAGAACATCCTGTCCAACAGCACGCTCCTGAACTGAGCTTATAAACTGCTTAACAACCTTAAAGCTTACATCGGCTTCAAGCAGTGCCATCTTAATCTCCTTAAGTGCAACCTTGACATCGGCTTCTGAAAGTCTTCCCTTGCCGCGGAGATTCTTAAATATATTCTGTAACTTATCGGATAAACTGTCAAATGCCACTCTATAACCACCTTATCCGGGCTGATGCCCATATATCTATTCTATGCCTGCGAGTCCCCTGCCGACAATACGCTGTCTGTTACAGCTCATCTATAATTGCATTGGATATCGAATCAATTCTATCAACCAGTTCTTTTACCTCTTTCAAATCATCCGATGCTAACACCCGCTTCGAATAATCACTTATCTCATTGACCTTTTCCTTAATCTTCATAAATCTTTCGATTAAGTGAAGCGTACTCTCATAGTCATTGAGCAGCTTGTCAACTCTCTTTAACTGGTCATGAACACCTTGCCTGCTGATGTCATGTTCCTTGGCAATCTCGCTTATGGAAAAGTTATCAAATACATACTCCTCATATATCATCTTCTGATGAGGTGTGAGAAGTTCACCGTAAAAATCATAAAGAAGCGTCTGCTCTACAATCTTTTCCATCTTCTCCATACTACCATCCATATAACACTCTCCTAAGCGTCTCGCCTCAATCCTTTGGTAGGATACTACATATTCTTTCGGATGTCAAGTGTTTTTTCTTGACATTTTTTATTTTTTTCTGTCCGGTTATTCTCCGGACTTTTTCTTTATTATAAGAAGCATACCAGTTAACAGCACCAATGAGCATACAAGCGTGAACCACCAGTTCTTAGTAAATCCTGCAATCAGATATCCCACCACGCAGACCGCTATAACCACGAACGCATACTGCATCTGTGTCTGTACATGGTTGATGTGGTTAGACTGTGCCCCCGAACTCGACATAATCGTGGTGTCAGATATAGGTGACAGATGGTCGCCGCACACGGCTCCCGCAAGCACCGATGACACTGCAATTATCATCATTGTCTGGTCTGATTCGGCAAACATATTTATCACGATAGGAACAAGTATCGCGAAGGTTCCCCAGCTCGTTCCTGATGAAAACGCTATAAATATCGCAATACAGAAAATAATAAGCGGTATGAAATGCACAAGTCCTGAGCTTAAGCTAATG
>CAUCXT010000039.1 GCA_958446835.1 uncultured Eubacterium sp.
GTCCGCTTTATCGCCGTAAATGACGGTGTGGACAGTAACCGGGGAGACAGCGAGGGCTTCGCCGCAATCCGTAATCTGTTCAACGAGTGGTATCCCCGTGATACCAGCAAGAAAGTCCGTGTCAGTTTGCGGCAGAGAGGAACCAGTGGGAAGCACATGGGCAAACCGCCCTACGGATACCGCTGTGACCCGGAGGACAAGGATCACTGGATTCTGGATGAAGAAGCGGCTCCGGTAGTCAAGCTCATCTTCGACCTTTGCATTGACGGCAAAGGCCCGGAGCAGATTGCAAGGATTCTGGAAGAAAAGCAGATTCTGACCGCAAAAGCTCTGTATGCCAAGCGAAAGAAAAAGCCGATGCCGGAAAGACCGTACCACTGGGGCAACCAGTCCATTGTAGGGATTTTGGAACGGCAGGAGTACACAGGCTGTACCTGCAACTTCAAGACTTATTCCAAGTCCTACAAGCTGAAAAAGCGGATTCCTAATGAGCCGGAGAATATGTTTTATCTGCCGGACACACAGGAAGCGATTGTATCTCAGGCACAGTTTGACAGGGTGCAGGAACTGAGGAAAAACAAACGCCGCCCCGCAAAAGCGGAACGGCAGGGATTGTTCTCCGGGCTTCTGTTTTGTGCCGATTGCGGCGGCAAGCTCCACTTTGCCACAAGCAAAAGCTTTGAGGGCAAGCAGGATCACTACGTCTGCAACAACTACAAGAGCAACCGTGGTACTTGTACTGCCCACTATATCCGGGAAGATGTGCTCCGTGAAATCGTTCTGGAACGCATCCGGGCAGTCAATGTGTATATCCGAAGCGATGTGGACGGTTTTCAGGAGGAATGGCTGCAATGCCGCAGGACTGACCAGGAGCGCAGCATCCGGGATGACAAAAAGAAGCTGGAACAGGCAAAGAAACGCCTTGCCGATCTGGATGTCATCATCTCCCGGCTGTACGAGGACTATGTTCTTGGAAATCTCAATCAGGACAGATACAGAAAGATGTCTGCGGACTATGAAGCCGAACAGGAACGGTTAAAGCTCGAAATTGAAGTAACGGAAGAATGGGTGGAACAGCGGGAAGAAATGAATGACGGTCTGGATGCCTTTATCGCCCTGACACAGAAATATGTGGATGTGGAGGAACTGACACAGACCATCGTGAACGAGTACATCAAAAAGATCGTCGTTTATGCTCCGGATAAGTCTGGCGGCAAGCGGACGCAGAAAGTGAAGATTTACTTCAATTTCGTGGACGATGTGGATATTCCCGTTATTTCCGAGCCTATCATCACACAAACAACCTATGAACGCAGAAAAACGGCGTGACCTTCGGGTCACACCGTTCTCTGCAACAAAATAGTTACTTGTCACTATTAAGCCTTGATTTTAAGGCGTTTCAGACAAAAGTACGGGGTCTGCCGTGGCAGATAAAAAGTATTTTTATCATTCAAATCGACCATAGAGAATTTTGATGAAAGGTCCTTTATTGGATTTGTTAACAGCTGTGTTGAAGCATTCATCAAATTGACGTATGCGCCCAGCTCATATTGCTGTGCTTCTGTCATCTTACTATAGTCTAATCCGAAAGTGGCTATATTGGATATAGCATCATTTAGTTTAGCATTCTCATCAATAATTCGAGAGATACGCTCCTTCAATTCAACAACAGCTAGTTCATACGATTTTATATCTCTTTCGCTTATTGCTGTATCGTCGTATATTTCAGCCAAATAATTCAGCCCTTCAATATAATCCTCAAGTATTATCTTTTGGCGATGAATTACTACTATATCTTCTTTAAGAGCGTGACGTTTCAATCCTCTACGAGCTTCCCCATATAATGAAATAGTAAATCTTCCAATTCCAACAATATTAAGTCGCATAGCAAATTCAGCAACGTTAAATGAGCCACCACCTGAAACGAATCCACGAACCACTGCGTCGCCCGTATCAATCAGACAAAAAGTACCGTGCGCAACAGTAAGCATTCTTTTTACTGTTGCATTAGAAAATGGCTCGCAGGACTTCCAGAGCGATGAAAAGGATCTATCTTCACTTTTTGTTGAAGTAAAATATTTTACCAAACGTCTTACTGAATAGATAACTCTTACAAGAAGTTCATTTATAAATACAGGTATTGCCTGAGCAACTTGAAATCTTGCATCGTACCCTTGCTTGTATATCTCAAGAGCCAGTTCATTTATTGATTTGTCAAACTCTCCAACAGGAATATTCTGTTTTCTTTTAATTGCAATTATATCATTCGTCCAGCCCCATATCGGTGATGGTATTCCCATGCCCCTTCCTTTAGTACCAGAAGATCCCGATACATCTGAAATAATATGGCCAAACCAATTAGCAAATCCGCAGAACAGTTTACTTGGTACATCATTACCTTTCAATTCAAATTTTCCGTCTGCTTCCTGTAAAGAGATAAGCTCACCGTTTGATACAAAATGAGAGGTATTGCAAAATTGATCTAAAACGGAGAAGAATAAGCCTAATAAAGTAGGGTTGTGCCCAAGCGATTTAAAATGATGATTCTTTGGATTAAGGTCAAATATCCAACTAGCCGCATCACCTGCACCTCTTTGGTCATAAGGGATCTTGAACTTTTTTTCTAGGTGTTTGATTGCTGACGAATGAGTATTATTTTCTTTATCATTCCAACCACACATCTTAGCGAAATCCATTGTTCGATTTTCAAACCACTTATCTGTAACATCTCCTATTGGCGACTCTCCAGGTTTACCAACAAGGAAAATATCTAATATTCCGCATATTGCTCCACTACATGCTGCTAAAATGTAATCAGACTTATCACAATCCGTAGTAAGCATTTTTAAGGACTCAATACTCTCTTCAAGTTTGAAAGTAATATCCGTTAATTCTTCCTCAGCATTACTCAATGCTGTTTTAACGTCAGAAGCAAATTCATATCCATCTTCACCAACACCAAGCTCTAGCAACACGAACTTTTCATTATTGTCCTCATTCCCATTTATAGTCCTCAAATTGCCCCCTCCATTTTATGTACTTCCGATTTATTGGCACAGTAAACTGACTTCCGGTGTTTCCGGTAATTATGATAAGCATTTGGATAAATTTCCAGCCTTTTTAGAAGCCGGCGCAGACCAAATTCAGTATGGTATTGTTCAATAAACCGATGAGTCCCTCTTTCCTTGACAAGATTATTATATCTTATTAGCCACTGTTGTTACAACATCAGTATACCACTACACCTTTCACAAAATCTGTAAAGACTATTATCCCACGTCATTTTAATGATATTAATATTGCATTTATTCGTTCTTACGTATATAATAGTCATTATAATTATTTAGGAGAATATTATGGACTATATATCAGTAAAAGAGGCCGCAATAAAATTTGAATTGTCAGAAAGACGTGTCCAAAAGCTCTGCGAAACTAATAGAATCGATGGTTGCAGCATGGTAAGTGGTGTTTGGCTAATTCCCTCTGATTCCACAAAGCCCGTTGACGAAAGGTTATCCGATATTCCAAATTCAGATGAATACCTAACTTTAAAAGAATTATGTGATGAATTATCTATCTCAACTGCTACGGGAAGGAATTGGATTAAACTCGGTAAACTAACCCCAGAGTATACCGAAAAAAAGACTCCGTATTTTTCAAAAAAATATGTGGAAAGTTTGCGTGCTGAACTTCAGTCTGGCAAAAACAAAGCCTTAAAAAGCAGAAGAAACAAAAAGTTTGTATCTGGAAATTCACTATACAATTCTTATGTTTCAGAACAATGTAAAAACATACCTGCCCTGCAAAAATTGTTAGCTTTAGTATCAGACAATAACATTGTTTTAGATATTCCAACAATTCAGTTATTAGTTGCAGACTGTGCATTACATTTATTTCTGTCTAAAAACAATACACATATAAATGAGCATACTAATCTTCTATTTGGATTTCTTGTAAATGAGCTTTCAATAGGAGAATACGACTGTTTGATTTCAGACCTAATTGATGACACTAATTCAGCTATAATTTTTTGTAAAGAAAATCCTTTATTATTTAATATGGAGTATATTTATGAGGCTAATGAAGATATACTTGGTCTTATTTATATTTCTTGCAAAAACATAGGAAACAGAAAAGCTACTGGTTCCTACTATACATCAACAAAGGTTGTAAAAAATCTTATTAGCAAACTTTCTTTTCAAGAACCAAAGAAAGTACTAGACCCTTGTTGTGGAACTGGAAATTTCCTATTACAGTTACCTGATCATCTTCCATTTGATTTGATATATGGAAACGATATTGATGCAGCAAGTGTAAAAATCACCAGACTAAATATGGCATTAAAATATAACGTTCCTGTCGCAACGATTTACGAACATATAACCGAACAAGATTATTTAATTGACTATGCAGGAAAAGATTTTCAGTACATTATCGGTAATCCTCCTTGGGGATACGATTTTTCAGAAGAAGAAAAATCAAACCTTAGAACTATATATAAATCCGCCACTGGAAAAATCATAGAATCGTATGATGTTTTTGTTGAACAGGCACTTAATCATCTTACAGATAACGGTCATTTAGCATATGTGCTTCCGGAAGCAATATTAAATGTTAAGGCACACACAAATATTCGCAAAATAATTCTGGAAAACTGCTCAATAAAAAATCTTGTTTTTTTAGGCAATGCATTTGATGGTGTTCAATGCCCGTGTATTATACTTGATTTACAATGCACACGCTCTCCTCTCTCAACTGTTGGTATGAATGTAAATACTGATGCAGAATCATTTACTATAAACGTCGAGCGAACCATAAGTGCTGAATATTTCAGTTTTACTACATCCGATGCAGAATACAATGTTATCAGCAAAATTAGAAACACGCAAAACTTAGCATATCTACTCGGTAATGCAGATTTTGCACTAGGGATTGTCACAGGAAACAATAAAGAATATATTTCTGATATAAAGAACGAGAACAACGAAATGATATTGAAAGGTGCCGATATCAGTAAATACCATATCAACCAGACCAACAATTACATTGTTTTTAATCTTGAAAATTTTCAGCAGACAGCACCAACAGAAATGTATCGTTCTCCCGAAAAACTATTATACAGGTTCATAAGTAGTCAGTTAGTATTTGCCTATGACGATAAACAGACTCTTTCGCTTAACAGTTGTAATATTGTCATTCCCAGAATTCCGGGTATAAAAATAAAATACGTTCTTGCAATACTTAATTCAAGAATTGCTCAATTCATCTATAAAAAAGAATTCAATTCAGTAAAGGTATTGCGTTCACATATCGAGAACATTCCTATCCCTACAGTAGATGATTCAACACAAGCTGAAATTATTGCCCTCACAGACAAACTTATTTCCGGGCTTAAATTAGATGAAGCAGAAAAGGTATACGATGAACTAGACATTCTTGTTTCCAAAGCATTCAATCTAGATTCAAATGAAATCGAAATCGTAAATAAAGCTGTCGAAGGAGATAATAAGTTTCTTGCTTAATCTCAAAAGAGAGCCAATACCATAACCGGACATTGGCTCTCTTTCTATTATTCTAATAAAGCCGTCACTTATCCCCCTCAATTATCCCCTGTATCCAACCAAGAACTCTCTCAATGCCGCTGTCCCAGTATTTCCACTGGTGGTCGCCGTCGGCTTCCTCATAAGTGATGTCTGCCCCCATTTTTTGCAGATAATCGCGAAGTCTTATATTATCCTCATACAGGAAATCCTGTTTTCCGCACCACTGGTACAGCTTCGGCAGTTTCTTTCCCTCCGCCTTCGCCCTGTCGGCAAGCTCAAAAAGGTCGTTGTCGGAGCCGGCAATAGGTGAATCGCCGTAGATATACTCAAAACCGCTTAAGCCTTCCGGATTCTGATTTTTCATCCTGTCCATAAGTGCCGCAACATCCACTGCTCCGGACAGTGAAGCCACTGCCCTGAAGCTTTCAGGCAAAGCAAGGCCCAGCTTGAAAGCGCCATAGCCTCCCATTGACAAGCCGGCTGCAAATGTCTTTTCCGGTGCTTCGCTAAGCTGCGGAAACAGGTCATGGCATATCTTAGGCAGCTCCTGTGAGATAAATGTCCAGTATTTGAAGCCAAGCTTCATATCCGCATAGAAGCTTAAATGTGCCGCAGGCATTACAATGGCAATTCCTTTATCGGCGGCATATCGCTCCACGGACGTCCTTCTTGCCCAGACAGTGTGATCACCATTATAGCCATGCAGAAGATAGAGAACCGGGTATGGAGGAGTAAAGCTTCCTCCGTTCACCGAATTAGGTATATCAAGTCTCTGGGGCAGAATCACGCTCATATTCACGCTCATGCTGAGCGCCTGTGAAAAACAGTCTACATTTAAAAAAGCCATTTTTATCCCCTTTTCCGAGTAAGTTCCATTGCCACATCAGGTCTGTTGGTGATAATACCATCGCACCCTGCTTCCACAAGCCTTCTCATGTCATCCGGCTTGTCGCAGGTGTAAGGATTGACACCGATACCTCTCTCGTGCATCTTGGCTACAAGGGCAGGATTCTCAAGCACACTCTTGTAATCAGGATGGAGATAGTCCGGGACATATTCAAGACTGTCCACAAGCTCTGTAAGGGACCGGCTCTTTCCTGCGTCATTTAAAAGGCCTGCCAAGTCACAAACAGGATACCTGCTGGCAAAATATGCTGCAAATTCTCTCTGGAATGGCTGTGTTTTCTCATAGGAAGTGAGCAGTCCGACCCTGCACCTAGGGTTTCTTTTCTTCATTTCGCCAAGCAGTCTCTCGTCAAATGAAGAATATATTATTTTGTCCTCCATGCCGCTCTTAGATACGATATCCAGCACCTTCCCGACATAATCAGCCTCCTTGTCAAGAGGGGACTTCAATTCAAGATTAATTATATCCATTCCATCTAATATCGGCAGAAGCTCCGACAAGGTCAATATCTTCTCCCCATTGCCAAAGTCATACTGCTTAAGCTCCTCCAAGGTCTTTGTGAGGATTGCACCTCTGCCATCTGAGGTGTCATCGATATAATAGTTGTGATGAATAACAATCTCTCCATCCTTTGTAAGCTGTAAATCAGTCTCAATACCATCGACATTGAAATCATACGCCTTTTTAAAGGCTGCCGCGGTGTTCTCCGGGGCGTGATGTGAGGCACCTCTGTGTGCCATAATTTTAACCTTACTCATTTAACAGTTCATTTCCTTTCGCTTCTAATTCTTTTAATGTAGAATCGACATCCGCATCATTTACCATCAGCTCCGCCATGGCATTGGTCAGCTCAACCTGAAACTCCACATAGCCCGGATTATTAGGTCGTCCTGAGGCTACCTCAAGCTGGTCAAGCGCAACCTTGTACTGTGGATACTTCTCATACCATGCCACCATCTTAGCATCATCCATGGCACTCTTTCTGGTAGCCAGATAACCTGTCACGATACTTGCCTCAACGGTTTCATCAAGTGAAGTCATAAACTTCATGTACTCCCATGCAGCATCCTGCTTTTCCTTTGAAAGTCCGCTGAGCATTGCAATGTTACAGCCTCCTGTGGTGACACCGTACTGTGTTCCCTTAGGGATGAACGCTGTCTGCAGCTTAAAACCAAGCTGGTCAGCTACTGCAAGCATCTGGCTTAAACCGCCTGTGGACTGGAAGAAAAATGCCGCATCCTGATTCATCAGATCTGCGCTCATCTTATCATATTCCGCATAAGGATACAAGTGAGCCAGCCCTCTGTCCTTTAAGTCCTTAAAATACGCTATTATCTTTCTGTCAACATCATTGTCCACTGTACATACCGTCTCATCATCATTCACGGTAAACCCACCCTCCGTGAGCATGAATGCCTCATGGAACCAATAATTGATTGGCATTGAAATGCCGTACTTTCCTGTCTTTTCCTTTATCGTCTCACTCGCCTTCGCCACATCATCCCATGTCACAATATCATCCGGATTCACACCTGCCTGCTCAAGGATTGTGGTGTTCATATAAAAAATAGAGGTTGAGCGCAAAAACGGCAGCGTATAGCATGAATCATCAATATAACAGTTGTAGAGAAGTCCATTGTGGAAATCACTCATATCAATCCCATCACTGCTTATCCTGTCATCAAGCGGCTGAATCATTCCACCCTGTGCAAAAAGACCAACCGCACCAATCTCAAGAACTGTAAGTTCCGGAGCGGTCTTAGCAATATATGCCGCCTGCAGCTTCTGGTGTAAATCCGTGTATGCTCCCTGATATTCTGCTGTCACATGGATTCCCTTTTCTGCTCCCACTGTGTTGTTGAAGCGCTCTGTTGCCTCCCCGATATATGTTTCTACGGTGTCCGAATTGGCAAACCAGAAGGTAAGCTCCGTCACATCCGTATTCCCGGCTTTTTCGCTGCCATCTGTGGATGTATTTTCATTAGCTGCGCTTCCACCGCCCGATGTACCTGCATTGCTCACATTGTTTGCCGCATTTGTACCGCCTGTAGTGTCATTTCCTGCCGTTGTACCGTTTGCTGAATCCGTTGCACATCCTGCAAGACCTAATGTCATTGCCGCTGCCACCATTACAGACACTGTTTTCTTTACAATTTTTCTCATAAATATCCTTCCTGCCGTTTACCCGGCACATTTATATTTGAAAATGCTGTTTGTGCATTTTTCCTATTTGACCCCAGTGTACGCAAATGCCTTTAAAATCTGCTTTTGCGCCACTATAAATGCTATAAGTATCGGCAGAAGCATAATCAGATTGCCTGCCATAACTATATGATTTGCAACGCCTCCATCAACATCCCTGAGTGCCGTTATTCCCACCGGAAGTGTTCTCACCGCATCGCTGGTTGTGAGCACCTTCGCCCAGAAATAGTCATTCCAGCTCCCTATAAAGGTTAAAAGTGACAGGGTTGCCACCGTACTTCTGCACATAGGCAGCATAACCTTGAACATAATCTTAAATTCGCCTGCCTTGTCAAGCCGCGCCGCCTCTATAAGCTCCTTTGGAATCTGCATAAAGCTCTGTCTCAGCATGAAAATTCCAAAAGCACTGGTTGCCTGAGGTAAAATCAGTGACCAGTAGGTGTTTATCAGTCCCATTTTGCTGAGCACAAGAAATACCGGTAAAAATACAAGCTGTGCCGGAATCATCGTTGTTGCCAACACCATTCCAAAGAAAATCCCCTTTCCCTTGAAGTCGAATCTGGCAAAGGCATACGCCGCCGGAACAACAGTCAATAGCTGTGCCACAAGGATTCCAACTGTTGTAATAACACTGTTTTTCAGATAGTGCATAAAATGTATCGACTTAAAAGCTGTCACAAAATTCTGAAATTGAGGATTCTTCACCCAGAAAATCGGAGGAGACTGTAATGTCTGCCCCAGCGTTTTTACTGATGTCAAAGCCATCCAATAAAAAGGAATAAAGAAGATAAGAAATAAAAGTATATTTACTATTCCCCGCCCTGATACTTTTAAAATGCGTTTCACGTTTTCTCCAATCTGCCTTTTGGCATCTTAATAATTCATTGCGACATACTTTCCACATGCTCTATTGGTAATGAACCTTCTTCTGCAACAGTGCAAAGTAGACAAGTGTCATAACTCCGACAATCGCCATCAGGACAACTCCCATCGCTGAGGCATAACCTGTCTTGTAGAACACGAAGCCCTGTTGGTAAAGCTCATACACCAATGTATTGGTTGAGTCCGCCGGGCCTCCCCCTGTCATAAGTGATACACACTCAAATGTCTTAAATGAGCCTATCACACCTGTAAGCGTGAGGAAAAACAGTGTCGGTGACAGCATAGGAAGCGTTATCTTAAAAAACACCGATACAGGCTTTGCCTTATCCATCGCCGCAGCCTCATACAAATAGGACGGTATGCCCTGCAATGCTGCCACAAATATCAACACATAATAACCAAGGCTTTTCCACACATTCACGATTACAAGGGAGAGCATTGCCGTCTTTGTGCTGCCTAACCAGTTTACAGGTGCAATGGAAAACAGACCCAGCACGAAATTGAAAAGACCTCTGTCCTCATCCATCATCCACATCCAGATGAATGAGATAGAAACCAACGATACGATGTTCGGCAGGAACATGACATTCTGCAGCAGTCTGTTGATTCGGGTATTCTTCTTAAGATATACCGCAATCCCAAGGCTTAGAATAATCGTCGCAGGAACCATCATAACCATGAACCGGAACGTATTCCCCAGAACAAGCCAGAAATCCTTGCTTTTGAACATGCGGACATAATTTTTAAGTCCCACATATTTCATGTCCGCTATCATATTCCAGTTAAAAAAGCTCACGTAAACCATGTGAATAACAGGATAGATAACAAACACCATAAAAATAAGCATTGCCGGAAGAATCATCAGATAAGGCACCAGCTTTCTTCCGATACTGTAAGCTCTATTTGCCTTTGCTTTTCTATTGACGGTTACCTTTTCCTGTGCTCTGCAATCAACATTTTTTCCCAATGTCCCAATTGCATCCATTGCGCTTTCCCCCTTTCACCTTATCCTGTTCTCTTCTATGTCAAAGCAGCATATACTCCTTCGCGGTATCCAGAATTTCACATCGCCTGAGTAATTGTTTTCGCTGTGATAATCCTTCGCCTGTACAATTCCGTACTGCGTCTGCAGCTTATAGAGTATCTCAGAGCCCAGCATTTCGCGCGTCATAACTCTTCCTTCCATGCAGACTGCCTCCTCCTGCTCACGAAAGCTTACATGCTCCGGTCTGAAGCCCAGATATACCGCTTTTTCACTGTCGCTCCATTCCTGCGGGCATTCCCTTGTCTCAATTATGTTCATTGGCGGCGTACCTATAAACTTGGCGGTAAAGACATTGTCCGGGTCTCCATATATTTTTTCCGGTGTGCCCTGCTGCATAATTCTTCCTTGGTGCATAAGCACAATATTCGTTCCCATAGACATTGCCTCTACCTGGTCATGCGTCACATACACGAATGTTGACCCCAGCTTCTGATGAAGCTCAATCAGCTCCGTTCTTAGCTGGGTGCGCAGCTTCGCATCCAGATTCGATAACGGCTCATCCATCAAAAATACCTGCGGATTTTTCACCATAGCCCTTGCAAGTGCCACTCGCTGTCTCTGGCCACCGGACAATGCATTGGGCTTCCTGTTCATATACTCTTCAAGCCCTGTAATTTTGCCTATCTCCTCTATTCTTCTTTTTCTCTCTTCCTTTTTTATCCCCGCATTTTTAAGACCAAATTCAATATTTCCGTACACAGTCATTGTCGGATAGATCGCATAATTCTGAAATACCATCGCAATATCCCTGTCCCCCGGCGATACATTCTCCATATCCTGATTATCTATCAGAAGCTTTCCCTCTGTCACAGCCTCAAGTCCGGCAATCATTCGCAGAGTTGTCGATTTACCGCATCCCGAAGGGCCAAGCAGTACGGTGAAGCTTCCCTCCTCAATATCCAGATTCAAATCATTGATTACCTGTACTCCCTTGTCGTAGGTCTTTCCCACATGTTCGAGCTTAATCTTCTCCACTGTCTTTTTCCTTTCTTTCTTTAATCCTTTTTTACCTTACCGTTTTTCCCCGCAACCGACTATCTGCAAAACGTATTTTCTTTGTAAAATAGGTGTAACGGCGTGTAAAGTATCAAAAAAGGCATTTCGACAAGCTTTAATTGTCGAAATGCCTTCTATGAACATCAAAAATTATAATTATTTACTTACTTTATCCCCATCAACTTCCTATACTTAACCCCCTTCTTCACGATATACACCACAAAAATAACCGCCGCAAACACCGTGGATATGATAAGCATTGTGCCAATCTCAATATGAACATAGGACAGGGTCACAAAGCTGAAAATTAGAAGCATTATGAGCATCCAGCCGAACGCAAGTGCCGTGGTCACGAACAGCATTATGACATCCATAACCACATCCTGAGCCGTGAACGGCTTTTGCGGGTACTCTGCGCTGATATCCTTAAGGTTGTTCACGCTCTCCTGCTTTTTATCCTTGTACATCTTTGATAAGTCTTTTTCCATGTCCTGTCCTTAACCTCATTTCAGTTCACATTCTATCAGCATAGCTTTAATCAACCGCCTTGCTTCCCCACAGGGTGAGCTGGTTCGTATTGCCAAGCGCCGTGAACACGATTGTCTCCACGTTCGTGCCTTCTATATCCATCTTTAAAATTACACCACTGTACGTCTCTTCGTCAAGTGTAAGGTCGATGTAGGCTGTGCCCTTGTCGTAGCTCCATGTTCCGGTGAATGCTCCTGTGACGGTTCCATCAGCGCCAAGTGTTATTGTCTGAGGGGTGTTCAGACCTAAATTCTTGTAGTCGATGTCAAGCTCATGGAGAATCACGTCATATTTGCCCGCAATCTCGTCTGCCGAAAAACCGTTCTCGTCAAGCTTCTCTCCTGCGGTCTGGTATGGTGCTGCCACCAGCCATCCGTTCTTGTTCAAAAAGAGCTGGTGAACCTTAACATAGTGACCTTCATTTCCGCTGGTTGTTCTGGTATGGAATACGATGTATGCCCTTCCGTCATCGTCGACAAAGGCACTGTTGTGTCCCTGCGCAACCTGTCCCTGTGAGAAGCTTCTCCACTTGTAGCCGCCAAAAAGTCTGATTCCGGCTGAATCGTTTGTGTTGAGTATGTAGGTATCATAGAACGGATTTCTGCCGTTCTCATCAAGATACTCGCCATCCGGGGTCTTACTTCTGTACACCCTCACGTTGTAGCCGCCCTTTGCGACAAGCTCACCGTAGGACATGAAGAGCCAGTAGTAATCGCCTATCTTCTGGATGTATGACGCCTCACCGGTCACATATTTTCCTCCGGCAATTTTCTTGCCAAAGTAAGGATCGGAATGAATGCCGTCCTCGTATGTTACACTGTAATCCCTGAAGCCTGTCTCCTCATCAAGCTCAAGCATAAAAATTCCGCCGCTCCATGAGCCGTAGCTCATCCAGAGATTTCCGTCATCATCGTAGAAAACGCAGGCATCGATATTGTTAGGGTAATAGTCTCCCCATGTTCTCTTATATCTGTCCGCAAGCTCGGTTTCCCCGGTCACCTTTGCGACATCCGTCTCGTTGTAGTACTCCCCATTATAGAAGCCGGAGTATACGACTATGCCCTGATACTCCCAGTCGCCCTCAAGTGTATCCGCTGTGAGAAGGACGATTGATGAATACCACTTGTCTCCGTCAACCGAAAGGTACATGCACCACTTGCCAAGCTTATCGTTGTATACCACATCAGGTGCCCACATATATCCGTCAACCTGATAGTTGTCGCTCCCATGTGCCGACCACGCTGCCGGCTCCTTCAATATCTCCCTGTAGTCGGTTGAAAGATTGTTGGTGAAGCTCTCCCAGTTCTCAAGGTCATACGATTTTGCCCATGCCCTGTGCGAACCGAAAATGTAGTAGCACTTCTTTCCTTCCTTATCCTCGCCGACTATTATGGAAGGGTCATGGCAGCTTACAGTCTTTATTGACTTTAACTCATCCTTTGAAAATTCGACATGATTCTGAAACATAATGACATCCACAATGTACCTTACGGTAACCTCCTCACCACCATATTTTACATAGACATAAGGTCTTAAAGTTACAGTCTCAACAGAACCGCTTATCCTCTCCTTGGTAACCTCGGCAGGATTCTCAACCTTGGAAGCCTCCGATAATACGCCCTCATAGGAGCTGCTCTCGCCATACTTTATCGCACCGTTGAATGAAGGAGCCTCCGCCTGGGCAAGCTTATCGTCATTGCTCGATGTCGCATACACCCTGCTTACCGTATATCCGTCTCTGTCATTTTTTACTGTAAGAGTGTACTTGATATCCTCCCCGGCTTTATATTCCTCCTTATCTGTCGACAGCTCTACCGTGATGTCATTCTCCGTCTTAGAGCACACCACACCTGTCCCTCCTGACGATGTTCCATTTTCACCATCAGCGGATTTATCCTTATTTCCGGCACATCCGGCAACCAGTCCCGCCACCATGAGCGGCAGTAGAACACACCGAACCAATCTGCCTGAACCTCTTCTCATGCCTTCACCTCCATGCGTTGTTATTGGATATTATTCTCGTACTTAAATACCGGTTTACCGTCCGCATCCCACTTCACTTCCATGAGCATTGTGTGTCTGTTAGGGTCATACAGCGGGTCGCCGACAATCTCAAGATAGGTGCGCGCATGGTATACACACACGTCCCTTCCGTCCTCGTCCTTGGTAAAGCTGTTGTGTCCCGGACCGTAGATTCCCTTCTCCCTGTCGGAGCAGAGCACCGGATGTCTCTCCTTCTTCCATGCACGCGGGTCAAGCAGATCCGCATTCTCATCGATTGAGAGCATACCCACGCAGTAGCACTCGCCTGTCGCGCTCGCAGAGTAGGTGAGGAATATCTTTCCGTCATGGTGTATGGCGGCAGGTCCCTCATTTACCCATATATCCACACGCTCCCAGTCATAATCAGGAGTAGTGAGAAGCACCTGTGCTGTGGCAAGCTTGGTCGCTGACTCCATTTTTGCAATATATATATTAGATATCTGAATGCCGACACTTACCTTTTCAGCCCAGATATAGTAGTATTCTCCTTTATTTTCAAGTATTGTTGCATCAAGCGAAAACGCATCAAATGAATATATATCATCATCGCTTCTCTGGATTTTTCCCTTTTCAATCCACTCATCCTTCATAGGATCCGGTCCCTGACACTCAAGGATATATGGTCTTAATCTCCATATATCTTCTGCCATTGAGGCTGCAAAATATATGTACCACTTTCCAAACAGATAATGAAGCTCAGGCGCCCAGATATGCTTGCTCATCTCTCCGGACTCATGCTTTGTCCAGATGATCTTCTCCTTGGCATCCTTTAACCCCGAAAGTGTATCTGAACATCTGAGAATAATCTTGTCATACGCAGGTACGGAAGCAGTAAAATAATACTTTCCGTCCTCAGCGCGCGTGACAAACGGATCCGCTCTCTGCTCTATAAAAGGTTTGTTAAAATCAGTAATTTTTCCGTTTCTAGGTCTCTCTTCCATACCGTATCCTCTCCCATACTTAATTTAAAACTCCCCGGGAGGCCCCATTGGCACATCCCGGGGATAGTCTGATTTTTATTAGTTTTGCCTTACTCCATTACAAGGTAAGCTGCCTCGCATGTAAGACAGAAGTTAAGATCTCCGCCTGTTGTGATACCTGTATACTTCTGTGTATATACTGTTCCGTCTACTGCTGTAGCTACAGCTACAACATCTGCTGTATCACCATTGTTTGTTACTGATACCTCAACCTTTGCTCCATCTATATCACTTGTAAAAGTATCCCAGTTCCAGTCGCACTCAACTGTTGCAGCGTCATAGCCATCGCCCCAGCCGAAGTTATCTGCACGGAGAACCGCATACTCTGCATAGCCGTCTGCGTCTGCCGCACTGTGTCCTTCAGGAGTTGTCTGAAGTACTACAATGAAGTTATCCCAGTTGTTAACTCCATCTGTGTAGTTAGTGAAGCTCTTGGTAACTGTTGCGCCCTTTTCAACGCTCCAGATATCTGAGAATGCACTCCAGAAAGGTGTTGTACAGTCTGTGCTTCCTACTATAGGTGCAGTAAATGAGAGATATGAAGCCTCACATGTGAAGCATGCATTTAAGTCTCCACCTGTTGTGATACCTGTGTACTTCTGTGTATATACTGTTCCGTCAACGGTTGTAACTACGGCTACAACGTCTGCTGTTGCACCGTTGTTGGTTATAGTGACCTCAACCTCTGCTCCGTCAATATCGGATGTAAAGGTATCCCAGTTCCAATCGCACTCAGCAGTTGCTGTCTCGTAGCCATCGCCCCAGCCAAAGTTATCTGCACGGAGTACTGCGTACTCTGCATAGCCTTCAGCCTCATCTGCGCTGTGGCCTTCCGGTGTTGTCTGAAGTACTACAATGAAGTTATCCCAGTTGTTTACACCGTCTGTGTAGTTCTTGAATGTCTTTGTAACAGACTCGCCCTCAGGAATTGTAAATACATCTGAGAATGCGCTCCAGAAAGGTGTTGTGCAATCTGTATTACCTACGATAACGCCCTCTGCCTTGACTGTCTTATCCTTGATTGAAAGGATATCTGTGTAGCTTGATTGTGTTCCAATCTCGATTGAAGCAATTTCTCCTGTTACAGGGAATTCAGCCTTTGCTGTATTTGATGTCTTGTTGTAGTCAACATTGTCAACATCAACTGTAACTGTGCCGTCCGCATAAGTGATTGTAGCTGTTACATCTGCCTCAACCATTACCGACTGCTCCCATGTGTTCCAGTTGCCCCATGACCATGTAAAGCAGCTGTCTGCTATATCCTTGCCGTCTGCTGTACCTGTCATATCGGCATTTACTCTTGCAACTTCATTTCCGTCTGCATCCTTGAATACGAAGTAGTAGTTGTTCTTAGCGTCCTTACCGTCTGACCAATGCTTTAACTTAATCTGCATTGTCTGTCCGTCTGCAATGTCAATCGGCTCTGAATATACATCATCTGCCTTTGAGAAATCTAATGCACCGATAGAGGCGATAGCGCTGTCATCCTTAGCCACATTTATAACTCTCTCCGGCTCAACGAACTCTGCGTTAGGATTTCCGTCCGCATAGAGTGCTGCAACCTGCTCAGCATTAAGAGCATAATCATAGATGTAAAGCTCATCAAAAGCTCCCTTGAATACTGAATCCCAGTAGTTTACACCAAGTAAGAAATCGAAGTTATCAGAAGCCTGCATACAGTTCTTTGTCACATAGGCAGGAACAACATTTCCGTCTGAATCCTTTGTAATCCACTCCTGTCCGTTGATGTAGAGCTTAGAAGCGATAAGTGTTCCGTCCGCCGATAAATTGTTAGAATCAACAACAAGTGCAATCTGTACCCACTGCTTCATAGGCTCACCTGTTGCGGCATCCGACCACGCCGGCCAGAGTGCATTGTCGAGCTGGTCATAAGACCATATACATGGGAATGTTCCCTCACCGGACCACTCTGCTCTTGTAATGTTGGTGTAATGCTGTCCGCCTGTAGCATCTCCGTGAACATCCGGTCCGAACTGGACTGTCGGCATGTAGTTGGAAAGTCTTGTAGCATAGAGCCAGAATGAGATTGTGTAATTGTCCCCAACTCCATTTACATCTGTGAGCTTGTAACCTGTTATACCGTCTGTATATACGGCATCACCCTTTACACCCGGAATATATACAACATCCTTGTCTGCCGCACTGAGGATAGGATCTCCGCCGATAGTCTGTGCAGTAGGCTGGATATCAGTCTTGTTGTCCGCTGCATCAAATGAATAGTAATACTTGTAATCCTGTGGAATCTCACCGGCCTTAACTGTCTGCTGTGATGATGACTCCTGTACGCTGGACTCCTGTGAAGAGCTGTCCGGCTGTGATGTCGAATCCGAACCAGCCTGCTTCTGACAGCCGGCAAGCATTGTAGCTGCCATTGTACCGCATAACATAACGCTTAAAAACTTCTTATTCCTCATATAAAAATACCTCCATATTATACTTGTCAATCATTACTTCCCGAATGCATTTGTCACAGCCTCGTACTGTGCAATCTCCTCATCAGACAATACATTGTAGCCTGTAGGTCCGAAGTATGAGAGCATTGCCTCAGCGTGGTAGTAGTTAGCCTGCTCTGTTGCCTCGTCCGTATAATCGGCAGCCTTAGCTGTACCGTTGTCTACAAGGTCATGGATACCGATCTTGTTGAAGTACTGATCACAGAAATTCCAGTAGCCTGCAATGCTGTACCAGCCGTAAGGAACAGGTCTTGTGATTGAATCAAAATAGTCATCCCAGTATGCCTTGTGATCCTCATCCTGTGGGAAGAGAGCCTTATATCTAGCCCATACACCCTGATCAAGTGTCATAGGAACAGGCATGTTGGAGTTCTTAAGCGGTGTTCCGGAAGCATTTGTGATTGAGGCATCCTCATAGATATCCATACGTGCATTCCAGCCGTCTGTTCCGATACCCATGAACTTAAGGAGGAGGTATGCCTCATAAGGGTGCTTACATGATGTTGATACACCACCGATGTACATGTTGGCGATTACGTTATGCATCTTCTCATCTACTACGTTAGGTGTTACATAAGGAACGATATCAAGTCCATAAGTATCCTGATATCCTTCTGTTCCCCAGAGATTCTGGTATGTCCAGAAGCCTTCTGAGAATACTGCTACATGTCCTGTGGCACCGAACCATGCCCCCCAGTCTCCTGACCAGTCTTCCATAGCCTGTGTGTTCTGCTGTGGTGCAACATAGCCTGCAAGCTTGAGGTCTGAGAACTGCTGCTCACCTATTGCCCAGTACTGAAGATCGAAATCTGTTCCGTCGAATCCGAACTCACCCTTGATTGCTCTCTCCGCTGTTGAGCAGGCTGCAATTCCGTAGAGTGAATCAAGTCTGTTGTAATAACCAAGTCCGTAATACTTCATACCTGATCTGTCATCAACTGTAGCGTCCTTTATGAGCTGGAGCATCTCATCCCATGTCCAGTCTGTTCTAGGCATCTCAAGATTTAATTTGCTGATTACGTTTCTGTCAATGAATATCGCACTTGGCTGATACCATGTAGGAAGACCGAACCATCTGCTTGTATCGAACTTTCCGATTCCGTAATCCTTGATTGTACTCATCATGTTAGCCATATCAGGGTCATTTTCAACGTAGTCCGTGATGTCAAGCCAATACTCATTTGCAAGTGCTGTATCGGAATCTGTTCCTGAGAAT
Organism: uncultured Eubacterium sp.; assembly: GCA_958446835.1. GTDB lineage: Bacteria > Bacillota > Clostridia > Lachnospirales > Lachnospiraceae > CAG-882. Next base: position 18,817 of record CAUCXT010000039.1, read on the forward strand.
ACATCAGGGAAGGTTCCGCTGTTGGCTGCGGCAGAAAGGTCTGTGCTCATATCCGATATCTGCTTACATTCTACCTTGATATTCGGATACTTCTTCATAAATGCCTCTGCCAGAAGATTGATTGTAGTCTCATCTTCATAGTGCCAGTATGTAAGGGTGATATCATCCTTAGTCACACCGTTCTCGTCAACCTCTCCGCTCACTGCTGAACCATTTGTGTCCTTCTTAGCAGCACAGCCTGTCAGTGCACCAACTGTCATAACCGACGCCATAAGTGCAGCAACTAACCTTTTTTTCATAGAATCCTCCATTCTGCCGCCACTTCCGGGCGGCATATAAATATTGAATTGCTTTTATAGTCCGGATATGCCGGACTAAATACTATTCTCCGGTAATTCCCGAACGATCAATACTTTCAACGAACTGCTTCTGAAGTACAAGGTACATGATAAGAAGCGGCAGGATACTCAGTGTTGTAGCTGCCATTCGGACGGACTCATTGAGGCTTGTCGCAGTGTCTCCTACACTTGCCCTTGTCTGGAAGGCAGTGTCGAACTGCTTTAACTGAACCACAAGATTCGTCCAATTGCTCTTTGCCGCAAGTCCCTGTACATACAGCTCAGTGAGGTATGACTCATTCCAGTACCATACAAAGGAGAACAGAACAACCGTCACAATAGCCGGTATTGCGGATGGAACTGCAATCTTAAAGAATGCTTTGAAATGTCCTGCTCCATCAATAGAGGCTGCCTCCATCAGCACCTTAGGTATCTGCTTAAAGAACTGATAGAAGATTAAAATAAATATAGGTGAGTTCAATCCGTTTCCGAACAGTGCCGGAAGGATGAACGCCCACAGTGTACCCTGTATTCCCATCTTGGTGTAGAGAACATAAGTAGGAATCATGGTTATCTGTCTTGGAAGAATGTAGGAAAATATGAGTATGCCCATCAATATTTTCTTACCCTTAAACTCATATCTTGCAAAACCATATCCGACCATCATACATATAACAACATTGCACAGCGTAGGAAGACCGGCTATCAGGATACCCTTTTCAAATGATGAAAAATAATCCATCGCCTTTGCCGCATCTATAAAGTTCTGAAGATACAGCTTGGAAGGAAGCCACTTGACTGATGTATCAAGAAGGTCATTCCTGCTCATAAAGCTGGTGCTTATCATGTACAATACAGGGTACAGATACACGAAGCCTATACATATAAGGAGTGCATATACGACAAGCTGTTTTCCAACGCCCTGCTTTTCACGCGTACCGAAGATAAATCTGTGAATCTTTTCCTTCGTAAACTTCTTCTTAATAATCTCCGCTGCCGTCATACGTCTTGTATCTGCCGTGCTTAATGCCTTTTTCGAGCTTCTTGACATTTCTTCTTCCCCTCCTCTCAATTCTCCTGTGCATGCGTTCGTCTTTCTTTAACTGTCTCTTTCTCTTCTTCACCATTCTGTCGTATACATCCTTCTTATTACCAAGCAGTAAGAAAAAGAGAAGTACAATGAGTGTTACAACGATTGAGTACATCCATGCCATCGCTGAGGCATATCCGTAACCCTTCTCCTTGGTTCCTGAGAACATCGCCGACTCTATCATTGTGATGAGCTGGTTCTGTTCGTTTCCTGAGAGGAAGATTACTGTGTATACCGCATTTAAAAGGATAAAGTTCTTTATGGTAGGAAGTGTTATTTTCCAAAAGCACTCCCAGCCTGAACCACCGTCCATCTTGGCAGCCTCATAGAGTGATGGGTCAACCTTCTGTAATGCTGAGAGGAATATAAGTATCTGAACACCTGAATACCAGAGTATCATAATCATATTGGAGAAAATCTCTCCAATCGACTCAGCAACCGACGTCGGAAGGAAAGTACTTATCGCATTTACAACAACCTGTGTATTCATTGAAGGGATTGTTGAAGCCCCCTCACTCACCAACATGTTCATAACCGGGCCACTCACGATGATAACCGGAAGGAAGAATATAAGTCTGAAAAAAGCCTTACATTTTATCTTACCGTTTAACATCATCGCTATGATAAGTGCAAATACAACTATTACCGGAACCTCCACTATCGTCTGCCAGATATATGTCACAAGCTGCTTGGGAAACTCAGGATTTTCAAGCCATATCTGAGTAAAATTTCCGGTTCCGACCCAGGTAAACTTAGTGGCAAGCGGTGTGATTCTTATGTTAAACCACATGTAGTAGAAAGACTGCCCCAGCGGGAATAACAGGAATACAACAACTCCTATCAACCATGGAAGCAGGAACAGATATCCCATCCTTGCTTCCCTTGCCTCAAGACGTCCCTGTTTAATTTTTATTTTCTTATTGTTCGTTTTCCCCATACGCTCACCTGACCTCATACGACATTGATTCTATAGTCACGCCATCCACGCTCACGGCATCCCCACCATAATTGATGTAGACTGTAACCCCATTAGAATAAGTCACAATTCTTATGTCGTTGCCGACAATCTCATGCTTTGCCACTGTTGAGTCCGCTATTTTTTCGTGCAGTGCCTTAAGCTCTTTGTAATACTCCACTATCGTGTCCTTGTAGGTGGAATACTCTGAGCTGTATATATCGCTTGAGTTGGTGTACAGAAGCTTTGCGGAGCTTTCCTTTGTGATATAGAAGGAAGGATATACTCCTGTCTCAACAAGCTTTAGGAAGAACTCCTGCTTGTTCGCCTCAAAGTTCACATACTCCGAATACATAGGCATCACGCCCTTTAATACGATACTTAAGAACGGAATACTCTCATCCTCAAATATATAACTTGATGTGTACAACGGCATATCAAGGAATGCATCTGTTTCGGACCACAGATATGCAAACGGCTGTTCAAGCACAAGATTGGTCTTCTGTGCCGCCTCTGTCACGAAATCCTCATACACCTTCTGTGTATCATACCTTGTGTAGGTGTCACCGCTGTATGTGTAGGAGAACAACGTGTTTGAGATACCTGCAAGCGCAAGATTGCCGACCCCGCTCTTGACATATTTGCCTATAAAGGAATTGAGAAGACTCAATGTTCTCGCCGGTGTGAGATAATTCATCGTGCTGTACACCGTCTTATATGTAGTTTCCTCAAACCTTCTCTTGTTAATCTGCTTTACAACATTGAAGGTTGCATTCTTCTCATCCGGGTTTATTCTTAGTGCATCGTTATACAGATACATCCGGATATTTCTCTCACCCGCATCCTTTATAAGCTTGGTAAGCTTACTTGTTCCTCCGATTTTCGAATCAGCCTTATAGCTTGTAATCGGGACACTGTTAAGTCCCTTCTTCTGCCAGCCCTTATAGACTGTAAGTAAATCGCTTACACCTTCGCTCTCAAGCTCATCATATATCCCGTATATGTCATCTATAGTTGTCATAACCACCGATGATGTTCCAAGAAGGAAGGACTCGCGCTCCGTTCCTAAGAAGTCCACACGCGTCCTGAAACTACTCTCATTCTGTGTAAGACCTTCAGACCTAAGAAGATACTCTCTGTAGGCTGCCGCCATACCTGTGTAGTTGGCGTTGCCATCGGAAAGGAACACATATCTCACAGCAAGGTTAGAATGGCTTCTCTCACTCTCATATACATGAAGTGAACCTGCTGTGGAGTTATTGCTTGTAGGCTGTGTGTAGGTCTTTCTGAGTATGAATTTTGCATAAGCTCTGTTGTAATCCACACTAGCGCCATTCGGAATACATTCGATTGAAGCTCGCGCCTCACCTTCCTCGACAATTCCAAGGTAAGCAATATTATCATCCACATGTGCTATTCCGAATACAGGTGCAATGACCTCCTCAGAATCCTTTATTGTGTTGTACTTATCATTTAAAAGCGTCTGTACATTTGATTCATCAAATCCGACATCTCCGCCATAAATCATCTTGGAAAAACCGCTCTTAAATCTTCCCTCCTTATCATCAAGGTAGATCAACGCTCCGTTGCCGTCCGGCACAAGCATGTAGCCCGCCTTGTCATCAAGATAGGAGTTACCCATGTATGGGTAGATGGAAATAGTTCCTATAAAATACTTATCGCCATCCTCAACTATCGATTCATCCGGAACTCTGGCAAGAAGTCCGTCATCTGTGAGTGTAACCTCAAGTGTCAGTCCGAACTGGTATGTTGTCCAGTAGAGCTTGGCGGTAAATCCGTTATCCGTGTAGCTTACCGTCTTTGTAACATTGTCATTGATCAAGTCTGCCTGCTTGGAGTCATCGCTTCCGCTTATCATTGTTATGACAACAGCCGACCTCATGGCTCCCTGCCATGTCGCATTGTTCTTTCCATCGTCATATTCAATAGCCGATGTCATGTACGAACCACTTTTTTTATCCTCTATCACAAGTGACAGGTCTTCCTCGTTGACATACAGCCTGTAATCCGTATTCTCGGTGAGGTACCTGCAGCCGTTTATCGTCTTTTGTGCTGCCTGCGCCTGCACACCCTTTCCGCTAAAGCCGGCTGCACCGAACGCTACCATAAACGCCAACAGAAGGGAAATTATTCTTTTTGCCGTTCTTTTATGAGCCAATTCGATACACCACCTCTCCTGCAATCGACTGTATGAAGTCGAATACCTGCGACCATAATACATAGATAATGAATATGAGTAGACAAACAATCAAAATAGTAAATATTGTAAGGAATATAATCTTGAATGTCTCCTTTACCGTATAATTGTTAATCTCTCTTATGGAAATGAAAATCAGTACAATTATCCATACTGTCATGCACAGGCTTCCGAACTGCACGAAGAATATTTCGTTGTTGGTCACCACATGTGACAAAAGGAATATAATCGGTGTTAACACTGCATAAGGTCCGAAGCTGTATACCAGTGAACTGTATATGTGTCTGAAC
>CAUCXT010000040.1 GCA_958446835.1 uncultured Eubacterium sp.
CCGCTATCACGGACAAGTCATTGGAGATATACAGGCAGGCAGGCGAAGCAGGTGAGCTTATCGGAGCTATCAACAATCAGGCTGTAAATGGACAGGCTGAGGTTCAGATTTTTGAGGGGACGGTCGCTGATAAGATGGCTGCCACCATGGTTGACGGCTATGAGGCGCAGGAAGTGAATCTGTCGGATGAACCTACCGTGTGGAAAAGAGCTGCTAACAGCGTGGATATCCTTGACCGCGTGACAACGGAGGCGCTCACTGAATTTTTAAACAACGATGAATATGAGAGAAATCTTGAAGGACTTGAAAATGCCATTGAGAATGTCCGTGTCGAAGGAAACGCTGAGGAAAATATTTTAAGCGGATTAAATCCACTTGATTATTATCGCATTATGCCGGAAAGCTTGTCTGATGAGAGCAGTATCCACACATTAAGATGCCTTGAGCAGATAAGGCTTAAGCTGACCTTTGAGTCCGCCTACGTGTTAGAAAAAAACGGAATAAGCGTAAATACCGAAGGGCTGTCAAAGCTGGTTGATGAGCTTGAAAAGCTTGAACAGACCTACGGCGTGGACAACACGGATGAGAATGACGATGACCAGACAGGAAGCAATGGATTGCTTAAGGGCGTTGATTCGGGCAGTACACAGAACGATTACAGGAAATTCATGTATGAGCTCGGTGCGTTAAAGACCGCTCCTTGTGCTGCGATAGGCGATGCCGTCAGCCGGAACGAGGCAACAGAAAAGAACGATACCTCATTAGCGGATATTGAGGGTGCCGCATTCAGAATGCAGAGAAAATATGAGTCCGCCGGGGAAGCGTATGAGACTATGAGTACGCAGGTAAGAACGGATCTTGGGGATAAGCTTGGCAATGCTGTTGCAGCAAGTACGGAGAATATTCTAAAGGAACTTAATCTGGAGGATACGCAGGAAAACAGACGCGCCGTAAGAATTCTGGCATATAACAGCATGGACATTACGATGGAACGCCTTGAACGGGTTAGGGAGGTCGATGCCGCTGTAAATAATCTTTTTGACAGACTGACCCCGGATATAGCGCTTGATATGATAAGAGCCGGAAGTGATGTCATGAACATGGATATAAAAAAGCTGTCTGACGAGGTGGATACGAGGAGACAGAACAAAGAGAATGTAAGCACGCAGAAATTTTCTGAGTTTTTGTATGAACAGGATAAAAAGGGAACAATATCTGCCGATGACAGAGAACACTATATGGCATTATATACAATTATCAACAAACTCACCAAGGATGATGGAAAGGCAGCGGGACAGCTTGTAAATCAGGAGCTTGATTCAACGTTGGGCAATCTTGTTACATCATATATGATAGGAAAAGGAGCCGGAATCTTGGCTGAACTGTCCGAGGATGGGGCGCAGTATGCCAATAGTAAGAAGAATAATGATGCAAAGCTGACATACTATAAGGATATGCTCGCTAAGCTTGCCGAGCTTCCGAAGGAGGCAGCTTCTCTTGTTACGGAGAATGAGCTTCCTAAAACAATAAATAATCTTGCGGCAGCAGGTTCGCTGTATACGGACAACGCTTACTTCTATAAGGAAATGAAAAAGACGGATGTGAAGGCGGACTTAGATAGATTTATTGACAACATGAATAATAAGAGTGCCCTGTTGTCTGATTATGCCGAGCTTTCTAAAGTATTTAAGGAGGCTGTGGATAATGCACAGACTGAAAATGGAACAACAGACATTGCCATGTTAAAACAGATTTCCAATGGCATGAATGTCATGAATGCATTGGCAAGACATAATACATTCTATGTGCCGTATGATAAGGAAAATGGAACAAGGGCGATAAGATTATCGGTTGTGGAGGATTCTGAGAATACGGGCAGCTTTACTGTGGATACCGAGCTTGAAAACGGAAGTCATGTCAGCGTCAATGCAAGGGTGCAGGATAATGAGATTACAGCCTATGTTCTTGCCGATAATGACAACAGTGATGTGAATACCGCATTATATGAAGTCGAGGATGGCTTAAAACAGCTTGGATTTACGAAGGTAAGATTATCAACTGCAAAGACAGAAACATTTCCGGCACAGAAGAATGGTGCGGTCACGGGAGTTGAGACCAGAAAGCTGTTTGCTGCAGCTAAAGTATTTGTGGATAGGCTCCGATAAATAAATTATGAAAAGGATTTCGTGAAAAAAATGAGCAGTGAGATGTGGGCGAGGATGGCGCACCGGCTGCAACAGGAAGGATATACATGAGAGTAAATTGTAATATTTCATCATTAATGGCTAATAATAATCTGTCTGTGGCACAGACTAAGCTTGACAAGGCATTAGAGAGACTTTCTTCAGGCCTCAAAATAAATTCAGCAGAGGATGATGCGGCAGGACTTGCCATTGCCAATAAGCTTCATGCTCAGATAAAGGGGCTTGACCAGGCAAACAGAAATTCATCAGACGGAATTTCTGTAATCCAGACGGCGGAGAGTGCTCTCAATGAGACTGAGAGTATTTTACAGAGAATCAATGAGCTTGCCGTACAGGCAGCCAACGGCACCAACAGCCTTTCAGACAGACAGGCAATCCAGTCCGAGATAGACCAGCTCACAGATGAGATTGACAGAATCTCAAATGCGACAGAGTTCAATACCATGCCTCTTCTTGATGGAACTCTTAGCAGAAGAAGCTATTCCGATACAGATAATGTATCAATGTTTTATGTAAGTTCAGGGGTAAAAGAGGGCGAATATTCAATTGACATAACAGCGGATGCAAGAAAGGCGACAGCACAGGTCGGTTTTAATGCGCAGGCTATTACAGAGAGTGGAAAGATTCAGATTAACGGTGCAGATATGACTGTAGAACCGGGAGATACAGATGCGGATTTGAAGAGCAAGTTTATATCACTCTGTGATGCGGCAGGGCTTGATTATGATGAGACGACAGGACAGATAAGCACCTATGGCTACGGAATGACACAGAAGATTGAGTACAAGATACCGGACAGCCTTGCAAACGTGTTCAGTATCAACAACGTGACAGCAGGTGCAGATGCACAGGCGGCGCTCAATGCAGGCTTCGGAACAACGGCAACCCTGAGCACCGACGGAAATTTTGTAACTGTAAAGGATATAGGTGGATTTGAGATGACAATAGAGCTTGGAGAGAATATGGTTGCTTCAAGCGGTCAGGCATCTGTTACAGCTACACAGAAGGTTACACAGATGGGTACCATGACTGTACAGTTAGGTGCCAACGAGGGACAGGTATTGGAGGTGGATATACCTGAGGTAAGTGTCCATACACTTGGACTTGATAATCTCAACGTATGTACACAGCAGGCGGCAGAGGACGCGATAACCAGAGTTGGTAAGGCTATAGATAAGGTATCCTCCGTGCGCTCAGTGCTGGGTGCTTACCAGAACAGACTTGACAGCGTTGTAACACACCTTGATTCTTATGAGGAGGATCTGACATCTGCGGTATCCGGAATTGAGGATTCAGATATGGCGGATGAGATGACAGAGTACACGCAGCAGAATGTTATAACTCAGGCTGCTACATCAATGCTTGCGCAGGCAAATGAACGTCCGCAGACAGTACTTCAGCTTCTTCAGTAAGCTTATATGGAGGCTAAAAATTGACTAAGTCAGAGATAAACGGATATGCCATGAGGGTATCACAGGCATCAAAGAGTGAACTTATAGTGATAATGTATGAGGTAGCTATCAAATATATCGATGACGCTCTTAACGCAATATCACAGAATAATGTGGAAGAGTTCAGGCAGAATGTAAAGAAGGCTAAGTCCTTTGTAAATGAGCTTGCCTCTGTTCTGGACTTAAAATATCCTATTTCAGCTAATCTGCTGTCGCTGTATACTTATATGAACAATGTTATGGTGAAGGCGGATATAACCTTAAAGACGGAGGATTTGATAAGGGTTAAGGGAATGCTTTCAAAGCTCCATGCGGCCTTTATGGAGGTAAGCAGACAGGATAACACGCAGCCGATGATGAGCAATGTGCAGCAGGTGTACTCCGGGCTTACATATTCGAAAAATTCACTGAACGACAGCTATGCGAGCGTGGCGGATTTGAATAGAGGGTATAAGGTGTAATAGCTTTAAAAACGGTGGGTATCAGAACAAGTCTGGTTATGCTATGCGTGTATAACACGTTATATGCGATAATGTTCGGGGCTTGTTCCGATACCTTTAAAATTATCCGGTTTAATATATGCATAATTTATTTAAAATAATATGATGTTTTATATAAGCACATTCACGGGAATTGCGATGGTGAGGTTGGCTGCCTTGGCTTTTTCTAAGAGAAATTTATAGCGTATCTGAGCGGAATTGACCTGATAAATACAGCTGTCTATTATGTCCGGCTCGGTGGCATTCTCGAAGCAGGAATATGCGGCGTCTAAGGCATTTTTACTCTGGGTGAGTTCATAGATAAGGTATTTTTCATCATAGCTTAAGAGGCGTTCGGGCTTCTTATTTTTTTTACCTCTGAACATAGGTAATGCTTCCTTTCCATTTTTTTCTTGTATAGATTATATCCTTGTACCGATGTTTTTATACCATACAAATTCGCTGTGTGTATAAGTTTACAAAAGCTTTGTTTTAAATAATGACTATACATATTGACAATGCATTGTCATAATGATATAGTCCCGATATAAAGTTCTTAAAATATATAATTGATTCTCGATATCGGAATATCTCCGATAATTTCCAATGTATCCGGTGGGGGCCGGAGGGAAAATTGATTGTGTTTGTTTCTGAAAGGAAACGAATGGAAAAAGTATGCTGTATTTTAGATTCGGATGAGAAGTTTGCAGTTCGTATGTGTGCATGTCTCAATAAAAAGCACATATTTCCTTTTAATGTACAGGCATTTTCTAAAATTGAAGAGTATCTAAGCTGTGCGGCGTCTAACACAGTTGAACTGCTTCTGGTGGATGAGCACCTGTATGATGAGGTGAGGAATGTGCCGGCGCAGCAGATAATACGGCTGTGCGAACAGCCTGTGCTGATGGAGGGTGAGACAGATGCATGTGTTGCCAAGTTTCAGGCAGGCGATGAGCTGGTAAGGGATGTGCTGTATATGTATAATGGACAGCTGTTGTCGGAACGCAGGGGGATGGAGAACAACAATTGCAAGCTGGTGTGCGTGTATTCACCGAACGGTTACTGCGGAAAGACTACGCTTGCCATGTCATTAGCCCATATCAAGGGCGAGAAGAGGAGAACATTGTACCTTAACCTTGAGGAATTTTCAGGTGTTGAGTTTCCGGAGGGCAGTGGTAATCTTTCGGATGCGCTGTACTATCACCGCACACTTGGCGCGTCGGCAGGAGCTAAGCTGTTGTCGGTAGTCGAGCCTGCCAATGGATTTGACTATATAGCACCGGCTGTGTGCGCCAAGGATATTGCACAGACGGACGCGGAGGAGCTTATCGCATTTATTGATAATGTGGCGCTTGCGGGTGAATATGAGCTTATTGTTGTTGACATAGGATGTCTGGTAAAAGAACCGTGGAAGTTGTTGGAGCGGTCAGATTTAATACTATGCCCATCACCTGATTCCAGACATAGAAAGAGGCGGCTTGAAGAATTTGAAAAGTACATGTATATGGCTGAGTATAATAGTGTGATAGATAAGCTTAAGAAGGTGGACATTATATATGACAATGCCATATATAAGGATGGACAGTTGAATTATGCGTATATTCGGACTAGCAGATATGCGAGGATGGTGATGGATATTGATATCTGATATGGGAGAGGAGATAATCGGACGGGTTGCAGGATGCGTGGAGAGCATGGGGGGAATTGAGGATGATGAACTCTACGAACTTATAGATAATATAATGCTTGAAGAAAAATACCGGGCTTACAGTGTGAATGAGAAGTTCGAACTGCGGAAGGATATTTTTAATTCAATAAAGAGACTGGACATATTGCAACTACTGATAGAGGATGACAGTGTTACGGAGATTATGATAAATGGATACCGGAATATTTTTATTGAGAGGTCGGGAAAAATAGAGAGGTATCATAAGGCTTTTGCCTCAAGGGAAAAGCTGCTTGATGTAGTTCAACGTATTGCAGCCCGTTCGAATAAGATTGTGAATGAATCAACACCTATCATTGACACGCGTCTGTCTGATGGTTCAAGAGTCAATATTGTGATGAATCCGATTGCCATTGACGGACCTGCGGTGACTATCCGTAAATTTTATGACAACCCACTTACTATGGACAGGCTTATTGCACTTGGCGCAATCACGCACGAGGCAGCAGAGTATCTAAAGGAGCTTGTAGCAGCTCGCTACAATATATTTATTTCAGGTGGAACAGGCTCAGGTAAGACCACCTTTCTGAATGCATTATCTGATTATATCCCTAAGGATGAAAGAATAATTACAATTGAAGATTCGGCGGAGCTTAAGCTTATGGGCGTTGAGAACATTGTCAGGCTTGAAGCGAGAAATGCCAACATGGAGGGAAAGAATGCGGTAACTATCAGGGACATGATAAGGGCGAGTTTACGAATGAGACCGAGCAGAATCATAGTGGGTGAGGTAAGAGGAGGGGAAGCTCTCGATATGCTTCAGGCTATGGGAACAGGGCATGATGGATCACTTTCGACAGGGCATGCGAATGGCACAAGAGAGCTTATGTTGAGACTTGAGACAATGGTTCTTATGGCGGTCGATATGCCGGTAGAGGCAATAAGAAGCCAGATTGCGGCGGGTGTTGATATAGTGGTGCATTTAGAAAGACTGAGAGATGGAAGCCGCAAGGTTGTGGAGATTGCCGAGGTAGCCGGAGTGGATACACAGGTGGAGAGGGGAAGCATACAGATTAATTCCTTGTACAGATTTGAAAAGGAGGGGTTAGATGAAGAGGGAAAGGTTATCGGAAGTCTTAAGCGCACGGAAAACGAGCTTATACACAGGGAGAAGCTTTTATCGGCTGCGTGCAGGTAAGATATCGACTGTATATAAAAATATTCTCTATGTGGCAGAGGGAGTGTCCGGTGCAGTCCTTTTAGGGTTTATATTTTACAATTCGATTATAGGGGCAGTGCCGGCTGCTGTATTTGTACCATTTTATATCCATATAAGAAGAAAAAATGATATTAAAAAGAAGAAGCAGGGAATACTTGAAGAGTTCAAGGATGGAATGAATGCGGTTGCCATCGCGCTCAGAGCAGGATATTCGGTTGAGAATGCGTTTATTGAGGCTGGCAGAGAGGTAGAGACTATGAGTGGCACAGGCAGTGGAAGGACGGATTTCTTTGGATATATACGTTCACAGCTATCCGTCAATATCAACATAGAGGATGCGCTTGCCACATTGGCACATAAGTTAGATGTTCCCGATATAGTTTCATTTGCTGAGGTATTCGCTTATGCAAAGAGAAGCGGAGGCAATATGGTTGAAATAATACAGGACACCGTAAATACAATAAGCGGTAAGGCAGATACAGCGAGAGAAATATCAGTTCTTATAAGCGCCAAGCAGTTAGAACAGGTGATTATGGATGTGGTTCCCATAGGCATTATTCTGTATCTGAGATTCACGGCATGGGAGCTTATAAGCAGGATGTATGGCAATCTGTATGGTATAACAGTTATGACAATATGCCTTGCTGTATATATGCTGGCGGTATTTATTTCACTTAAAATTGCAGATATAAGGGTATGAGCTTATGGAGAAAAAACAGAGTGGGACTAATTTGCAGAAGAAAAACAGAACTACTGTGATAATGGGTATCGTGGCGGCAGGTTTGCTTATTGTGTTGGTTGTTGTAGCAGGAAGCGATGATTATGAGTATGTGAGTGAGCTTGTGCGTCCCGACAGTGGGGAGATAATGTATGAGCTTGAAGTCATACAGGGTGAGAGTATAGATGAGATTCAGGTGTATGTGGGTGAGAGGGTATTGACGGATGAAGAACTTGAGCTGGTATTTGCACAAGCGGAAAAGCTGCTTGAGGAACGCTTCCTTGGAGAAAATGAAGGAATGGATATGATAGAAAATCCGGTAAACCTCATAAATACATTGCCGGAGTATGACATGCAGGTGAGGTGGTACATTGAGGACAGGGAAGTGATTGATTACTGGGGGAATATCTATCAGGGAAATGATGAGAAGGCCACAAGGGTAATAGCAACGCTGGTGTACGAAAAAGAAGCCGGAGAAGGTGTAGAAAAAAGCAGGGAGTACATATATGAACCGAAGGTAAGACCGTACAGTGAAAAACAGCTTCATAATATGGAAATTATGGAGATATTCGATACCGCAGATGAGAACAGTGCCAACAGGGACAGTGTAATCCTGCCGCAAAGTCATAACGGAAAAAGGCTGCAATATCGCATAAAAAAGGAAAATGCGGTGTTCAGGTTCATTCTTATAATACCATTGATTATAGCGGTAGTAATTATTGAGAAACGCTCTATGAAGGCAAACAGAAAGAAAAAATTGCAGGAGGAGCTTACAAGGGAATACCCGGAAATTATATCCAAGCTTTCGCTTTTAACAGGTGCGGGCATGACACCCTACAATGCATTGAAACGCATTGCGGCTGATGGAAATGGAGAGGCCTACAGAAGGTTGGCAGCTGTTGCGGGAAATATACAGTCCGGGGCTTCGGAAAGGACACAGTATGCTTTATTCGGACAGATATTCGGGCTGGGGGTTTACAGCAGACTGGGTTCAATGTTAGAGCAGAACGCTGTGAAAGGAAATGAAAGGCTGAGGATAATGCTGAGGGAAGAGTGTGAGCAGGCTCTTGAGGAGAGAAAGGCACGCGCAAGAAAAGCGGGTGAGCAGGCGGGAACAAAAATGCTGTTTCCAATGATGCTTATGCTGTTGATTGTGATGGTGGTAATAATGGTGCCGGCTTTTATGAGTATGTGAATTAGGAAATTGCGAAAGGAGGTGAGGAGGATGAATAGGGTAATCGGAAGAATGTCCGGAATTATGAAAAGAGCCTTGTGCAAGAAGGAGCAGGGAATGGGAGTTATTGAGATAATTTTGATTATAGTGGTGCTTATAAGTCTTGTATTAATCTTTAAGTCCCAGCTTACAGCTCTTGTAGGTACAATTTTCGGGAAAATTACGCAGAGCGCACTTAGTGTGTAGGAAATGAGAGAGGTGAAGGTTATGAGAGTTGATAAGGGGTTTCGTGGGAGTGTAACAGTATTTGCGGCAATGTCATTCATGTTGATCGTATCGGTGATATTGGTTCTCATTGATGGGGCAAGGATTCAGGGAGCAAGGGCAATGGTAGGAATGGCGGCACAGATGGCACTTGACAGTATGTTTTCAGGATATGAAAAGGAATTGCTCGATAGATATGGAGTGCTGTTATTTGACGGTGCCAATGAGGGGGATGAACTTGATGAGCAGTATATAGCGGACGCGGTTAAGAATAAGCTTGAGAGGGAGCTTGACATGGATTCCGGACTTATATTTGCAAAGGGAGTGGATTTCTATGGGATTGAAATTGATGAGGTATGTGTGGACAGGGTAATAAGAGCCTCCGATGCATTTGGTCTTATCTGGAGAAAATCGGTCAATGACTATGCAAAATTGGAATATACAGCGCAGTTTTTAGAGAGTGTGCTGGAGCTTGACAGTCTGAACAAGGAGAACGAGACAGTCAGGACGGCAGAAGACCGGATTGATGACTGTATGGAGCAGATTTCAGAGTTTTACAGAAAGTACCTTAAGCTTATTGAGCGTATTGACGGCATAGAGACGGGCAGTAACGGTGTGAATTTTGATAATCTGAAAATCAGGAGTTCGTATGTAAAAAGGATAGGTCCGGGGGGAAGTGCTGAAGCGGATGCGGATGAACTGAGTATAAGTGACAACCGCGTGTACGAAAAAGTAAGTGAAAATATATTTGACGTCAATGCATTTATGGAGATATTTCTTGGTAAGTTTTCGGATGCGATAGAAGGTGACAATATGAATATAAAGGAACTTAAGGAATTAGGAAATATTGCAAGATGTTTCTTTGGAAATATGAAACAGGAGATAAAGGAGGCGATGAAGCTCATTGAAGATATAAGGGGAGAGGAGAGCATTATATCAGAGAAGATAGTTGTGCTGGCAGATTATCTGGGTTCCATAACACAGATAAGTGATGAGAGCTTCCAAGGGCTTAAGGAGAGCATGGATTCGGTTAAGGAGGAGCAGGAAAAGATATTGGAACGTCTGGGTGACGTTGAGAAAATGTATGAGGTATTGGAAAATAATTATGATGTGATGGAAAAGGTGTGTGATTCATGTCCAAGTATGTTTGACATACACGATGATGGAATAAATATTGCAAGCTCCGTACCAATCTATATGAGTTATTCTAAGGTGTGTGGGATTTTAGTGGACTATAGGACGGATTCGCTATGGCTTGATTACACGGATGTTGCATGCAGGGACGAGGATGGGTCGATTCTGGGCTGTCTCTATGATTATTCCGTCAATGGGCTGCTGTCATTGGTACTGCCGTCCGGGACGGAGATTTCGCATAAATCAATTGGAAACCTACAGCTTGCGGATTTATATGGGATAAGAGGTGACAGGCAGGAATACATAGATGATACAGCGGCGGATATTATGAATGAGATATTGTTCAATCTGTTCATATATGACTGTTATGACAATTACGCGGACAATGATGGGCAGGGCTTATTGGACTACGAGCTGGAATACATACTATTTGGGAAAAGTTCGGACAAGGACAATCTGAAGGCGGCTGTTATGACGATTGCGGGAATCAGACTGGGCTGTAACATGACGTATATCCTGACTGATGTGCAGAAAAAACAGGAGGCATATAATATAGCACTGGCGGCACTTGGATTTACAGGGATAGCGGCACTGGTGAAGGGCTTGCAGTATATCATACTTGGTGCATGGGCAATAGGGGAGACAATAGTGGATATGAGAATGCTTTTAGCAGGAAAGACGATTCCACTTATAAAGAAAAAGGACGATTGGAGACTGTCACTTGACAATCTGCTGAGAGGAAAACTTGATATTTCAGAAGACCGGGATGGTGAGGATGGTCTGGGCTATGCACAGTATCTTGTGGCAGCCATGATTTTATGTAATGCACAGGACAAGGCATTTCGCTCAATGGCAGTTTCTGAAATGCACATGATTTCTCAGGGTGTATCCAATTTCAGGCTGAAAAACTATGTATATGGATTGGATATAACTATATCATATCGCGTGGGAAATTCGAAGAGCCAATATATGTATAAGTGCAGCTACACATATTAGCCGGATACAATAGTAATGGAAAATGGAGGTGATGTAAGATGCCCTTTTCATGTGAAAGTATTCAATATAACCAATAATATAATAAACGATACAAACACACTAAAAAAAGAGAATCTTGAGGCTGAAAATGGTATCCCCCCTTATGACCGTATCAGTCATTCACAGGGAAGGGCTTCTTATGTCACCTGTAGGGCAAGCATTACGGTAGAGGCTGCCCTTATAATGCCGCTTTTTATTCTGGCAGTTGTTTCGCTTATGCAGATAATGATGTTTATAAATATTCAGGTGAAAGTTCAATCGGCGTTGTATCATCAGTCAATGAAGGTGGCTGGATATTCATTTCTTGCGGATTCTATTGAGGAATGCCTTCCTGATGAGCTTGCCGCAGATGATTACAAGACTGCTGTAAATATAGTGGAGAACGGAATAACGGAGGTTCTTGTAAAGTATATGGTAATGGAGGAGCTGGGGGAAGAATTTTTCCGGACACCATGGATAGATGGAGGAAAAAATGGTATAGAAGTGATTTTTTCGCTCAATCCGGCAGACAGGGATATAGATGTGGCACTGCGCTATGAATTGAAGCTGATGTACAACATTTTTGGAATCAATAATATTCCGGTTATAGCGAGAGCCGTAATAAGCAGGTGGAGCGGAGTGACAAGGATAGAACAGAGTGAAGAGGAGGTGAATGAAAATACCAACTGTGTTTATATAACAAAAAATGGAACGGTCTATCATATATATAAGGATTGTACATATCTGTCCGTAAAGCTTACAAGAGTAAAATATGAGGAGATAGGTGATAAGAGAAATTCATCGGGTGGTAAGTATTATCCATGCTCTGTGTGCTGCAAAAATAAAACCGTTATGGAATATATTTATATATCAAAGTATGGGGAGTGCTATCACTCAGATAATAAATGCAAAACAATTTACCACAATATCACAGAGGTATCACCGGATGAGGTAAAGGATAGAACGCTGTGTTCTAAATGCAGGGATAGGAAAAAGGGGGAGGATTAACAGATTGGTTACATATTTAATTGTGATGCTCATGCTTATATACGAAAGTGTAATAGATATCAGATATAAAAAGATTGATGTGAGGGCGGCAATTGCGGCATGTGCTGTGAGCATACCTGTCGGCTGCATTTTTTACGGACACCCGGTTATCAATATTTTGTATGGAATTATATTGGGAATTTTTTTAGCTCTGCTTGCATGGGTATCAGAGCAGCGGATTGGTTATGGTGATGCGGTGGTATTTATGGTGCTTGGAATGTGTCTTGAACCTGTGAGAGTGCTTGGTATTTTATGGATTTCAATGTTTATGGCAGGAGTGTACGGCACGGTAAAGATTATTGCATTTAATAAAAGCAGAAGCCTTGCATTGCCGTATGTTCCGTTTGTGACGATTGTGTATGTGGGAATGTTGATATCCGGAATATAGATAATTGCAAAACCATGTGTGTATGAAGGAGGAAATATTATAACATGAGAAAAATATGTAGACCTGGTGGTTACATTACGGTTGAGGCTTCATTTGTATTTCCGATAATACTTTTTATTATTTTCGGTTTATTGAAGTTTGGTTTTGGTATCTATAACAATGTGGTGGATAATAGTCTGAAGGTATATATGGGGCTTCGGGTGAGGGAAATAGAGAAGAATTATTTTAATCCCGTGGCGCAGGAGACTGATTTAAAAAGAATTGCAAATGAGGGGCTTATACAGATTGAAGATATTAGAAGTGAACTAAGCAAAAAGTATTTACAGGAAAAGGTAAGTGAGTATAGAAACAGCATTGTGATAGGTGAGAATAATAAGATTCTTGATGTTGATAGTGACAGGAGACTGAAAAACAGCACGGTGGTGAGGTTTATACATCTGACAAGAGTTCATGCGGGGAGGATAAAAAAGGATGATTGAATATATCAGGGAGTTGAACAGGAATTATTTGAGTATAGTGCATGAGGATGAAAAAGAACCGGACTATACAATGAAGATGGTTGAGAATAATTCGATATCAGGACTGCTATCACTTAGAAAGTCTGTGGTAAATAACAGGACGAGCTATCTGTATGATATTTCCGGCTGTATTCCACTGGAAGAAAAATATATAAAGAATGAGTTTACTGTGGAGGATATACTGCTGGCAGCGGATTCGATAAAGGAAATAATCTATACCATGGATAAATATATGCTGGATATAAATGGGGTGATTTTTGACATAGCATATATATTTTGCGGTATAAATGATGATTCATGGAAGTATGTGTATAATTCAGAAATGTCATCAGATGCAAGGGAGGGGATAAAAAGAATATTCGAGTATATGCTTGGGAGGCTTAACCATAAGGATGGCAATGCCGTTATTCTGGGCTATGGCCTTTATAAAAGGGTATGCAGGGATGAAATACCATTGCAGCGGGTGTTTGACAATCTGGAAGAATTCAGTATATACAATGTCAATACTGTAAATGGACGGGAAAACCTGTTTGAGGATGCTGTGGTGGAAGATAATTCCTGTGGAACAAATAGAAATGGAAAAGCAAATACACAAAAAGCGAATACAGGAAGAGCAGAAAAAGAAAGCACAGAAAAGGAGATGGGATCTGGTTTCCGCTATGAGTTGAGCAGGAGAAAATACCCCTCAGTTGCACAGGAGTTCGTAAAGGAGGAGCAGGAGAAGAAGATTATTGATAAAAGGTACGTTATGACAGCGGCAGCAGTGAGTTTGATGATTGCCGTTGTGGTGGGCTTGATATGGGGAGTTGTGACAGGAATTATAGCAGCATTGGCATGTACTGTCATAGCTGTTGTTGTTATGCTGATTATATTAAAGGGGCCGTCATGGGAAAAAATAGTGACAAGTGAAATAAGGCTGCCTTATGAGACTGAAAACCCGCAGATAAAGCTGTATGGAATTAAAAATAGTACGGAAGATATGAGGGGAAATATGATGGAGAACGTGGAGCAGCAGGATAAAAAGGGGTGTGAGACAGGCTATGAGCATAGATTTCATAGGGAAATTGAAACAGGGTGGAATAACGAAGCGGGAGACAATGAGTCTGGACAGGCAACCGTTGTAATAGGAATGGGGACAATGAAGAGCCTGCGACGTATAGCCGGGGCAGCAGGACAGGATGAATATATTATTACGGAGGATTCTGTGAGTATAGGCAGTGGAGCTTCGGCGGATATTGTGATAAAGGACAGTGGGATAAGCAGGCTTCATGCACGCATAATAAGAGAAGGCGAAATGTATTTTATAAAGGATATGAACTCTACTAACGGAACATGGATAAATGACAGGAGAATCAGCGTGTATGAGCTCTGTCCTATTAAGAATGGGGATGTGATAAAGCTTGCTAAGAGCTGCTTCGAGCTGATTGACACTGCTGTTTAATAATGATAAGCTAGAGCTGTATGGAGGCTTGGTTTATGATGTTTGACGTATGCAGCAGGGCATTGGAGACAGCAGGCTTTAGCAGGCTGGGAGAAGGAAATAATTCGGTTAATATATATTACTGCTACAGGCAGGAGCGCATGAATGTTGTATTCGTGTGGGATGAGTCGGCTATACCGGGAATGTCCCCTGCAATTATTGATGATAATAATAAAAAGATAGTGGCTTTTTTTAGCAGCAAGGGAGTATTTAACTGCATGCTGCTAAATATTATATGTACGCGAAACACAGCTATGTCGAAAAGGAATACAGAGGCGGGCTTTCCTGTATGGTTTATGGATGAGACAACGGGCAGGCTTATTATATATGAGGATGAACCGGAGGACTTTTCGGGACTAAGGGAGCAGCTTGAGAATTTTGATGTATCGCAGTATGCTAAGAGCATATCAGGAAAGAGTAAAAGAAATAAGAAATTCATTCCGGCTTATGTGAACTGGCTTTTGATTTCGATAAATATAATCATATATGTTATAATGGAGATTGCAGGGGACACGCAGAATACACAGTACATGTTAGCTCATGGGGCATTGAATGTGAAGCTGATACTGGATGATGGAGAATACTATAGATTGTTTACATCCATGTTTATGCATGCAGGCTTTTCACATATTTTTAATAATATGCTTGTATTGTTTTTTATCGGTGACAATCTTGAGAGAGCGGTGGGACATATCAGGTATTTTATAATGTATATTGCAGGAGGTCTGCTTGCAAATATTGCAGCGCTGATTTACTATAATATTGCAGATGTGAATGTCTGCTGCGTAGGAGCCTCAGGTGCGATATTCAGCGTTGTAGGAGCACTGTTTTATATTGTACTTGTCAACAAAGGACATCTTGAGGATTTATCAGCCTCAAAATTGGGATTATTCATTGTTATGAGTATATATCTTGGGCTTCAAAGTGCAACGACCAGCAACAGTGCTCATATCGGTGGACTTGTTGCCGGATTTATACTGGCGGCATTAATATACAGAAAACGGAAAGGAAACAGTCTATGAATGTAAATATATATTATGGCGGAAGAGGTCTTGTGGACGATCCGACCATTACGGTATTAAATAAGATTACTGATGTACTTAACGAGCTAAGAGTAAATGTTGAGAAATATAATCTTTTTGAAATGAAAAATGCGATTACAACACTTCCTCAGACATTAAAGGAGGCGGATGCGGTTATTCTTGCAAGTACGGTAGAATGGTTTGGAATAGGAGGCTATATGCTTCAGTTCCTTGATGCATGCTGGCTGTATGCGGATAAATCAATGATTGAGAAGCTCTATATGTTCCCGATAGTTATGTCGCGTGCCTCCGGCGAGAAAGAGGCTGCAATGTCGCTTTCTAATGCATGGGAAATGCTTGGAGGAAAGAGCTGTAATGGACTTGCAGCTTACGTGGCAGACCCGGTGGAGTTCGAGCTTAACGCCGAGTATCAGGCAATATTTGAGAAAATGGCAGAGGAGATATACAGAACAGTGTCACAGAAGGTTAAGACCCTGCCTTCGAGTAACAATGCGATAAAGAGCAATATAGTGAGCGACACAATGAGACTTACGCCGCAGGAGTCTGAACAGCTTTCAAAATATGCTTCCGATGATACATATATCAAGAAACAGAAGGAAGACATTGAGGAGCTTTCAAGTATGTTCAGAAATCTTATGGAGGATGAGGACAAGGGTGGTATTGACAGATATACAAGACTGTTTATAGACAATTTTGTGCCTCAGAGTGATTTTAAGGCAAGCTATGTTATCAATATCAATGACAAGAAAAAGACTTTAGTTATTGATATTAACAATAGAAATATTGATTGTAATTTTGGACAGAAGGATGATGCAGAGGTGTCATGCCGTCTGGATAATCTTGTGCTTGAGAAGATAGTTCAGGGGAATCAGACTTTTCAGGGAGCGTTTATGTCAGGCAGCATGACTGCAAAGGGAAATTTTAAAAACATCAGAATGCTGGATCAGTGTTTTAAATTCTAACTGTGGGAAATGGTGTTGATATTCGATATGCTATATCTTAGGCTGCAAAGAAATGGCTATAAATAGCTTAAGAAACTTGTAAACATATAACAAATCCGCTATACTATGCCTGGGAAGGCGGTGGAAAGATGGAAGAAATGAATAATCAGGAAACTATTAAAATATGTGTTGAGGAATTTTCACGCTTGCAGGAATGGATGGCTATGACAGAAAAAGAGACACCATTATATAAATCAATGAAAGTTCGTTATAGAGATTTAAAAGTTATTTTGTCTGCTTTAGGTGTGAATGTAACAGAACTTGACACAATAAAGGAATAGTCAATAGTTCTAAGGGCAGACAAATGTGAATAAACTGCCCTTTTATAGTATGCAAATAATATGGTTCGACAAAGTCAGATTTTTAAGATGTATTTATGTTTGGTGTTATGTCGGCAAAGATTAACTCTGATAAAGCCGGCTCAGTACTTTAGCTTCTGGTTAATTTTACTGATATTGTGAAGCTGGTAAGTCCATCACTGTGCGTCCAGCTCATTGAGCCGTCCATGGCATTCGCTGTCTCCGCGGCAATCGCAAGACCAAGTCCAAGATGTTCCTGCTTATCGGTGGAAAATGGCGTGAACATTCTGCCTGCCATGTCGGGAGCAGGACAGTTTCCATGATTCTGGACGGTTATATCAAGGCTATTGTCATTATCACAATGCATTATGACATCAACGGGTATTATGGAATCAGAGGCTTCTACAGCATTTGCAATCAGACAGCCAACAGCATTTACAAGCCGTGATGCATCTATTGAGATTGTGTCATTTTTGCAGGTACAGGAGATATTGATATCAGGATAGGCAGTTGAAAAGTTATTGGATATATATGTATCAAGCATTGATTTGATATCGTATATACATACATCTGATGGGGATATGGTTGCGGCATAGCGGAACATGGCAACATCATTGAAAGCTTTGACAAGATTCTTTATATCAGAGCCCATTGTGACATAGCGGGGGATAGAGTTAAGCTGAGGATTGGTAAGTCCGAGGAGCTGATATGAGCCGTTGAGCAGGGTGACAATATTGCGAATATCGTGGCAGCCTTGCTTTAGAAGCGTCCTGTGTTCTTCCTCGCGGCGTTCAAAAAGTTCATACGCCTCGGGATATTCGTCTTTAAGCTTATTAAGAATCTGTTTATCATTGTCAGACAGCATATTTATACCTCACAAAGTTTTATTTTAGTTTATTCTAAGGTGCGTTTCGCAATTAACAGGATATTATAGACATTGTATAGTAGTTTATCGATAAATGGTTTATCAATAAATTGTTTAATATAAACATATAACATAAAAGGAGATTTTTCAAGATGAAAAAGGATGATTGTATTTTTTGCAAGATTGCAGCAGGAGAGATTCCATCAGCGACAGTTTATGAGGACGATGATTTCAGAGCTATATTAGATCTGGGTCCGGCAGCTAAGGGACATACGCTTGTGATTCCTAAGAACCATTCAGATAATCTGTTAAGTGTAGATTCGGATACTGCAGCTAAGGCGCTTAATGTTATCTCTAAGACTGCTAATGCAATCAAGGAAGCATTGGGATGTGACGGAATAAATGTTGTACAGAATAATGGCGAGGCAGCAGGACAGACTGTAATGCACCTTCATTTCCATATAATTCCGAGATACAAAAATGACAGTGTGAATATAGGCTGGCAGCCGATGAAGCCTTCCAACGAAGAGCTTGCAGCGACTGCCGAACAAATCAAAGAAAAAATGAATTAACAGGTAAGATGGTTTTTCAATTAATAAAAAGCTTAATTTATAAAGTTTTTTATTAGCTAAAATTATATAATTAAGCTTTTATTTAGTTTAAAATTCTTTAATTAAGCTTTTTATCAGCGAAAATCTTATAAAAAAGACTTCGTCTATTTAGAAGCCTCATTTATAAGAGCCACTATCTGCTTAATAGAGTCATTTCCTGAAGATTTTTTCATGCAGTCTATATATTCGGCGCGATGCTCATAGAGATTGCAGATTGCCAGATATAATGACTCATTAGTGAGTTCTTCCTCAGGAAGAACCATCGAAAAGCCTTGCTTCTTAAATGATTGTGCATTGAGAATCTGATCTCCTCTGCTGGCTCCTGCCGGCAGTGGGATGAGAAGGTTCGGCTTGTTGAGGGACAACAATTCAAATATGGCGTTGGCACCAGCACGCGAAACTACAATATCGGCAGCGGCGAAAAGATCTTTTAACTCCTTGTCAATATAGTCAAACTGATAGTAGCCTGTTGTAGAGTAGAAGCTTTCGTCAACCTTGCCTTTTCCGCATAGGTGAACAATCTGAAAGCAATCAAGCAGACTTGGCAGTATGGCGCGGATAGCTTCGTTGACATGCTGTGCGCCAAGACTTCCGCCGATGACCATTATGACAGGCTTATTCGATGTGAAATGACACAGGTCAAGTCCGGTCTGGCGGTCTCCATGACTTAATTCGGCGCGGATAGGTGTACCTGTGAGTATGCCCTTGCCGTTAGGAATCATGGCTACAGTTTCCGGGAAGTTACAGCATACCTTATTTGCATAAGGAATGCATATTTTATTTGCAAGTCCGGGTGTCATATCTGATTCATGGATAATCACCGGGATATGTTCTCTATGGGCTGCAAGTACAACAGGAACAGAAACAAATCCGCCCTTGGAAAATACAACATCCGGCTTAATTGTTCTGATAAGCTTTCGCGCTTCAAAACAGCCCTTGATAACGCGGAAAGGGTCGGTAAGATTCTTCAAGTCGAAATAACGTCTGAGCTTACCGGTTGATATTCCATAATAAGGGACGTTCTGTTCTGTGATAAGTTTTTTTTCAATACCATTATATGAGCCAATGTAGGATATATCGTATCCCTGTTCACGAAGAAGAGGAAGCATGGCTATGTTAGGTGTTACATGCCCGGCGGTTCCGCCACCGGTAAGAAGTAATTTTTTCATGGCAAACCTCTGAAAATTGCTATGTCTGTAAGTTATTGAATTGCCTGCTTAAGAGCTTTTGCAAGCTGGTCAGGGCATGATGTCTCACGTATTCCGCAGCGGATTCCCTCTAAGCGGCTGATAGCATCCGAAACCTTCATTCCGGCAACAAGTGCAGCAACTCCCTGTGTATTTCCTGAGCAGCCACCTGTAAACTTAACGGACTTGATTACATCTCCGTCTAACTCAATATTGATTTCCTTGGAACAAACTCCTGTTGGTTTGTATATCATAACATTATTCTCCTATCTGTATATTTAATACTTTTTTGCAGAAAAAATTTCCACAAACTATTATATCATAACAATAGCGCAATAGACAATCAAGTGTTATAATTAACAAAAAAACAACCAGCGGAGAAACAAATGTGGAAAATATGATATTATCTTAGCGTACACAATTTGTGTGGTCTGCGGAACGGAGGAATTATGATAGGAATTATCGGGGCGATGGAGGAAGAAGTAAAGGCACTTGCGGATATGATGAACGGTGTCGAGACAGCCACTGTTGCGGGAATGGTTTTTAAGAAGGGGCAGTTAAAGGGAAAGGATGTAGTTGTTGTAAGAAGTGGAATCGGTAAGGTTAATGCCGCTGTATGCACACAGATACTTGCAGACAGATACAATGTTGACTGTGTAATCAATACAGGTGTTGCAGGCTCACTTAAAAACGAAATAAATATCGGAGACATTGTTATATCAAGCGATGCAATCCAGCATGATATGGATGCGACAGGCTTTGGATATAAGATGGGTGTAATCCCTAGAATGCCTGTATCAGTGTTTGAGGCGGACAGAAAGCTCATAGACGCCGCAAAGGCTGCATGCAGTGAGGCGGTTCCTGAGATTGGTGTGTTCGAGGGAAGAGTGGTAAGCGGTGACCAGTTTATAACCGACAAGGATACCAAGAAGAGACTTGTCGAGACATTTGCCGCATACTGTACGGAGATGGAGGGAGCAGCCATTGCACAGGCGGCATACCTTAACAACATTCCATTTCTTGTAATACGTGCCATATCCGATAAGGCGGATGACAGTGCGTCCATGGACTACGGCGAATTCGAGCGCAAGGCAATTGAACATTCCGTTCTTCTTATGGAGAATCTCATCCAGAGAATATAAGGTCATATTTTAGGGAATTTTGTTGATAAATGCTGCATAGATTACCTCTAAAAGCTGTTGAAATACATGTACAATCTTTTCTAGGACAAGTATATAGGGAATTGCTAAGCTGTTTTACGAATATTGGCATTGAGAAGTTTTAAGTTTTGCAATCACCCGGTACGGTTGAGGAGGATTTTATGCAGAATTTATTATCAATTATGGCGGAGAACACATTTGCAATTATAATCGCGGTCATGGGCTTTTTTGGCTGCCTTGCCTATGGAATTGCGGGAAAGGGAATGTCGGTGCTGTACAATGAGAGTCTTTCAATGACGGCATCGAGTCATCCTTTTATACGTCAGTTAAAGTTAAGACGCGAGAATGGAATGCGTATAAATACAAGCATACATAATACGCAAGCCTTCGTCCTCAAAAATATGGAGCGTTACAGGTATTTTAATCTTTCAATTGATGAGTATGTGAAAACTGCATGGCTCATACAGCTTATCTGCGTTATGCTGGGGCTGATGAGCGGAATAATCAAGCAGAATATGTGGTATACCGCGTACGGTTGTGTATGTGCCGTGGCTGTGGCGTGTGTCGGTAAAATCGAGGATATAGAAAAAAAGGAGAGCCGCGTAGTGGTAAACATTGTCGATTACTTTGACAATGTTCTATTAAATGATAGGCTGGGCGCGGAGAAAATGCAGGATGAACCGGACGCGGAGCCTGCAAATGCGAAAGTCGGGTCAAAAAATAATGGTATTGAGTATGAGGGCTCACGCGCGATGGCAAAAAGGAAGCTTTCGCAGGAGGATAAGACTGCGGCATTCAATACGGATATTAAAATAAGCGATGAACAGATAAAGCTGATTGAGGATGTGCTGAGGGAGTATCTGGCGTAAAAACTTTGCAGGGCATGATTATTTATAAAAACAGGAGAAAATAGTTGATGAACATTGTGATTTTAGACCGCATGGCGCTTGGAGAGGACATTGATATGTCCGTTTTTGAGAAGCTGGGGACGGTCACAATATATGAGAGAACGGCGCCGGATGAGGTGATTGAAAGACTTAAGGATGCGGACGCACTTCTCACGAACAAGGTTGTGATAGGCAAAAATGAGATGGACAGGCTTCCTAAGCTTAAATATATAGGAATAAACGCGACCGGAACGAACAACATAGATTTGGAATACGCCGCGAAGAAGAATATTGCGGTCACGAATGTAAAGAGCTATTCCACGGATTCGGTGGTACAGCACACATTTGCACTACTTTTTTACGTGTATGAGAAGCTAAGACACTATGATGATTTTGTGAAGGACGGAAAGTACTGTGAGTACGGATGTTTCACCTATTTCGGGCAGCATTTTGAGGAGCTTGCCGGAAAGACATGGGGAATAATCGGACTTGGCGAGATAGGAAGAAAGGTTGCCGACATTGCAAAGGTGTTCGGATGCCATGTGATATATTATTCGACATCGGGCAGGAACAGCAACCCCGACTATGAGCGTGTGGATTTTGATGAATTGCTTAAAAGGTCGGATATCATTTCGATACATGCGCCGCTCAATGACAGGACAGAGAATCTTATGGACAGGCAGGCGTTTGGGAAGATGAAATCCAATGCGGTGCTCATAAATGTGGGTCGCGGACCTATCGTCAATGAGAATGACCTGCTGTGGGCGCTCAATGAGAATAAGATTGCGGCGGCGGGGCTTGATGTCATATCTGTTGAGCCTATGAGAAAGGACAATCCGCTCTACGGATATAAGGACAGTAATCGTCTTATAATCACACCTCACATTGCATGGGCGACCAATGAGGCTAGGCAGAGGCTTGTGGATGAGGCGTATCTCAATCTGGAGGCATTTATAGACGGAAAAGAACGTAACAGAGTATAAGAAATAGAGTAGTCTCGGAAACACAATGCATAAAGGATGAGATTTTTGCATACATGGCG
>CAUCXT010000041.1 GCA_958446835.1 uncultured Eubacterium sp.
AGACACAGCCTATAGAAGGTCTGAAGCTCACATACTATACAGGCTATATTTATGATGAAGATGTAATACAGTATATGAAGGACAACAACGTAGAGTACAACGTCAAGATACAGGATAAGAGTTCATCAATTCTTGATTTCCTGCTCGTATATATCGTTCCGTGGGTTCTCATCTATTTCATTTTCAGCTTTGTATTCAGGAAAATGTCGGGTGGCGGCGGAATGATGGGCGTTGGCAAGTCAAATGCCAAAATGTACGGCATGGAAAAGGCGACTGGAGTC
Organism: uncultured Eubacterium sp.; assembly: GCA_958446835.1. Lineage (GTDB taxonomy): Bacteria > Bacillota > Clostridia > Lachnospirales > Lachnospiraceae > CAG-882. The sequence continues at coordinate 282 of CAUCXT010000041.1, forward strand.
ACATTTAAGGATGTTGCCGGACAGGATGAGGCGAAAGAGTCGCTCACTGAGATAGTTGATTTCCTTCATAATCCGGCTAAGTACACCCATATAGGTGCAAAGCTTCCTAAGGGTGCGCTCTTGGTTGGACCTCCGGGAACAGGTAAGACACTTCTTGCCAAGGCAGTTGCAGGAGAAGCGGGAGTTCCTTTCTTCTCACTTTCAGGTTCAGACTTCGTCGAAATGTTTGTCGGAGTGGGAGCATCGAGAGTGCGTGACCTGTTCAAGCAGGCACAGCAGTCGGCTCCGTGTATCATATTTATCGATGAGATTGATGCCATCGGTAAGAGCCGTGATTCAAGGTATGGTGGTGGCAATGATGAGAGAGAACAGACCCTCAACCAGCTCCTTGCTGAGATGGATGGATTTGACCCATCCAAGGGTGTATTTATCCTTGCTGCGACCAACAGACCGGATGTCCTCGATAAGGCACTTTTAAGACCGGGACGTTTCGACAGAAGAATTATTGTTGATAAACCGGATTTAAAGGGAAGAGTCAATATACTTAAGGTACATTCCAAGGATGTGCTTATGGACGATACGGTTGATCTTGAAGCTATTGCTCTTGCTACGGCGGGCGCGGTGGGCTCAGACCTTGCCAATATGATTAACGAGGCTGCCATCAACGCTGTCAAGAATGGCAGGGGAGTTGTAAGCCAGAAGGATCTGTTTGAATCCGTGGAGGTTGTCATTGCAGGTAAGGAGAAGAAGGACAGACTGTTAAGCCCTCAGGAGAAGAAGATTGTCTCCTACCATGAGGTCGGACACGCACTTGTCACCGCACTCAGCAAGAATGCGGAGCCGGTTCAGAAGATTACCATTGTCCCAAGAACCATGGGCTCGCTTGGATATACCATGCAGGTGCCTGAGGAAGAGAAGTACCTTATGAGCAAGGAAGAACTCATGACGAGAGTGTATACTCTTCTTGGCGGACGTGCGGCAGAGGAGATTGTGTTCAATTCAGTGACAACAGGAGCTTCTAATGATATTGAGAGGGCAACGAAGCTTGTCCGCAATATGATTACACTCTATGGTATGTCGGACAGATTCGGACTCATGGGGCTTGAGACTGTCGAGAACCAGTATCTTGACGGAAGAACAGTTCTCAACTGTTCGGACAGAACGGCAGCTGAGGTTGATGATGAGGTTAAGGTTGTCTTAAAGGATGCTTATGGCAAGGTCAAGGAAATGCTGGCTCAGAACAGAGAAGTGCTTGATAAGGTGGCAGACTTCCTCATAGAAAAAGAGACCATAACAGGCAAAGAGTTTATGGAGATATTCAATGAGGTGAAGGGCATTAAGCCGGAGAGTGACGAGAGCACGCCGAACGGAATCGAAGAAGCGGTGGCGCAGGAGCAGCCGGAGAACAGTGAGACAGCACAGGCGCAGACCACACAGGCAGATGGTGAAAAAAAAGATACAGATGCTTCTGAAAATCAGAATTAAATAGCGAATTTACACCACCGTATATTAAGATAGAGTGGCGGCAAGCCGATATAACCTTTAAAGGATTATATCGGCTTTTTGTGCAATAAAAGTATGTTGGAGATACATAAGAGGGAGGAGCACCATAATGAGAATTGATAATAGTTCGAATATTGCAGATAATACCAGAGGAACAGCTTCGACAACAGCGAAGTCGACTGAGAAACAGGATAATAGGAATGACAGCGTGAAGAACAGCGAATCCGGGAATGGTCTTACAATAAATGGAAATGAGCTTAACCTTGGAGAGGATTTAGTTGAGGAGAAGCGAAAGAAAGCCAAGAGCATGGCTATGCAGCTGATGCTTGACGTGTATAAGAATGACAAGAAGTTAGATGACACGGCGGAGGAGAAGAACACACACGCCAAGAAGCTCTATGCCGAGAATGAAGAAGCCAGAAGCATGATAGCTGATATAAAGAAGGAGAAGGAGAACACCAACGAGCTGTATGGGGTGACAGAGGACAGCGAGGAGGCGAGGGATCTTGATATCTTAAGAAGAGGCAGGGATTCAATGGGAAATCCGCAGGCTGTCTTAAGTGATGAGGAGTATGCAAGGTACAAGGAACTCTATTCAAACGGCCTTTCAGATTATCACCAGAGAATGCTCTCACTTGACAATGATGAGAAGATTTACAATAAACAGATATCGGACAACATGAAGGGAATTGTAAGTGACTATGCCTTCAACCGCAACCTTGCCATAGAGCGTCTCAAATCGCATGATATGTTAGATGCCAGGAAGCAGGGGGAGAAGCTTGAGGAAGCAGCGTCGAAGGAGATTATAGGACAGGTAATGCAGGACGCTGTGGACAATATAGACGAGGAAACCGAAAAGGAGAAGGAGGAGGCTCTTGAGAAGAAGCAGGAGCAGCAGAAGCTTGAGGAGCGCATTGAGAAGGCAAAGGGCGAGGAGCATAAGAAGGACAATCAGGAAGAACTTATGTATGCGATAGACGATGCCTTAGATGAGGTTAACAAGATTACCTCAGGAGATACGGACAAGACTCCGGAGAAATCGATGGGACTTATGGTTGCACAGCTTCAGCTTTCGGCTGAGGATGTCAAGGGGCTTGTAGTGGATAACAAACTCTAACTAAAAGGAGAAACACAGTGTTTGTAATAGAAGAGGAATTGAAGAAGCTCCCGGGGAAGCCGGGAGTTTATATAATGCATGATGACCACGACAATATCATCTATGTGGGCAAGGCGATAAGCCTTAAGAACAGGGTGAGGCAGTATTTCCAGTCTTCGAGGAATCATACAGAGAAGATTCGTCAGATGGTGAGCCATGTCAGTTATTTTGAGTATATTATCACAGATTCGGAGCTGGAGGCGCTTGTTCTTGAAAATAATCTCATCAAGGAGCATAAGCCGAAGTACAATACAATGCTCAAGGATGACAAGACATATCCTTATATAAAGGTTACAGTTAATGAGGACTTCCCGAGAGTCCTTTTTTCGCGTGAATTAAAAAAGGATAAGGCTAAGTATTTCGGGCCTTATACGAGTGCGGGGTCGGTTAAGGATACTATTGAGCTTCTCCGAAAGCTGTACAAGATAAGAACCTGCAACAGGTGTCTGCCGAGGGATATAGGGAAGGAACGCCCATGTCTTAATTATCATATCAAGCAGTGCGATGCGCCATGTCAGGGCTATATTTCCAAGGAAGAATACAGGGAGAACATCAATAAGACACTTGAATTTTTAAACGGAAATTACACAGGTGTAATCAATTCCCTGAAAGAGAAGATGGAGAAAGCGTCGGAGAATCTTGAATTTGAGGAGGCGGCTGTGTACCGGGACCTTTTAGCGAGCGTGCAGGCTGTGGCACAGAAGCAGAAGATAACCAACAGTGATATGCTTGATAAGGACATTATCGCGGCGGCGATTGATGGAAATACCTGTGTTGTACAGGCATTTTTTGTCAGAGAGGGAAGGCTTATCGGAAGGGATAAGTACAATATGGAGCTTGCGGCGACAGACACAAGGGCTGAGGTTATAACGGACTTTATAAAGCAGTTCTATGCGGGAATACCATTTGTTCCAAGACAGATTATGGTACAGGAGGAACTGCCGGACATGAAGCTTCTTGAGGAGTGGCTGAGTGGCAAGAGAGGTTCGAAGGTGGACATTGTCGCCCCTAAGAAGGGTCAGAAGGAGAAGCTTGTAGAGCTTGCCCAGAAGAATGCCGAGATGGTGCTTGCGCAGGATATTGACAAGCTGCAGAGGGAGAAGAGAAGGACAACAGGAGCTGTAAAGGAGATAGAGGAGCTTTTGGGAATAGAGAGCGCATACCGCATGGAGGCTTATGATATATCCAACATCAGCGGAGCACAGTCGGTTGGGTCAATGGTCGTGTATCAGGACGGAAGACCTAAGAGAAACGATTACCGCAAGTTCAGGATCAAGACGGTTGTGGGACCTAACGATTATGCCAGCATGGAGGAGGTTCTCACAAGACGTTTCACACATGAAAATGATTCAAGCTTTGATGCCATGCCGGATCTTATAATGATGGATGGTGGACGCGGACAGGTCAATATATGTCTTGGCGTACTTGAAAAGCTGGGACTTGATATAAAGGTGTGCGGTATGGTTAAGGATGATAATCACCGCACCAGAGGATTGTACTATAATAATATTGAGATACCTATAAGCCGTGACAGTGAGGCGTTCAAGCTGATTACCAGAATACAGGATGAGGCGCACCGCTTTGCGATAGAGTACCACAGGAGCTTAAGAAGTATCAATCAGGTGCGCTCCGTGCTTGATGACATTGAGGGAATAGGTCCTGCAAGAAGAAAAGCATTGCTGCATTATTTTAAGGATGTGGAGCATATAAAGGATGCCGGTGAGGAAGAGCTTGCACAGGTTGACGGAATGAATGCGAAGGCGGCGGCTTCAGTGTATAACTTTTTTCACAGACCCATAGGATAAATAGCTTTTTTTTGACATTGATTCGTGGTATAATAAAAAAAATTTCATCATTCAGGAGGGTGGACATGAAGTTAGGTAATAACGAAGTACAGCTTACAAAGATTGTTGAGAAGATGGGACTTACCAATCTCACGCCACAGATCGATACAGATACTAAATATGTAACACAGCCGGATGTCAACAGACCGGCGCTTCAGCTCGCGGGTTTTTATGATCATTTTGACAATGAGCGAGTTCAGATTATAGGTTACGTTGAGGAAGCATATATTGAGACATTGGACAGGGAGACAAGAGTGCAGAGATACCGTCAGCTCATGGAGAGCAATATTCCATGTCTTATTTTCTGCCGTTCACAGCAGCCGGATCAGGATTTACTTGAGATTGCGCTTAAGTACGAGATTCCTCTTTTGAGCTCAGATGCCTCAACATCCTCATTTATGGCAGAAATTATACGTTGGCTTAAGGTACAGCTTGCACCTACAATCTCGATTCATGGTGTATTGGTCGATGTATTCGGCGAAGGTGTTCTTATTATGGGTGAGAGCGGTATCGGTAAGAGTGAGGCAGCGCTTGAGCTTATCAAGAGAGGGCATCGTCTTGTAACGGATGATGTTGTCGAGATTAAGAAGGTAAGTGATGAGACACTTATCGGAACAGCACCGGATATCACAAGACATTTCATCGAGCTTCGAGGAATCGGTATTATCGATGTCAAGAGCCTTTTCGGAGTTGAGAGTATCAAGGAGACACAGGGCATAGACATGGTGATTAAGCTTGAAGAGTGGGACAAGGATAAGGAGTATGACCGTCTTGGACTTGAGGAGACATACACCGAGATTCTTGGAAACAGGGTTGTGAGCCACAATATTCCTATCAGACCGGGACGTAATCTTGCGGTTATCGTTGAGACGGCTGCGGTCAACTGGAGACAGCGCAAGATGGGCTACAATGCGGCACAGGAATTATATAACAGGGTACAGCAGAACCTTAACAAGGGAATGGAATAAAATATAAGAATATATCATATTATTTTAATGATAGAATAGTGAAAATATGGGCTGCTTGCAGCAAGGGTTTTAAGCGAAAAACTATTTGCCTTGATAGCAGCCTGTATCGGCAATTCGCTTAGAAATGAGGATTAGTGGATAAGTTAGAATCAATAATCAGAGAATTTATGCCTGATGGCAGTGTTTTTATTGATGAGCCGATGAAGAAGCATACAACCTTCAGAATCGGAGGCCCTGCAGATATTCTTGTAAAACCATCGGATATGGAGCAGATAAAAAGGTTATGCGGGGAATGTCAGAAACAGAATGTTCCGTATGTGATTCTCGGAAACGGCAGCAATGTTTTGGTAGCGGATGAGGGCATAAGAGGAGTCGTGATACTGTTACTTGACAACTACGCGCGTATCAGGGTTGAGGACGATATCATAACTGCACAGGCAGGTGCAAGATTATCTAAGATTGGTTCTGTTGCACTTTCAAAATCACTCTCCGGCTTCGAATTTGCATGTGGAATACCGGGAACATTAGGTGGAGCGTGTATAATGAACGCAGGTGCGTATGGCTGTGAGATGAAGGATATTCTTCTTGGTGTAACTGCCATGGATAAAGACGGTAATATAAGGGAATATGAGCCGCACGAGATGGGGCTTTCATATAGAAACAGCAGATTTGCACAGGAAGGACTGATTGTTCTTGAGGCTAAGCTGCAGCTTCATAAGGGCAATCAGGGAGAGATAGACGCGGCTATGAAGGATTTGGCGGCGAGAAGGCGCGAGAAGCAGCCGCTTGAGTATCCTAGCGCCGGAAGCACTTTCAAGCGCCCGGAAGGATATTTTGCCGGAAAGCTTATTATGGATGCAGGGCTTCGCGGATTCACCGTTGGAGAAGCCAGCGTATCTGAGAAGCATTGTGGTTTTGTGATTAATAATGGTGATGCAACGGCGGCGGATGTGTGCAGGCTGATGCATGAGGTATCCGACATTGTAAAGGCTAAGTTCGGGGTAGAGCTTGAGCCTGAAGTGAAGATTCTGGGTACTGATTTTTAATTTATATGGATATTAACACTTTAGTATTTTAACTTAATAAAACAAATTTCTGTTGACATATTCAATATATAGATGTAACCTAAACAGGTGCGAATATTTTACCCTTGAAGCAGTTTGTATACTATTTTGGAGGCTGGTAGAATGAGAATAGTGATTGTTACAGGAATGTCCGGGGCAGGGAAGAGTACCGTGCTTAAGATGTTCGAAGATATAGGATATTATTGTGTTGATAATATGCCGGTTGCACTTGTTGAAAAGTTCGTTGATATAGCGGTTGCGGGAAATTCCGAACTAAAGAATATCGCTCTTGGAGTGGATATAAGGAGCGGACAGGCGTTTGGTGGATTTGATTCGGTTCTTGACCGGTTGAGCGCTGCGGGGGTCAAGTATGAGATACTCTTTCTTGACTGCGCGGACAATGTGCTGGTGAAGCGGTACAAGGAGACGAGAAGAAGTCATCCGCTTGCTGTCGGCGACAGAATTGACAAAGGAATAGCTCTTGAGAGAGAAGCAATTGATTTTTTAAAGAAAAAATCGGATTATATTATAGATACGAGTTCGCTTTTAACAAGGGACTTAAGGCAGGAGATAGAGAGAATCTTTGTACATGATGAGAAGTATAATAATCTCTTCGTGACTATTCTCTCATTTGGATTTAAGTATGGTATCCCGGCAGATGCGGATCTTGTATTTGACGTGCGCTTTTTGCCGAATCCGTATTACAATGAGAAATTAAGACCGCTCACCGGTAATGACAAGCCTATACAGGATTTTGTCATGGGATGTCCGCAGGCGGTGGAATTTATGGATAAACTGGAGGATATGATTAATTTCCTGATACCTAATTATATTTTAGAGGGTAAGAACAGTCTTGTGATTGCTGTAGGCTGTACAGGAGGGAAGCATCGTTCAGTTACGCTTGCCAATGAGTTATACAGGAGGCTTTCAAACAAGGATTATGGTGTCAAGATTGAACATCGTGATATCATGCTTGATTCGCTTCGAAAAAAATAAGCCTGAAATATATTTTACAGAATAAGAACAGAGGCGGATGGGATGGGTGCCGATGTCATTTTCAAGTGATGTTAAAGCAGAGCTGGCTGAATATATAGCAGAAGCCAGACATTGCCTGATTGCGGAACTGTCTGCCATGCTCAGCATGAGTGCCAGAGTCAGGAAGAGAAAAGAAGGATATGAGATTATATTCTCGACAGAGAATATAGCAGTGGCCAGAAAGCTTGCTATATACATAAACAATGGGTTTAATTATATACCGCAGGTTAGTGTGCGTATGGCAGGTCATGCCGGAAAAAATCATATATATACAATAAAGGTTGAAGATTGCATTGTGGCAGAGCAGATACTTATGGCTACAAGGCTGATGACAGCAGATGAAGAGCCATCGCCGGATCTTATGTTTAAGAGCAGTATGGCGATAAAGAATGAATGCTGCAAAAGGGCATTTATAAGAGGAGCTTTCCTTACATCGGGAAGCATGAGTGACCCTGAAAAGTTTTATCATTTTGAGATTGTGTGTCCTACACAGCGCAAGGCGGAATTTATTCAGTCGATTCTGGTGGGATTTACATTTGATGCAAGAATAGTTCAACGTAAAAAATATTATGTTGTCTATATAAAAGAAGGTGAGCAGATTGTTGATTTGCTTAATATCATGATGGCTCACCGCGCACTTTTAAATCTTGAGAATGTAAGGATACTCAAGGAAGTGCGAAATTCCATCAACCGTCAGGTTAACTGTGAGACGGCTAATCTTAACAGGACAGTTTCGGCTGCGGTTAAACAGCTTGAGGATATCAATTATATCAAGGATACGGTGGGACTTGACAGCTTAAGTGAGGGCTTGATGGAGATAGCAGCTCTGAGGGCGGAGAACACAGAGGTTTCTCTTAAGGAATTGGGAGAGATGCTTTCGCCACCTGTAGGAAAATCGGGAGTTAATCATCGTCTCAGAAAAATCAGTGAGATTGCTGATGAGTTGAGGCAGCACAAAATATAAAGATATGGAGAGTATTTATCATGATTCAGAAGAACATCAAAATTCAGATTCCGACCGGTTTAGAGGCAAGACCTGTAGCGGTTTTAGTTCAGATTGCCAGCAAGTATGAGAGTTCAATTTTTATTGAATCAGGTACGAAGAAGGTTAATGCCAAGAGCATTATGGGAATGATGGCGTTAGGACTTGAGGCTGATGAGGAGATAACGGTGATTGCTGAAGGCAGTGATGAAGAAGAGGCTGTAAAGGGAATAGAGGAATTTATCACAGCTGCTAAATAAATTAAAAATTATATTTGTTGTAAAGGCTCCCCGGCTCTGTCTGAGGAGTTTTTACGTTTATAAACATCTGTTAGAGTGGAGGCACTTATGAATTTTACACATTTACATGTGCATACAGAATACAGCCTTCTTGACGGTTCAAGTAAGATAAAGGAACTTCCGGCAAGAGCCAGGGAGCTTGGAATGGACAGCCTTGCAATAACGGACCATGGAGTTATGTACGGAGTTATTGATTTTTACCGTGCGTGCAAAGCTGTGGGGATAAAACCAATCATCGGCTGTGAGGTTTATGTGGCACCGGGTTCAAGGTTCGACAAGGAGCCTATCGGACAGGGGGATGACAGGTACTATCATCTTGTGCTGTTAGCGGAGAATAATACAGGTTATTCTAACCTTATGAAGATAGTTTCCAAGGGGTTTACCGAGGGATTCTATTACAAGCCGCGTGTCGATTATGAGGTGCTAAGAAAATACCATGAGGGAATTATCGCACTGAGCGCCTGCCTTGCAGGTGAGGTGGCGAGGGATATTACCAGAAACAATTATGAGGAGGCAAAAAAGGCTGCGCTGCTTTATCAGGATATATTCGGCGTGGGGAATTTCTTTCTTGAGCTTCAGGATCATGGAATACCTGCACAGAGACTCGTGAATCAGGAGCTTATGAGAATGAGCCGGGAGACAGGGATAGAGCTCGTATGTACCAACGATATACATTATACATTTGCTGATGATGCGGAGGCACATGACCTTCTGCTATGTCTTCAGACCGGTAAAAAGGTGACTGATGAGGACAGGATGCGCTATGAAGGCGGACAGTACTATTGTAAATCGCCTGAGGAGATGGCGTCACTGTTTCCCTATGCACCCGAGGCACTTGAAAATACCTATAAGATTGCACAAAGGTGCAATGTCGAGATAGAATTCGGTCATACCAAGCTTCCGAAATATGAGGTACCGGAAGGATATGATTCGTGGACTTACCTGCTTCATCTGTGCAATGAAGGTCTTGTGAAGCGTTATGGTGACAATGCAGAAGCCTACAGAGAGAGACTTAACTATGAGCTGGGTGTAATAAAAAAGATGGGTTATGTCGACTACTTCCTCATTGTGTGGGATTTCATCAATTATGCCAAGCAGAACGGCATTGCCGTGGGACCGGGACGAGGTTCAGGAGCGGGAAGTATAGTTGCGTATTCATTGGCAATCACAGACATTGACCCAATCAGGTATAACCTGCTTTTTGAGCGTTTCTTAAACCCTGAGCGAGTGTCCATGCCTGATATAGACGTTGATTTCTGCTATGAGCGCCGTCAGGAAGTGATTGACTACGTTGTAAGAAAATATGGCAAGGATAAGGTAGTACAGATTGTAACATTTGGTACACTTGCGGCAAAGGCTGTTATAAGGGATGTAGGAAGAGTGCTTGACATGCCTTATGCCGATGTTGATAAGGTTGCAAGATTGATTCCGAATGAGCTTGGAATCACGCTTGACAAGGCACTTGCGGAAAGTCAGGATTTCAAGGCACTCTATGAAGGAGACCCATCAGTCAAGCACCTTGTCGATATGGCGAGAAGGCTTGAAGGACTGCCAAGAAACACATCCATGCACGCGGCAGGAGTTGTCATCTGCCAGAAGGCGGCGGATGAGTTCGTGCCTCTGTCCAGGGGCGGTGATGGTGCAATCACAACGCAGTACACCATGACAACCCTTGAGGAGCTTGGACTTTTAAAGATGGATTTCCTTGGGCTTAGGACACTTACGGTCATTCAGGACGCTGTAAAGCTTGTCAACAAAGCACATCCGGGCAGCCTTGATATCAACAAGATAGATTACAATGACCAGAAGGTTATGGAGCTCATTGGCTCAGGGCATACGGAGGGTATATTCCAGCTTGAAAGCCCGGGTATGAAGAACTTCATGAAGGAATTAAAGCCGAAGAGCCTCGAGGATATCACCGCAGGAATATCCCTGTACCGCCCGGGGCCTATGGATTTTATTCCAAAGTATTTAAAGGGCAAAAATAATCCGCAGGATATTGAATATGAATGTCCGCAGCTTGAGAGCATCCTGAGCACAACCTACGGCTGTATCGTCTATCAGGAGCAGGTTATGCAGATTGTGCGTGATCTTGCCGGATATACTCTTGGACGAAGTGATCTGGTGCGAAGAGCCATGTCAAAGAAGAAAGCCGCTGTCATGGAAAAGGAGCGCCAGAACTTCATATACGGAAACAAGGAGGAGGGCGTTCCGGGTTGTATCGCCAACGGTATATCAGAAAAGACTGCGGGAATAATATATGATAATATGATAGACTTTGCCAAGTATGCGTTCAATAAATCGCATGCGGCATGTTACGCTGTTGTGTCCTACCAGACAGCGTATTTAAAGTGCTATTATCCTAAGGAATTTTTTGCGGCGCTTATGACCAGCGTACTTGCAAATAACTCCAAGGTAGCTGCGTATGCTTATACCTGCAGGCAGATGGGGATAGATATTCTTCCTCCGAATATAAATGAAGGTGAAGGAAGCTTCTCGGTTGCAGATAAGGGTATCATGTATGGTTTATCCGCGCTAAAGAGCGTTGGAAAACCGGTGATTGATGCAATCATAGAAGAGAGGGAGAAAAATGGAAAATTCACGGGTCTTGAGGATTTTATAGGCAGACTTTCCGGCAGAGAGGTAAATAAAAGAACAATAGAGAGCTTTATAAAATCCGGAGCCTTTGACTGTTTTGGTGTTAACAGACACCAGATGATGTTGGTTTATGCCAATGTGATAGACAATATCACAAACGAGCGCAAGAACAATATTGCAGGACAGATGTCCCTGTTTGACATGTTTGAGGAGAAGCATGATAAGGTCAATATTCCGAATGTACCCGAATATGAGAAGGAGCAGCTTCTTGCGTATGAGAAGGAAGTTCTTGGCGTGTATGTAAGTGGTCATCCGATGGATGATTATGATGCCCTGTGGCGAAAGTATATCACCAACGTGAGCTCCGATTTTATCAATGAGGAGGATAATTCACCGAAGGTGAATGAGGGTGATAAGGCGGTAATAGGAGGAATAATTACCGGAAAGAGTGTGAAAAATACCAGTTCCGGGAAGCTCATGGCATATATCACCCTTGAGGATGTATTCGGCGCAGTTGAGGTTATAGTGTTTCCGCGCGACTATGAGAAATACAGGGATAAGCTTGTGGAAGACAACAAGGTGTTCATAGAAGGGCGTGTGAATGTGAGGGAGGATGAGAACGGAAAGCTTGTGTGCACCAAGGTAGATTCGTTTGACGAGATTCCTAAGGTATGCTGGATTCAGTTCTCCAACAAACAGGCATATTTAGACGCGCAGCCTGAGCTTGACCGGATAATTGCCTCTTCGGATGGAAATGACCTTGTAACAATCTATTGCAGGGAGGAAAGACAGCGCAAGGTGCTTCCGAAAAGCCAGAGCATACAGGCACAGGGAGATACGCTTAAGCAGTTAATCCAGAGATTCGGTGAGGAAAATGTAAAGGTTGTATAGCTTGTAAAAGCAGTTTGAAAAATTATTAAATTATACTATTGAAAATAATTTGATTTAGGGTTATTATAAGAAAAAATGACATTGTTAAATTTTTCACTGTTTAAGAAAGACATTTAAACATCGGTAGAACGGAGGATATTATGGCTAAGGAAATTAAGACAATCGGTGTACTTACAAGTGGCGGTGATGCGCCGGGAATGAACGCTGCTATTCGTGCGGTTGTTCGTACAGCTATTGCGAAGGGACTTAAGGTTAAGGGTATATTAAAGGGATACAATGGTCTTCTCAACGAGGAAATCATTGATATGGATGCACTTAGTGTTGCGGATATTATTCATAGAGGCGGTACTATTCTCTATACTGCAAGATGTCTTGAGTTTATAACTCCTGAAGGCCAGCAGAAGGCTGCCGATATATGTAAGAAGCATGGTATAGACGGACTTATCGTTATCGGTGGAGACGGTTCTTTCCGTGGCGCACAGAAGCTTGCAGCTCTTGGAATCAACACAATCGGTGTTCCGGGAACAATTGACCTTGATATTGCATGTACAGATTATACAATAGGATTCGATACTGCCATCAACACTGCAATGGAGGCTATTGATAAGATAAGGGATACATCTACATCACATGAGCGCTGCAGTATCATTGAGGTTATGGGACGTAATGCAGGATATATCGCATTATGGTGTGGTATTGCCAACGGTGCCGAGGATATATTACTTCCTGAGCGTTACAACAATGATGAGCAGGCTCTTATAAACAGTATCATCAATAACCGTAAGAAGGGCAAGAGACATCATATTATCATCAATGCCGAGGGAATCGGCCATTCTACAAGCATGGCAAGAAGAATCGAGGCTGCTACAGGTATTGAGACAAGAGCAACTATACTTGGTCACATGCAGCGTGGTGGAAGTCCTACATGTAAGGACAGAATGTATGCTTCAATTATGGGAGCTTACGCTGTTGACTGTCTCATTGCCGGAAAGAGCATGAGAGTTGTAGCACACTCACATGGAGAGTTCGTAGATTATGATATCGATGAGGCTCTTGCAATGAAGAAGGATATTGACGAGTATCAGTATACAATCAGCAGGAACCTGGCAAGATAATTACTCGTGAAGAACCGCAGGGATGGTTATTCATGGTGAGCAAGAAAATAAGATAGGAAAAGGTAATGATTACAAGCACATCAAATACACAGATTAAAAATGTAATTAACCTCATCAAAAAGTCTAAGGACCGCAAGGCCCAAGGACTTTTTGTTGTTGAGGGGAAGAGAATGTTTGAGGAGACACCTAAGGAGCGTATCCACAGTCTTTTTGTCTCAGAGAGCTTTGAAAAGGAGAACAAGGACATCCTGCGTGGATATGCGTATGAGCTTGTGTCCGATGACGTATTTTCGCACATGTCCGATACAAAGACACCGCAGGGGGTCATGGCACTTGTAAGGATGTCGGAGTATTCCGTTGAGGACATGCTAAAGGGTGAGAATCCTCTCATTATGATTCTTGAGAATCTTCAGGACCCGGGTAATCTGGGTACGATAATCAGGACGGCGGAGGGAGCGGGTGTTGACGGAATAATAATGACATCCGGAACAGTCGATATATATAACCCTAAAGTGATTCGCTCAACGATGGGAGCGATGTACAGAATGAAATATGCCTACACGGACAATCTTAAAGAGGCGGTTGCACTTTTAAAGAGCAGGGGCATTACAACCTATGCGGCACATCTTCAAGGTGCGGTCGATTATGTTACATGTGATTATAAAAAGGGAACGGCATTTTTCATCGGAAATGAAGGAAATGGACTCACGGATGAGGCTACAGCGATTGCCGACAGGAAAATCATTATACCGATGATGGGAAAATTGGAGTCGCTCAATGCCGCTGTGAGTGGTGCGGTACTTATGTATGAGGCAGCAAGACAGAGAAGGGGTTGACATTTTCGTTAGTAATTGTTACAATAAGGCGTAACATTTCTTAACAATTTTGTAACAAGTTATTAATGGAGAGTTGAAAAATGAGAAGGAACAAGAAGTTTTATGTGTACATGATGCTCTTTGTAGTACTCATTGCACAGCTTGCATTTTCCGGCAAAGGATTTATTGGAACAGATGTGGCTGCCTCAGTCAGAACATCAGCATCCGGAGCAGTAGATATGCAGGCAGACAGCACTGTAGACCTTTACGTTTCAGATGACTTATCAGAAGATATACAGGCATCGCCGTTGATGGCAGCAGCCGACACGGCTGTTGTGACCGATGAAGAAGCGAAGATAGAACCAAGAATAGTGTACAACAGTACACTTACGGCAAACGGAGAGATAATTGATGATTTGACCGGTAATACAGGAAAGAGTGATTTTGAGAACAAGGTCATTTCCTACTGTGAGGACAGAATCAATATTTACTCCGAGCCGGACGAGACATCAGAGATTGTAGGCTGTATGTATTCGCGCTCACAGGCAGACATTATCGAGAAGGGTGAGGCATGGACTAAGATTTCATCAGGTAATGTTGTTGGATATGCCAAGAATACCTACCTGTTATTCGGCGAGGAGGCCGACAAGGTAGCACCGTTCATAGGTGACAAGACAACGGTTGTGGAAGCTGAGGAGCTTCCTGTATATGCCTCCGCTGATTCATCGAGTGCGGTCATTGCCACATTCTATGCAGGTGAGAATATCAACGCATACGAGGAGATCGGAAACTGGGTTCTCGTTGAGTGTGAGAGCGGATACGGCTATGTGGAGGACAGCGGTATCAGTTCTACCTATGATCTTGCAACTGCATGGACAGTTGACGAGGAGAACGCATATCTTGCGGAGCAGGCTAGAATAGAAGCGGAGAGAAGAGAAGCTGAACGTGTGGCAGCCGCTAAGGCAGCCATGGCACAGAGCACAAGCATCGGAAGAACAACCAATGCTGCCATGAGTGCAAGCGATTCAGAGGTATATCTTTTAGCTTGCATCATAGAGTGGGAAGCAGGCTGGGAGCCTTACGAGGGCAAGCTTGCAGTTGCCAATGTAGTACTCAACAGAGTGAGAAGCTCCAGATTCAAGCAGAATACGATTACAGATGTAATATATGCTCCGGGACAGTTCTCCGGTGTACTTGACGGCAATGGAAATATTTCTGAGCGTTTCGGCACACTGCTTGCCAACGGACCATCGCATCAGGACTCATATACAGCGGCAGGTGAGGCACTTGCAGGCGTCAACAATATCGGCGATTACCTGTTCTTCATCAGCGTGAAGAAGGCTAACTACGCCAGATATTCACAGTACACGGTATTGAATAACCATTGCTTCTATGCTTACTAATTGAATATGTAGTTATTGTATATAATAGGCTGGGTTGACATCCCATCGAAGGGCGGAAGCTCTTCGGTGGGGTGTTTTTTGGTTTTTTGTTGGCGAAGAATTATCAGATAAAAATGCAAAAAATAGGAATATAGTTCGATAAGATAAAAATTAAGTTGTAAAAAGCGGGGCATTAGTGTATTATAGGACATAAGAATTCAATTATTAAGTAAGGAGGGGAAGGATAATGAATGCAATGATATGGCTTATTTTGTTTGTTGTGCTTGTTGTATTTGAGATAGCTACAATGGGTCTTACAACGATATGGTTTGCGGCGGGTGCGCTTATTGCTTTTTTTGCGTCACTTCTTCATGCTACTTGGTGGCTGCAGTTCATACTTTTTATTGTGGTTTCGCTGATAATGCTGATTTTTACAAGACCATTTGCACTGCGTTATGTGAATCGACATACCACGAAGACGAATATAGACAGTGTTATCGGACAGACGGGACGTGTTATTGCACAGATTGATAATGCGCAGGCTTCGGGCTATGTCACAATCAATGGTATTGAATGGGCTGCGAGGTCGGCGGACGGAAGTGTTATTGAAGTTGACACTATGGTTACCGTGAAGTCGATAGAGGGAGTTAAGGTCATAGTTGAACGAAAAAATTCTGATTGAATGTACTTAACAGAAAAATAAAATTATAGGAGGATTTAAAAATGCCAGGTTTAGTTGGTGGAGTTATTGTTATTGCGGTTATTGTACTTGTTATTTTAGCATCATGTATTAAGATTGTGCCTCAGGCACAGGCTGTTGTACTTGAACGTCTTGGTGCGTACAAGGAGACATGGAATGTAGGTATTCACTTTAAGGTTCCGTTTATCGATAAGATGGCGAGAAGAGTTGTGCTCAAGGAGCAGGTGGCAGATTTCCCTCCACAGCCTGTTATCACAAAGGATAATGTTACAATGAGAATTGATACAGTTATCTTTTTCCAGATTACAGATCCTAAGCTTTTCGCATACGGTGTTGAGAATCCTATTATGGCAATTGAGAATCTCACAGCTACTACACTGAGAAATATCATTGGTGAGCTTGCATTTGACCAGACACTTACATCGCGTGAGGTTATCAACTCCAAGATGAGAGTATCACTTGATGTAGCTACCGACCCTTGGGGAATCAAGGTAAACAGAGTCGAAGTTAAGAACATTATTCCTCCGGCTGCTATTCAGGATGCGATGGAGAAGCAGAAGAGAGCAGAGCTTGAGAAGATTGAGGCGGTTACACGTTCTGAAGGTCAGAAGCAGTCAGCCGTACTTGTTGCAGAAGGTAAGAAGCGTTCATTGATTCTTGACGCAGAGGCAGAGAAGGAATCAGCAATTCTCCGCGCTGAGGCTCAGAAGCAGAAGATGATAAGAGAGGCAGAAGGTCAGGCTGAGGCTATAAGAGTTGTCCAGATGGCTAATGCAGAAGGTCTTAAGATGATTAAGGAGGCCGGAGCAGATGAGGCTGTATTAAGACTTAAGAGCCTTGAGGCATTTGAGAAGGCAGCGGACGGTCAGGCTACCAAGATTATCATTCCTTCAGAGATTCAGGGACTTGCAGGACTTGCAAAGTCTGTTGTTGAGGTTGCTAAGGAAGCCTAGTTAATAAAGCTATATGAAATATAATCAGGTGACATGTGGGTTAAGGTCACCGGAAAATGAGGATAAGACAGAATGAGTGAACCAATTGAATTCAGATATGATACACAGTTACTTATTGAGGGAGAGAATCTTGACGAGGATGCCATCAATGAGTACTTTACTGAGAACTTTAAGGGTGATTGTCTTCTTGCAGTTGGCGATGAAGAGCTTATAAAGATACATTATCATACCAATGAGCCATGGAAGGTACTGGAGTATTGCAGAACCTTAGGCGAGATATATGATATTGTGGTTGAGGACATGGACAGACAGGCAAGAGGTCTTCACGGCTAGGTATATATTTTATGAATTGTAAAAAAGGTATTACGGCATATCAGTTGAAGGTCATCGCTATAGTGGCGATGACCTTTGACCATATAGCATGGATGTGGGTTCCGGTGGTATCTCTGCCGGGACAGTGCATGCATATAATTGGGCGGATTACGGCACCGGTGATGTGTTACCTTCTGGTAGAAGGGTATATTCATACCCATGACATCAGAAAATACACATTAAGACTGGGATTATTTGCTGTGGTATCCGCCTTTGCTTTTTATCTGTTTGAGAGAAGGGCGGGAACGGCAGGCGGCGGAATTTCACTTGGCATGATATACACTTTATTTCTGGCGTTGCTTGCGATACGAACCTATGATAGTCATATAGGTGAGACAAAAAAGAGATTGATTATAGCTGCTTTGTTTCTATTATCTCTATTAGGCGATTGGGCAGGGATTGGACTTATATGGCCGCTCATGCTGTATGTATACAGGGAAGATAAAAAGGCACAGCTAAAGCTTCTGATGTATACGTCAACATTATTTGCAGCCTTGCTTGCGCTTGATGGTGCCATTTCCAATCCGGGGTGCCCTTATATATCGCTGTTTCAGTTCGGCATGCTGCTCGCAATTCCCGTTATTGGTGCATATAACGGAACTCTTGGTGGAAAAAAGGGCGGAAAATGGTTCTTCTATGTGTATTACCCGGCACATTTGCTGATAATCTGCGTGGTTGATTATTTTATAAATATTGGGTGAAAACATTAAATGATTGCGAAAACAGATATATGATAGAGGGATGTTGAAACATGAGACGTATGTAAAGAAATGAGCTGGATATGTAAAATGTGCCAGATGTGAAGAAATAAGCCTGGAGGGTGCAGTAATAATAGTAGTTGTTGTTGATAAGTATCCATATGGACATGTGCTAGATTATCTATACAATGCAACAGTGCATAAATATACATAAAATGCAAACTAAATGTATTATTATGCATTGACAGATGAACAGATAAGGTGTATTCTTTAGAGCAGAAAGCGCAATTGATATAACATAATTGAGAAAGAGTATCTAAACAATGTAATTAGAAAAATGCAGTTAAAACAACGCAATTGAGAGAGAACAATCAGCGATAATATAATTATATCAATATAATAAAGCTAACATAAGGAGGCAACCATGAATTTAAAGGGACGCGATTTTTTGACATTGAAGGATTTTTCTAAGGAAGAGATTATGTATCTTATTGACCTTGCAGCAGAGCTTAAGGACAAGAAAAGGAAGGGCATACCTGTAGATCATCATAGGGGAAAGAATGTTGCTCTTATATTTGAAAAGACCAGTACAAGAACTCGATGCTCCTTTGAGGTGGCGGCACATGACCTTGGCATGGGTACAACATATCTTGACCCAACAGGCTCACAGATAGGCAAAAAGGAGAGCATTGCCGACACAGCAAGAGTCCTAAGCCGTATGTACGATGGTATTGAGTATCGCGGATTCGGGCAGAATATTGTGGAGGAGCTTGCAAAGTATTCGGATGTGCCTGTATGGAACGGACTTACCAACGAGTATCATCCTACACAGATGCTTGCGGACATGCTGACAATCAGGGAGCACTTCGGAAAGCTTGAGGGTATCAACTTTACATATATGGGAGACGCCCGCTACAATATGGGCAATTCACTTATGATTGCATGTGCTAAGCTTGGTCTTAACTTCACCGCATGCACAAATAAGAAGTATTTTCCTAATGAGGAGCTTGTGAAACTGTGTAAGGGATATGCAGCGCAGTCCGGAGCGACAATAACACTCACAGAGGATGTGGAAGCAGGAACTAAGGGCGCTGATGTCATCTATACTGATGTGTGGGTATCAATGGGCGAGCCGGCAGAGGTGTGGGGGGAGCGTATACATGACCTTCTTCCGTATCAGGTCAACAAGAAGGCTATGGACAACGCAGGTCCACAGGCGGTATTTATGCACTGCTTACCTGCATTCCACGATTTGAAAACTACAGTCGGGGCACAGATACATGATAAATTCGGACTTGACGAGATGGAAGTTACAGATGAGGTATTTGAGTCCGCGCAGTCGATTGTGTTTGACGAGGCGGAGAACCGCATGCACACGATAAAGGCTGTGATGGATGCAACGGTGTAATTGGTTAGTCAGTTGCAGCTATGTACGGAAGACGCTGTGCGCTGGAAAAAAGCCATAATCACTAATCTGTTTTTACATGTTATATGTCAACATTTGCAAAAGCTTGAATTAAGGGAATGCTTGAATTAAAGGAACACTTGAATTATGACACCGCGAATGGTATTATGTAAAATATCGCTTGCGGTGTTATATTTTGTTTATGAGGTACAGTATATTATAGTGGAGGTTATATGGCTTCAAAAAGAGAGAGAGCGTTTCGCAAGGTAAGGGTAGTAATAGATGTAGTGAATATTATACTCAGTATTGCTGTCGTGGGGATTACGGTCTATACTTTTATGGATGTGCATAACAGGATGCATATTTTTTCGGATATTTTTTATCTGGGAGCGCTGATAAATGCAATAACAGGCATTAAGCATATGATTTCGGATAAACAGTGGCAGGGTATAGCAGTATTTATCTTTGCGGCTGTGCTTATAGCGGCAGGGCTGTTCTGTGGAAGAATAGTGTCGGCGAATGTGTAAAACAGAGGTTAAGTAGTGGATGGATATAATTTTTTGCCATCAATTTGTGGATAAATGTTGCAGTGGGAGGAATACAGTACGGATATGAAGGATAAAATATTGCAGATGCTCAGGGAAGCGGATGACTTTATTTCTGGACAGGAGATATGTAATAGGTTTTCGGTTTCGAGAACTGCCGTGTGGAAAGCAATAAAGCAGCTTCGCGATGAAGGATACAGTATAGAAGCAGTTAATAATAAGGGATACCGGTTGGAAGAAACCCCTGATGTTATTTCAGCCCAGGAACTCGGGAGCCTGCTTCATACACAATGGTTTGGAAAAGAGATTCTATATTTTGATTCCATTGATTCTACCAACAATGAACTTAAAAGACAGGCAGAAAACGGTGTGAAGCACGGGCTGCTTGCGGTTGCGGAGGAACAGACGGCAGGCAGGGGACGAAGAGGGCATGCCTGGGTATCACCTCCCGGAACAGGTATATGGTTTTCATTTTTATTAAAACCGGATATATCACCGGATAAGGCATCAATGCTCACGCTTGTCGCAGCTATGGCTGTGTCAAGTGCCATAACAGAGGTCACAGGGTTGGATGCACAGATTAAGTGGCCGAATGATATAGTTGTCAACAAAAAAAAGGTGTGTGGCATGCTTACTGAGCTGTCAGCGGAGCTTTCATGTATCAATTATGTAGTTATCGGAATCGGTATAAATGCCAATATGAAGGAATTTCCGGATGAGATAAAGGAAATCGCAAGCTCTCTTTATATCGAATCAGGTAAGCCGGTGAAGAGGGCATACGTCATAGAGGCGGTCGGGAGATATTTTGAAAAATACTACGATGCTTTTATAAAGGCAGGAGATTTGTCGGCAATAACGGATGAATACAATGCCATGCTTGCCAATGCCGGAAAGCAGGTAAGGATAATCGGCAATGATAAGGAAGAGATATATACTGCGGTAGGCATCAATCCTGAAGGCGAGCTTGTGGTAAAGGATGATGACGGAAATTTTAAGGAAATCCGCTCAGGTGAGGTGTCCGTGCGTGGACTGTATGGGTACGTCTAATATGATTGTATAAAATAAGATAGGACAGAAGGGAAAGATTGTATGTACTACGAAGACGATGTGGTATTGTGCGTTTCAAATGCGTATGAGAAGAAATTTTACATGAATCCGGATTTCAACGGGCTTCCGGATCATATCAAGAAGGAGCTCAAGATTATGTGCGTTCTCTTTACGGAGGATGTCGGAGGAATCCTGATGCTTGAGTATGATGAGAACGGAACCCTTCAGATTAAGACGGAGGCTGCGGAGGAGGATATCCTCTATGATGAGATTGGTGCGGCGCTCAAAATCAAGCAGATAAGAAATGAGAAAGCAGACCTTCTGCAGGCATTGGAGCTGTATTTTAAGGTATTTTTCCTTGATGAGGATGTGTAAAACAGTATTTGACACTTGAGACTAGTATTCTGCGCGCAGATGTATGGCGATGGATGTGAATTTTCGGCTATCTGAAATTTTGCGTGTACAAGAAAATTGTGGGCGATAATAGGCCAGGGAATGGGGAAAGATATGTTATTAGCTATAGATATAGGAAATACTAACTTTACGGTGGGAGTTTTTGAGGAGAAGGAGCTGTTAGCCACATTCAGAATCACCACAAAGCTTCAGCGGACATCGGATGAGTATGGAATTGTCTTTATTGAACTTATCAGGACGAGGGGGCTGAGCCCGGCGGATATTGAGGATGTCATCATAAGCTCGGTTGTGCCAAATGTCATGCACTCTGTTGTCAATGCGATGATAAAATATTTTAACAGGCAGCCGATACTTGTCGGGCCGGGAATAAAGACAGGAATCCGTCTGTCATGCGACAATCCGCGTGAGATCGGGCCGGACAGAATCGTGGATGCGGTCGGCGCCTATGAGCTGTACGGCGGACCTGTCATTGTGATGGATTTTGGCACGGCTACAACTTATGACCTCATACTTGCAGAGGGAGTGTTTACGGCGGGAATCACCTCACCGGGACTTGGTACAAGTGCGCGCTCATTGTGGAGCGATGCCGCTAAGCTGCCTGAGATTGAGATTGCTAAGCCTAAGAGCATTCTTGCGAAGAACACCGTGACGAGCATGCAGGCAGGGCTTGTATATGGCTATATAGGACAGACCGAATATATAATAAAGAAGATAAAAGAGGAATCAGGTATTGAGAATATCAGAACC
>CAUCXT010000042.1 GCA_958446835.1 uncultured Eubacterium sp.
CACCTATTTGAACTCTGCTATGGTTACACCGGCATCACCCTCGCCGAAGGTTCCAAGCCGGTATGATTTTATATATTTCTGGCGTTTTAAATGGTTCTGGACAGCATTTCTGAGAGCACCTGAGCCCTTGCCGTGAACGATTCGCACAGAAGGGATATGTGACAGATATGCGTCATCCAGGTATTTATCCAGATGTGCTATCGCCTCGTCAACGGTCATTCCTATAAGGTTGATTTCGCTTGAGAGTGAGAAGGTCTTGGAGGCCTTGAGTGCTCCCGAGCCGCCCATTCCCTTTTTAGCGGAAATTTTATTGTTATCTTCAAGTATAAGAAGATCTTTCATATTGACCTGTGAGTTTAATATTCCCATAGTTACACTCAGGTTGCCCTTGGCATCAGGCAGAGTGTGGACGGTTCCCTCAAGGTTCATGCTTAAAACCTTCACACGGTCACCTATGTGGAAATCCTTGGCAGAATAATTCTTTCCCGATGGCTTTGGAGCATTTTTGAGGGCGAGCTTTCCGGACACGGAATCTAATTTTTCTCTTGCCGCCTTTCTGTCCTTCTCCATCTCTGCCGCGGACACTCCCTGTCGCTCATACTTGTTGAACTTGCGGATAACCTCATCGGCGTATTCCTTGGCGTCGCGCAGGATGTCGGCGGCTTCCTCGTTGGCGTGGCGTATTATCTTATCGGAGCGCTCATCAAGACGCTCCTGCTTAGCCTCAAGAGCCTGCTTAAGGTTGGCAACCTCAGCTTTGTAGGAGGATATTTCCTCGCGCTCACGTTCGATAGTGACACGGCTCTCCTCAAGATTTGCTAAAAGGTCTTCAAATGCCTTGTCGTTGGCTCCAATCTGTGATTTTGCATTTTCGATGATATAGGAAGGGAGTCCAAGTTTACCTGAAATGGCGAATGCATTACTCTTTCCCGGGATACCGACTAACAATCTGTAGGTAGGGGAGAGCGTGTTGACGTCAAATTCACAGCAGGCATTTACCACACCAGGAGTAGAGAGTGCATACACCTTAATCTCACTGTAGTGGGTTGTGGCGGCACATGTGACCCTGCGCTTGTGTAAGTCCTGTAAAATTGATATGGCAAGTGCTGCACCCTCTGTCGGGTCTGTTCCGGCGCATAGCTCATCAAAAAGGACAAGACTTCTGTAGTCTGCCCTGCCTAAAATGTCAACGATATGTGTCATGTGTGATGAGAAGGTGGAGAGGCTCTGCTCAATGCTCTGCTCATCGCCTATGTCGGCAAATACTTCATTAAATACGGATAACTCCGAACCGTCGAATGCCGGAATGTGAAGCCCCGCCTGTCCCATGAGCGTAAAAAGTCCGATGGTTTTCAGTGTGACGGTCTTACCACCGGTATTAGGACCGGTGATGACAAGAAGGTTGAAATCCTTTCCAAGGTATACGTCTATCGGGACTACCTTCTTTGCGTCGATGAGAGGGTGGCGACCCTTCTTTATGTTGATGTAGCCGTTCTCATTCATAACAGGCTCACTGCCGTTGTAGCGCTTTGAGAGATTGGCGCGCGCGAATATAAAGTCAAGCTGTGTCAGTACCTTAAGGTCGGCATGCAGACTGTCGATATACTGGGCTGCCTGCTCGCTTAAGTCAGCCAGTATTACATTGATTTCCTCAACCTCTTTGAGCTCAAGCTCACGGAGCTCATTGTTGAGCTTGACAACAGCCATAGGCTCTATAAAGAGTGTTGAGCCGGATGATGACTGGTCATGAATCATGCCGGGAACCTGTGAGCGGTATTCTGCCTTCACAGGGATACAGTAGCGTCCGGCTCTTGTGGTGACAACGGCATCCTGTAAATAGCTGCGCTGTCCGCCGACCATGGAGTTGAGCTCTGAGTGTATCCTGTCATTGGCAATGCGGATATGCCTTCTGATGTCCTTGAGCTTCGCGCTGGCATCGTCCGCCATCTCCTCATCGGAAATGATACAGCGGTTAATCTCACGGTTGAGTGTGGTGAGAGGCTCAATCGCCTCAAACATCGTGTCAAGACAGTCGCGTGAGGTATCATCCGTCTCACGTCTGCCGTAGGTCTTTACACGGTTGGCAACGTTTAGCATTGATGAGAGCGCAAGCAGCTCACTCATGCCAAGGCTTGCGCCGATTTCAAGCCGCTTAAGGGACATTCCAACATCCTTAAGACCTGAAAAGGACACGCCGCCTTTTTTTACTATTCTGAAAAGCGCATCAGAAGTCTCCTTCTGCGCTCTTCTTATCTCCTCTATGTCCGTCATAGGTGTGAGCTTACGACACAGCTCTTTTCCTAACTCGGAGGCTGCCTGTTCCGACAGCATATCTATAATCTTGGTATATTCAAGAATCCTTAATGCTTTTTCATTCATAACTAATATTAACTCCCTCAATATATGTCTTACTTACATTCTAGCTTAAAATATGTAAAACTGCAAACTATTTTCGCAAAAGATACTTGACTTTGCATTTCGCTATAAATATAATGAGTATCGAAGCTGATATCAAGCTTTTCTTATATATATTTCATGAAATTTTTCTTTTTACCGGTAATCAGGTAGTTACCCATTTGTATGTTTGTGAGAGGAGGTATACATGATTTTTTCGGCACCTAAAAGTGTGCTGTCAGGTAACAAGGTTGGAGATTCTACGGCTGGTCTTACAGAGAGCGAGATTGTGAAAAAGGTTGTGGATTACGTTACCTCAGGTTTTAACGTAGCAAGATTTAATATGTGTGAAAGAGGTGAGATAAGCAGGGAGATTTTTGCAGAAGAGGTTAAGCAGTACATCAGAAGTACCTACAGAGTGACGGAAATGCAGCTAAATCATATATATGAGCAGTTCTCAAGATTTGTATGGAGTTACTATATCATAGATGGTCTTATTGCGGATCCGGACATATCGGACATCAGGATAATTGATGCTGAACATATTTATGTGAAGCGGCGCGGAGTACGAATGCTTTCGGGAGTGAAATTCGACAGCAATGAAGAGTATGAACGCTTTATTGAGAGGGTTGCATTAAAAAATAAGGTAAATATAGGAAACAATAATGCTATAAGCATATTTACCGACAAAAGCCAGAAGGACTGGATACTGAGGTTCAATCTGTCAACCAGATTCGTGCTGTCGGGTATGTCACCTATGCTTCATATAAGAAAGCATGCCAAAAGGAAGAAGCTTTTCCCACGGCTGGTTGAGGAGGGAATGTTGCCGGCAGAGCTTGCCGTAATGCTCACCGAAAGGATTGCGGCAGGGGAATCATTCCTGCTGTGCGGTGCAGGTTCGGCAGGAAAGACTACACTTATGAATGCCATGCTTGAGGCTATACCGGAGCGGTATTCAATCTTCTGTGTGCAGGAGGCGGAGGAGTTATTCTCAATGAGAGCGCGCGAATTCTTTTCTTATCATATTGTAGAGAACAGAGGAGATGGAAAGATTAAGTACTCCCTTGAGGATATTGCAAGAAACGGTCTTCTTGTAGATTCCGATGTCTATATGATAGGCGAGATAAAGGGTGGGGAGGCGAAGGATTTTCTCTATGCAGTCCATACGGGCGCGATATGCTATGCTTCCATCCATGCCAATTCACCAAAGGACGCATATTTCAGGCTCGTGGACTATGTCAAACGAAGCAGCAGCCACTCATCGGAGGAGATTCTTTTTATGCTGCGTTCCCTCAAAAATTGTATTTTTCTGAAAAAGTATAAAATTGATACAATTACAGGGATGGAATGGTCCGATGAGAAAAAAGAGATGGAATTTACCACAATATATGCGAGGGAGGGATAGGCTACGGATGATTCAAAGGTGATTGGGTATTGCTTTTCGGGCGCTCATATTCTGCTTTTTGCGATACTTTTGCTGCTATCGTATCGGGCTATGCTGTATGTGCAAAAAACTAATTCCCTAAAGCTAACAGTAAATGAGCTGTATGACAGGATAAGCAGTATGTCCGGGTGCCGCGAGGAGGTTGGAAGGAGACTTGCAGCACTCTATGGGAATATGGGTAAGAAAGGAATGATTGCCCATATTACGGATAATATTGAGTACAGTGGTGTGAGCAGTATTTTGCCGGGGCTTACATCTGAGCTGTATATACTTATTATGCTGGTGCTATCCGCAGCTGCGTTTGTGCTGACAGGTGTTATATCAGGAAATATATATTATGGCATTCCGGCAGCGACAGCTCCATGGGTAGTTAGTGAGATGTTCTTTTCACTGCTTCGCAATTACCGCTATCGCAGGGAGAAAGAGCAGCTTTTGACTCTGGTAAATTCTATTGAGAGCAGTGCGGCAGAGTCGGATGATATTATATACATACTTGAAAAGGCTGCGGCAATGACAGCAGGGCCAATCCACGATGAGCTGTGGTATACCGTCACAATGGTAAAGAGCGGGCTGCAGGGAACGGTGGCGCTTGGGCAGCTGGAGAGTAGGATTGAGCATACATTTTTTAAGACGCTGATACGCAATTTGGAGATTTCATCGAGAAATAATGCAAATTATCGCGAAATAACTATGCAGTGCAGAAGCCTTTTAACAGAACAGCTGGATAATACAAAAAAATTGGAGGAAATATACCGCGAGGCGCGAATAAGGCTTATCGTGATTTTCTTATGTGCCATAGTGTGTCTTGAGATAATGGCGCGGACGATGTTAGGGATGAGCCTTAAAGGTATGCTGCTTATGTTTTCAAGGAGTGCAATCGGGTGCTGCCTCATAGTCATGATGATGGGAGCGCTGTTGATGACAGCATATTTCATACTGGCAAAAGGGGGAGGCAAAGGAAGCAGATGACTTTTTTGATTGGGAATATAGCATATATCCGGTCTGTACTCATGGCAGTGGCGTTGGGGTTATTTTTTCTATTGATGTACAAGTTCGCGGCTCACGCGATTGTGGATAGGTATGTCATGGCAAGGCGGAGACTGTATGACAAGTTGTCATCGGCGATGATGAATGCTGATAAAGACATCCCTTTTTCATATGAATATATACAGCGGCGTCTTGATGCATGGGGAGTTACATATTATTCGCGAGGAAAAATCACTCCACTTGTGTACCTTAGCGGAAAGATATTCTGTGTGATTGCGGGATTCGCGGCAGGGTTGATGTTTAATATTGTATTCGCGTTCGCTTTCGCGGTACTTGCTTTTTTTTATCCTGACTTTCATGCAAAAATCAGGAATCGCAGGGATAATGAGAAAATGCTGCCGAGCATAATGGATGTATACGATGTCGTGTATCTACAGACGGATGCAGGGGAATATATAACCAGAACCTTGGTTGATGCTTACAGGGTGGCGTCTCATCCAAGACTTAAGGCGGCTCTCATAACGCTTACGGGAGATATTATGTCATCTAGTGATCTGATTGTATCCATAGAAGTGTTTGGCGGAAAATTCGATAACGAAAATATAGATAATCTGGTTGCAACGATCAAACAGCTTATCGAAAATGATGCGTCCACGGCAATGCTCGAGGACATAAGAAGGTATCTGCAGACACTGATGGAGAGCAGCAACAGATATGAGCAGGAGAGAACGAAGAGAATGGGCGACGTATGCCTGTTTGCTATTTTTATCTGCATGATGGGAGTGCTTGTATACGCGAGTGCGAAGGGGTTATTGGAGTCGGCAAGACTATTTAAAATATAACTATGTATAAATGGAGGAGAATGAAATTATGAATAATTATTTTGCAGGAAATGCTGTATGTGTGAAGATTATGGACAAGCTGGGGCGTTGTGTGCAAAAGATGAAGAGGGCATGCCGCATGAAAAAAGAGGGAAGCGCCGTTATCGGAGAGGTGCTTGTCATGATTGTTGTGGTTGCTATGGCGGCTTTGTTCAAATCGGGAGGGCTTAAGTTTATTCAGGAGATATGGACGACCATGACAACCACGGCATCTACGATGTTTTCATAAAGCTTATGAAAGGTGCATGGCTGAAAAAGAAGAGTGGTGTAGGAAATATGCTCTCATGCATGTTAGGGATGTTGTTTCTGTTTATGGTGATGTATTTAGGGCTTGATATGTACATGAGAGTAAATATTGCAATAAATAAATCGAGAATAGAGAGGACATACATTCTCTATATGGAGACATACGGCTATCTGACGCCTGAAAAACGTGACAGGCTTACAAAGGAGCTTTCCGATATGGGTGTGTCAAATATTTCCTATGCGGGTACAACTATGAGTATGGCCGGCTACGGGCAGGAGATTGTCCTGTCCGTGACAGGCGTTCTGAATATGAATTCGATTGTAGGAGTAGGACAGAATTTTGTCTTTGTAAGAGGAGGAGAAGAGAATTTTAGAATTTATCAGAAGTCCACGGCAAAAAATGTGCAGGACTGAGGACGCTTCGGCAGCACTTATGCCTTTAGCAATGGTGATTGTTGTGTTCATGTGTTTATTTCTGGGTTATTCATTTAGAAGGGAAAGTTTAGAGTACAATTACGAACAGATTGACAGCAATCTTACATATTCTTTGCTGGCAGCAGCGATAATAAACTTCAATGAGTATGCAGTATCAGGAAATCTTATCATTTCGGATGGAACGGAGCCGGAAGTATGGGACAGTGCATTTATAAATTCTTATATTCGGTTTACGGACTGCCTTAAATGCAACCTCGGGCTTGATGAAAATATGTGCATAACCAAGGGACAGGGGATGGAAGACAGGGTAAACATCATTTCTTACAGAGTGTATAACTACCTGTCCGATGAAAACGGGTGGCATGTGACTGAATGTGGGATAAAAGATGGACAGCCGTATACACTTAGATATCCGGATAATGTCCATGTGTATGTGGCAGCTAACGATGGAATGATAAGGATTGAGCAGACATCGATATATGCACAGATTTCGTTCAGGCTTGATAAGCTGGGGGAATATTGTATGACACGGCTTGTGGCGGTGACAGATTAAATATCAAAAAAGATAAGGAGATAAATTGGTATAAATGATGGGTAAAAGGGTGAAAAATGTGAGAATACCGCGGAAACAGCGGATAAAGGAAAGCAAGATGAGAATACCTGATGTTAAGGTTCTTGTTTACAGTTTCATTGTGACGATCACAGTGTATGCGCTAATGTTGTTTATTGAGAGGACGGTTCTTAGTTCTGATGATTATACAACAGTCTATGTGGCACAGACTGATATTGGCAGAAATACAGTGATTACGGCTGATAATTCAGGCGTTTTATTCGCGGCAAAGGAGAGAAAGAGTGACTGGCTTCCGGATAATTGCATAACAGATATATCTCAGCTTGTCGGAATGATGACAGTACAGGATATTGTAAAGAACGAGGTGATGACAGGTAGGGCGGTCTCTGCGCAGGACAGGAGAGCGGTTGGCATTGAGTCACCAATAGAGGTTGCCATGAATGCAAATAATCTTTCTCAGGTTGTCGGGGGTATACTCAGGGAAGGTGACAGGATTAATATCTGGTCGGTGGTTGAGACAAATAATAATGGAACCAGTAATGTGGTGGCAGAAAAAATATGTGACTATGCATACGTTACAAGAGTGTTTACGGCTGCAGGGATACAGGTGAACGGAGATTCCGGAAATGACAGCGCCGCGATGGTGATTAATATTATTATTCCGGAAGAGAAGGAGCCGGAATTTAATATTGCGCTAGAGAAAGGGACACTTAGGATAGGAAGATGTATGTATGAGCGTGAAAAAAATAAGTATGCAGAAGAGTAGCCTATGTTTTTAAAAAATAGTTTAGAAAGATGGCTTATGTGGATGCGTGGACTGGATTTGACAGCATATATATGTATTGTCATCGCGGTAATTGGAGGTTTTGTGTTTGGATGGAATAATATTATTCTGTGGTATATGCTGATGTTTCACTGCTATACGGATATAAAGTCAATGGAATTGTATGTGATGCCGGTAAGAATAGTTATTATTGCAGAGTCCGTCCTTTTCTTTGTGAAGCATGGCTTTTCATATATTGCTTGCAGAGAATTGTTTCTATGTCTGGTTGTTGTAGTTGCGCTCAGAATTATGAGAGCGTATGCACAGGGAGACATGGAATTATTCATAATGCTTATAATTGCAGCGGCATGTGGTGAAGGCAGCATAATCAGATATTCATGTAAATTGGTTTATGGCTCCATTGTAATTTTCTGTGTAGCTTTTGGAGTATATATGATTGTATATAATCTAAAGGAAAAACTGATGGGAAAGCAGCTGAAAAAAATAAAGAAGGCACCGATGGTGCCTTCAATTGCATTGTCATTTTTTATTTGTTGCATAACCTGAAAATAATGTTGATTCTATAATATGCTGCTGGGCTCAAAATATTCCAATTTAATGTACGAATGTATAACGTATTATATTTATGCATATCAGCTCCAATTGTGATGACCGGTGTGGCGGGTTAATTCTTTTAACAAGTATGTCATAAAAAATTCATATTTTTATTATATAATAAAAAATAATGGCTGTTCAGAGTGTACCAACCATTTATGTGAATCCGCATGGCGCTTAACAGCTACGAATAATGTAAAAAGTATTGCAAGACATATAAAAGATAATCCGGAGGCTTAGAATCGCAATGGATAATAATCACAATATGCCGGGACAGGAAAACGATAAGAAGGAAGAACAGGAATACAGTCTGTACACAGAGAAAATAGTAAAGAAGCCCGGAAGTAGAATTAAAAGAGCAGTGAAGCACATAGCAAAGGTTATTGGCTCGGCTGTGCTCTTTGGAGTTGTTTCAGGTCTGGTGCTGTCGGTAGTCTATCCTACTGCCAAAAAGTTCGTAGAAGATGCAGAACCCACAACGAGGCAGGGAACGGTAATACCGACGGACAGTCAGACAGAGGAGCCTACAGATGATTCATGGGCATATTCTAACACTGAAACAGGGGAACCTGAGAGCAGCGCTGTTGCACAGAATGAGAGCAATTACAATGCAGGGGAGAATGGCACAGATGGCATGTCTGGTGAAACGGGTAGTAATGCCACAGAGAATACGGCGGAAAATGCAGATAATCAGGTGATTGGCAGGGAAGAGCTTGAGTCATTGGTCGATGATAGGATAGACCATGCGTTTACCATGTATAAACCGGGAATGTCCGAATTGGATTCGTTATACAGCGGATTGAGGACAGTGATAAATGATGTAAATAAGTCAATAGTGTCGGTAGAGGTTTCGTATGACGGGGTTAACTGGGATTATATCTCAGACACCGGGCTAAGGGGCTTCATTGTAGCGGATGACGATGAATACTTTTATATTTTGACAACCAAGGAATTCGTGGAAGAAAAATATCTTTCAGTTATATTTAACGATGGAACAGTTGCGGAAGGAACATATATTACAGGCGATATGACAACCAATCAGGCTATAGTTGCTGTAGACAAGAGTGTATTTGGCGGGAAGGTGCCTGAGAATGTTAAGACGGCAGTACTTGGCAATTCTTATGTGGTGCAGCAGGGCGACAAGGTTATGGCAATTGGTAACATATACGGGCAGAGCGATATGGTGGTGTACACAACGGCTACATCTGTCAAAAAGAGTGTGGTTGACACTGATTGCAGCTATCGTGTGATAAGCACGGATATTTTAGCAGGAGATGATGACAGTGGAATTATAGTCAACACAAAGGGAGAGATTGTGGGCATAATTCCCTACCACAATGAAGCAATTTCCGGGGAAATTATCAATTCTTACGGTATTTCTGAGCTAAAACGCTTGATTGAGCGGCTGATTAATGGTAAAGTAACGCCGTATATGGGTGTCATCCCACAGACCGTGACTTCAGTCATGAAGGATGTATATGGTATGCCGGATGGAGTATATGTTACCCTTGTTGAGAGAGATTCGCCTGCTTTTTATGCAGGTATTCAGAGTGGTGATATCATAACTTATATCGGAAAAGAGAGTGTTATGACTTCGAGGGCGCTTCAGAATATTCTATTTATGGCAGATGCAGGCACGGAGGTAACTGTATATATAAGCAGACCCGGTAAGGATGGCTACCGTAATATTGAAATAACGCTGGTATTGGGTTCGGAGTAACTTATACCGTAAGAAATTTATAATTGACGCGATTGTGTCCATGAGAATGTAGGCGTAAAAGAGGTATCTTAATTAAAAAGGATAAATTTACAGTTTGGATTTATCATGGATTTTGTGACAGGTCGCTCAGAAATGAGGATTATATGAGATATATTGACAGCCTTCACGAAGGCGAGAGAATCACAAGTATATATATGTGCAAGCAGAAGAATGCCGCCACAACCAAGAACGGAAAGCCTTATGAGAATGTTCTTTTGCAGGACAGAACAGGAACCCTTGATGCCAAGATATGGGAGCCTAATTCCATGGGAATAGAGGAATTCGAGGCATTAGATTTTATCGAGGTTCAGGGAGAGATTACTGTTTTCAACGGTGCAATGCAGATGAGCATTAAGCGTGTGCGCAAATGTTCTGAGGGTGAGTTTGACATGAAGGATTTTCTCCCTGTCAGCTCGCGTGATATAGAGGAAATGTATGCGGAGCTTATGACACTCAAGAACAAGGTGGGAAATACATACCTTCGCAGACTGTTAGACAGCTTTTTTGTGGATGACACAGAGCTTATAAAGAATTTTAAGTTCCATTCAGCGGCAAAGTCGGTTCACCATGGATTCGTAGGGGGTCTGTTAGAGCATACACTTGGCGTTACCAATTTATGTGACTGTTTTGCAGACAGATATCCTATGCTTAACCGCGATTTGCTCATAGCAGGAGCTATGCTTCACGATATAGGTAAGCTCAAGGAGCTTTCAGATTTCCCTACCAATGATTATACCGATGATGGTCAGCTCTTAGGTCATATTATAATAGGTGTTGAGATGATAGGAAAAAATGCTGATAAGATAGAAGGCTTTCCTGCGAAGCTTGAGGCTGAACTTAAGCACCTGATTGTGTCACACCACGGCGAATATGAATACGGCTCACCAAAGAAACCTGCTATTATGGAGGCGTTTGCACTGAATTTTGCGGACAATATGGATGCCAAGATGGAGACACTTAAGGAACTGCTTTCAACACCGCAGGCACAGACCGGCGAGTGGTTAGGCTTCCAGAAGATGCTTGACACGAATGTTAGAAGGACGTTGGTGTAATTATCGAGCGCATTGCAAGCAGCCGCTTGGGATTTGGCGGAGAAGTCTGGAGAGAAAGCGGTATTGCTTTGAAGTTCGCGATAATTTTGTGACTGAAACTGCTTTAATGAAAATCAAAGTAGTATGCTTTTCAATTCTATAACATTTTTCGTGGATAAAAATATTCATATGTAACTAAAATATATTTGTAATAGTATAATTGAAGTAAGCCGGGCATAAGTTTTGCAGTAAGAATATTAACGAAATTATGTGAAATATGTTGTTATTCTTAATTGCCTTATGCACCTCCGGCGGTAGAATGGAGATTAAAATGGAAAAAAATCAGGAATGTATCATAAAAATAGAAGATATGTCCCTTGAAGGAGAAGGCGTAGGCAGATTAGATGGCTACGCCCTTTTTGTTAAGGATACAGTTATCGGGGACGAGGGGCGTGTTAAGATAATCAAGGCGAATAAGACCTACGGCTACGCAAGGCTCATGGAGGTGATAACACCTTCGCCGTACCGCGTCACTGCCAGATGTCCGATTGCAAGACAGTGCGGAGGCTGTAATCTTCAGGAGCTCTCCTATGAGGAGCAGCTCAATTTTAAGCGCACAGTGATAGAGAAAAATATAAGAAGAATAGGTGGACTTACAGATGTAAATGTGCAGTCTGTTATCGGGATGGACGAGCCGTTCTTTTACAGAAATAAGGCACAGTTCCCTGTTGGAGAGGATAAGGACGGAAATATTAAAATCGGTTTCTACGCCGGACGAACCCATTCCATAATAGAGACACCGACCTGTTTTATCGGTGCACCTGTCAATGAACCTATTGTAGGTGCGGTACGTGAATTTATGGCAGAAAACAACATAAGACCGTACAATGAGGCAGCCCATTCAGGGGTCATAAGACATATTCTGATTCGCTGTGGTTATACCACAGGAGAGATTATGGTGTGCCTTGTCATCAACAAGAACAAGCTTGCGTGTGCCGACAAGCTTGTTGATAAGCTGCTGGCGCTTGATTTTTCGCAGATTAAAGGCAGTGAGCTTATGAAAGAGAGCTGGCATATAAGCAGCATTATGCTAAACATTAACACGAAGAATACCAATGTCATTCTTGGAAATGAATGTAAAACGCTGTGGGGAAATCCTTATATTGAGGATTACATCGGTGATGTCAAGTATCACATATCACCGCTCTCATTTTATCAGGTGAACCCGGTTCAGACAAGAAAGCTCTATCAGACTGCGCTGGACTATGCGGGACTTACCGGAAATGAGGTCGTGTGGGATTTGTACTGTGGAATAGGAACAATCTCTCTTTTCCTTGCCAGACAGGCGAAGAGGGTCTACGGCGTGGAAATCGTACCTCAGGCGATTGAGGATGCGAAACAGAATGCCATTCTTAACAACATAGACAACGCAGAATTCTTTGTCGGAAAGGCAGAGGAGGTTCTGCCTGATTTCTATGAGAAGGAGAGCGCGCGAATCGGCAGGAAGCTAACCGCAGACGTCATAGTTGTTGACCCGCCTCGCAAGGGCTGCGATGAGACACTTCTCGCCACAATGATACAGATGGAACCGGAGAAAATCGTGTACGTGTCCTGCGACAGCGCGACACTTGCAAGGGATTTAAAGTATCTGTGTGAGAATGGGTATGAGGTTAGAAAATGTGTCGGATGTGATATGTTTCCGATGACGGGGCATGTAGAGTGCGTGGTTGCACTACATCGGGTCGATATGTAAGAATCCTTGATTTTAGGCACTTTGAGCGACATATGATGTTCTCTCAGAGTGATCGGAAAACCTACAAAAAGGCGATTTCAGACGGTGTAAATGTCTCGGTCGTTTTGGATGTGGGGTGTGGAAACACATAAAAGTACAGTTACAGTAATTTCAAGTTATTCAACAGAATAAGAAACGTGATAGACCGTTCATTTTCAAGTAATTGGAGATGAGCGGTCTTTTTCTATGCAATGGAGGATGTAATGGAAGAGATAAAGAGTATTAGAATAAGCGAGTTAAAGGACTTTAAGAACCATCCTTTTCATGTACAGCAGGACATGGAACTATGTGCCCTTATGAAAAGTATTGAGGATGAGGGGGTGATTGTTCCTTTACTTGTAAGACCGAATCCTGATGGGGAGGGGTATGAAGTGATTGCAGGACACAGACGAAAGGCAGCAGCACAGTGGGCTGGTCTTGCGGAAGTTCCGGCAGTCATCAGAGAGTTGGATGATAATCAGGCAGTGGTTGCAATGGTGGATTCCAACTTGCAGAGGGAGAATCTAAAGCCGAGTGAGAAGGCATTTGCTTATAAGATGAAACTGGAGGCGATGAAAAGACAGGGAGTGAGGACGGATTTGACTTCTTCCCAAGTTGGGAAAAAGTTAACCACGTCACAAGCTGTGGCAGAGACTCCTGTAAATGCGAATGAAGCATTGGCAAAACAAGTGG
Organism: uncultured Eubacterium sp.; assembly: GCA_958446835.1. Taxonomy (GTDB): domain Bacteria; phylum Bacillota; class Clostridia; order Lachnospirales; family Lachnospiraceae; genus CAG-882. The sequence goes on from CAUCXT010000042.1 coordinate 13,591, forward strand.
GAGAAAGCCGCATGACGATTCAACGCTATATCCGCCTTACCAATCTTATTCCTAAAGTGCTTGATATGGTGGATGATGGACAAATTGCTTTTACCATCGCAGTGGAGCTTTCTTATTTATCAGAAGAAGAACAGTATGAGCTTTATGAGGTTATGGATATGGAGCAGTGTACGCCATCTTTGTCGCAGGCAAATAGGATTAAGAGGCTGAGCCAGTCGGGAAGGCTGAACATGGATGCGATGTTTCTAATATTGGAGCAGGAGAAGCCAAATCAGAGAGAGCAGATTAAGATTCGTGCTGATTCCCTCGCAAAGTATTTTCCAGAAGACTTTACACCTTCCCAGAAGGTGGAGCTGATTGAGAAACTTGTGAAGGAATGGCATGAAAAACAGAATGGAAGGAGCAGGTGATTATGAGCAGTGAATTATCAATTTTTGAACAGATGGGTGGAACTTATACAGAGAAAGACGGATTGTTATATCCGGATCTTTTGGTCGAGCAGGATACAGAACATATTGAAGTTGGAAAGTACGGATTACTTTGGATTTCTTTTATGAAGGAAAACTATCTGGACAGATACCACCACCATATCAGAACGGGACAGCTTCAAAGAAGGGCGGCGGAAGTTAATGAGGAAGCCTATGAACTATTAGAAACAATTTCAGAGAAGTATCTGAAAACGCATAAGCCCATTAATCCCAATTCTACGATGGAGATGTGGAAGCTGAGGGAACAGGCAAAGCAGATTGCAGAGGAGGAAGTATATGAGACAGTCGTTTACAGATTTCACTAGGAAGGATTTGGGCAGGGAAGTTCCTGCCCGTAACAGTAACTATAGTACAGATTTTACAGTTGGCACAGATGCCAAAGAAAGAGAGGATTTTATGAGAGAAACTATCAGAGAATACAACATGAACGAAAGCGTGATTATTGGAATTGACAATGGTTATGGGAATACCAAGACAGCCAGAACCTGTTTTAAGACAGCGATTATGAAGTGTGATTCCAAGCCGGTTCTTAGCAGGAACTTCATTGAATATGAGGGAGCCTATTATGTAATCGGGGAAGGTCGCAAGGGTTTTGTGTCCGATAAGCAGCAGGATGAGGATAATTATATTCTGACACTTGCAGCAGTTGCAAGGGAACTGGAGGCAAGAGGAATGAAGGAGAAGGTAAACAGAGTACGAATTCATCTTGCCGTTGGGTTGCCACTGAAATGGGTACAGGCTCAGAGGGAAGATTTTAAGAAGTATCTGATGAAGAATGCCTATGTGGAGCTTCGGTATAAGGAACGCCTTTACTGCCTCACGATTGCAGGCTGTACGGTCATGCCCCAGTGTTATGCGGCAGTCAGTGAGAATCTGAAAGAGTTTAGGGGGATTACGCTGCTTGCGGATATCGGAAACGGAACCATGAACCTGATGTATCTGAATAACGGCAGACCGATGGAGAGTAAGGCGTGGACAGAGAAGTTAGGTGTATTCCAGTGTTATCAGAAGATTGTCAACATGGTGCAGGATGCAACGGGAGATAATCTGATGGAGGATGTGGTGGAGAATATCCTTAGAACGGGAGAGATTGATTTGCCGGAGCCTCATGCCGGAATTATCCGAAAAGCAATTGAAGGATATACGGATGAGATTTTCCAGAAGCTTCGTGACCATGAATTCAATGAGAAACTGATGAAGGTTTATTTCATGGGAGGCGGTGCAAGGCTGGTGGAACAGTTTGGAAAATACAATCCGGACACCACCATGTTCAATCATGATATCAAAGCAAATGCCAAAGGGTATGAGTATTACTGCTATATGCTCATGAGACATCAGGAAAGGGCAGGAAGGTAGGTGAACTGCTATGACAAAACAGTGCAGGAATCATAACATCCGTTTCAGCATGAGTGATGAAGCAGCGGTGCAGGCGTGGGAACGTCTGCACTCTGCGGAAGTGGAAAAGGATTTTAAGTCTAAGAATGCTTTTGTGGTAGCTGCCATCAATGATTATTATGAGAGACATCTGGCAGAGCAAAACGATCCCTATCTGGAAAGCAGGGAAAAGGAAGATGCCTTTGCAGACAGAATTGTGGAAGCGGTGGAGAAAAAAGTGTTTGCCAATATTCCAGCTTTGATTGGAAATGTGGTGATGGCATCGGGAATGAATCTGACAGTTGGTGCTTTTGAGATGACTTCTACCGGGACGCAGGTGACAGAAGTTCCTCCAAAAATCGGAAAAACAGCAGAAGAAAATCTGCTTCCGGAAGAACCGGAGGAGAATGACCTGTTAGATTTCAGCTTTGGAATGTAGTTGAAAACGGATGTTAGTGATGTGATATGGCTATACTTTACCATTTATCCGTAGCCGTTTATGACGGTAAGGAAGAAGGAAAGGTGTAGCCATTTTTATGGAATAATATAGCCCCGTGGGTGTAGTAAACTGTTCTGAATTTTTGCCTTAGGCAAAGATGAGGGGCAGTTTTTTGTACTTTATAGAGATATTTTTTCGGGGGTCTTAGGGCGCTCCCTAACAAGATGGAAAATGCATTGCGTTTTCCGTATCTTGCAAAAAGTGTCTGAAAGATTTTAATGGATTGGAGGATTTTTATTATGGAGAAACAGCTAAGAAAGAAAAAGGCGATTGTGCGGCAGAATCGTACCTTCCGTCTTTCGGAGTATGAATTACAGAAGCTGTCCGAGGGTGCAGAGGCGGCAGGAATGAATGAAAGCAAATATGTGAGGGAGCTGATACTTCATGGCGGGGTGGATGCAACTCATGCAGAGGACAGAAGAAATCTGATTCGTCAGATCAGCGGTATTGCAACGAATATTAACCAGATGGCAAAGCGGTGTAACGAGAATAAGCGGATAGATAATTCAGATGTATTCCGGCTGACGTTTGAGCTAGGGGACATTAAGAAGTTATTGCAACAGTTAATGGAAAGGTGGCGGTAGAATGGCAATTACGAAGCTTATGCATATAAACGCACCAAAAAAAGGTGTGGCATCAGTGCATCTTAAAAATGCACTGGAATATATCTGTAATGAAATAAAGACGGATAATGGAAATCTGGTGGGCAGTATTAACTGTCTGCCGGATTTTTCTTTTGAGCAGATGATACAGACGAAGAAAATGTTCGGAAAGATCGGTGGCAGGCAGGGGTATCATTTTGTCATTTCTTTGGAACCGGGGGAAGGTAATGAGGAGCAGATGCTTGAGATTATCAGAAGATTTGCGGAGGAATTTCTTGGTGGAGAGTATGAGGCAGTTTATGCTGTTCATAACGATAAGAATCACCTTCACGGACATTTGGTTTTTAACAGTGTCAACATGGTTACGGGCAGAAAGTACGATTATAAAAAAGGTGATTGGAAAGATATCATCCAGCCGATTACCAATAAACTTTGTGAGGAATACGGACTTTCCATTGTTCCGGCAGAATACAGCAAGGAGCCTCTCAACATGAACCGTAAGGAATGGGAAAAGGAACAGAGCTGGAGTGATGTGGTGGAAGCAGATATGAGATACTGCCGAAGCCGGGCAAAGAGTGTAGACGAGTTTTTATATTTTATGGAAGAGTTGGGATATGAAGTGAAATCCGGTGTCCATATTTCCGTAAAGGCAGGGAAGATGAAACGCAGCCGCAGACTGGACACCCTTGATACAGAGTTTTCAAAAGAAAAACTGGAAGAATATTTTACAGAGGAAAAGTATTTTGGTGATTATACAGAACCGAAGATTTACGGTAATGGACTGGCACTCAGATATAAGCCGAAATCTGATTTACAGAAGAAATACTATGCGAAGGTGTATCGTTTACATGTGGTGCAAAAATACAGATTCCGCTATCACTACACCAGATACAAGGAAGATCTGGAACAGATGCATAAGCTACAGGAAGAGTATCTGTTTCTGTGTAGGAAGAACATCAATAGCTGGGCGGATGTATTCAATGCACAGAGAGCCGCAGAGAAAAAAGTAGCAGAGATTGATGCCTGTAAAAAGGAATTGTATAAGGAGCACGCACAGAAAAAATACCAGTATGAAAAGGACGGCGATGCGGCTGCATTTCTGTTTCATGAGGCAGAGTATCGGAAAAAGCTAGATGAACTGAAGGCAGAACGGAAAGAGGCGAAGAATGAGAAGAATGTGGCGGAAAGGTGCCTAAAACAGAATCTCTATGCGTGCCTTGAAGTACCGGATGATCTGGATATCGAGAATCTGTATCTGACAGATTTGCCGAAGGTGGAGAAGCAGGAAGTGATTGAAGAAGATGTGGATTCTGCGATTGAAGAAACAGTGGTTCCTAAGATGCTTGATTCGGAGAGCGTGGATGAGCAGATTGTAGATGTAGAGGAGTCTGTTGATGTTCAGAACTATGGAGCGGTATTAACTGAGACGGAAGATGCGGTTGCAGATTTTAAACCGAAATTCTGTGATGCAACAGCCGATACGTTATTTCCAGAACCGGAAATGACTAGAGAAATTTATGAATCTCTGACGGATAAAGAGAAAGCAGAATGGATTGGCATTACTTCGGATAACACTGACGAATCTATCCGTTTATTTACGGAGAAGATGAAAGAACTCGGTATCACTTATCGTTATTCGTTTGATATGCTAGATGAATTTATGAGGCTGGAAGAGGTTGTTTCAAAAGAAAATAGAACGGAAGCCAGCGGCTATCAGTGGAGCAGAGAACAGGAAAGGAAGCGGTAAATAGTGTTAGGTCCGCCCTAAAAATATTGGGAGCGAACCTATGTAAAATTCGAGATAAAATGGAAAGGTTCGGGGTGAAAATTCATTTTTTGCGTGTATTTTCACCTCGCAAGTCCGTTTTATTGGACATACAGGTGTGTTATAATTTGGTCAGATAGCAAGAAGACCTCCACCTGATTAAGAAGGAAACGGAGGTAGTATTATGAATGATTGGAATGGAAATGGAAAGTACGATATGCAGGATAGCTTTATTGATTATCAGTGAGCTAATTCAGGAAGTTCCGGGGCTTCGTCGGATTGGTGGATATGGGTACTTTTAGCTATTGTTATGGGTGTATGCCCACCGCTAGGAATTATCATTGTATTGGGAATCATGATATTTGGAAAGTAAGCAATTATATTTAAATGCGAAAGACAGTAAATATACCTAGGAGAGAATGGAGGAACGGATTATGGCATTTTACGATTGGAACCACGATGGCAAGAAAGATTTTACAGACGACTTTATTGAGTATAACATATATAACGAGTCGACAAAAAATAGTAAACCTTCTTCTTATTCAAGAGGTGGAGGAATATCTACATTTGGAGCAATTCTTTCTGTGATTGCAGGTTTAGTAGGACAAGTTGCGATATATATGATGCTTGGAGTAGAGGTGGAAGATGTACCAGTAATAATAATGATAATACTGTGGATTGTAATTTCATCCATTACCGGAGCAGTTTTGGATAGTATAGGGATATAGAAAATGGGGAACTGGTGTGTGCTGGTTCCCTTGTTTTTCATGGGTGGTTATTAAGGTAGAAAAAGAGGATGCAGATTAAATAATAAAATAATAAAATAAAATAGTTATTTTCACTACCAGATGTTGCCTTTAAAACTCGCTTGAAGTTTGCAAGATATTCTTGCGACATGAAAAGGCTTGTGATAAAATTATAGATAGTTTGAAATGGTTATTTGACAGGCACAGGAGGTGTAGAATGGCTGTAAGTTATAACAAACTATGGAAGATACTGATTGACCGAGGAATGAATAAAACACAGCTTTGTGAAAGGGCAAAGATAAGTACTAATGCTATGGCAAAGCTTGGAAGAAATGAAGATGTAAGGGTGGAAGTTTTAACGAGGATTTGTGTAGAGCTGGGGTGTTCCTTAGATGATATTATGGAAATTATAACAGAAGAATAGCAGAGAGTTTTATAGGACACCTAATCAGATAGAATAATAGAAAAGCGAAAGATGCGGAGGTATGGGATATGGTAAATAATGACCTGACTTTTTTTACAAATGAACCCGACAGAGATTTATACAGTAGGTTCAGTAATATTTTGAAAAGCAATACGCAGTTTTTTGATATTTTGGTGGGATATTTTAGAACCAGTGGATTTTTTAAGATGTATCAGTCTATGGAATCCGTTGAGAAGATTCGTATATTGGTAGGTCTGAATGTAGATAAATATACGGTTAAAATTATTGACAAAGCGAATATGGAATTAGCGTATGATTCGCCGACAACCAAACAGGCAAAGGAAGCCTTTGGGGAATCCGTGGAAACAGAATTTGAAGAAGCAGAGCCTACTTCTGAAATCGAGCAGGGTGTCCGCACTTTCGTTGATTGGTTAAAGAATGGTAAGCTGGAACTGCGTATGTATATGGAAGCACCGATTCACGCAAAGGTTTATATTATGCGTAAGGATATGGAGCGTGTGCCAGATACATACGGAAGTGTTATTACAGGATCAAGTAACTTTTCCGAAGCAGGATTGCAGAATAATCTGGAATTTAATGTAGAACTGAAAGACAGCAGGGATGTGAAGTTTGCTCTTGAAAAATTCGAGGAGCTGTGGGAAAAGGGTGTTCCTGTAACCGAAGATTACATAGAAGCAGTAGAACATAAAACATGGCTTAGAAACGATATTACACCGTATGAAATATATTTAAAGACATTGTATGAATTTTTCAGGGAAGAAATCAACTCTGATAAAGACCTTTTGGCTGATAACTTATTGCCTGACGGATATATGCGTTTGCAGTACCAGCTTGATGCTGTGGTGCAGGCAAGAAAGATTCTGGAAACTTATAATGGCGTATTTGTATCTGATGTAGTAGGTCTTGGAAAAACATATATTTGTGCTATGCTGGCAAAGAGCCTGAAAAAAGGTAAAAAGCTGGTTATCTGTCCGCCTGTTCTTGTGGACTATTGGAAAGAAGTATTGCTGGAATTTGATGTGGCTGCCGAAGTGCAGTCACTAGGAAAATTAGATACAATATTGGAAAAGGGAGTGGATAAGTATTCCTATGTATTTATTGATGAAGCACACCGCTTCCGTAATCAGGGAACAGAAAGTTTTTCCAGTCTGCATAAGATATGTTACGGTAAAAAAGTGGTACTTATATCGGCTACTCCGATTAACAATTATTCCAGTGATATAGAAAATCAGATTTATTTATTCCAGCCGAAGCATGATAGTACAATTATTGGATTGAAAGACCTTGAAGCATTTTTTAGGGAATTGCGTTCTAAGGAAAAGAAGCTGACAAAAGGTACACAAATGTATCTGGATGCGGTTCGTGCAAACTCGGAAGAAATCAGGGATAAGATTTTACGCCACATAATGATTCGTAGAACCAGAGGCGAAATCATAGAATATTATGCGGATGACCTTGCCAGACAAGGATTGACATTCCCGAAGCTCGGAACACCTGAACCGATAGCATATGTGTTTGATGAAGATACAAATACCGTATTTAATGAAACCGTAGATACCATTAAAAATTTCAAGTATTCCAGATATAAACCGCTGGTATATTTAAAAGATACAAAAAAATATGCGTCCCTTTTAACGGCACAACATAATATGGGAGGATTTATGAAATCCATATTGGTTAAGCGTTTAGAAAGTAGTTTCTTTGCTTTCAAAAAAACGCTTGGCAGATTTTTAGAATCCTACGAAAAGTTTATTGATATGTACGAACAGGGCGAAGTGTATATTAGCAAAAAGGTAGATGTTTATGATTTGCTGGATAGTGGCGATGATGAAAAACTTATGGGCTTAGTTGAAGCCGAAACAGTAATGCATTTCAAGTCAGAAGAATTTGACGAGAAATTTATTAAGGATTTACGCTGGGATTTAGCAAAACTGCAATATTTACATGATATGTGGAAAACCATTACAGA
>CAUCXT010000043.1 GCA_958446835.1 uncultured Eubacterium sp.
TTGTTTTTATGGCGATGAGAAACCGCCTGTGTGAATTTCTCATCGCCTTTTCGCGATAAATAGCTCAGAAAAGAGGATTATTATGCGTAAGAAGATTGTTGCCGGAAACTGGAAGATGAATATGACTCCAAGCCAGGCAGTTGCTTTGGTTGAGGAGCTTAAGCCTTTGGTTGTATCCGATGATGTTGAAGTAGTATACTGTGTACCTGCTATCGACATCGTTCCTGTAGTTAACGCAGTTAAGGGAACTAATGTAACAGTAGGTGCTGAGAACATGTACTTCGAGACAAAGGGTGCTTACACAGGTGAGATTTCAGCGGATATGCTTGTCGACGCAGGTGTTAAGTACGTTATTATCGGACACTCAGAGAGAAGAGATTACTTCAAGGAGGACGATGTTCTCCTCAACAAGAAGGTTAAGAAGGCTATCGAAGCAGGTCTTACACCGATTCTCTGCTGTGGTGAGACATTAGAGCAGAGAGAGCTTGGCGTCACACTTGACTGGATAAGACTTCAGATTAAGTCTGACCTTGCAGGTGTCGCAGCAGCAGATGTCGCTAACCTTGTAATCGCTTATGAGCCAATCTGGGCTATCGGAACAGGCAAGACAGCTACATCCGACCAGGCACAGGAGGTATGTAAGGCTATCCGTGACTGCGTTCGTGAGATGTATGACGATGTGACAGCGGAGGCTGTCCGTATCCAGTACGGCGGTTCTGTCAATGCAGGCAATGCAGCAGAATTATTTGCCAAGCCGGACATCGATGGCGGTCTTGTCGGCGGTGCAAGCTTGAAGACTGATTTTGGTAAGATTGTTAATTACAAATAAAGCGAGTTTCGGCTGACATATACGGTATGCTTCAAGAGCATTTCCTATAATGTTTTGGAGAAATATTTATATGTTTCGGATAAAAAGAACCAGATTTGTGAGATAAACATTTCTGGTTCTTTTTGTTTTAATTAAAAATCAATGAATATAAAGAATGTAATAATGCTTTGTTTTATAGTATAATAATTTTTAAGTTATATATTTGTGGTGAAGCTGCAGATGATGGTTGAATTGGGGGAATTATTGCAATGAATATTATACTATGTGATGATGAAAGAAATTTTGCCGAAGCTCTTCGGGAAGAAATCCAGAACTTTTTTGACAATAAATCCATGCAGATTAATATTATATGGTATGGTAGTGGAGAGGAGCTTTTAAAAGCTTTTGAAGGAGAAAAATCGGATGTAGACCTCCTGTTTATGGATATTGACCTTGGTGCGTACGATGGTGTATCGATAGTAAGGGGATTTCGGAAGCAAGGTAAGAGCTTTCCGGTTATTTTTTTATCGGCTATGGAGGACAGAGTGTTAGACGGTTTTGAAGTAAAAGCTTTTTATTTCCTTTATAAAAAAGATTACAAAAACAGGCTGCATGAGATTCTGGAAAAATATCTCAATGAATATGTATATGCCGGACGCATAATGGTCAAGGACAAGGATACAGTGAATGTAATCTATATGAATAAAATATATTGGGTAGAGTCCGAAGACAGGGAAACGGTTTTATATACGGAAACAGGGAAAATGCACGCAGCAGAATCAATACATAGCTTTGCGAAAAAGCTTGATAAGGAGTTATTTGCAGAGGTGTATCACTGTCTTTATGTCAATGTGGATTATGTGTGCAGGGTAGATGCCGACAGCCTGGTGTTGGACAATGGAGTGGTTATACCGGTGAGCAGAAGAAAACGAAAGGAAGTTATGTCTGCGATAATGAAGAGGCTGGTGACAAGATGAGAAACAGGAAAGCTTTTTTTGCGGTTCAGGGAAGTATAATTTTCGGATTCATACTACTTAATGTGCTTATTTTTTATATGGTTAACTGTAATGGAGAGTATCTGCAGAGCCGTGATGTGTGGGGAAATACACAGACTATCCTGAAGTCTGATTTGAAAAGCCGCCAGAAGTTGATAAACGAATTTTCACAAAATATAGCGACGGCGGTTGAAAATATTGATGGGATACTGGCTCAGATTGAAAAGAATGAACAACTGGAAAAAGAAAAGGCAAGAAAAAACAGATATAAAAAAGAAAATGATAAGGAAATTAAAACAACTGTTACGATAGGTATTACTGAAAAGAAGGAAAATTACCTTGCGGTCAGGAATATATTTTCAGATGCTGAAGTCTACGGCGCTGATATACAGAGTATTGGAGACAAGGCAGAAAAAATGTCCGAGACGGCACTGTACAGTTCGGGCTGGTATCGGAATAATATTGTCAAAAGTGAGAGGGATTATTATGGACTTAACTATGTGAATATCACTCCTATGCAGGACGAAGCGTGGAATGCATTGATTGATTTCAGGGTTACTGATTTGTTGGCATGTGGAATGGCTGTGGTGGCAGCAGTTATATTGTTTTTCTTATTACAGAATCAGGCAGAGGGGATGATTTTTACAACTGGGGATGTAGTGATAAAAGGCAGTGCTATTTTACTTGCCGGATTTGTGGGATTATATGGCAGTAATCTTATGCTGAAAGACTTTTATCTGGAATCGAACATGTTCAATGTGAGTATTCAGTCGTTACAATCCTTTAGAGATTGTCACTATATACTTACAATCGGCGGATTTTTTATAATATGGTTTTTGATAAAGTTATCGGCGTGTCTGTTTGTCTTTATGACAATATTATGCATTGTGTCCCATAGCAGAAAAAAGAGAATATTTATTGGAATGGTAGTTCTTGCTGTTGTAGTTACTGAGTATATATTTGCCGGATATGTTGGAGAGAAGCCATTTTTTGTATTTTTAAGGGAAATAAATCTGTTCTCAGCATTTACGCCGGAACGCTTTTTTAACAGATACCTAAATTTGAATATTGCGGGAAATGCATATTCAAGGCTGACTTTTTTCATGGTATTGTGGTGTTTTGTGTTTGTAGCTGTTCTGTTAGTATGCGTTCGAAGGATAAAAAGGCATCAGAAGCTGGTTATGGCTGATGTGCAGAAAAATTATGATGAGGAAATCAATCGCCAGTATTTAGAGACCAGAAGACTATGGCATGATTTTCAGAATCATCTGTTAGCAATACAGGCGATGACAGAAAATGGTGACAGGGAGGGGGCAGACCGTTATATAAAGGAACTGAGCGAAAGCATAAGTACCGATAAGCTTGCAGCTAAGACAGGTTATAATCCCGTCGACCTTCTGTTGTATAAGAAACAGGTACAGGCGGCAGAACAGGAAGCTAAGATTAAACTTGTAATACAGTGTAAATTGTCCGGCATGAATTTCGCGGGATATGATTTGTGTAGTGTGATAGGGAATCTGCTTGATAATGCGTTAGAAGCGGTTAAAGCTGTTTCGAGTGAGGAACGAATAATAGAATTGAACCTTAAAAGACAGCAGGGAATGCTTTTTATATCCTGTAAAAATCCATATAAAGGTGAGATAAAAACTGAGAATGGAAGGCTGATTTCTTCTAAGAATGATAAAAAAAATCACGGAATCGGTATTTCATCTATAGAACAGGTATGTCAAAAATATCAGGGAACTATGGAAATACAGACAGATAACGATGTGTTCCGTGTGTTGATATTACTGGTGGAAGATAAGAAGTGCCGGTTGGGAAAAATTGAATAAAAACACAATGAAGATTAAAGCGCTGAAGCTTTGTCACGAAATTATTTCTGCAAAAATTTATATAAAAACGTATTTTTATGCAACAAAACTTAATTTTCTCCGAGTAGATAGGTGAAGGACACATTAGTTGATTGTGATTCGTAATCAACTGTAGGAGTCTTTGAGGGAGGTGAACGGATGGAGGATAATCGCATTGTTGAATTATTTTGGCAGAGGAGCGAGAGCGCAATTGCTGAAACTGCACTGAAATATGAGAAGTATCTGCACAGCATTTCGTATCAGATTCTGACGGATACGGAGGATGCAAGGGAGTGTGTCAATGATACCTACAATGATGCATGGCAGTCAATGCCGCCTCATCGCCCTCTGGTTCTTTCAACCTTTTTGGGGAAGATTACACGCCGCATATCTATCGACAGATGGAGAATGAGAAATGCAAAAAAGCGTGGCGGTGGCGAGATAATTCTTGTTCTGGACGAACTGGAGGACTGTGTTTCAGGTTTTGACAGTATTGATGAAATCCAACGATTTACTTGACGCTATCGGTGAAGTGTCTGATGAGTATATTGCAGACGCGAAAAGTGCAAAGAAAAGGAGAATGCCGCGGTGGGCAAAATGGTCCTGTGTGGCAGCTGCATGCCTTGTCGCTGCGGTAGGGGTTGGCAGCGTGCTGTTAATAAGAGGTGGAATAAACGGAGGCTCTGCAGGAGGCGTGGGTCATGCGGATGGCAGCAGCTTCATGCACTATGCAGGTCCGGTATTTCCGCTGACTTTGCTTGAGAGTAACCCGGAGATTTCTGCAACGCGCGACATCACGATGGATTTTGCGCCTTGGGTTCCGGTATGGATTTCCAATGAGGAGGAGGCAGCTTCGCACCCATCGGAGAGCGACAGGCAGGAGATTTTAGACCAATATAACGAATGGTATCCGGAGGGCGGATATTATCAGTACTCAGGCAATATTATAGTGAAGGATTCATATATTCTGGAAAATGGAGGTGCGCAGAATCAGACTGTCCATGTGCTCTACCCATTTGCCTCCAGCCTGAAGGATCTGGATAATAATATTCCGTCACTGACCGTGAATGGAGAGGTGCTTGAGACAACGCTTCATGCGGGCAGCTATGCAGGAGGTTTTGAAGGTGCATGGGGCGGCAGCTCAAAAGAGTTAAATGAAGGGAGTGTGAATCTGGCATATATTGAGAACTGGGAGGGCTACAGAAGCCTTCTTTCTGATGGAACATATATGGACAGGGCATTGGGTGATTTTGTAGATCTCAGTGATATTCCTGTGACGGTTTATGAGTTTAGCGATGTATGGGGGACACCGGAGGATGATAAGGCAGGGATTCCGAATCCTACTATCCGCGTGATGTTTGACCTTGACTACGAAAAGACACAGGTATTGTCCTATGGTTTTAACGGAAGCCTCTGGGACGAAAAGAATGGTGTTATGGGGAAAGAATTTTCCATACGTCGACAGGGAGAATCAGACGATGGAAGACCTTATTATATAATTGTGGTCGGAGAGGATATACAGAATGTTGACTATAAAGGATATGTGACCGGCGGCTGGGGCACGGAGAAAACAATCGATGCCGGTATGACAATTTCAAGAAGGGAGTCGAATCTGGAGGAGGTACTGAGAGTGGTTGCGGAGTACAGATACCGGACGGATTTTGAGATGGGATACTTCGAGAGCGATTACGATTATGGATTTGAATTGTATTTTGGCTTGTTAAAAGAGCATTTGATGGCATACAGTTCACTCTCCGGGGACGGAGTGCAGCGCTATGAGGATGGTGCGATTGAAAATATGGATGTGATTGGTGTGTCGCGTGTGTTCTGGCTGGAGGCGGAGGTCACAATTCCTGCCGGCAGCTATGTCACGGTTGAAGCTGTGTCCGAGAAGGAACCGAGCTATGATTTCTATTGTTCCAATACGGCAAACAGGAAGATTAGCGGGTATGATATGGTGACAAGGCTTGGAAGCAATCTGATATTTACGGAGCAGACAGCGAAATTAGAGGACAGAGGACAGATTGAGATTGTACGGCAGAATTTCGGGTTCGATATCGAAAATGGGGTTAATGAAGTGGAGCTTGACATGGAGGAGCCGCATTATTATCTGGAAGTAAGAGCGATTGACACTGAATAAAGCTGTAGTCCGGCAGCCGTTTGTATGGAATGTTCTGACTGATAAAAAATAGAAAAATAACCACTTGTGCAGGTATAATGACCACTTCTGCACAGGTGGTTGTTTTTATTTCAGGGTAATATATAATGAGCTTAAGGTCGACTTAAGAGTATCAGTACACATCAGAAAATTAAAGAAATGGAGGGGTTTTATGGGAGGTATAAAAAAGCTTGGAATTATAGCTGTAATGGTAATTCTTTTATGCAGTGGATGTGGCAAAAAAGCATTGCCTGTTGAGGATTATGTGAGCAGCAATCCTGCAAAGGTAATTTATAATGCAGTAATGAAGACGGACACAGGGTATTATTATGGCAGCAGCGAAAATAAAATGTCAATACATTATTATGACGTGGGAAGCGGCCAGAATATTTTTCTGTGCAGCAAGCCGGAGTGTCGTCATAATGGCGATATATTCTGTACTGCAACCAGTGATAAATACTTTGTTGACACAATGTGCATGTACGGTGGGGAGCTGTATTTGAATGTAGTGGAAGAAACGGACACAGAATATCAGTACAAGCTTCTTAAGGTAGCTGCGGACGGAACGAAGCTGACAGAGCTTGTGACATATATGACTGTAAATAATACATCCGTTGCTCCGGTTACAGGGAGCAGGCTGGTAATACACAGGGGATATGCAGTTATGTCTTATATAATATGTAATAAAGACAACATGGATATTGGAGAAAGAGGTCTTATTTTATATAATATGGCAGATGGAAAAATCACCCAGATTAATAAAGGTGAGTTTACGGAATACTCATTTACTCGTTATAATGTGGATGCACATGACTATTATATATATTATAATCTGCCAGAGGGACATAAAAACAGATTACACAGATTTTCATTGAAGGATAAGTCTGATGAAACCTTGGAATTTTTAATAAACTATAATGGAACATATACTATATGGGATGACGATACGATATATTATTCACGCATAGGAAATTCTCTTAACAAATACAAGATTTCTACCAAAGAAAATACGGAATATAAAAATTTTTTCAGAAAAAAATATTCTTATATATCTGAAAGCTGGGGGGAATGTGAGGCTGATGCGGATTTTACGCCTAATAATTTAGTTGCGGATGGAAAATATTTGTATGTAACTGATGGGGCATTTTTTACCACCTATACCTGTGAAATAGATTGTATTATGGCAGATGATACTGAGCAGCAGATGCTAGAACGGAATAAGTCCAGAATTTTTGTATATGATAAGGATTTGCAGCAGGTGGCTGTGGTGGTTATAGAAACAGATAAGTATTTAGGCTACAAGGACTATTTTTCGCTCGCTATTTTAGATGGGATGGTTTATCTACAGACTCCAAAGAAGCTGTTTGCATGTACGGTTGAGGAGTTTATAGAGGGCGGAACGCCACTGTTTAGAGAAATTTACAATAATGAGGTGGATATACCAAGTCTGAAAGATTCCGTACAATAAATGCTTGTATTGTAAGTGACAAAGGGAGGTAAGACTGATGGATAGTAATTATTCAATATTGGAAATTGTGGAACTTACAAAGCAGTACGGCTCATTTACGGCGCTGGACCACCTTACCGTGAGCTTTGATAAAGGAGTATATGGTCTTTTAGGGCCTAACGGTGCGGGTAAATCCACCTTTTTAAATCTTGTGACCGATAACCTGCAAAGAACCGGTGGAAGTATTCTATATAATGGAAAGGATATTTCTAAGCTTGGAGCAGCATACAGGAGAAAAATCGGTTACACTCCGCAGGTAAGGGGAATGTATGAGGATTTTACGGCGCGGGATTTTCTACATTACATAGGAGCACTTAAGGGGATGAAAGGCTCAGAATGTAAGAAACAGACGGAACAGTTTCTGGAAATAGTGAATCTTTCGAAGGATGCACATCACCGAATTGGTTCTTTTTCGGGCGGAATGAAGCAGCGTACTCTGATTGCGGCTGCTATGCTTGATGAGCCGGAGATTCTTTTCCTTGACGAACCGACAGTTGGATTAGACCCGGAGGAGCGTTTCAGGCTGCGGAATTATATTGCGTCACTTGGAAAGGAACGCACGGTCATTCTTGCTACTCATATAGTCGGTGATATAGAGAGCATTGCCGGAAAGGTGCTTTTGTTAACGAAAGGCAGGCTGTGCAGGTTTGACAGTCCTGCAGTGCTTATAAGGGAGCTTGAGGCTGAAGCTTATAAGGGAGGAGAAGCAGAGCAGTTTGTACGTGAAGCCTGTGGAAAAACATCCGGACTTGGTCTTGAGGATGTATACCTTTACTATGCTTTAAAACAGAGACAGAAAAATGAATAGGGGGTGTGTTCTGTGCATGAGTTTTTACGCGTTGTTTTAAATAGAAAAACATTGCTCCTGTTCTTTTTGGCACTTTTCTTAAATATTACCTTCTGTATATATCAATGTAATGACAGTAAGGATATAACACTGACGGGGGAGGCTTTGCAGCAGTATATTGACAGCTACCCCGGATACCTTGAACAGACACAGCAGAATGTCACATTGCTTCAAGGCTTGTCGCTTTATGGAAAGGTAAATAGTTTCGCATTAAGAAATATACAAAAGACCTCCAAGGACTATGGAAAACTGACGGACATTCAGCTTGTCGAGGGGGAAAATCGTGGCATTACAATATATTCAAGATTTAAATTCACGCATTTTTTGATGCTTGGATTTGCAATCTATCTTGTAATTCAATTTACCTGTGAGCAGAAAAAAAGACTTGATCTTCTTGTAAGGACCACCGCTTACGGAAGAAATGTGCTTTTGCTTAACAGAATTGCAATATTATCTATATGCATGCTTGCGGAGGCTTTTGTGCTGTATGGAAGCAATATGGCTGTGGTTTCGGTTATTTATCCCGGAGCAGAGTTAAACAGGGCAATACAGTCTGTTCCTGATTTTATGAAATGTATGTACGAAATAAGCATAGGGCAGTTTCTTGTAGGAGATATTTTATTTAAGGCTTTGGCGGCAGCGCTTGCAGGAATGTTATTTCTGGCATTGTCCGTAATGCTTCCTTTAACTGTGGCAATGGCTTTATTTATTGTGATTATGGCATCAGAGTACATATTATATCTTACAATTGTTCCTACATCCGCTTTTTCATGGCTTAAATATCTGAATATATGTGCGGTTTTGTTTGGAAGAGAGGGCTTTATAAATTACCTTAATCTAAATTTTTTTGGATATCCGGTGGAGCTTAACCTCATGCAGCTTGGAATGTGCATGGTATTTATGATTTTTCTTGCAACGGGGAGTCTGTTCGTCTGTCGCAGGACAAGGAAAAGCACCAAGGGCAGGTTTCTTATGTGGATTGACAGACTTTTCGCCTGGTCTAGCAGGCACAGAACCTGTCCACCCGGCTTTGTATGGGAGATGCGAAAGATGCTGTTCTATCAGAAGGGACTGATAATTCTTGTTCTGGCAGGCTATCTTGCATATTCATCCGCCATGGAATATCGTTATGCTGACCTTAGAAATCCGTATGAGATGATGTGGTATGAGCAGTTTTCCGGTCCGTTGGATGATGAAAAAATGCAGGATATGTACAAGGAGCAGTCAAAGATGGAGCGCCGCATGGCATGGCTTATAAAGGAATGCGACAGACTTTCCGATTCAATTGTCAAATATCTTGATGACCCACAGCAGATGCAGATAATTTCCGTTTATCTTTCAAATTATAAATCCGAAATGGATGAACTTGAGAAAAAGCTTGCGGGAATCAGTAAAGTGATTTCACAGGCTGAGAGTGAAATGGAGTATATGAAAAAGACAGGAAAACAGCTATGGCTGCTTGAACCATATACCTATTATCTGCTGCTTAAGAATGACTACAGGACATACCAGAGAAATAGGATGTACATTCTTATTGCCGTTATTGCTGCGTTTTCAGGCTGTATGGCTTACGAAAATAAATCACATATGGAGCCAACACTTCACACGCTGTATAAGGGGAGAAATACTGTTGTGAACAAGCTTATAATAGTTGCGCTGTTTTCGGCGCTTACTGCATTGGGAATACATATGATACAATTTATCCAGATAGGAAAGGCATTTCCTTACCATGCTATGAATTATCCTGTGCAGAGCATAGAGTTTTTGAGGGAGTTTAGTTTAGATATAAGTATACGCGGATATCTGTGCCTGCTGTACGGGTGGAGATGTCTGTATGCCGCAGTAGTGGGAATGCTTGTGGCAGGCATAAGCTATCTGACAAAGGACAGGGTGACAAGTCTTGCTGTGGGGGCAGCAGGACTGATATTGCCTGTGTTTATCTTATCCTTGTTATAGTAATAAAGGTTCTTGATAAGAGAAAAGGGACAGTTATCTGTCTTTTTTTCTTGACAATTAGGTTTATCCAGAGTAAACTTATGACATGGGGTTTATTACCAATAAACCAAGAGAGGAGGTATTCCATGAAGGAGATAGAATTAGGTGAGGTGCAGGCTGCGTTCGCGGACATTATATGGGCGAATGAGCCGGTCGGTTCGGGAGAGCTGGTAAAGCTATGTGAGAGCCGGTTTAACTGGAAGAAGCCGACTACCTACACAGTGCTAAGGAAGCTGTGCGAGAAGGGGCTGTTTAAAAATGAGGATGGGGTTGTCACATCCTTGATTTCGAAGGAGGAATTCAATGCCTCTAAGAGCGAGAAGTTCGTTCAGGAGACCTATGACGGTTCACTGCCTGCGTTTATTGCGGCATTCATGTCGCACAAGAAGCTAAGCAGTGGGGATATAGATGAGATACAGAGAATGATTGATAAATACAGGGAGGGCTGAGGATATGTATGGAATCTTTACAAAAATGCTGAATATGAGCCTTTCGGCGGGCATCCTTGTGATTGCGGTTGTTTTTCTGAGAATTATTTTAAGGAACGTACCTAAAAAATATATATGTGTTCTGTGGGTGTTGGTGGCTCTCAGCTTGGTATGTCCGGTGAATATACCAAGCCCGCTGTCGGTATTTAATTTATTAGGCAGCAATAACAGTGCGGACAGTAAGGTGGAATATTTCCGGTACAATGAAAAAACCGAAAAACCGAAGCTGAGCTTTGCGGTTCCGGCGATTGTGGAAGATAATGCTTCGCCGGACAGTATAACTGTGGGACTGCACATATCATCCGTGTATTTTCCGGCAATTGTGCATATCTGGATATCGGGTGCCGCCATTATGCTGCTGTATTCCGCCATCAGCTATCTGTATCTGAAAAAGCAGGTTTCAGTCTCCATTCCCGGAAAGGATAACGTGTATGTATGCGATGGGATAAAGAGCCCATTTATTCTGGGGATTGTTTCCCCACGTGTGTATCTTCCGTCCGGAATTAGTGAAGATGTGCGCCAGAATGTGATTGCGCATGAGCGGGCACACCTAAAAAGGCGGGACAATCTGTGGAAGCCGCTTGGATATATTCTTCTTGCCTTGTACTGGTTTAATCCTGTTATGTGGGCAGCCTATGTCCTGTTCTGCAGGGATATCGAAGCAGCGTGTGATGAGAGTGTGATTGAGAATATGGATAAAGATGGCAGGATAAGCTATTCAGAAGCATTGCTGGCTTGCGCAGTTCACAGGTTCAGGATAACGGTGTGCCCTCTGGCATTTGGCGAGAATGCCGTGAAGGGGAGAGTGAGACACGTTTTAAATTACAGAAAGCCCGGATTCTGGGTTGGAATATTGTCGGGTGTCGTGTGTATTGCGGCTGCAATCGTATTTTTGACAAGCCCATCGGGGGTTAAGGCAGGGGAGAATGACACCTTGCGAGATATAGAGATTAGCTATGGAACCTCCTCAATCTACAGCATGCAGGATATGGACGAAGCTATTGATGTGATTATAAGTGAGTTTAGTACGTGGGAGGGCTGTGAGCTTCATAGTATCGCATATTCTTCGGATGAATTCTGCAATGCTTCCAATATTGCGTGGATGAACGAGCTGGAGGAAAATGGTGAAGCGGAGGAGCATTTCACGCAGTGCATTATGTTTACAAGCAGCTTTCATACCCCTAAGTATAATGCCGGGGCATGGAACCCGGACGAGGAATACACAGGCTGGGAGTGGTGGCTTGCACGTTCGGAGAGCGGACAGTGGAAGCTTATGACCGGCGGGTACTAGTGGGACAGTGGTGTCAGACCCCTGTCCCACAGAAACTACTATAGGAAAAAACTATAGCAAACTCTAGGTAAAATCTATTTGAAAATTTGGAGCATACAATGTATAATCGCTTTTACAGTTAGAAGATAATCATATTAAAAAAGTGGGAATTGACTGTAAAAGGATTACACAATCATAAGGTAATAAATCGGATTGTGAATATACGTTAGACAATTGGAACTCATATAAATAACAGAATTGGAAAGCGATGATTTTATGATAGAAATTAAGAATCTTAACAAAACCTATCATCTTAAATCCGGTGATGTCGAGGCGGCGAAGAACGTCTCACTCACGATTGAGGATGGTGAGATATACGGAATTATAGGTTATTCAGGTGCGGGCAAGTCGACGCTTGTTCGCTGTATCAATCTTCTTGAGGTTCCTGATTCCGGGGAGATAAATGTAAACGGAGTTCAGCTTACGAGAATGGAGAGCACACCGAAGGGTGAGGTCTTAAGAAAGGTGAGCGATAAGGAGTTAAACCGCGCAAGAAAGGGCATTGGAATGATATTCCAGCATTTCAACCTTCTTGACAGAAGCACAGTATTCGACAATATAGCTTATCCGCTCAAGTATTCAGGCAAGAGCAAGCAGGAGATTAGGGAGAGAGTGCATGAGCTTTTGGAACTTGTCGACTTAAAGGATAAGGAGAATGTATATCCATCACAGCTTTCGGGAGGACAGAAGCAGAGAGTTGCCATTGCGCGTGCCCTTGCTAACAATCCCGGTGTGCTTTTGTCGGACGAGGCTACAAGTGCACTTGATCCGGAGGCAACGGAGTCTATTTTAAATCTTTTGAAGAAGCTTAATAAGCAGCTTGGGCTTACGATTGTCCTCATCACACATGAGATGACGGTCATCAAGACGATATGCAGTAAGGTTGCTGTCATGGAGAACGGCGCTGTTGTGGAGCAGGGTGATGTCTATGATATATTTGCACATCCGAAGCAGCCTATCACGAAGAAATTTATCAACACAGTGTCGAACCTTTCAAAGATTCATAAGATGATTGCCGAGAATATACCGCTTGTGCAGCTTTCGGGCAACGATAAGCTTGTGAAGCTTATATTCGAGAATGACTGCACCGGGGATGCGGTTATTTCGGACATCTCTAAGAAGTTTGACATCAAGGTGAATATTGTCCTTGCCAATGTTGAGATGATAGGTGACAGACCGCTTGGAGGAATAATCGTTATACTAAAGGGCAGCGATGCGGCGATAGCCGATACATTTAAGTATCTTGAAAGTATTAAGGTCGGAACGGAGGTATTAGCATGAGTGGTTTTTTGGAAAAAATAATGCCTAATGTTCTTTCGTATTGGGACAGATTTACAACAAGCTGCGGGCAGACCCTACAGATGTTTGCGATAGCAGGCGTGTTCACGTTCATATTCGGACTTGCATTCGGTGTGATACTCACGGTTACCAAGCGCGACGGAATAAGGCAGAATCTTGTTATCTACTATATTGTAGATATATTCACGAATGTATTCAGGTCGATACCTTTTATCATCCTGCTGATATTCCTTATACCGTTTACAAGAGCTCTTGTGGGAACGGCGATAGGTGTCAAGGGTGCGGTGGTTCCGCTTATATTCGGTGCGGTTCCGTTCTTCACAAGACAGGTTGAGACTGCGCTTGCCAATGTATCTTATGGTAAGATTGAGGCAGCGAGAAGCATGGGAAGCACAACCATGGGGCTGATATTCAGAATATATCTACATGAGGCAGTTCCGGAGCTTATCAGAGTGACCACGATAACGGCGATAAGCCTTATCGGTCTTACTACAATGGCGGGTGCTGTAGGAGCGGGCGGAATAGGAAGCTTTGCAATCAACTACGGTCAGAACCTCAATCATCAGGACATTGTAAACGTGTGCGTTGTTTTACTTCTTGCATTCGTGTGTGTCCTTCAGACATTAGGTAATTTCTTCTCTAAGAAGACAACCAATAGAGAGCTGATTACAAAGAGGGAAAAATAGGAGGATTTTCTCTCGGAAAAAACAGCACAGATTAAGCTGTGCGGAAAAGAGGAAAAGTATGAAAAAGAATTTTATTAAAAAGGCAGCTACAGCATTACTCCTTGTGAGCACACTTGCACTCAGCGCATGTGGAAAGAAGGCTTCTGAGCCTGTAAAGATTGGTGTTCCTGATGACGGAACGAATCAGTCAAGAGCTATCAAGCTTCTTGAGACAGCAGGACTTATCGAGGTAGACCCTGCGGCAGGTTACACACCGGAGCTTAAGGATGTAACAAAGTACATCTACAATATTGAGATTGTTCCTACAACAGCTAATACGCTTACATCTACACTCGGGGATTACGGTGCAAGCACAATCAACGGTACTTATGCAATTCCTTACGGACTTGTTCCATCTAAGGATGCGCTCATAATTGAGAAGCAGGACGAGAACGGCGACAACCCTTATGTCAACATTATCGTTGCAAGAACAGAGGATGCTGATAATGAAGTATATAAGACTATTGTCGATGCATTCCACACACAGACAGTTGCAGAGTTCCTCTTAGAGGCATACAAGGAAGCATATTTCCCTGCATTTGATTACAATGCGGACTATACAGTTGATGACAATTTTGTAAATGATATATTAAACTACAAGTCATCAAAGGATGGAAAGACAGTTGTCAAGGTTGGTGTGTGCGGTTCATCCAATGACCACTGGCTTGCAGTACAGAAGGTGCTCGATGATGAGAATGCCGGTATCTATATTGAACTTGTGACATTCGATGCATACAACCTTCCTAATGAGGCACTCAACAATGGAGATATCGACCTCAATTCCTTCCAGCATAAGGCATATCTCAACAATGATGCGGCAGCCAACGGCTATAATCTCACTGTTATAGGTGACACACTTATAGCTCCATTGTCACTGTACTCTAACAAGGTTAACTCTCTTGACGCCCTGAAGGAGCTTGCAGGTCTTAAGGAAAATTAAATTTTAAGTTTAAAGTATTGAAGCTAAGTCGGTGCGGTGGATGTAAGTCTGCTGCACTGACTGTTTTAGGTTTATAGCTAAAATAATCTAAGGTATGAATATGAAAATCATAGATTTGATTATTATATCATCCGGAAAGTTAACTGCCCGGGCTGATAGGAGATTAAAATAGGAAAGTTAAAGCGGAGGAGATAAAAGAATGAATGAGATAGAAAAAAGTATATACAATGATGTTATGGCAGACCATCAGTATGTTGTGAATTTAAGAAGATATTTTCACATGAACCCTGAGACGGCAAAGGAAGAGTTCGGCACCGCAAAGCGCATAGAGGAGGAGCTTGACAAGATTGGAATTGAGCATAAGCGCGTTGGGGAGACGGGTGTATATGCAGAGATTAAAGGAAATCTTGCCGGGGATAAGACGATTGTGCTGAGGGCGGACATAGATGCACTTGATGTCGAGGAGGCACATGAATGTCCTTATAAGAGTACTATACCGGGAAAAATGCATGCCTGCGGACATGACGCTCATGCGGCTGCGCTCGTGGGTGCGGCGAGAATATTGGCTGCCAATAAGGATAAGTTCGGAGGAACGGTGCGCCTTACATTCCAGCAGGGTGAGGAGATTGGCTACGGTGCAAGGCTCTTTGTGGATGGAGGATATCTTGACGGAGCGGACAGAACCTTCGGAATACATGTAAGCTCAGCTTATGATGTAGGAAAGGTTGTCGCTTCAATCGGTCCTAATAATGCCAGTGTTGACTGGTTCAGAATTTCAGTCCATGGCAAGTCTGCACATGTGTCGACACCTCATCTTGGGGTGGATGCACTTTACATAGCAAGTCAGATAGTTGTAGCGATACAGGCACTTATAACAAGAAGAACCAATCCTCTTGAGAGCATTCTTATAGGCATAGGTAAGCTTGATGCAGGAACAGCTTATAATGTTGTGGCTGAGGAAGCTGCGATGGAAGGAACAATACGTGTATTCTCACCTGAACTCAGAAAGGCTACCAAGGAAAGAACAGAGCTTGTCGCCTCATCCATAGCGGCAATGTATGGTGGAACAGTGGCAATAGAGTGGAAGGATTTCACATCACCTCTCATAAATGACGAGGCGTCCACACTTGAGGTGAGAAAGGTTCTCACATCGGTATTTGGCAAGGAGAGCGTAGTTGAGAGCAGGACACCATCACTTGGTGGGGATGATTTTGCTGAGTATATCTTAAAGGTTCCGGGCTGCTATGCATTCGTTGGCTCTAGAAATCCTGAGATACCTGAGACAGGTGTGGCGCATCACAATTCACATTTTGATGTGGATGATGGCGCACTCTCCATTATGGTAAACCTCATGAGCAACTATGCTATAGAGTTTCTTAATGGTGAAGTTTAATTAAAAAATAACTTTATAAAGACCTGCACTATGGTATATAATGGTATCATGGTGCAGGTCTTATGTGCTTCTATATGGTAATTGCGAAAAATAGTGTGACAGTTGTACGTTGTGCAATTTTACCGGTGAATTTGAGTTTCACGATTATCTAATATTTATAATGAGAAGGAGATTGTAATGTCGAAAAAATATATTTCATGGAATGTAAATGGTCTTAGAGCATGCCTTGACAAGGGATTTATGGATTTCTTTGATAAGGTGGACGCGGATGCGGTATGCCTTCAGGAGATTAAGCTGTCGGAGGGACAGCTTGCATGGGACAAGCCGGGTTATCATGCGTACTGGAATTACGCTAAGAAGAAAGGGTATTCGGGAACGGCGATTTTTTCAAAGGAGGAACCTTTGAGTGTTTCCTACGATATGGGAATTGAGGAACATGACAATGAAGGAAGGATAATTGCACTTGAATTTGCCGACTACTACCTTGTCACCGTGTACACGCCTAATTCACAGAGAGGGCTTGAGAGGCTTGATTACAGAATGAAGTGGGAGGATGATTTCAGGGCATACCTCAATAAGCTTCGCGAAAACAAGCCTGTCATCGTGTGCGGTGATATGAATGTGGCGCACAAAGAGATAGACTTAAAGAACCCTAAGAGCAACCGAAAAAATGCCGGCTTCACCGATGAGGAGAGGGGCAAGATGACAGAGCTTCTTGACAGCGGTTTTATCGACACATTCAGATATTTTTATCCTGATGTGACGGACAGGTATTCGTGGTGGTCCTATATGTTTCACGCCAGAGAGAACAATGCCGGGTGGCGCATAGATTATTTTCTTGTATCTGAGGAGCTTAAGGACAGGTTGGTGAGCGCGGATATTCATCACAGCGTGATGGGTTCAGACCACTGCCCTGTAGAGCTTGTGATAGAATAAAAGGGTGGTTACAGATGGATGCAGCTAATGAGAATTTAATTGGAAATGAACAGATAAGCAGTGAGCCGGAGACAAATTCAGGAGAGCCTGCGTTGGAAGATGTGCAGGACAGTGCCGGAGAGCTTGCAGTGGAAGAGGTGCAGGACAATGCCGCGGCAGACAGCAAAAAGAAGAAAAAGGTTAAAGTCCATGCCTCTTTTGCAAAGAATATTGTATCGGTAGTTTTGTTCACACTGGCACTGGCGCTTGGCATTGCCGCTGGTATGCTGTATTTTGTGAGGGAAGCACTTGATTCGGACAGAGTTGAGGAAGCCGTCCATAATATGACGATAGGTGACATCGGAATAGGGGTATGGTATGGACTTGAGGGACAGGATATAACTCTGGACGAATATATCACCGATGTATTTAATTCGTCAGGCACGGTGAGCGTACAGCAAAAGGATATCAAGAAGCTTCTTGACAGCAGATTTGTGAAGAATTTTACAGCAGATTTATTTAATGGATATATTGCGGATTTTCTTTATGGGACAGGTGAGGGCTTTATAGAAATTCAGAGTATTATGACCCTTTTGGATAACAACTGGGATGAGATAAGCTCTGTCACTGGAATTGAATCAGTGCAGATGAAAGGCATGACGCAGGAAAATATAAAAAAAGCCGTTCTTGATGGGGTGCGTGAAAGATTGGTAAAGGACATACACTTTGACAGCTTTACATTTTCAGGCATGAGAAGACAGTATCCATT
This sequence comes from uncultured Eubacterium sp., assembly GCA_958446835.1. Classification (GTDB taxonomy): domain Bacteria; phylum Bacillota; class Clostridia; order Lachnospirales; family Lachnospiraceae; genus CAG-882. The sequence continues at coordinate 18,020 of CAUCXT010000043.1, forward strand.
CATGCTGAATGTTCTCAGTACGGCTGTCACATATCCGGTAATAATATTAATTGCTGCTGTGTCGGTGCTCCTGCTGCTTATAATATTATTTATGAATATAAGATACTGCGGAGGATTCAGATATATCGGAAACTGTTTTTGCATAATCGGAATTGTCAATCTGGCTGCGGCAGTGGCAATGTTCGTTCTGCCGGTAGTGCTTAATGGGATATTCGGTCTGGGCTATGATTTTTACATATCACTTTTCACCTTACAGGTGACGCGCGCACTGTATGTAGGAGCAGCCTTTGTTGTCTGCGGAATAATACTGAGCACATTCGGAAAAATAATAAGGTCTGTCCGAAGGAGAATATTGAGGCGGAAATTGACATAATTTTCACAGTATGGTACAATTCACACGGAAAAACATGAAAAATATAAATATAAAGGAGATTGTTAAAATGAGTAAGAAACCGGTTGTACTTATGGTACTTGATGGCTACGGACTTAGTGACCGTACAGAAGGAAATGCCATTGCTCTTGCAAATACACCTGTGATGGATAAGCTTATGAAGGAGTGCCCATTTGTAAAGGGTAACGCTTCAGGACTTGCAGTAGGCCTCCCGGATGGGCAGATGGGTAACTCTGAGGTTGGACACATGAACATTGGTGCCGGACGTATTATATATCAGGATCTCACAAGAATCACCAAGGACATCGAGGACGGAACATTCTTTAAGAATGAGGCTCTCCTTGCCGCAATCAATAACTGTAAGGCTAATGATTCAGCACTTCACATGTTCGGACTTCTCTCAAGCGGTGGTGTACACAGCCACAACACACATCTTTACGGACTTCTTGAGCTTGCTAAGCGCGAGGGTCTTAAGAAGGTGTATGTGCATGCTTTCCTTGACGGAAGAGATACACCTCCTGCTTCAGGCGTTGATTTCGTGAAGGAGCTTGTCGGCAAGATGAAGGAGATTGGCGTAGGACAGGTTGCCTCAGTTTCAGGTCGTTACTATGCTATGGACAGAGATAACAACTATGACAGAGTTGAGAAGGCTTACAACGCTATAGTTAACGGCGTAGGTGAGACAGCAGACTGTCCTGTATGTGCAGTTAAGAATTCCTATGAAGCAGGTAAGACGGATGAGTTCGTAGTTCCTACAGTGATTGTGGATGAGAACAAGAAGCCTGTTGCAACTGTAAACGATAAGGATTCCATTATCTTCTTCAACTTCCGTCCTGACCGTGCAAGAGAGATAACACATTGCTTCTGCGACAACGAATTCGATAAGTTCGACCGCGGTGCAAGAAAGGATGTCACCTTCGTATGCTTCAAGGATTATGATGAGTCAATTCCTAACAAGCTTGTGGCATTCAAGAAGGAGAGCATCAGCAACACACTTGGTGAGTACCTTGCAAAGTGTGGCAAGAAGCAGCTCAGGCTTGCTGAGACAGAGAAGTATGCACATGTTACTTTCTTCTTCAACGGCGGTGTTGAGGAGCCTAATGTAGATGAGGCAAGACTTCTTGTAAACAGCCCCAAGGATGTAGCTACCTATGACCTCAAGCCTGAAATGAGCGCTCCTGAGGTTGGCATGGATCTTGTTGAGGCTATCAAGTCCGATAAGTATGATGTCATCATCATCAATTTTGCTAACCCTGATATGGTAGGTCATACAGGTGTTATCCCGGCTGCAATCAAGGCTGTTGAGAGAGTAGACCAGCTTGTAGGTGACGCTGTACAGGCGATAAAGGATGTTGACGGCGTTCTCTTCATCTGCGCAGACCACGGAAACGCAGAGAAGATGATTGACTATGAGACCGGCAAGCCTCATACAGCACACACAACTAACCCTGTTCCATTTATCCTTGTAAATGCAGACCCATCATACAAGCTCAGAGAGGGTGGATGCCTTGCTGATATCGCTCCTACACTTCTTGAGATTATGGGACTTCCTCAGCCTGCTGAGATGACAGGAAAGTCACTTATCGTTAAATAAATTATAAAAATACTTGAAAAAGAGCACCGACTATGTTAAGATAGACAAAGTTGGTGCTCTTTTTGTGCAAAAGTAATCCGTGATGGGTTTAATGAAAATAGCACTTATTGGTATATTTGCTTAGGAGGTGTGAACCATGGCAGTTTTGAAGATAATATTAACAGTGATTTTTGTAATTGATTGTATAGCTTTATCGGCAATAGTGTTACTTCAGGAAGGTAAGAGCGCAGGACTTGGTGCAATAAGCGGTGCTGCTGAGACTTACTGGGGCAGAAATAAGGGACGCTCAGTGGAAGGTAAGCTTGAGAAGTTTACTACCATTGCTGCGATTGCTTTCCTTGTAATAGCTTTGATTCTCAATGTATTTTAGTAGATGACACCCTTGCAGATAACACTGTGAGGGTGTTTTTGTGTAGATTGGAGGGGAATATGGACGAATTATTTGAACAGAGAAAAAAGATGATAGTTGAATTGGTAAATGATGAGCTGTATGTTCCGATGAAGATAAAGGAGCTGGCGATTTTCTTAAATGTAGCCAAGGAGGACAGGCTTGAGCTTGAGCGTGTGCTTGACAGTCTTGTGTCGGAGGGAAAGCTCACGCTTACCAAGAAGGGTAAGTATATGAAACCGGATGCTTCACAGATAACAGGTGTGTTTGAGAGCCATCCAAACGGTTTTGGGTTTGTCACGATAGAGGGAGAAACGGATGACGTGTTCATACCGGCTAAATACACAGCGGGTGCACTTCACCATGACAGGGTTCAGATTGTCATAACCTGTGAGAAAGCTCAGGGAAGAAGGCGCGAGGGACGCGTAATCAAGGTGTTGGAGCATGGCGCAGACCATCTTGTCGGTTATTACCAGAAATCTAAGAGCTATGGCTTTGTAAGACCGGATGACCAGCATTTTCTTAAGGATATATATATACCTGCCGGGTGTGATATGGGTGCGGTCAATGGACACAAGGTGGTTGTGAAGATAACCAATTACGGTGATGACACACACAAGCCTGAGGGAAAAGTGATTGAGATTCTTGGACATGTCAATGACCCGGGAACAGACATAATGTCCGTGATAGCCGC
>CAUCXT010000044.1 GCA_958446835.1 uncultured Eubacterium sp.
GGAAATGATCTTTATGAGACATTCCTTTCCGGTCCAAGATCACTCCTTGTCATTGACAATCCATCGGCGGCAACGGACAAGGAGCTTATAATTTTCAGGGATTCGTTCGGGAGCAGCATAGCACCTCTTTTTATAGAGGCATATTCTAAGATAACGCTGGTGGATATCCGTTATATATCCCCATCATATCTTGGACGCTTCATAGAATTTGACGGACAGGATGTGCTCTTTCTATACAGCACACTTGTGTTAAATAACAGTGATACTATCATAAGATAGCCTACACCACACCGTTTGCTTTCCTGTACTCTCTTGGAGACATTCCTTTTATCTTTTTAAAGCAGTCTCCGAAGTAATTACTGTCATCAAATCCGCAGTTTTCCGCAATCTGTGTGATTGACATGTCGGTGTTAAGAAGAAGGCGGCAGGCTTCGATGATACGCACCGTTATAAGGTATTCCTTGTAACCGAAGCCGGTGCACAGCTTGAACTTGCGGGAAAAATAGGATGGGCTCATATTGTACTTAACAGCTAACTGGGAGAGTGAAAAGTCCTTCGTAAAATTTCCCGAAATGAATTTAGCAGCTTCGGATATGACATCGTCACCGATTTCGCTTGCCGGATAAGCGGCTTCGGAATTTTCCTGGTATCTTAACACAAACAGAATCAGTTCATACACATATACGGTGAGCATACCTTCGGAATACATGTCTATTCCATTGTGCTCCCGTATTATTTTTGCAAAAAGTTCCTCAATATAATCTCTCCTGTTGGGAGGAATCGTTATCTGACGTTTTTCAAAGCACTTTTGGAATGCGTCGGGATTAAGGTTTTTCATGAGTGGAGCTATGAAGGCATCACTGAAAATCATCACAATTCTTTCATGAGTGTCTCCGCCTATATAGGTTGTGCGGTGCAGTTCACCTTTAGGTATGACAATCAAATCTCCTTTTTTGACGTAATATATAGTATCATTTATGAAAACGCGTCTCGTTCCTGAGAGAAGGTAATAGAATTCATAATAAGGATGATAGTGGGCATCCTTCATTTCGGAGTATGCTTTTCCCTTAACCTGAGTTATATCGAAATCTTTCTTCTTGTCGCTTAAAATCATACAATTCTCCAATCTGCATAAAAATGCACAGCGCATGAAGCACTATTAGTTATAGTAAGTTTATAAACTTTTTTTGTCAATGAAAATGTAAAAAAAACAGTAATATATACGAAAATAATAAATTAAAACGTAGATATTACATTTAATATAGAGTAATATATATGTAGATAAGATATATGAATATTACAGCATTCAATGGTTTTCCGCCAAGAAATGAGGAGCAATATGGCAAAGAAATATAATCGTGAATTGATTTTGAACGGGAATATGTTAAGTGCAATTCTTTCACTTGCTATTCCGGTTGTAATTAACAGCTTTCTACAGACGATGTATAACCTTACGGATACATACTGGCTGGGGCATATCGGCAAGGAGGAGCTTGCGGCAATCAACCTTGTGACGCCGGTTCAGAATATAGTTATCAATTTCGGAACAGGAATAACAGTTGCGGGTTCGGTACTGATTGCACAGTACATAGGTGCGCGTGCCGACAAGGAGGCGCGGAAGATGGCGAGCCAGATATATGCCTGCGCGATGATTTTTGCGTTCGCGTGTGCGGCGATATGCTTTGTCATGGCTCCGGGGATTGTCTCATGGCTTGGAGCGGAGGGGGATATTTACAAGTACAGCAGGCAGTATCTGCAGATAGTGGTGCTTGACATGCCGTTCCTGTTTACGATAAACATGTTTACCGCACTTAATCAGGCACAGGGAGACACGGTAAAACCTATGCTTCTTAATCTGGTAGGAATCATTCTCAATATGATTCTTGACCCGCTGCTCATGGTGGTGTTCAAGCTTGGAATATCAGGTGCGGCGCTTGCAACATTGTCCGCCAAGCTTCCGTCTGCGGCAATCGCACTGTTTTCGCTCCTTAGAAAGGAGAATAACATCCACCTTGATTACAAGGGCTTCCGGTTCGAGAAGGACAAGCTTAGGGATATTTTAAGAATAGGGCTTCCAACGGCAATCGGTGGAAGTACAATGCAGTTCGGCTTCCTGCTTATGAGCAAGAATGTATATAAGTATGGCACGGAGGCGATGGCTGCCTACGGCATTGGAAATAAGGTTAACAGCCTTATAACACTGCCGTCCAACGGTATAGGCTCAGCCGCGGCTACCATAGTTGGGCAGAACATGGGAGCTGGTCAGGTTGACAGGGCGAAAAAGGGCTATATAATGTCACGCAATATCTGTGTTGTATTCCTGTTCGTCGGAGGAATGATTCTCTCGAGAATGCCGGTGTCAAGAGCTATAGTCGGAATTTTCAATAACGATGAACAGGTTGTCGCGATGGCTGCGGATTTCCTTTCAATAATGGCATTCTGGTGCTGGACGAACGGAATATATAATGCGACATCGGGGCTATTTCAGGGGACAGGACACACGGAGGTCACGATGATTGTGGATGCTGCAAGGCTGTGGGTGTTCCGATTTATGACACTGTTTTTCTGCGAGAGTGTGCTTCACATGGGAGTCCGTAGCGTATGGTATTCGGTTGTTGTAAGTAATGCGATATCGTCATTCATTCTTTATATAGTATACAGAACTAATATATGGAAGAAGAGTAAGATAAAAGTAAAGGGGGCAAACGCATGATTAACTTAAATCTTGAAAAATTGTACAGATATCCGAGAAATATGGAGCCTATGTGGGTCGCAGTTCCGTTGAAGAAGGGAAGACTTACCGATGTATCACAGGTCTGTGTGTACGATGGGGATGACAGGCTGCCGAGCCAGACCAAGGTGACTTCGCGGTATGATGATGGTTCAATAAGATTTCTTTTCACCAGATTCGAGGGAAATCTTCCGGGAAACGCAGGAAAGAAATTCGAGCTTTTTCTTGATGGTGAGGATTTAAAGGCAACCGGCAGAAAATCTGATAGCGCGGCGGTAAATACAGTTCACAACACAGATGGCTTCACTGTCGACACAGGAGCGGTGAGCTTTAACGTAAAGAATTTTTCCCAAGGTCTGTTCGAGAGCCTTAGCTGTGGAGACAAGGTGTATGAGAAGGGGCAGTTTAAGGGACCTTATCTCACGGACAAGGCAGGAACACGCTATGAGCTTAACCTGAACAGATGGCGCGTGGTTGAGGAAGGTGAGGTGTGCACGATCCTTGCTGTGGACGGCTACAATGAGACAGAGTTCGGCGGATGTGAGGAGTCGAAGCACTATAGGTTTGAGATAAGACTTACCGCTTATGCCGGAAAGCCTTGGATTGATGTAAGCTACAGACTTTTTAACACCTCAGAGGCACCTTTAAATATCAAGTCGCTTGTATTTTCAGTCATGGACAGAGCGGACAAGGAGCAGGACATATCACTTGCCGAGCTGGATTCGTCCGCGATGATTGATTCCACAGGATGTGGCGATACAGGAACAGAACTGAAAAATGACGGCGGTCTTATCTACAGAACCAGAGGCACTAAGGATTTGGAGACGATAGAGAGATTGGCAAAAGTCGAGAATATCCGCACCTGTGCGGGAGCCTCCAACTATAAGACGGATTTCATTATCGGAAAGGACGGCGCACAGGTCAACAAGGCTGCGTATGACAAGGCACTCCTTATGGAGGGCAATGAGCACATGGCGGAGGTGCTTTACGGAACCTTTTTTGCGGACAGGACGGATTCGGAGGGAGGAGTGTGCGCCACCATATATCAGGCACAGCAGAACTATCCGAAGGCGGTGAAGGCCGACAAGGATGGGCTTTATGTGATGTTAGTGCCGGAGGGCTTTAACGAGGTGGTAATGCAGCCGGGTATGGCAAGAGAGCAGAGGTTCATGCTCCATTTCCATGATGCGGCTGAGAGCCTTGCGGAGCTTGACAACAGGAGCCTTATTTATCAGATGCCGGACAGACCTGTAATTGCGCCCGATGTATATAAAAATTCGGGTGCCGTGACAGATGTGTTCGCGGACAAATGTTCACCGGATATCGACATGCTGCTCATCGGAAAGGCGGACGCGCGGGCGCGCAGCTTCGGAATGCTCAACTGGGGAGATTCAATTGACCAGAATTATACGAAGCAGGGACGCGGCGGCGGAGCTGCCGTGTGGGCTAACAATGAATATGATTTTCCTCATGCCTGTGCACTTATGTATATGAGGATGGGGATAAGAAGATATCTTGATTTCTGTATGGTGCACACAAGCCACTGGATGGATGTGGATGTGTGCCACTACAGCAGTGACCCATTGAAGTTAGGCGGTCTTACAGAGCACACCAAGGGGCATGTGATAAACGGAGTGATGGTTCCAAGCCATGAATGGGTTGAGGGCTTCCTTGACTATTATCACCTTACAGGTGATGAGAGAGGGCTTGAGACTGCTATTGGAATAGGGGATAACATTATAAGACTTCTTGATACTCCAACCTATGCCGTAGCGGGTGAGAGCAATGCAAGAGAGACAGGATGGGCACTTCGGGCGCTCACCGCACTGTACATTGAGACAGGCGAGGAAAAATATCGTGTCAAGTGCGATAAAATAGTTGGATATTTTGAAAAATGGTACGAAGATTATGGGTGTTTTGCCGCTCCGTATACGGATAATACACTTATCCATGTAGGATTTATGATTTCTGTTGCCGTTGGCAGTCTTATGAGGTACTATAGAGTTAACAAAACGGATTCTCTGAAAAATCTTATTATGCTGGCGGTTGATGATATTCTTGACAACTGCATGTTAGAGTGTGGGTTATTCTACTATAAAGAGCTGCCTAGCCTTACACGGCTTGGAAACAATACACTTCTGCTTGAGGCGATGGCTACAGGGTATGAGCTTACCGGGGACAGGAAATATTTAGAGGCAGGTCTGGGTACCATCAAGCGGGTGCTGCATGAACCGCATAAGTATGTCGGTGGTGATAAGCAGATAGTAGGCGACGCACTTGTCACATCGGGTGATTCAACAAAGAATTTTGCACAGAGTTTTTATCCGGTTGCGTATTACTATAAGTGCCTTGTTGAGGCGGGAATGGACGAGTATGTACACATTTAAGGATAATGTTCTAAAAATATCGGTTCGCAGTCTTGTGGAATTTATCTGCCGTAGTGGGGATATTGACACAAGGCGCGGACTGGGCGGTGACAAGGCTGCTATGGATGCAGGCAGCAAGGCTCACCGCAGAATACAAAAGCAGATGGGTTCGCAGTATGAGGCGGAGGTTCCGATGAGAATGGAATTTCCGTCTCTTAATTATACCATCATAATAGAAGGAAGAGCGGACGGAGTTATAACGGAGGATGAGGGAATTACCATAGATGAAATCAAGGGGACATACCGCAATCTTAAGTATCTTGATGAGCCTGTCAAGGTTCACAAGGCACAGGCGATGGTGTATGCATACATGAAGAGTGTCATGGATTCACTTGAAAGTATCCGCGTGATGATGACTTATGTGAACCTTGACACCGATGAGATTAAATATTTCACTGAGACGATTTCGTTTGATGAACTTGAAAAATGGTTCATGGGAGTGCTTGACAGCTTCAGAAAGTGGAGCGATTTCCTTTATGAGAGTGGGAGAAGGAGAAAGGAATCGATTCATGGAATGGAGTTTCCGTTTCCTTATCGTGAAGGGCAGCGTGATATAGCTGTCAGCGTTTATAAGATTATCCGCATGCAGAAGAAGCTCTTCATTCAGGCACCGACCGGAGTAGGAAAGACCATTTCCACGGTGTTCCCGGCAGTAAAAGCAATAGGTGAGGGTCTGGGCGACAAGCTGTTTTATCTTACCGCAAAGACCATAACGCGGACGGTGGCTGAGGAGGCGTTTTCGATACTGCGCGCTAAGGGTGCTTATTTCAGGACCGTGACGATAACGGCTAAGGAGAAGATATGCATGTGCGGCAAGCCGGAGTGTAACCCGCTTGCCTGTCCGTATGCCAAGGGACATTTTGACAGGGTGAATGATGCCGTGTATGACATGGTGACACATGAGGATGTGATAGACCGTGCGGTGATTGAGGACTACGCGAACAAGTACACGGTCTGTCCTTTTGAGATGTCGCTTGACGCGACCTACTGGGTTGATGGAATTATATGTGATTACAACTATGTGTTTGACCCGGATGTGTATTTGAAGAGATATTTTTCCGATGGCGCATCGGGTGATTATATTTTTCTGATAGATGAGGCGCATAACCTTGTCGACAGGGCGCGGGATATGTACAGCGCAAGCCTCTGCAAGGAGGATTTTCTCAAGGTCAGAAAGCTTGTGGAGAAGGTCGATAAGCGCCTTGCTTCGGCGCTTGCAAGGTGCAATAGGAATTTCCTTGAGCTGAAAAAAATATGCGATGATGTGATTGTCCTTGACAGTATCGGCGCGGTGACGATGGCACTCAACTCACTTTTTGAGGAGTTCACAAGATTCTTTGAGGAGAAGCCTGAGTTTGAGTACAGTGAGGAGGCGTCGGAGCTGTTCTTTGAGGTGCGGCATTTTCTCAATATGTATGATCTGATACAGGACAACTATGTGATTTACGGGGAGCATACGGATGACGGCTTTATGGTAAAGCTGTTCTGTGTGAATCCTTCGCCGTGCCTTGCCGGGCGGCTTGAAAAGGGAAAGGCGGCGGTGTTCTTTTCGGCGACACTGCTTCCTGTGACATACTATAAGGAGCTTCTAAGCAAAAAGGATGATTACGCCATATATATCAAGTCTCCGTTCGATTCCGGTAACAGGCTGTTGGCGGTCGGATATGATGTAACGAGCAGATACACAAGGCGCAATGAGACTGAATTTCTCAAGATAAAGAGCTATATCACTGATATTACAGCGCAAAAGAAGGGAAATTACATGGTGTTTTTCCCATCCTATGGGTATATGGACAGCGTGTATAAGCTCTACAGCGAGGATGAGCGAAGGAATATAATTGTGCAGAACCGCGGTATGACCGAGGTGGAGAGGGAGCAGTTCCTTGACAGGTTCCGGGGAGAAGCAGAAAGAGAATGTATCGGTTTCTGCGTTACGGGAGGTGTATTTTCGGAGGGCATAGACCTGAAAAATGAGAGCCTTATCGGCTGCATTATTGTGGGAACCGGTATTCCACAGATATGTACGGAGCGCAGACTTTTGAAGGATTACTATGACGGGAAGGATGGCAACGGCTATAATTATGCGTACACCTATCCGGGGATGAACAAGGTTCTGCAGGCAGCAGGACGTGTCATAAGGACAATGGAGGATGTGGGTGTCATCATTCTTCTTGATGAGCGCTTCGCAAGGAGTGAGTATGTGAGACTGTTTCCGGCGGAGTGGGCGGATTATAAGCTGTGTAATCTTAAGGAGGCGCCGAAGCTGGTGGCAGAGTTCTGGAAGGGGCATGGTTAATATGGTAATATTTAGAATAAAAGGTCTTTATATTTTTAGAGGATTGCTTTATAATGATTAGGATTATGTAAAAAGTGCGTTTTACAGGGGCGTTGACAGCATGCCTGAAAATGCATTGGAATGAGGAGTTATATGATAGAAGAAGTAGTAACTGTGGCGATGCCGGTGAGTGAGAAGATTGTTATCCGCAAGAACAGGATAATGTCGGAAAATCTTGACAACAAGACTAAGAGGCTGTCCATTGTGACCGGAATACATGGTGATGAGCTTGACGGACAGTATATATGCTATGAGCTTAACCGCAGAATCAATGAACATATAGAGCTGCTTGACGGTATTGTGGACATATATCCTGCCGTCAACCCTCTTGGAATAGAGAGCTGCACGCGCGGTATGCCGATGTTCGACCTTGATATGAACCGTGTGTTTCCGGGAATTGAGAACGGAGCGACGGCGGAGTATCTAGCGTCTAAGATTGTGAATGATATTATAGGAAGCGATATGTGCGTTGACCTGCACTCATCGAATATATTTATAAAGGAGACACCGCAGGTGCGTGTGTTCGACCAGTTTAAGGATAAGCTTATGCCTTATGCGTACCTTCTCAATGCGGATTTTATCTGGGAGTACAAGATAAATACAGTACTTGAGGCGACACTTGCCAACAGTCTCAATCACCTTGGTGTTCCAACGCTCGTGATAGAGATGGGAGTTGGAAATAGGATTGAGAAGTCCTACGGCGACCAGATTATCGAAGGTATATTCAATCTTATGTGTGAGCTTGGTATGTGGAAGGGGCAAAAGACCCCTGTAAAGAAGCCGATGATATCGACTGAGGGTGTGATTACCGTGATACATGCCAAGGTTACGGGATTGTTCGTGCCGGCGGATGGTGCCATGATGAAGTATGTACAGTTTGGAGAGCATATAGGTGATATAGTCGAACCGCTTACGGGAAAACTGTTACACCGCGTTGAGGCTCCGTGTGAAGGAAGAATATTTACGTTCCGTGAGTACCCTGTGGTATATGAGGGAGCTATCCTGTGCAGAATTTTTACAGGAGGTAAGCAGAATGGTTAAGAAGGAATTATATACACTTAAGGGCTATAACAGAGAAGATTTCAATATAACAGGCTACAGCTTCGGAAGCGGAGAGAAGGCTGCCTGCATAGTCGGTGCGATAAGAGGAAATGAGTACCAGCAGATGTATATCTGTTCACAGCTTATCAAGGTCTTAGGAGAGCTTGAGGAGAGAGGACAGATAACCGCCAACAATGAGATTCTGGTTGTACCATGTCTCAACCACTATTCCGTCAATGTCCAGAAGCGCTTCTGGGCAATGGACAATTCGGATATCAACAGAAGATTTCCCGGAATACACGGGGGAGATACGACACAGAATATTGCCGCTGAGTTCTTTGAGAAGGTCAAGGGCTACAGCTATGGAATACAGTTTACAAGCTTTTATATGCAGGGAGATTTCATACCGCATGTGCGTATGATGGAGACAGGGCACCAGAGCCCGAGTCTTGCCAATCTCTTTGGACTTCCGTATGTAGTCATAAGAAAGCCGAAGCCGCTTGACACCACAACGCTTAATTACAATTGGCAGATGTGTGGGACATGTGCATTTTCGATATATACGAATTGCAGCGATTACATAGATGATGTTTCCGCAAGACAGGCAGTGGCAAGTGTACTTCGCTTCTTGACGAGAATGGGTATTATAAAGTATTATAACCATAGCGGATTTATTGCACATGTACTTGATGAGGATGAGCTTATGGCTGTAAAGACCAACACGGCCGGGCTTTATCGTAGATTAAAGAGTCCTAGTGACCCTGTATACAGAGGAGATATCATAGGTGAGGTTATAGACCCTTATGAGGGGGAAGTGATCAATCAGGTCATTTCACCGACGGAGGGGATTATATTTTTTGCACATACGGCACCTACGGTTATGGAGAACAATGTTGTCTACAGAATTATCCGCAGACTTCATGAGTAATAAATAACGCACAAAAATATGTCATGGGACATGAACATGGAGGACAAAATGAGCAAGGTTAGACGAGTTTATTCTGAGAAGATGCCTGCATTCGCTGTCAAGGCAAAGGAACTAAGTGATGAGATTTCCAATTATCTTAACATCAACACGGTTAAGAATGTACGAGTACTTATTCGTTACGATATTGAGAATATCTCAGATGAGGTGTATAAGGATGCATTGGTTACTGTCTTTTCTGAGCCACCTGTAGATTATGTTTATGAGGAGGATTTTGAGAAGAAGGCAAGCGAGAAGGTGTTCGCTGTTGAATTTCTTCCGGGACAGTTCGACCAGAGAGCCGATTCTGCCGTACAGTGTGTGAAGCTTCTTAAGGAGGATGAGGAGCCTGTTATAAGAACAGCCACCGTATATGTCATTGATGGAGACGTTACGGATGATGAACTTGCCCGCATAAAGAGCTTTTGTATCAACCCGGTTGATTCAAGAGAGGCTGATATGGCTAAGCCTGAGACACTTGTCACTGTTTTTGCTGAGCCGGCGGACGTCAGGATATTTGACGGCTTTAAGGATATGGAGGATGACAAGCTTTCAGAACTTTACAAGTCACTTGGTCTTGCCATGACATTTAAGGATTTCAAGCATATACAGAATTATTTCAAAAATGAGGAGAAGCGTGATCCATCCATGACGGAGATACGTGTTCTCGATACATACTGGTCTGACCATTGCCGTCATACTACATTCTCCACGGAGCTTAAGAATGTAAGCTTCGGCGATGGAGATTACAAGAAGCCTATTGTTGATACCTACAATCGTTACCTTGCCGACAGAGAGGTTATCTTCAAGGGCAGAGATGACAAGTTCGTATGTCTTATGGATATTGCACTTCTTGCCATGCGCAAGCTCAAGAAGGAGGGAAAGCTCGAGGATATGGAAGTATCCGATGAGATCAATGCCTGCAGTATCGTAGTTCCTGTTACTATAGACGGTGTTACTGAGGAATGGCTTGTCAACTTTAAGAATGAGACACATAACCACCCTACAGAGATAGAGCCGTTCGGTGGTGCCGCAACATGTCTTGGCGGTGCGATACGTGATCCACTCTCAGGAAGAACCTATGTATATCAGGCTATGAGAGTTACAGGTGCCGGCGACCCTACTGTTCCTGTAAGTGAGACATTGAAGGGTAAGCTTCCGCAGAAGAAGCTTGTGCGCGGAGCAGCTAACGGCTACAGCTCCTACGGCAACCAGATCGGTCTTGCAACCGGCTATGTAAAGGAAATCTATCATCCTAATTACGTCGCAAAGAGAATGGAGATAGGTGCCGTTATGGGTGCCGCACCAAGAAAGAATGTCATCCGTGAGACATCGGATCCGGGCGATATCATCATTCTTCTCGGTGGAAGAACAGGACGTGACGGCTGTGGCGGTGCTACAGGTTCATCCAAGGTTCACACAGAGGCTTCCATTGAGACCTGCGGAGCTGAGGTTCAGAAGGGTAATGCACCTACAGAGCGCAAGATTCAGAGATTATTCAGAAGAAGTGAAGTAAGCCTTCTTATTAAGAAATGTAATGACTTTGGTGCAGGCGGTGTCTCCGTTGCAATCGGTGAGCTTGCAGATGGTCTTAACATCAACCTTGACAAGGTTCCGAAAAAGTATGCAGGTCTTGACGGAACAGAGATAGCGATTTCTGAGTCCCAGGAGAGAATGGCAGTTGTTGTCGACAAGAAGGATGTCGATAAGATGCTTGCCTATGCGGCTGAGGAGAATCTTGAGGCTGTTCCTGTTGCAGAGGTTACACCTGAGAAGAGACTTGTCATGTACTGGAGAGGCAAGAAGATCGTTGACATCAGCAGAGCTTTCCTCGACACTAACGGTGCTCATCAGGAGACAGATGTACATGTAAATATCCCATCCAAGGACGGAAGCTGCTTTAAGGCTCCTGTTGTGGAGGATGTACGTGCTAAGTGGCTTGAGACTCTTGCAGACCTCAATGTATGTTCACAGAAGGGACTTGTTGAGATGTTCGACGGCTCAATCGGTGCAGGTTCGGTGTTCATGCCTTACGGCGGTAAGTATCAGCTCACAGAGGTTCAGACCATGGTTGCGAAGCTTCCTGTCCTCAAGGGCAAGACCGATACAGTCACAATGATGAGCTACGGCTTCGACCCATATCTCTCATCATGGAGTGCATACCATGGAGCTGTATACGCAGTGCTTGAGTCGGTTGCAAAGATTGTCTGCGCAGGCGGTGATTTCTCCAAGGTAAGATTTACCTTCCAGGAGTACTTTAGAAGAATGACAGAGGATGCCTCACGCTGGGGTGAGCCTTTCAAGGCGCTTCTCGGTGCGTATGACGCACAGCTTGGCTTCGGGCTTCCTTCAATCGGAGGAAAGGACAGTATGTCCGGAACCTTCAATGATATGGATGTTCCTAACACGCTTGTATCCTTCGCGGTTGACGTTGCCAAGTCACAGGATGTCATCACACCTGAGTTTAAGAAGGCAGGAAACAAGATTGTTCTCTACACAATCAAGACGGATGAGTATGACCTTCCTGATTATGATGCAGTTAAGAAGTTATATTCAGATATAAGCAAGGATATTGCAGACGGTGTTATCGTATCGGCATATACACTTGACGCTAAGGGAATCGCAGCGGCAGTCAGCAAGATGGCATTCGGTAACAAGCTTGGTGTCAAGCTTGATGCTTCTGTAGTCAGCGCTGATAAGCTTTTCGCTCCGATGTACGGATGTATCGTAGCGGAAGTAGCAGCGGACAAGAAGGGTGTCGCAGACGGCACTGTGATCGGTGAGGTTACGGACAAGGCTGCATTTGAGTACGCCGATGTAAAGATTGATGTTGAGGAGGCTCTTGCTTCATGGAAGGCTACACTTGAAAAGGTATTCCCTACAGTTGCCGTAAAGGGCGGCAAGGAGCTTGACACACCTGTATACAGCACAGATAAGATATATGTATGCAAGCATAAGGTTGCAAAGCCTACAGTGTTCATCCCTGTATTCCCTGGAACCAACTGTGAGTATGACAGCACCAAGGCATTTGAGCGCGCAGGTGCCAATGTTGTGACCAAGGTATTTAAGAATCTCAGCGCCGAGGACATCCGTGATTCAGCCCATGAGTTCGCCGATGAGATCAAGAAGGCACAGATCATCATGTTCCCGGGCGGATTCAGCGCAGGTGATGAGCCGGACGGTTCGGCTAAGTTCTTTGCGACAGCTTTCAGAAATGCAGCTATCACAGAGGAAGTCAACAAGCTTATAAATGAGAGAGACGGTCTTGTACTTGGTATCTGCAACGGCTTCCAGGCTCTTATCAAGCTTGGTCTTGTACCTTACGGCGAAATCAGAATGCAGACACCTGATTCACCTACACTTACCATGAACACAATCGGACGCCACGTATCCAAGATGGTCTACACAAAGGTTGTCACCAATAAGTCCCCATGGCTTGCGGGAGCACAGCTTGGAGGAGTATACTGCAACCCTGCTTCACACGGTGAAGGACGTTTCGTTGCCAACGATGAGTGGCTTAAGAAGCTCTTTGAGAACGGACAGGTTGCAACTCAGTATGTCGATGTGAACACCGGAATACCTACAATGGATGAGGAGTGGAATCCTAACGGCTCATACATGGCGATTGAGGGTATCACAAGCCCGGACGGAAGAATCCTTGGTAAGATGGCTCACTCTGAGCGCCGCGGCGATTCGGTGGCTATCAATATCTACGGAGAGCAGGATATGAAGATATTCGAGTCCGGCGTGAAGTACTTCCTGTAATGCCCTTGCACTGTTAGCGCCGGTCAACGGCAGGTGCGGATATAATCATAGTATTAAAAATATAGTTATATAATTAGATGTAAAGTCAGAACATGCGTAACAACATCAGCCGCCAAAGCCACCGGTAATTCATATCCGGTGGCGGAGGTGACCGGTGTTGCGAAGCGTGTTTTGGCGATTATTTGTTTATTCAAGAAAAATAATTAAAAAAAGTAATTAAGAAAATAGCGCAGATTAAAGAAATAGCTGTAAATATATATGAAGGCTTTTTCTTATAGAGAGTATGTTGCCCGTAGACAGCAGCATTGGAGATTGAAAACAGTATGAAAGAAAGTGTTAAGAAAGAGATATTCGGATATCTCAGAATAATTTTAGCCGGCATTGTGATTGCCGTGCTCCTCAATAAATTTGTTATAATAAATGCGGACATTACGTCTGAGTCGATGAGCACCACCTTTGAGAAGGGCGATAAGCTCATCGGTTTCAGGCTTAGCTATATATTCTCCAAGCCGGAGAGAGGCGATGTGATCATATTTGAGTACCCGGATGACGGCGATAAGCTTCTCATCAAGAGAGTTATAGGACTTCCGGGCGAGATGGTCATAATAAAGGATGGACTTGTGTATATCAACGGCAGTGAGGTGCCGCTTGAGGAGCCTTACGCACATGGAGTGAGCAGGCAGGATTTCGGACCTTATCTCATTCCGGCGGACTGCTATTTCGTGCTGGGAGATAACAGAGATAACTCTAAGGATTCAAGATACTGGAAGAATACCTACGTCACGAAGAAGCAGATAATTGCCAAGGCATTGTTCAGATATAATAATGGATTTAAGATTATAGAATAGCTTATACTTTTTGTTTAGACCTGACACGTTTTACGTTAAAGGTCTTTTGCTTTTTTAAGTTCCTTTCAGGGCAATATATCATGCCAAATCAGCTTTCGTGTCAAAAGTATCCCGTTCATGACGGGAGCATTGCTTTTTGCCGCTCATCGGATATAATTTTATTAACGAATAGATATGGTGATGTTGGGGTCAAAACATGCCAACTTAATGTACGAATGTATAACGTATTATATTTATGCATATCAGCTCCGTTGTACGAAGCAAGATGTTCTAAGAACTCTGATATAGGCTTTCTATATGTCCGCCACCGAAGCAGGCATACATCCTTGTATGCATTGCTTCTGAACCGGCATCCGTGCCGGTTCTGGCTAGTGTGTGAACAGAGTTCTAAGAACATCTAAGCTTCTTCCAAAAGTCGTGATATGCATAAATATAATACGTTATACATGCTAAGTTTATAGCACATGTTTTGACCCGAACCATAGATATGCATATAACAAGAAAGGAATGAATCGAAATGAAAATAAATAATCAAAACAAGAAGATGTATATGCTGCTTTTTTTTGCAATGATAGTCGTGCTGCTCGTATTTAAGATAATATATATCAGGCGTGAATATATTTATTTGAATACGGATTATAGTGTTTACGTTGTTATGTTTATGCCTTTTGCAATTTACTATGCACTAAAATATGTGGACAATATAACAAGTGCGACTGCATTGAACTGGCTCTGTACCGTTCCTATGAGTATGTATCTTTATCAGAGCATGTATCTTCGTTTCAAACAATTTGATATGTTGATTGTATATTCTTTAATGGGAATTTTTATAAATTTAATTGTATTTAAAAAGGTTAAATTGAAAGAATTTATATTGGCGGTATCCGGATATATAATGTTGAGTATATTGACGCTTGCCGGAGCAGTACGGGAACTGGTTAATGCTGTTAACGGAAGGAATTATGAGCAGTGTCTGGTTATGAATATTATAAAGAATGCCAAAGGTTTTAAAGCCTCGGCTGAATCGCAACAATACCTTGATGCTCTGCTTTATTTACCCGGCAAAAATTTGCGGCAGTATTTTATTGCAGAAAAGATAACACAATATGGGCTTTTGAATGTACTCTTTGTTTTTATTTTGATTGTCGGGGTATTGGCAGTTCTGTTATATAAAAATTATAAAAGAAATAACGAGGTATCTCTGATAGCCACGGCAATAATGATTATACAAAGTGTATGTTTTTTATTGGTTAACTTGGGCATTTTAAGAGGCTCTGTTTATGAGATTCCGTTTTTCAAAGAAAATACAGTCTATTCTGTCTGTCAGTTATTACTGTTGGGAGCTGCACTGGACATTAAAGGAAGCGTTTTGAACATTGCGAAGAAAAGAATATGATTGTATGGTGTAAAAGGGATGTATACCGGAATGAAAAATGACATGATGTTAAGTATTTTGGTTTGTGACGATGACAAATATTTTTTTGAAATATTAAGAGACTACTTATGTGAAAATATGAATTTTAATAAGTCTGATTTTCTGTATTCCGGCAATAAAGAAGATATGCTTAAAGCGTATAGGAAAGTAAAACCAGACCTTGTATTTATGGATATTGAAGTTGGCGAAGATATTGGATTTGATATAATAAGGGAGCTGCTTAAAGAGGGATATTCACCACAGGTTGTTTATATAACCAATTATGATTATTATGTTTTTGATGCTTTTGTTGGTCAGCCGTTAGGTTTTGTAAGAAAACAGAGTTTAGAAACCGACTTGGAAACTGTTTTACGGGAAGTTAACAGGGTGCTGGAGAAAAAGCTAAAAGTAATTGAAATTACAAGCGGAACAACTAAGTATACTTTAAAATTAAATGAAATAATTGCCTTTGAAATATTTGTTCATGATATGACAGTGTATTATTATGACGATACGGAACTTACAGTGAGGTATACGCTGAAAAAAATAGAAAATGAATTGAATAAGTATGATTTTATAAAGATAAGCAGAAATACGTTAATAAATCTTAATTATATAAAGGATATGTCAAAAGATATGATTGTCATGAAGAATGGCAGAAGGTTTTATATATCATCGAGAAATGTGATAGAGGTAAAAAACAGATTTAAGAAATTTAATGAGGAAAGACATGATTAAGAAATACTTAAATATATTATTTTATATGTTTTCATTTATATTTATATATTATCTGCTTGTTTCCGGTACAAATTATGAGATTTTACCCAGTTTATTGGTTGTAGTAATTATCTTTATAGACATTGCAATGTATGTTGCTGATGAATATGAAAGCAGTATTATAACAGAAAGACAAAAAGCAGCGGTGTATTTAAAAGATTTGGAAAATCAAAGGGAGAATGTTGAAGCAATAGAACAAAGAAACTTAGAAACAGAAAGACGAAATCATGATTTAAAAAAGAATGTAAGACTTATCAAGGACTTAATAGAAAATAACCGGTACGATGAAGCCAGGGAATATGTATGTAAACTGGAAGAAAAATGCAGCACATATTTTTCGTATCGGTTATATTCTAATCATTCCGTGATAAACTCTCTTTTGAATTCCAAGCTTGAGTTCTGTCAATCAAATGGTGTTGATGTAAAATGTTTTGTCTGTGGAAAAATAGATGGCGTTGATGATGTTGAATTGTATTGTCTGTTGGTAAATTTACTGGATAATGCGATTGCGGCGGCAATGTTGAGTGAAAAACCTTATATAAGTATATTTCTTAACTGTTCTGATACTGAGATTTACGGAGAGTTTATTAATACCATAAAGACGACAGATTGTTCCGGCTTTGAAGATTTGGTACCTGAAAATAATAAAGACGGACATGGATATGGTTTGCTGAATATACATGAAATAGTCAAAAATAATAATGGGGAGATCGATTTCTTACTACTTGATTCGGATAAGGTAAAAGTTACTTTCAGGATAAAGAAATTGATGACAAAAAGCAGACGAATATGACAGGATTATTGAAAAAAACATTTTTTGGAACTAAACTGAAGTAAAATATTAGGTAATTGCGAAACAAGTTTGCAATCCTGATTAAAAATGCGGTAAGATTCCTGTCATGCAGGATTCTTAAGATGAAAAGCAGGTGATATCAAATTTAGACATGACAAAAAGACTTCCCAGATGGACTGCGAAGAAACAATACTATGAATATCAGGTGTTAGGCAATCAAAGGTTTTTAACTTCGTATGTATTGATACTTGTGGATTATATCAGCAACAAGTACAGTAACAAGCTGTGTGCTCCCTGAAAGAAGTAAATCGGCATGTGCAGAAACTATTCTTGAAACAGTTGATTGATTTTTCAACATTTACACGGATTTTGTAGGTATCTTCCCATCCCTTAGAGTCTCGTTCTACACCGGGGGTAGGCACGAAGATTTTTTCCGGATAAATGTAAATCATTCGTCCACATGACGAAGTGGTACACGGTTTATCACAATGGCATACTTGATGTTTCAATTTATCAGCAGGATTATACTCCCATCTTATTTTGGGACATACAGCATAACAGAAGTGCCAATTAATGTACATCTGCTGTATCGCATGATTGGATGCAGCGTGAGTTGGCATGGAACCATAAGCTGCTTTGTAGAAATCGCAGGAATCATCAAGGTTATGGGGTTTCTTAAAAGCCTTCAACTGTTTAATAATACGGTTGGCATGTTTTGGATTATTTTCTGTAACCCATGCCTCAATACCGGAGGTATCAAAGATAGTCATGTCGGGAAGAGCCAGATTCAGTTTTTGGCATATCGGTTCGATCAGATCAACAAGGTGATCAAACATTGATTGTAAGTCCAATAAGAAGTCCTGTTTGAAACGAGTAAATTTTTAACCATCAGGTACAACATCAAAGCCGCAGAAATCACGCAGTTCCTGAGAGTATTTCAAAAACACAATCAGGAGCGTGTCAGTTGGGATTGAGAAAATACGCTGGAGCAGAAGTGCCTTGAGCATAGGATAGAGCTGGTGCCTGCGAGGCCTTCAGGTTCGAGCGTGAAAATGAGAAATAAAAGAAATAGGAACAATTTCATCAAGGTTAATGGCTTCATCAATAAGAGAAAGAAACTGATATTTGTCGTTGTCGAATTTATTTTGACAATCTTCAAAAATTTCTGCCAAAGTGAGCTGCTTATATGTTATTATGTAGGTATATATCCTTTAGGTGGATTGGTTGATATTTTCTCGACAACTCTATTTTACCATAGACCTTTAGGAGATAGTTTATTTTGACAACAAAAAATGTCGTATATATGCGGCTTGTGGCGTTTCGCAAATGCTTAAGTAAAATATTACAAAAAGGAGAAATCAGTTATGAAAAAATGGGTTAGAAGTTTTAAGTGTATAATTAGTTTCTTAGTTATTGTAGTTGTTATTATTAATTTAAAGTTAACCGAGTGTTATGCGGATGAATGGGTGTTTCCGGAATATTTTGAATTTATTGAACATGAAAGCAATAATTCAAGGTTGGAACAAAATGGTGATTTTAATTTTGAATTTGCTTGGAGCCTAAATTCACAGGAATTTTACGCAACGAGTAATACGATGACTGTGACTACACAGGCATATAAAGCTGTTTATAGTAATGAAAATCGCGATGGAGTCATATCAGAAGATAGTAGTATGAGATTTACAATTACATTAGTTGATTTGACAGATAAAAAAACGGTTGGAGGTTATCAGGGATATTGTGATGGTATAAATGGTGGTTTGACATTTAGTGTTACCAAGGGACATAAATATTATTTGAAAATTAATAATCCGGATTGTATACAAGATAATTGTACTATAAAGGGAACGGGACATATAACAAATATGTCATTAAATCGATAATTTAAGAGTAATATAGCTACCTATGCCTTTGTGTTGAATGTGAACTTCCTCGATAATTAACTCTCGTCTTTTAATGGCGAGTATGCCAGAATCCAGGAACGTCGATTTTAAGCCCCAAAACGGAATTTTCTGTAACCATTTTCCGAGAAAAGTGCTATACTAATAGAGAGTTAATTAACTCTCGTTAGGAGAGCACCGTGTATCTCGATTATGAGGTCAAAATTCCTGATTCCAGGCATGGAATCACGCGGAAAACGATCTGCGGAATAACCTATATATTACTATGTTTACGACCGCAAGTACAGTTCTGATAAGCACTATACCATTCCGAAGAATACGACGATCGGTAAATGCCTGAATGCTTCTGCTGAGACGATGTATCCCAACACCAACTTCCTGAAATACTTTCCAGAGGCAGAACTTCCGGAAACCAGGAAAATTGCTGATCGGAGCGCCTGTCTCAGGATCGGAGCATTCATTGTGATCCGAAAGGTCATTGCCGAGTATCATCTGGATGAGATCATCGGACAACTGATATGAAAGGAAGCCGGTCTCTTCCGGATTTGGCAGCGTATTCCATCGTTACGGAAAACAACGCCGGTCAGTACTATCCGGAGTATGCCTACAATTACCCGCTTTTTACACAGGGGATGAAGCTTTACAGCGATTCGAAGGTCTCTTAGTTTATTAACGGAATCACGAGAGACCAGTGCATCGCTTTCCAGAATGAATGGAACAACCGGCATGATCACCGTGAAAAGATCTATATCACATATGATTCGTCCAACAAGAACTGCCAGGCAGGCGATCTGGAGTGTGTCTAGGTCGGGCATCCGAAGGATGACGACGGAAAGCCGGTCCTGAACTACACGATCGCCTATGACCATAACAACTCCGAACCTCTTTACTATGAGGAGTATCCCGGAAGCATCGTCGATGTCTCTCAGCTCCAGCAGATGTTGGAGAAGACAAAAGGCTATGGATATCGTCAGGTTGGTTTCATCCTTGATCGAGGATATTTCAGCAAGGAAAACATCCACTTCATGGATAAGAACGGTTACGAGTTCATAATCATGATGAAAGGGATGAAATCTCTGGTTCGAGCTCTCGTTCTGTCGGTCAAAGGAGGCTTCGAAGAAAAGCGTGAATTCAGCTTGTGTGATTACAAGGTGAACGGCATCACTGTGAAGCACCAGCTGTATCATTCAGATGAGAAGGAACGCTACTTCCACATTTACTATAACGAACGAAAGCAGACTTCCGAGCGAGAGAATGTAGAAGAAAAGATCGACCGAATGGAGCTGTTCCTTCGCGAACATCAGGGGATGAAACTGAATCTTCCCAAGGAGTTCAGCAGATATTTCAATCTGATCTTTTATCATGAGGGTCAGGATTACGAAAAGTTTATGTATGGCCGTGAACGATATCAGGTCATCGATGAGGAAATATCCCTCTGCGGGTACTTCGTCATCATCACATCCGAGAAGATGACTGCGGCGGATGCCCTTGATCTCTATAAGAGCCGGGATGCATCCGAGAAGTTGTTCAGGGAATTCAACAAGGAACG
>CAUCXT010000045.1 GCA_958446835.1 uncultured Eubacterium sp.
TTTATATTATACATTCAATTCGGAGCTGGAATCTCTCTACCAAGCTCTTTTGCCGTTTCTATCCACTCTCCAATGATAATTTCTACATTATGCAAGGCACGCTCAGGTGTTTCGCCATCAGCCATGCAACCTGAAAGCTCCAGAACCTCCGCAATAAAACATTCATCCGCCTCCGACTAATAAATCTCTATCTTATATTTATACATTAAATATTATCTCCTGCACGCAAAAACCGGAGACTCATCATCTCCGGTTCTGATTAGTAGCGAGAAAGGGATTTGAACCCCTGACACCATGGGTATGAACCATGTGCTCTAGCCAACTGAGCTATCTCGCCATATTAAATTGATAAGTATGGGGCCTATAGGGCTCGAACCTATGACCCTCTGCTTGTAAGGCAGATGCTCTCCCAGCTGAGCTAAGACCCCATATTGCTTGCCATGAATTAGCTTGCTTAATTACTATATCACTCTGTTTAATAATTGTCAACAACTTTTTTATTTTTATTCATTATTTTATGGGACAAGGGTATGGTACGCGTCCTAATACCTGTACACATACCATTCCCCTGTCGCATATCCACCCATTATCTCACCTTGAACGTATAATTGGAAAAATGGTACACCAGAGTTGCCGACAAGCTGAGCATAGCCGCCAATGCAGCTGCAAGAACCATATCGAAAACAAACGCCGTGCAGGAGACATAAACACAGCCATAGCAGATAGCAAGCATTCCGGCATGTGCAGCGAAGAAGGTATACCCCTTAACCTTAAACTCACTGTTGTAAGGCTGGCATATATAATATACCAGCAGATTAAACACTGCATAGAACACTGCCAACAATATTATCCCGACGCATACAGGCACTATCGCAGCTATATTCTTTGCATTTCCCGATGCCATCCCCACAATTATAAATGCAACGCACAAAACTATTGCCTGAAAAACTTCACATACTGTCATCATTTTCAAGCGTACAACATAGTTAAGAAAGTTATACCTTTTTCCGACGTAGCTTCGTGACTGCAATATATCATGGTCTATATAGCAGAACATCGCCTTGCACAGCTTCGGAGTGACTGAAAGGCAGTACATGATAAATACCATTATCGGCATAGCATTGCACATGACATTCCATATTGTATCGCGTGTGCCCTGCTGTGACATGCGGCATATCACACTTGCGCCTACGCAGGCTATTACTATAAGAATACATCTTGCCGCTACAGCATTTCTTATGTAATCAAAATTTCTTTTAAAGAATACTTTGTGGAGATATTCCAGACCTCTTTTTCTATCCTTTTCATAGATATGAAAATATCCGTCCTTTGAGTATTCGTTTAGCAGCATATCTCCATATCTGCTCTCGTCCGTATCACTTTCACCATCACGTAATTTCAAGCGCTCTATGTATTTTCCTGCTATATAACCATATCCTGTATAGTTAAACAATACATATAGGGCAACTGCTGCCAGAATGAGTGCTGCCATCAGCCATACATAATTATATATATAGCCTGTAAAGTCAACAACTCTGCTTCTGAGGAATGAAAAACCATACGTCATAAAGACACATGTCCCCATTATAGCAATTGTGACAATCGTCAACTCACTTATCATTTTCCCGGTATATCTAAATACATACAGGTTGATAAGCTCTCCTACCAGTCTTGAAACGAGCACCCATACCGTAAGGTAAAATGCATGTCCAAAGTCTAATCCTATCAGGCAATATGCAATCCCAAATCCTAATCCATCAACTAAAAGCTTATAGATCATTCTCTCTTTAAAAAAGAGTGATGGTTCAACATGCATGGTTACAAGCAAAAAGTGTGCATCCTCATCCACCTCAAACATTCCCGAATTGATAAGAGAACCGCATATGCAACTCAAAAAAACGGTAAAATACACCATCGACTGTCTGAGCTGAAAACCTTCCCATACACTGATTGTCGACAAAATTCTATATGGAATATACATAAACAGCAGAACATATACTATTTTGGTTACTATGTCGAGTACTATTTTCAGTGCGGCATTAACCACGGACGATTTCCTGACATTCTGCCCTATATGCAGCATATTTCTCAATCTTCCGCTCTCATTATCCGCTTCAAGGAGAAACTGATACAATATCCTCTCTCTCATTTATCTGCCTCCCCGAAGTTTTCCATCCACAACACTTACTTCCTCGTCACCTATAAACACGGAAATAGACTTATCCCTGCACCCAACGAGAACTATGCCGTTCTCTTTTATGCAATCCAGATAGTTTTTTATTTTCTTGAGAAATTCTACATTCTTGATGTTCTTTATACTGTCAATTATGAGTACTGTAGGCATGGTTATCAGAAAACAGAGATACTGCAGCCTTATTCTCTCATCCAAAGTGAAATCTCTTAAAAGCCTATCTCCCCTGATATTCGAAAGCTCACCCATCTCAAGATATTCCTCTATCGATTTAACATCTTTGATACTACTTCGGTTCATATCTATATAATATTTAAGAAATTCCCTAATCGTAAGGAATTCAGGAAATACCGGCTCCTCAGGGAACCTTGAAACCATGGCAGGAGCCATACAGTTCCTTCCATTACATATAAGTTCAATCTTCCCGGAATCGGAAGCTCTTCCATAAACAATGCTGTTAAACAATGCATCCCTGCTGCCATCCGGTGCATTTATACAATATACATTCCCCTGATAAAATGTATACGCCACATCATCAAGCAGTGTTTCATCTTCATTGGTAATTGTAAGATTTCTTATCAAAAGTTTCATCTATTACAAACCTCTTTTTAGAATATAATTCATATCATTTCAACGCACTAACTATAACATAAAGCTCCCACGTTTGCAATGGGACAGTGGTGTCAGACCCCTGTGTCCCAACAAAAAAGCACTTGTCTATCCCATCACGCTATGTTATCATATTACAATGCCTATGAAAAAGCACAACAGAGTATATATACATTTTGAAAGACGAGGGGAAGTCATGAAAAAATTTATGTCAAAGTATAAGCACGCGCTGCTTACACTGTACACACCGGTATATCTATTATGTTTTCAATATCTGGAAAAGACAATCACAACTGAATTTACAGCACTCAATTCACCTATTGATAACTTAATTCCTTTTATACCTGTATTTATAATACCTTATCTGCTTTGGTTTGTCTATGTGGCGGGAAGTGCCGTATATTTTATATTTAATTCACAGCGTGATTTTATAAAGCTTATGAGTTTTCTGATTATCGGAATGACTGCTTATATTATTATCTGCTATATTTTTCCTAATGGACTATATGAGTTCCGTCCGGCAAAGCTTAATGAGGACAATATAATCAACAAGCTTGTAGCATGGCTTTACAAAACGGACACCTCCACCAATGTGTTTCCAAGCATACATGTCTATAATTCAATAGGAGTTCATGTGGCAATCAATAAATCCGATAAGATAAAGAGCCGTTTTATCAAAAATGCCTCTTTTGTGCTCTGTGTACTGATCTGCCTGTCAACAATATTCTTAAAGCAGCATTCGATAATTGATGTTGTCGGCGGCTGTGTTATGGGACGCATAGTATATATTCTGATATATAAAACCAGATTTGCAGCGTATGTTGACGAAAAGGCTTGGAACTAATTTTTAGATTTATCACGAATAATACAAAATCATACATTTTCAATCAAAAAGCGTTGGCAATATTGACCCACAGAATCACCTGTACATGTCAATACATGCCAACGCTTTTTAATTGTATCAATCGTATGTCTTAGTTAAATCCAATTATCTTCTGGAAAAGCCTGTATCCTGCCCTCTGGACTCCTCTTGCAAGCTTTCCTTCCCAGCTTAGGGCAATTCCCATAAATGTACGCTTAATATTCTTATAGAGCTTAGGATTTTTCTCTTTAAGATACATCCACAACTCATGCTTTTTCCTGTAATTCTCTTCATCCTTCGAGAGGACACAGAACGCTGAGGATATTGTCATCATTATATTCACATAGTTCTGCATGTACTTCATACACGGACGTTCATCTATCGCGTCATAATCAAAATAGTCGATCATAAGCTTATTGACTCTTATCTGCTGATCTATTCTCTTAATCATGACTGCCTCATTTACCGACTGGTCATCCCTGCCGATAAAGTAATGATAAAATACCACATCCGTGTAATACATCTTCTTGACATAAGGAAGCGGATTGAAAATAAAGATATTATCCACATAGAATGTATGCTTAGGCAGCTTAAGCCCGCATTCCCTTAAAAGCTCTGTCCTGTAAATTACAGAATGCATAAGAATGTACTGAGCCACCCTGAAGTGTCCGACATCATGCCATGTAAAGTATTTATCTCTCGGCAATACATTATGATAACTCATAACCTTCTTATGGTGTGCTCCCTGCTTATCGTACACAAAATTGGAGATAAGCATGTCAAGCCTATCATCATTCGCAAGTGATTTTTTCATAATGTCCAGAAGCTTCCTGTACGCTTTTTTGTCAACCCAGTCATCACTGTCAACAACCTTAAAAAATGCTCCTGTCGCGTTGGCGAGTCCCGTATTTACAGCCTCGCCATGACCTCCGTTTTCCTGATGTACAGCTTTTACAATCGAAGGGTATTTTTCCGCGTATCTGTCAGCAATCGCCGCTGTATCATCCTTGGTAGAACCATCGTCAACTATAATAATCTCAACTTCTTCACCGCCCTCTAACAGTGAATTGATACATTTCTCCATGTATGCCTGTGAATTGTAACATGGAACTGCAATAGATAGTATTTTACTATTCATACTCCTCGACTACCTCACTCTTTTTTTCCGGCTTGGTTCCGGCATTATAGTTATATATATATTTCAATAGAAATACAGTAATTACAAGACATATTACCATGGCTGCAAGTACCACGAAGCCGTTTATAAATCCCTCCGGCATAAATTCCGTGATAAGTACGGAAATCAAATTGGCTCCAATGTGAAAAATAACCGGCGCCCAGATTGACTTCATTTTTTCATAGACAAACGCCAGCATAATTCCAATTATAAAAGCATATACGAACTGTACCAGATTTCCATGAAATATACCAAAAAACGCAGCCGATACAAGTATTGCCGTCTTAGCACTGCATAAATCCCTCAGCCTTTTATATATCATTCCCCTGAATAATAATTCCTCAAGCACAGGTGCAGCTATAACAGCAGATACTATTTCCATCAAGATACCGCCTGAATATATTATCTGCGAGACCTGCTGATATTTAGGTGAAAAATACGCAAGCCCACTGAGTGAAACTATGGCATTGACGCTCACAGCCGCACTCATTCCAAGTACAGCTATAAGACACACATTCTTTATATTCAGACCGGTATATGAAAATCCCTGCAGTTGTATTCTTTTCCTGTCATCACGCTTTAGCAGGATGGCAAACACAGGCATTAACACAAGGTTCGTAAGTGCAGTAATCAAAAGGCTGTATTTATTTATCAGTTGTGTAAGCTGTTCATTCATTGCCGTGATATCCGATGAAACGATAATATCTCCACTCTTTATCGCAAGCCTCGTCAATACAAGCATTGAGCCGTACTGAACCGCAAATGCAACCACAAAATATATCAGTACCGGATATATCAGCCTCCATACTTCCTTCAAAGTTTTTTTCAAAGCGCTCTCCATTCCGCTGTCTATCTTATGATATCAGCTATTGCTTCAACATTCTCTGCGATAAAATCAGGATGTTCTGCGGTAAGCTCCTGCATTGAACCGTAACCGTAAGCAACCGCCATACACGGAATTCCCGCCTCTTTTGCTCCGATAATATCATGCTTGCGGTCTCCGACCATTATAGGGCTCTTATGTGATAAGCCCTTCTCATCAAGCAGCTCAAAAGCATATTTTATGACATCGGATTTCCTTGTACGTGTTCCGTCAAGCTCACTTCCGGCGGCCACATCGAAATATTTCATAAGGTCAAAATGCTCAAGCACAACCTTCACAAGCATTGTTGGCTTGGAGCTGGCAACGGCAAGCCTGATACCTCGGCTCTTAAGCTTAGCAAGAACCTTGTCAATTCCCGGATACATCTTGTTCTCATACACACCTATAGGATTGTATCTCTCACGGTATTTATTAACACACACTAACGCTGTTTTCTCATCAAGATTATACCTCTCCATAAAATGTTCTTTGAGAGGCGGTCCTATAAAGTCCTCAAGATTATCAAGATCCGGCTCATCTATCCCAATACCGGCAAGCGCATACTGCACACAGGAGGTGATTCCCTGCTTAGGGTCCGTGAGTGTTCCGTCAAGATCAAACAGCACTGTGTCGAAAAGGCCGCTCACAATCGGTGTCACATCCACAGGCTCCTCAAATTCAAAGTATCTGCCCTCATCAGCCGACTTGGCAAGTCCCGGATTGATAGGAAGCTTAGCGAGAACAGGCACGCCGATTGCCTCTGCCTCCTCATCAATATGGCTCTCACCGAATATCTTCTCAACCCTTCCACAGTCCGGGCATCTATAATAGCTGTAATTCTCTATTATTCCAAGCACCGGAACATCCATCTTGGCTGCCATGTTGTATGCCTTCTTCACAATCATTGAGACAAGGCTCTGCGGTGAGGTCACAAGCACAATTCCATCAATAGGCAGCGACTGGAAAACAGTAAGCGGAACATCCCCTGTTCCCGGCGGCATGTCAACTAAGAGAA
Organism: uncultured Eubacterium sp.; assembly: GCA_958446835.1. Taxonomy (GTDB): domain Bacteria; phylum Bacillota; class Clostridia; order Lachnospirales; family Lachnospiraceae; genus CAG-882. The sequence goes on from CAUCXT010000045.1 coordinate 6,717, forward strand.
AATCAAGCTCTCCCCAGTATACATCCGTATAGAACTGCTTAACCCAGTTAGCGATAACAGGTCCTCTCCATATAACCGCGTCATCCTCATTCTTCAAGAGAAGGTTCATGGAGATTATCTTTATTCCCTCCGCCGAACAAGGAGGTATAATTCCCTTGTCATTCTCCTCACAGCGCTGTGCTATCCCCATCATACGCGGTATTGACGGTCCTGTTATGTCGGCGTCCATTATTCCAACCTTGTATCCCATAGACGCAAGCTGGCGCGCAAGTGCACATGTAACCGTTGATTTTCCGACTCCACCCTTGCCGCTCACAACGCCTATAATTCTTTTAATATCAGAAAAGGCATTTCCATTTACAAGAAAGCTCTTCTTAACATCTGCGTTCATCATCTTCCTCCAAAATTCACCCATATTACTTTCGAAAAGTTTATACTAGGTTATGATAACACAATTGTACATTTATTTCAAAACAAAAAGTATTAAAAATTATAATTGACAAAAATATTACAATTATGTATATTAGGCATTGCAGGCATGACCTGCCGCTAGGGGAACCCAATGGGTTGAGAGTGGCTATAAGCCAGACCCTCACTACTTGATCCGGTTAATACCGGCGTAAGGAAGCACGCTGTATGGCATTTTTGCCGCAAACTGATTCTCACCAAAGTAGGCCCCTCCTGAACTATATTTTCATAGGAGGACTTTTTTATGTCACTTTTCTTCAATGCGGAGGATGGTTTTTATACCCTCACTACCGCCGGTATCATCGCATTCATTGTGATTGCGGTTATTTTACTTGTTCTTGCCGCCTTTATATCAAGCGGAGTATCCAAGGAAAAAAAGAAGCTCTTTTCAACAAAACAGCTTGTATTCTCAGCAGTAATGCTGGCACTCGGCTTCGCGACATCCTACGTGCAGCTTATCAAGATGCCATGGGGCGGTTCGGTAACACTTTTTTCCATGCTTTTTGTAACTCTTATCGGTTACTGGTATGGACCTAAGATTGGTCTTACATGTGCATTCGCTTATGGAATCATGCAGTTCTTACAGGGTGGCGGAACCTACATCCTCTCACCTATGCAGGCTTGCCTCGATTACTTCTTCGCATTTGCAGCACTCGGTGTATCAGGTTTCTTTTACAAGAAGAAGAACGGACTTGTTATAGGCTATATCGTTGCCATCCTCGCCCGTGGTCTTTTCCACACAATCGGCGGCTATATATACTGGATGGATTATATGCCTGAATCTTTCCCTTCGAGCCTTGCAGCTATATATCCTATCTGCTACAACTACGCATACATACTTCTCGAAGGTGTTGTGACTGTTATCATTCTTATGCTTCCACCTGTAAAGAAGGCTATGAACTACGCAAAACGTGTCGCAACAGAGCAGTAATTGTGATTATGCACAAAAGTTGCCTTATAACTTAAAAAAATTAAATAAATATATGTATTGAAAAAAAGGAAGCTTCCCATTATCCTATATATAGAGCTGTTTTCACAGCCTTTATATAGATTTTAACAGAATTTTGAGGAGCTTCCTTTTATGTATAAAAATAACAATAAGTCCCATCATTTTTTCAGGACTTTTCATAAATTTTTCTGTGTACTGTCATCCTCGACAGTACTATTTGCGCTGTCCGCATGCCAGAGGGACAATTTCCCTGTCTCAGGAGATATGCCAACCCCTGAAACAGAGGCGCCGCTCTCTTCCGAATATACTCCGGACGCGGTATATCATAACGATACTTCAATTTATGAAACCGGCACTTCTACTGAAGAATCGTCAATTGAACCATCCCACGATACACCATCAGGCACTACATCTGAAGCTTCAACCGAAGGTTCGGACGAGAATTTAACCGAATTTTCAAACGAGACTTCGAATGAGGCTATAACTGAAAAATCAACGGAAACCACAGATAATACCACTTCTGATGCTTTGGAAAATACTGCCCACGAAACTGCCGCGCGGAATTTAGAAAACCTTGAGCGAATCAACAGTATCTACGGCATAAATATACGCTATGGCAATTCTGTTGTATGGAGCTATAACACATCAGGCAACGGAATAACCGATGAGGAGCTTATCGCCTCCAGACTTGCATTGCTTGAGGACTGTCTTAAGCAGTACCCTCTAAGCTTCTTTTCGGACCTTAACGCATACTCACCGATAACCGTCAACCTGATTGACACACTCGGCGGTGCGGATGGCTATACCGATGGAAGCAGGAGCGATTCAATTCAGATTGCACTTAGCTGCGACAATTCAGATTTATATTTTACACTTGCATTCCACCATGAGCTTTTTCACTTTATTGAGTACTGTATAAGATACAATTTTGACAATGCCGATGATATTTTGGACACCGATTCGTATACCGATACCGCACTGTACGGCACTGACGATTATCAGGGAACCATCTACAGCATTGATACAGATATTTACAATCAGTATTTCACATCCATTTACGGCAAAACCAACCGGCTTGAAGACCGCGCCGAACTGTTTTCCTTCTACATGGGAAACACCACGAAGGAGTGTATGCGCCACTCAGACACCCCAATCAGTCTTAAGATGAAGAAGCTTGCGGCTGCGATACGCCTCTGCTGCCCTTCGCTTGCGGACTACGAGGACGGAAGCCTTCCTTGGGAGGAGAAGATTGCGTACTGAATAAAATGAGACACCGTTATCGACGCGGATTCGGGTGTCAAAACATGCATAATTAATGTATGAGTGTATAACGTATTATATTTATGCATATCAGCTCCGTTGTCCGAAGCAAGATGTTCTTGGAACAATCTAAGCTTCTCCCAAAAGTCGTGATATGCATAAATATAATACGTTATACACGGCTAGGTATGTATAGCATGTTTTGACACCCGAATCCTAAGTAAACCATAATCTATGGAGGAACCGGCAGTGATATATTACTCTATAATTCCAGAAACGCTAACATCAGTGGATTTTGAAAAGATATATTCAGATATCGCCCCTCTCCTTCCGGATTTCAGACGGAAGAAAGCGGAGAGGATAATTCCGGAAAGAGAAAGAGCTGTGAGTGCGCTTTCCTTTGTTCTGCTGTGCCATGCTCTGTCTAAGGAGTATTCCGGGTGTTTTTCTTCCGGGGAGGTTTATGAGATTGGAAATTGCATTAGCTTTAGTTATGGCAGGAATGGCAAGCCATATCTTGACGCGCCGTTTGAACATATTTTTTTTAACATAAGCCACTGCAAGACCGCCATAGCGTGTGCTGTGGCACCTTTTGAGATTGGTCTTGATGTACAGGATATCAGGAAGCCTTCCCCTGCCGTCCTAAAGCGCATGCCGTATGCCATGGACGAATATGCCTTCTCCTCATTCTGGAGCAGGTATGAGGCGTACACCAAGCTCACCGGTGACGGAATTGTAAAATCACTGTCCGACTGCGAATATATGTCAAATTCATTTCTGGAGAAAAATGATATCAGCATGACTACATTTGACATTCCCGCAAATAAAAAGACAGCCGCATATCTTTCGGCTGCCATCTGTAATAAATCCAATGAAAAAGATTCTATTTTAACTCCGTGTGAAGAAAAAGCTTTCGATTTACACTCTATACATGAAATCAATTTTCTTACCCTATATTAGTTGAAGCTGATGTATATTTGATATCAATACATCAGCTTCAACTAAAAATATGTCTGAATTTGCTTTATGCCTGTGCAAGCTTGCTCTTTTTTAACATTTTACCGATAATTATATAGTACGCAATGCAAAGCGGAACCATAGCCGCAATCCATGCGACCGGGCCTGCAAGACATACTCCGACATACCCCATCCTCTGAGGAAGCGTAAACGATACAACGCATCTTGCTATAAGCTCAAAAACGCCTGCCATGAGAGGCATAAGGCTTCTTCCGACTCCCTGAAGCACATTCCTGTACACGAAAATCATATATAGAATTGGGAAGAATACACATATTGTATTCACATACTCGACCGCGGAAGCTACAACCTCCGGCTGGTCTCCCGAAATGAAGAGTCCTGACAACCACTCTGCACCGAAATACAGGGCTATCGCCGATATAACTGCGAGTGAAATTGTCATTATTGTACAGCTTGTGACACCCTTCTTGATTCTGTCAAGTCGTCCTGCACCGAGATTCTGACCTGCATAGTTAGCCATCGTAACGCCGATAGCCGGACCAATCTGTGTGACAAGCTGCTCAACCTTACAGCCCGCCGTATACGCCGCAATCTTATCGGAGCCGAAGGTATTAAGCGCACTCTGGAGCACTATCGTTCCTATAGCTGTTATGGAAAACTGGAACGCCATCGGAAGACCTATCGCAAGATGTTTTCCCATCATGGAAAAATCCGGCTTAAAATCCTCCTTTGACAGGTGCAGTATGCTGTATTTCTTCAATGCATATATGACGCAGAGTATTCCCGAAACTCCCTGTGAGAACACTGTCGCAAAAGCGGCACCGAACACACCCCACTTAAATACAATAATGAATAAAAGGTCAAGTCCGATATTCAAAAATGAGGCGAGAATGAGAAAGTACAGTGGTGTCTTGCTGTCACCTAACGCTCTTATCACACAGGAACACATATTGTAGAGGATAGTCGCGCATATTCCCCAGAAAATCGTCTTGATATACACATCCGCCATATCAATGATGTTCGCCGGCGTCTTCATAAGCACAAGCACCGGTCTGGTAAATATAACTGAAAGTGCTGTGAGTAAAACCGTGAAGAACAGGCAGAGCAATATCGCCTGTCCGACACTTTTCTTAAGTCTTTTCTCATCCTTCGCGCCAAAGAACTGCGCCGGAAGAACTGCAAAGCCTCCGGCTATTCCTGTGGAGAAACCATTCACAAGGAAATTCAGCGACCCGGTAGAACCTACCGCGGCAAGAGCCTCCGTTCCAAGGCTCTGACCTACAATAATCGTGTCCACCATGCTGTAAAGCTGCTGGAACACATTTCCTATAAGGACCGGTATCGCAAAAAATAAAATAATCTGAAACGGATTTCCAACCGTCATATCCTTTGATTGATTTTTTGCCATATAATCCTCACCTTACATTCTGTCCGGAACCTTTATCGCAAGAAGGTCTGTGCATGTCTCAAGTATGCTCTTAGTGAGTGTTATGAGTGCAATATAGCTGTTGCGCTTCTTCTCATCCTCCTCGGAAAGAATCTTGGTATCATGGTAGAAGCTGTTAAACACATTCGCCACATCGTAGATGAACTTGCATATCTTGTGAGGCGCAAGCTCAGCGTAGGCGCTCTCTATAACCTCTGAAAACTTGGTAAGAAGCAGGCAGAGGTCTGTCTCACTTGCTCCCTCCGGTGCAACGAAATCCTTCATTCTGTCCGCAACCGAAAGATTCTGTGCTCCGTAGGTCTGCTCATACTTGTTTAAAATAGACTTGATACGGACAATTGTGTAAAGAACATAAGGACCTGTATCTCCCTCAAACGAAGTAAATCTGTCTATATCAAATATATAGTCCTTTGACGCCTGATTGGAGAGGTCGCCGTACTTGATTGCCGCAAGACCTACAACCTTGGCTGTAGCGCGCGCCTCATCATCAGCGACATCGCGGTTCTCCTTAATCTTGTTGTATACAGCATCCTCGACATCCTTTATAAGATACTCAAGTCTTAAAAGGTCTCCGTTTCTTGTCTTAAACGGCTTTCCGTCCTTGCCGTTCATCGTACCAAAGCCCAAGAAATCCATCTCTGTGTCCTCAGGAACAATGCCTGTCTTTTTGGCAGCCCTGAAAATCTGTGTGAAATGCATCTCCTGACGCTTATCGGTTGTATATATATACTTGAACGGATGATAGAGCTTCTCTCTTTCTATCATTGTGGCAAGGTCGGTTGTGGCATAAAGAGCCGCACCGTCGGACTTTCTGACGATACATGGAGGAATCTCCTTCTTATCATCAGCCTGTGCGACATCGATTACCAATGCACCCTGGCTCTCGTATGCGTAGCCCTTGTCCACAAAGTTCTTCAACATATCCTCTATATAAGGCTTGGCATCGGACTCACCCTTCCATACATCGAAGCTCACGTTGAGATTGTCATAGTTTCTCTTGAGGTCCGCTATGGAGATATTCATTATATGCTTCCAGATTGCTGTGTAGCCTCTGTGCCCTCTCTGGAGCATAACTGTAGCCTGATGTGCCGCCTCCGCAAATTCAGCGTCCTCCTTGGACTTTTTGCTCGCACATGGATATATGTCCTCAAGCTCTGCAAGTGTGAAAGGTGCCTCCACCGGGTACTCACCTGTGAAGCTCTCATCAAAATAAGGAAGCTCAGGCTTTCTGTTCTTAAGCTCCATTATTATAAGACCCATCTGAAGTCCCCAGTCGCCAAGGTGCACATCGCCTACAGTGTCATATCCGTTGTATGCGCATATTCTCTTAAGGCTCTCTCCGATGATAGCCGGACGAAGATGTCCTACATGCAAAGGCTTGGCTACATTGGCTCCGCCGTAGTCAAGCATGATTGTCTTGTTCTTCTTGGTCTCATCACAGCCGAACTTCTCATGACTTCCCATCTCTTTTACATAATCAGCGATGAACTGCCCCGAAAGATTCATGTTGATGAATCCCGGATTGACTGCCTCAACCTTGGAAAATGTGCTGCTCGCCGCAAGCTTTTCCACTACCTCACCCGCAATAATCGCAGGTGCCTTCTTGTATTCCTTCGCCGCAGCCATACAGCCGTTGCACTGGTACTGGCATAAATCCGGTCTGTTGGATACAACAACCTTGGCATACTTCTCGTCATAACCGCATGCCGAAAATGCAGCCTTAAGCTCGTCATTTAAAAGCTCAATTATCTTTTTCATACTTATCCTTTCTTTTGCTTTACGTGTTTATAGTCAATTATTCGTAATTTTAATACGATTGGGGCAAGATGTCAATGGGGTGCAAAAGCCTCCTGCATTACTGCTTTATTATATATTTTGTTCCTCTTCCTTTGCCCTCAACTACTATAACACCCTTCTGACACAGCTTTTTTAATAACTGTGTTGTCTTTGACTTGCCAAAAGGCAGATATGGCGCAATTTCACCGATTGGCTTAAGTAACGTCCTGCTCAAAATATTGTATACTGCTCTTTCATCCTCCGTCAAATTGAGATTTTCCTCAAATACAGGAAGTATAATCTTAATTGTATTTTCCGTCACTTCAAAATCAGGTTTTCTTATACTGTCCTCATAAAGCTGTTTTATTCTTGTAATTCCGGTTCCGAATATCTCGACAAATCCCAATCTGTAAAATACATTTGCAAGATTTCTGTTTCTAAGGACTGATATTCTGCCGGATAGATATTCCGGCTCAGATATTCCGGACGGCAGACCCCCGGGAGAGATAACTTCCAATCTGTCATCGAACATCAGAACCCTTATCTGAGCTTCGACATCCCATGTTCTGTGAATCAGCGCATTTGCAATCGCTTCCCTAAATGCTTCCTCCGGGATTTTCTCTATCTTTTTTCGTTCTGCGCCCTGTATCACCTCATATTGATAATAGTCCTTAAATACCTGCATTGTCCTATCATAGACCTCTAATATTGATACATTTTCAAAGGTCGACCTCTTTTGAATTATGCTGATACTCTCACCAAACTTCACAATATCAATTCCCGGAAAATAATTTTTATCAGCTAAAAGTCCTGCCGCATTGTTATATCCGTTCTCATTGCTGTATAAGTTTAATGTTTTTAATGTATCCTGATTAAAAGTATCAATTTTAATACTTTCTTTTAATTTTTTGTACAGCAATTCAAATGTTAGCGCCTGCTCCCTGCATGGCAGTTCCTCAAACCTTATATTTTTTCCTTCCAAAATAAGTCTGGAAAATTCCAAGGTGTCGACTTCTATTGTTGCAGTGTCATTTCGCTTGTATGCTTTTGATTTATATAAATACGGCTTGTGAACACCTGCTTTTATGGTAAGCCTTATGGTGTTATCACTTTGCACCTCAATCGTATAATCCGGCTGTGGCGAAATATTATCGTTTATTTTATTTTCAATATCCAGACAGGACTGCTTTACATCCTGTAGCCCTTTTACATTACCGTCATCATCAATTCCGAAAAAAATAACCCCACCATTGTAATTAGAAAAAGCACTCACTGTTTTTAAAAATGAATTGGTTATCATTTCCTTAAATTCAACAGTCTTTGTTTCACGCATACTCTCCACACCCTTTCCGATATTATCACATATATTATATGTAAAAATGCATAAAAAATCAATCGTATTTTTTTACGATTGATTTTGCAATTGTTTTTATATCCATTTTTACTCAAACGCGTACAATTTCTACACCTCAACCACAAGAATCCCTTCATGTCCCGATGTAATCTCAGCTTCAATCCTTCCGCCGACAAACAGTGCCGCTCCGCCCTTTGCAATGTCATCCGCTTCCCTGTCCTTACATAGCGAATTGACATATAATACCTTGCCGGCGATTCTGCCAGCCTGCGCGGCATACTCATGCTTTTCGGATGTATTCCACTCATGTTCATTGAAATCGGTATATACAGGCCAGAAAACAATGTCCGGGTGCAGCTTGTTTATCCTGTCTATATTGCTATCGAACCATAAATCCCCACACAGACCAACAACAACCTTCCTGTCAAGGAATGAAAAAGAATGAAATTCTTCTCCCTCACGGTAATGCTCATCCGCAAAGCTCTCCTTCCAGCCCGGAGATACTCTTCTATATAAATCAATCACATTCCCAGCCTGGTCTATCGTAAGCTGTGAGCTGTAAAATAAGTCCCCTTCCTTCTCTATAAAGCCGAAGGAAACAGCAATCTTATATTCTTCTGCGGCAGAGCATATTCCGTTTATTATTGAATCGTTCCGGCTGAGTGCAATCTTTTCATCATGCTCCACATTAAAATCAGCACAGTAAAAGCCCTGCAGAAAGGCTTCTCCAAATATGACTATGTCCGCTGTATCTGAGTACTTTTTCATTGTATCAATTATAACACTCTTATTATACTGTATGTCCCCATCGATAAAACCCATTGCCGCCAATGCACATTTCATACTTGTCACCTTCCTTGATTATAATAACCTGCCCTTCCAAGCCCTATAGTTGACCAGTGATTTGCGTTTTGCAATTCTTCATCCACATAATTCCGGTCGAACACTCCATCAGCCTTCATATCCTCTATATCCTGCTGTACACTTTCCGGAGTTGATGTTCTGGTCACACCGACACTGATTCTGTCAAAACAATATGCAAAACCATTCTCATTGTCGATAATCTCACCATCATTATTAGATTTCAAAAGCTCAAGCAGTTCTTCCGCGTTGCTTTCAAAGGCGGATACACCATATATGAAAGGTTTCAATGTCCCTTCCGGTCCTCCGCTGAATTCCATAAATTCAACCGTATCCTTCCCATCGTAATCGACGGCAAGCTCACAGTCGAAATATAGCTGCCTGTTCCCATTCTCACATTCAGCCCTGCCAAGTATCGAAGCCACTTCCTCTCTCCTCATGCCAAAATTAACTTTTTTATTATCAATAGATATTCCTTCAAGTGGATTTATTGTCACATTCATCATATTTATATCTCCCTATATCATTCTTCCCATCTCAATTCTCATATTGTGCTCTTTTGGTCCATTATTTGAGTACGCATACCTGTCAAAACCGATTATTTCAAAACCATTTTTCATATAAAATGATATAGCTTTTGAGTTATAGCTCTGAGTCTCTAACACAATCATTCGCGCCCCGCTCGCTATGGCTTCTGTGAAAATACGCTCAATCAATGCCTGCCCTATTCCACAGTTGCGTCTATCCATGTTGAAAACACAAATATTGCTGATTCTAAAGCGGTTATTCCATTTTTCCAAAAAGCCCTCCACGAACCCAACAAGCTCACCGTCCATATATGCCCCGTACGCAACAGGGTTTTCAAGCCAGTCCGAAAGAATTTCATCCGTGATTGACATTCTCAACTCCTCATCACTATCTACCCACTCAACTGCAAATCCTCCACTCACCGGCTCTATTGAAAGGAATTTATCTGAATGGATTTGGGCACTATACGATTGCCCTTTCATGGTATTATAGTCAAGTTCTCTTATCTCCGGCTTCTGCATATACATACCCCGCAAATTTATTTTTCTAAAGTTTTTTCATCATCCAATATGCGTCACGATATGAGCCATCCGGATATTTCATATTATCCGGAAAAGTGCCGTATTTTTGAAAACCAAGATTTTCATATAGCGAAATTGCGCTCTCGTTTCCGGCTACCACTTCCAGTTCGGCTTGCTCGTATCCAAGCTTGGCTGCAACGTCTAATACTGTTTCCAGCATAGCCTTTCCAATCCCGCAGCCACAATACTCCTTATATAGGGCAATCGCCAGCTCGCAACGATGTTTATATCTTTTATATGCTGCCACACTCATAAGTGAGCAATTTCCGACATGTTTTCCATCGACAAATGCTAAAAGCATTAGTTCACGTTCAGAATCAAGCTTAGCCTGAATAAAGGCTTCTTCTTTTTCCAATGTTATTGTAATCTCATCAGGTTCTCTTATTAAATACGGGGTTTCTCCACTCGTAACTTTAAGATACTTTATCAAATCCGGAGAATCTTCCGGCATTGCCGCCCTTAATAATACCGTTCTTCCTAGTTTATCCTTTATGGTTATCGGCTCTATTGTCATTGTCTTTTTCCCCCTACAAATCCGATTTACCGCCCAAAAACACCTCTGCCACATTCAACATTATATCGCGAAATGCTGCCTTTCTCAATTATGAATTTTCATGCCTTTTTAATCGGGTGTCTGATGACAAATTAATCCCCTTCCAGAATCTCCTGCTGTTTCTTCCTGCTGAAGCCTCCAAGCACCAGATTATAGGATTTTTCCAGCAAGTCCATCAATAAGTCATCCTCCACCTTGCCGTTCGGATTGACAGAGTTCCAGTGTTCCTTATTCATGTAATATCCCGGAATGATATCATCGTACTGCCCGCGCAGGAAGCGTCCCTCCTCCGGTTCCAGTTTCAGGGTTATATGGACAGGCTTATTGTCATTTCCAAGGCACACTGCGGCAAACATCTTCCCGCCCACCGCATAGCGAATCCAGTTCCACTGCGGCGGAAGCTTAGTCACACCGGCTTTTTTCATAAGAAAATCGTCTATCCAATCATATCTCATCTTTTTCTGCGCAGACCATATTTTGCACTGGTCAAGCCTTACGCCGCAATCCCCTTCCTTTTCGGCGTATGCATACTCCTTAAGCTGTGTGCACGGAAATTCACCGCACTCTCCGCAGTGCTCCAATTTTCTGCTCTCACAGCAGCTCTTTACAGGGCAGGTTCCCCAAAATGGATTGTCAATATTGACACAGCCGCAGCATTTTCCTTTTTTCTTCCAGCTACATTTACCGCATAAAATACCACATCTTGAATCCATACATATCTCCTCCTCAGTTACCTTTATCATACTTATTTTTCATCTGCAAAATACTCTGCCGCAATTCGTCCCTTAACTTCTCCGGCTCAAGCAGTTCTGCCTTATCCCGAAATGTAAGAAGCCATGTGAGCAGATTCTCCTTATCCGTGTAGTCCGCTCGAAACAGGAGCCTTCCATCCTTTTGCTCTTCAAAGCAATTCGATCCAAACTCCTCCACCAGTCTCCATTTGCAATCCGGCTCAAACAGGGCTTTCACCCTGATACCGCCGGGGAATACTCTTTCATCCCGCAAATCCGGCAGATGTGCCTCCCGCCCCGAAAAAATTTCATTCGATATCCGGACATTTTCCATGCGGTTCAATTTGAAAAGGCGGAAATCCTTCCTATCCTTACACCAGCCCCACACATACCAGCTTGACCAGCGGAATATGAGATAATACGGCTCAATCGTGCGCTCAGACTCACCCTTCGGCGCATAATAGAGAAACTCAAGCAGCCTTCTCTGTTCTATCGCTCTTCTTATCAACTCAATTTTCGGTGCAAGCGACCTCTTATACCATGATGACAAATCAATCAATACCGACTGATTTCCCACCATAAAATCGGATGAGCCTATCGACAGCTTTTCCATCAACTGTCCGTATCTGTTGGTGCCATTCACACTGTCAAGGCTTCGAAGCCCGGCAAGGATATCCTGCATCTCATCGCGCGTCAACATTGTCCTGTCAATTTTGTAGCCATCCATGATTGAGATTCCGCCGCCCACACCCTGCCTTGTCACAATTGGTATGCCCGCCTTGCATAAATCTTCGATATCCCTGTTAATGGTTCGCGTGGACACCTCAAACATCTGCGACAGATACGAAGCCGTAATATTTTCCCTCTGTAATAACATTGATAAAATTCCCAACTGCCGGTCAATTTTCATAAAATTATTCCCTCCCCCCTCATATAGCGGGTATTGCCTGAAATATTGGTGCAGGCATTTATAATCTTACTTCTATTTTCTGCTTCTTCACTTATCTCTTTGCATAAACAATATTACCATAGAAAACATGACAACTGTGTGTCATATTTCTATAAAAATACAAAAGCAGGAAACCATAACTGATTTCCTGCTATTTCTTTTTACCTGGAACACTCCTCAAACAATCTGTCAATCTCCTTCCAACCCTCACATCTCACAAAATTGTCATTCGGAAGCTCCGCATGTATGTTCCACGGGCGGTTAAACACTGCCACCTTACACCCTTCAAAGTGCATGACATGCTCAAAGGCAGCCGGTGAATCCTCTATTGCAAAATCAAAGGTCATGCTGTATAACTGCTCCAAGGTCATATTGAACGCATAGGTCTGTTCGCACTTTTCACGTCCATACTTGTCAACGCAATACAGCGGAACCCTCTTAAGCCCATGCTCATCAAGCCATCTTCGCGATGGTTCATAGGAATTAAAAGGTCTGCCTGTGATGATGAATACCTCATGTCCTTCGTCGACCCACTTATTAATCGTCTGTGAAGCACCCGGTGTCTCCTCATAATTTAACAATTGTTCCGGAAGGTGTCCTACTCTCATCAATTCCTCATACTGTTCATCGTTTAAATCGAATGTTTTTTTCAGGTTAAAGAACTGAACCTCACGGTAAGGCACATCCTTTCCGAACAGCTCCTTCGCAATTTTCGTAAAGTTTTTTGCTGTCTCACATAGTACGTCATCGAAATCTATATATATTTTCATTGTTATGTTTCCTTTCTTCTGTTACGCTTTCTCATACATCACTAGTTATGTGGAATCCTCAATAATCATTCAGAACGTCAAATATCTTCTCCGGCTTATCAATAAAACATCCGGCTCCCAGCTTTTCCATGTCCGCGCGCTTCCTGAAGCCCCATTCAACCATAATAAGCTTCATCCCGGAATTTTTCGCAGTCTCAATATCGACCTCAGAATCTCCCACATAGACTGCATTTGCGCGGCTTCGGTTAAGTCGGTACAGCGCTTCGTTCACCATATCCGCCTCAGGCTTTTTTGCCATGTTGGGATTGTCGCCGACAGCAAGAGGAACCAGCTCACCGAAGAAATGCTCACATAGGCTCTGTGTTGCACTCTGAAGCTTGTTCGACACAACTGCAACCTTATACCCCTGTTCCTTAAGTCTGGTAAGCATATCAACAATTCCCGGATATGGTCTTG
>CAUCXT010000046.1 GCA_958446835.1 uncultured Eubacterium sp.
ACCATTCTCCTTAAATGCCTCCAAAACAATCTGTACCTCATCAAGATATTCGGCAGCACTGCCGCTCTCGATGGCGAGCTCATAAAGAGCCTGTCCGTATGCTGATGCTGCTAATTTTGCCATGTATCATCACCCATTTCACGAAGCGTCTCATCAACCAATGACGCTTGAATGTCTGTGTCAATTGAAGCAGATACCACCTTGCCGGCAAGAGCCGATGCAAGAGCTACCATTTCCTTCTTCATATCATCGGCTGCACCCTTCTTCTCTAAGAGAACCTCATTGTGTGCTCTCTCAATAATGTGGGCAGCCTCGGTCTTAGCCTCTTCTATAATCTGTTCCTCTCTCGCAAGTGCACGCTTTCTCGCGTCCGCAAGAATAGCCTCCACTTCCTTATCCACCTCTTTAAGCTTAGCCTCATACTCAGCCTTCATAGCCTCTGCATCCTGCATGTCGATCTTAGCCTTCTCGATGTCATTGGCGATGCCTTCCTTACGCTTGTTAAGGAAATTTCTCACCGGATTGAACATCAGGTATGAGCCTGCCAGAAAGAGAATAAAGATGTTAATCGCTGTAATGATTACATCCTGGATAAGCTGGGGATCTAGGTTGAACATTCTTTCCAAGGTCTTGCCTCCCTTCGCCTATTATTCTCGTTAGCTTAACCCTTAAAAAATCAAAGCTTTCCGATAAGTGGGTTGGCAAATAAGAGAATAATCGCAACCGCAAATCCGTAAAGACCTGTTGTCTCGGCTACCGCCTGTCCAAGAAGCATGGTAGATGTGATATCTGACTTAGCTCCCGGATTACGTCCTACTGCTGCTGCTGCGTGGCCTGCTGCAATACCCTGTCCTATACCAGGTCCAAGGCCGGCTATCATTGCAAGACCTGCACCTACTGCTGAACATGCTAATACTAATGCTCTTCCATCAATCATTTTTAATTCCTCCTGAAAATGAAATTATATTGTTTTTTAGATTTACCTTATTCATCTGCAATCTTATCGTTGATATATACCATCGTAAGCATACAGAATACATACGTCTGAATTGCGCCCGAGAACACATCAAAATAAACATGAAGTGCAGCCGGAAGTCCCAGCTTAAGGAATATAGGCAGCAATCCGTAAATCAGTCCCATCATAACAGTACCTGACATAATATTACCAAAAAGACGGAGAGATAATGAAAGCGGGACTGCAAACTCTCCTATCAGGTTAATAGGGAACAGAATCGGAACCGGCTGGAAAAGGTTCGTGAAATGCTTCCCCTTATTCTTGGCAATACCACACCCCTGCACAAGTGCAAAGGTAATAAGCCCTAGTGGTAATGTAACACCGTAGTCTGCCGTCGGCGGTCTTAATCCTAAAAGACCCGACAGGTTGCAGAACAGTATAAACATGAATACCGTACAGATATAATTCACAAAGCGTCTTGCGTTCCTGCCCATAATAGACGCAACCATATTGTCTATGGTCTGAACATACATCTCTATGATATTCTGGAATGTACCCGGAATCTGTTTTGCGTGTTTCATCGTATGATGAGCGCATATCATGATAATAAGTATAATTATCGTCACGATAAACATTGCCACATGGGTTGTCGTAATATACAACTCCTGCCCAAACAGCGTGTATCTAAACACACCATGAATCATGAAATCGGCATCCGCCAATATCATACCCGGGAATTGTCCTGACACGTTATCAACCTCCTTGCTTTTTTTTAGTTGCTTTTTCTATAAGCCTGTGTGTTAAAGGCTGGGCATAGGTCGCCACCTTGAGTCCAAAGAAACCAACAAACGTGGTTATAAGGTTCAGCCATCCAAAGTAGCCTATCGCGCCTAGCACTACAACTGCCGCAAGCATCCTTCCAACCGAAGAAAATGCAAGGAATGCCGAATGTCCCTTCTGCATGTGCATAGCCTTATATATGGTATGCTTCATTGAAAACAACATCAGAACTCCTGCTACTGTGCCAACGAGCAGTCCTCCCTCGCCTCTTAACTTGTCTTTGGTAAAAATAAGAACAAATATCGATGCTATGACAAGGTATGCTGCCATGCCGATAAGCACCTCACTAATGGTCTTTTTTGTTGTGTCTGTCATTCACGCCTCTCCCTGTTTCCGGATTTGAACCAGGCTTCGAAGCAGTTGAAGCTCCCGAAGCCTTCTTAGCCATGAGATAGCAGTTTCTCATTCCTGCCGCCATTCCAAGAAGCAGCAGCGGAATAACCACCCATGTTCCTATGAATTTTCCAATCCATATACCAATAAACAAGCATAAAAATGTCGGAACCATGACATTAATCCCTAACTGTGAAATAAGAGCTAGATTCTTATATACATTATGCTTCTTATCCGCCATGACTTTCCTCCATCTCATAAAAGCTTACTAGAACTATTATACTATTTTCCCAATCGAAAGTCCATTAAATAATTAAAAACTTTGCGAATCGTAGCCCCAAAACTTAATAAATTTCTGTAAATTATTGAATTATTTGTATAAATTTGGTATATTTGTTGTACATATATTTTATAGTAGCTATCTGGACTGCCATCCGGCAGAGGAATGGAGACTAATTATGAAGAAACCTGTTCTTTTTCGTAAAAGATATATCCCATCAGAAATAGTTGAGCTCAAGGATGATATCATTCTGTATCGCGATGATTCAATGCTCATAACACGCTGGACTACACTCAAGCCAAGGCATGATATAGCCGGTGGAATTTCTTTGTATCTCATCGACAAGGGCTGCAAGATATCCCGAATTCACGATGCCTTCGGCAGATTTCTCCACTACTACTGTGACATAATACACACGGATTATTCTGCCGAGAATGACACATATATATTCACCGACCTGCTCGCGGACATCATTGTCCACCGCGATAACAGATATTCCGTTGTCGACCTTGATGAACTTGCGGAAGCACTGAGAACCTCCCTTATCAGCACGGATACAATGTGTGAAGCTCTATGCTCCACAGACAGGCTTATACGCTGTATCGACAATGGTGAATTTCACAGCTACACCAATATGATAGAGCGCTATGTGTCACTCTGAAATAATCGGAGTGGCATATAGCGCTCTTTTTTACTACATAATATCAATCTTATTTTTAATTGTATGGCTTTATGTCATACCCTCGGCTGCATTTACATCGGGCTACTATTTTATTTCGTTCCGAATATTCTGTCACCTGCATCCCCAAGCCCCGGAATAATATAACCATGCTCGTTGAGCCTCTCATCGCAGGTTCCGATATACATATCTACATCCGGATGATCCTTCTTCATTTTCTCAATTCCTTCCGGTGCTGCGATAATGCACATAAATCTGATATTCTTTATGCCACGCTGCTTAAGCATTGTGATAGCTGCAGATGATGATCCGCCGGTTGCAAGCATAGGGTCAACAACAAATACTTCTCTTTCTGCACAGTCCTGAGGAAGCTTACAGTAATACTCAACCGGCTCTAATGTCTCCTCATTGCGATACAGACCGATATGTCCAACCTTGGCTGCCGGAATCATAGCAAGCATTCCATCTACCATTCCAAGACCTGCCCTTAAGATAGGCACAACAGCAAGCTTCTTTCCCGCTAACTCTTTGACAGTTGTCTTGCAGATAGGTGTCTCAATCTCCACATCCTTGAGCTTCAAATCTCTTGTTGCCTCATAGCACATAAGCATTGCAATCTCACTTATAAGGGTACGGAAATCCTTAGAGCCCGTCTCCTTTCTTCTGAGAATTCCAATCTTGTGCTGAATCAATGGATGATCCATAATTACTACTTTACCCATAATGCTGTCCTCCCGTTTTTTATTATTAATCCTCAAGCATATTGATACGTCTGATGTGTCTTTCCTCATTGGAAAATTCCGTTGTTAAAAATGTCTCCGTAATCTTAACCGCAAGCCCCGGTCCGATTACTCTTCCGCCGAGTGCAAGCACATTGGCGTCATTGTGAAGCCTTGTCGCCTCTGCCATAAAGCAGTCCGTACAGAGCGCTGCCCGTATTCCCTTAATCTTATTGGCAGCTATCGATATTCCTATTCCTGTTCCGCAGATAAGAATACCCCTGTCGCAGGTTCCATCATTGATTGCTGCGCATACCTTCTTGGCATACTCAGGATAATCAACACTCGCCTCGCTGTAGCTTCCAAAATCCTTGTATTCATATCCCTTCTTGTCAAGATATGCCATAATCTCCTGCTTTAATGCAAATCCACCCTGGTCACAACCAATTGCTATCATTTTTCCTCTTTTCCTAGGTACAACAGATTCAAATGGCTATCCACCATTCGCTGCGCGTCATAACTTGTTTCGCATACATCCGTCATACTTATATTATTTATTAAACTTCCCCATTTTCAATCCGGGTAAGCTTATTATCTACCTTATGGAGCCATTCTATCATAGACTCGCAGCATTCCACATAACTGTCCATCTCCTTGCCGTAAGGGTCCGGTATCTCCCCCGCCTCGCCGACAAACTCGGAAACGGTATATAAATCCTTAGGAGCATACGTCTCTATCACCATTTCTTTTTCCTTGTTACCGATGGCAAGTATCAGCGTTCCTTCCGGAATATCCTCCTCCGTAAGTGCAACAGAGGTTCTGTTATCAAGAATGATTCCCTTCTGTCTCATAACCGCAATCGCCTTGGGATTAACCGGCTCCGGAAACAGGACAATAAGCCCTCTTGAAATTATCTCAATATCCTTGTGAACCGTGATATACTTCATCAGAAGCTCCGCCATCGGTCCCATACAGGTATTATTCATACTGACAAAAACAATTCGATTATATTTTTTCATGCAAAAAGTGAACTCTGATGCTCACTGCTCCTTATTTTATTCCACATTTTCGATATGGTGCCCTGCCGCCTTAATAAGCCTGTTCATAACTGCCTGTCCGAAGCTGTCCTCCGCAAAGCCCTCCGACAATATTATGTCCACGTCTATATGGTCAAAATGTCTGAGCACATCAAAAAGATGGGCTGCCACCTCGTGTTCATCGCTGCGGCTTCCGACCACAACAACCTCACCGGAGGTATATCTGTGTTCATTCTCCGTGCTTGAAAGGATTCCGACCTTGAGTCCCTTCTTCTCATTCTCCTGTGCAAGTTCATTGATTTTTTCTACAACCTTGTCATTGTCACCTTCAAAAATCGTGAGCTCTGCCTTCGGAGCATAATGCCTGTACTTCATTCCCGGCGCCTTAGGTCTTCCCTGAACCGTAGAGTGCGCAAGCACCGTCGGGTCAAAGCACACATCACCTAGGACATCCTTTATCATGTCTGCAGTCACATATCCCGGTCTTAGTATCATCGGGACGTCGGAGGTCATATCGACAATAGTAGATTCAATACCTATCTCTATAGCACCTCCGTCGATAATCATATCTATCCTGCCATCCATATCTTCAATGACATGTTCAGCTCTCGTCGGGCTAGGGCGCCCTGAGAGGTTCGCGCTCGGTGCCGCTATATATACGCCTGAATCCTTGATAAGCTTAGCTGCAACCGGATGGCTCGGCATTCTTACAGCCACCGTGTCAAGTCCTCCCGTTGTGCCGTAGGGAACTATCTCCTTCTTCTTAAATATCATCGTGAGGGGTCCCGGCCAGAAGGCATCGGCAAGCTTGTAAGCGCTGTCCGGAATGTCATAAGCAAGCTCATCAAGAGCGGCTATATCTGCTATATGCACAATCAATGGGTTGTCGCTCGGGCGTCCCTTGGCACTGTATATCTTGTGTGCCGCGTCCTCTTTTAGCGCATCTCCGCCAAGTCCGTACACTGTCTCTGTCGGGAATGCCACCAGACCGCCGTTTTTTAATACTTCCCCTGCCTGTGCAATCACTTCATCCGCATTATTTTCGTCTATCTTTAAAATTCTCGTTACCATAAATTTCGACCTTATATATGATTTTATTGCGCTGTATCAGTTTGCAAGCGCCTGCTTTACATTCTCAACGTGAATCCTGTCAAGCTTAGCTTGCGCAGCGACCACATCAATAACTGATTTCAATAGCTTATCCATGTCCGAACCGTCCGTGTAGTCCGCAGCCGCATAATAGCCAATCCTCTTGTCATGTATCATCTTGTATACTTTATTTTTATCTCCTGTCACCGGATTGTATACACCGATCGAATAACCGCCATTGGCATTCACAAGCTTCATGCATGGCACATCCGTGTCGCTGTCACCGATGTAGACCATGTTCTTAAACGGTATCCTTATGTCCTCCGGTGCGAAATAATCATTTACTGCCGGATCATTTATATCAAGCACACCCTTGGATATTCTGAAAAGGTACTGCGTCTTGTTGGTATAATTCACCACCTGCGCCGGCCACTTCACCATTCCGTTCTCATCAAAATAGAAGCTGCTCGCATATATCCTCTCAAAAGCACCTTCCTTGGCAATCTTCGTGCCCTCTATCATCTCCTTAAGCCCCGATGATATAATATAGTGTTCAACCTTAACTCCATGCTCAAGTCCATACTCGCGTATTCTCTCAAACCATCCGTCAACACCATCAAAGAGCTTCACCTTAGAGCCGTATTCCTCAAGTGCAGCATGACTGAATACAAGATTTCCCTTCGCTTCCTCTACCATCTTGTACATATATGAAAGGTTACTGTCCATATTATTTTCTCTGGCAAGCTCACCCGTCTCCTTCCAGAACTCCGCAACATCATAGCCCACAGACTGTATAAAGCCCTGCGCCTGCATATCATCAGGTGAAAGTGTCTTATCGAAGTCATAACAGATAGCTACTATCGGAAGTCTCTCCTGCTTACCCTCATTAGGCATATATTAAATCCTCTTTTCCACGTAAAATGCTATAGATATGATACGCTTTACATAATATTTTGTCAAGAATGCACAAAATACCATCACCTCATCGAAGCAATAATATCCTTATAGCTGACCAATGATACATTTCCAAGCTCTCCCGCTTTTTCCATACAGCCCTTTGTAAATCCGGATTTTGAGAAAATGAAATAGTGCTTTATTGGGTAATGGAATAATTGACTGCGGGAGATCAGGGTTTCAAGAACGTCCAAATCAACCTTCTCATTTTTCCATTTGCACTCAGCAAAAAGAGCGGTATTGTCATCCTGTTCACCCATAATATCAATCTCTGCCTGACACCTTTGTCTTGGGTCATTTCCCCACCAGCGTCCAAGTGAGGCGAATTCTACAGGTGAATTGCCCTTAATGAGCAGTTTCCAAAGATATTGTGCACAGATATCTTCAAATATTCTTCCCATATAATCACTAAGCTGTCCCACTATTTTCCTGTAAACCAAATCGGCTGCGCCTCTCACAATAACAGAGGTATTGTCCATGACGAAGCGGTACCAGAAGCAAAACATATTGTCCTCAATCGCATATATTGATTTTTTTGAGACTGTTTCACCATAAGGCACTTCTTTTTTTACAATTCCAAGGTTAATAAGATTCCTAAGATACCCAGCGCATACATTTGTATCCTCACCAACCTTCGTTGATATCTCCGACATGCGGGAATGTCCGGTCGCAATGGCGGTAATTATCGCAGTGTAGATTGCCGGCTCCCTCACCTCCTGCTTCAAAAGATTTATCGGCTCCTCGTACAAAAATGACATTGGATTTAAAAATGTATTCTTGATATTCTCCTCAATGCTCAGCTTATCACTCATCTGAAGAAGATACTGCGGAGTTCCGCCCACGATTCCATATATTACAGCCTTATCCTCATCCGCCATATTGCTAAGGTATCTGCAGCTCTCTTCAAAATCAAAGGGAAGTATCTTCATCTGGGCGGTCCGTCTGCCATATAACGGTGCCTTATATGCAAGCACATTGTCCTCCATATATGACATGGATGAGCCGCATAAAATAAGCATCAGCTTGGATGTGTCCTTATATTTATCAATCAAAAGCTGCAATGTAGAAGGCAGGCTCTTAGATTCCCGTGCCACGTAAGGGTACTCATCTATCGCTAAGATTACACGTTCCGTTCCGGAAAGTTCAAATACATATTCAAGAGCTGCCTGATATGAGGCGAAGCAGTTATCTGATGAGATACCATTGCCATACTCCAAAATACTTCTGCTCATATTTTCAAGATTCTGTTTTTCATTGCTCTCTACGCCCATAAAATATATTGCATTTTTATCATCAATAAAATAATTGATAAGCGCAGTTTTCCCGACACGGCGGCGTCCATATATTACAACAAGCTCAAATTTATCCGAATTGTACAGCTTATCCAGCTCGGCTAATTCCCTATCCCTTCCAATGAACATATAATCCTCATTTCCGAGCGATTTATCGTGAGGAGACGATGAGAAATTCGCATAGACGATTTCTCATCTGCCATCAAAGCAATTTGTTTTCGCTCAGAAACAAATTGCATGTGTGAAAAATATGCTATCAAGCTTATTTTTCACGCTAAATCTCCCTCTTCTTAAACATTTCTATTAAGCAAACCGGCATTTGCAATACACAAATTTCTCCCTTTATGTCCGTCAATTTAATTTTACTATAGTATTAATTTCAAAATAAGTCAACTACGATTTAGTCAAGTATAGTTGACTAAATCGCAATTGACTTATTTCAATTGCAGACAGTGCACTCAAGGCTTATCCCTTTAGACTGTTGACCAAACGCTGTAGGTGTATTTTCTGTTCCTTCAAATCCGAACCAAAATCATGCTTCGGAATATATATCTGCATGCCGCCACACAAAATGGATTTTTACCTGTATTCATGTCAGGCTTCTCCCGCAGGCTTCCACTATAAGCTTCTGCCACACTTCGAGCAACTTCTCCAATGAAAATGCCGCGTTCGCAGGGCTTGTCGATGGGAGTACAACAGCTTCAATACCTATATTATTCTGCTGGTATTTCTTATAATATTTACCGGATGTGTTTCCGTTGCAAAATATCTTAGTGATCTTCGAGTTATTTATTATCGGCTCAATGTCTGTCGGCACAACATTCTTAATACTGCTGTCGCTTGACCCCACAATATCGCAGCTATATATCGTATCCCACAGCGCAATATGGTGCTTATGTAAAAGCTCCTTCTTCTCATCAATCGTCATAGGAACATTTTCGTCTGTAAGCGCCGCTATCACCTTCCAGAAGCGGTTCTGCGGATGCCCATAGAAGAACAGCTGCTCTCTGGACTTCACCGAGGGAAGGCTTCCAAGTATCAGAATCGTTGAGCTTTCATCATACAACGGTGGGAACGGATGCACTATATGCTCGTACTTGGGACAGGTGTCTGACCCCATGTCCCAGCAAACTGGGACACCGGGGTCTGACACCTGTCCCAGCTTATTGCTTTTATGACATTTTGTCTGCATGACATTCACTCCTTGTCAGTTATTTTCCGCCTGCGGCGGGCTGCCTAAGCTATTATAAAAAAAGCACAGGTATTCAGATGCTATTTTATCTGAAAACCTGTGCTTTTTCAAGCTGGGACATGAATCAGAATCCAATCCCGGAATATCACTATTTACCGCTCTTTGACAGCCTTCTTCTGTTAAAGACTGCGAATGCCGCAACAGCCACACTTAAAACAGCAAGCACCATAAGTATCGGCACAATACCACCGGTGATGTAGCCGGTGTTCGCACTCTGTGCCGGTGCAGTAAGACCTCTGTCTGCTGCCTGCTTCCAGCCGATTATAAACGGCGAAGCACTGGTAATGTGTATCTTAAGCCCATCTGCGGTCTTTTCAGGTTCAAAAAACTCCATCGTACCCGAAGCAGCTCCGTTGACATTGCTTGTAATAAGATGTCCTATAATAAAATCATAATTATCCTTGTCAATGCCTTCCGGATATGGAATTACAATGTCCACTCCACCATCAGGAAGCTTATCACCGTCAATACTGTTCCATGTATTTCCGTTCTTGACCTGAACAACAATATCCACTACCTGCATGTCCGCCATGTCAATACCGCTTAATATCTTCTTCGCCTCATCACTGTTAAGCAGCTTGTTTCCCATGAAGGTCTTAAGCTCCTCAACACTGCCTGCTCCGGTGATATTCTTTAAATTATCAGTGAGTTCGATATTTCCCACCTGACCACGGAAGCTTTCTGTTGGCTTCTCGGTCGGTTTCTCGGTTACTCCCTCTGTCGGCTTTTCAGTTGGCTTCTCGGTTACTCCCTCGGTCGGCTTCTCCGTCGGTTTCTCGGTTACTCCCTCTGTCGGCTTTTCAGTTGGTTTCTCGGTTACCTCTTCCGTTGGCTTCTCGGTCGGCTTCTCGGTTACTCCTTCTGTCGGCTTCTCAGTCGGTTTCTCGGTTACTCCTTCTGTCGGCTTCTCAGTCGGTTTCTCGGTTACTCCCTCCGTCGGTTTCTCGGTTACTCCCTCTGTCGGCTTCTCAGTCGGTTTCTCTGTTGCTCCTTCCGTTGGCTTCTCCGTCGGTTTCTCGGTTACTCCTTCCGTTGGCTTTTCGGTTGGCTTCTCCGTTACTCCCTCCGTCGGCTTCTCGGTCGGTTTCTCGGTTACTCCTTCTGTCGGCTTCTCGGTCGGCTTCTCCGTTACTTCTTCCGTTGGCTTCTCGGTCGGCTTCTCCGTCGGCACATCATCCTTCTTACTGTCATTGTAGCTTGTCTTTTCCCACTGAAGGACTGTAAGGTCAAGCTTTCCCGCTCCGGCATAAGGCTGTACATAGGCTGCAAGCTTATCTGCCGGGTAGAGGCTGTAATCGGTGTACGGAAGCTTAGCTGTGAACTCGTCCGCATCCGTTATAAGTACCCTTGTATCTCCTGTCGAATTACACTTTGGTTCAAGTGTGGTCTTAACTCCATCTAAATAATACAAGCTGTTCACTGCATTGATATATCCGGAAGGGCTTGAACCATTACCCGAATTAAGTGCATTTTCAATACCGTTAATGTAACAGTTCTCCAGCAGAACCTGTGCTCCACATGTTGATGAAGCTCCATTGCTTACAATCTTCTTTGCAATATCCTCATTTGTGATAGACTTTCTTGTATCACGAAGCTCCTGTGCATCCATTATACAGTTATATACATGTGTATATCCGTAGCGGAGTCTCGGCATTCTGTCCATCGAATTGTAGTAGTAATTGTTGGCAAGAGTTACCTTTATTCCTGCAGCATTCGCTGCTTCATCGGACTGCCCGAAAAGGTGTGTCTTTTTCTGTCCGTATGCATAGCCCCTGATCTGGCTCTTTGTCATTCCCGCATCAAGCAAATGCTGATAGTAAGGATATTTCTCAGGGTTCCTGCCAAGTTCATCCATCATAACATCAAAGAATATATCGTCTTCACTGCCCGGAAGGAACTCACACCATGATATTGTAACATTGTTCTCCTGTGAAGGATTCTTTACATCAATAACACCATCATAAGCCTTATAGAATGTACAGTGGTCAATCCAGATTCCGTTACATGCACTGTCGATTGTCATATAATCCCAATCGTTTCTGTCATAATCACCATTTGTCTCCTCATCCCACTCCCAGAGTTCATCGAACTTGATATTTCTTATGATAATATTGCTTGAGTTCTTCATTGTAATGTTGGCATGCTTTATTGACGAACCGTTTGATGAGAAGATTGTCACATTGGCAAAGCCGTCAAGCATCAGTACCGAAACACCTGTCTTAATAAGCGTAGGGTGCGTGAGCGGCTGAGCCGTGTATGCCTTTATGATCTTACTATAGCTGCCAAAATCGTCAATCTCATTGCAGCCAAGATTTATATCCTCCGTTATCTCAATCACGGCCTTTGCACCTGATGCCTTAACAGCCGTCAGTGCATCCAGAAACTCCTTCGCAGTTGAAGCCTTGTAGTATTTACCGCTCTCAGGCTTTAAAAGACCTCCTCCGGTCACACCATAGGCCTGTGCATAGCCCTCAAGCACATATTTTCCAAGTCCCGTATCATCGCCCTCTGTAGAAAGGTATCTGTCAGAATTATATTCTGTTACAGCATACTTTTCTTCCCTACCGATGAACACATTGCCCTTATAAGCTTCGCCTATCTGTGAAAATGCTGTCTTTGGTGACCATCCTAAGTACGCATCGGTGAGCATATTTTGTGCGGCATTTGCAGATATCTGCCTCCTGTCGCCGT
Source organism: uncultured Eubacterium sp. (assembly GCA_958446835.1). Classification (GTDB taxonomy): domain Bacteria; phylum Bacillota; class Clostridia; order Lachnospirales; family Lachnospiraceae; genus CAG-882. The sequence continues at coordinate 12,122 of CAUCXT010000046.1, forward strand.
TAATTGCGTAACCCGGTCCGTAGGTTCCGTACTCATAAAATCTTGCAGCCGCATAGGCATTTCCCGACATGGAATCATAAGGAAGCACTGAATTTATAATCTTTCCCATGTAGCAGTTAATCCATGTGATATAAGCATTGGCACCCCAAGGTCTCGCAAGGCGGTAACCCGTCCCGGAGCAGCCCTCCTCTGCTGTAATCACACAGTTGTTAAATGTGAGTCCGTAAGCCGCCTCCGGTGCCGTCTTAGGTGCGCACACGTATCCCGAATTCTTGGTGCCCTCGTATACGAACACTATCTCACAGTCATCGAAAAGACATCCTGCCCCTTCACCTGAATAAATAAAGTCTATAAGTCCTTCAATCCGGCACTTACTGTAATACTGATGACCTGCTCCCATGTAGAGTGTATCCTGAACGGAGCTGAATTTAACATTGACGAACTCCGAGGCATCTGCATCACATCTTAAAGCATCCGCCGACTTGTTGCTCTTTCCGTCCGCTGTTGAATATACATAATCGTTTGCAAAGGAGATATTCTCTGCCGTGAAGCCCTTTGCCGTCTTCTGGATATATGACGCACATCTCTTGTCCATATCTCCGCCGGCCTCATAATTCGCACCTAAGGCACCCGGATAACAATGAACAAGCGTTTCCTCCCTGTCCTCACCTACAAGTGAAATATATGGTGACGTAACAACAAGTCTCTCCTCGTAGCTTCCTGCCAGAACAAGAATCACCTTGCGCTCTGTATTGTCTGCAGGAACGGCTGCCACTGCTGCAGATATAGTGGAATATGTAGGTATTCCGTCCACCTCTGCACCATCTGCTCCCGTGTACTGTGAATCTACAACCATATCATAAGCTGTGAGATAGACAATATTATATGCCTTTCTTGTCTTTTTCCCACCCTTATCGGTAAATATAAGCTCCACATCATTTCTTCCCTCTTCCACAGGAAGTGTAAAGCTGAAGCTGTCTCCCTCGTACAAAGGGCTTGCCGCAATCTTATTACCATTTACATAAGCTGTAATTTCGCCGTTTGAAAGAACCACCCCTTCAAGCACTGCTTTACCGGAAAATACAGTGTCATAGGACTTCTTTGTAATTATTATTTCTGCAGCCTCATCCTCATATACATACTCGCCGTAACGTCCTGCCGAAGGAACCGCCCATACATGCTCCGATGGGTTGCTTTTATTATCATCTGAGTAGGCAATAACATAGTAGTAATACGGCATATTGAGTTCTACATTATTATCCGTGTACTCCAATTCGGCAACATCTTCAAGAAGTGCTGCCCCATCATTTCCCTCATCATAGGAATATCTGTAGACCTCATAGTGCTGTGCATTCTCCACCGCATTCCACTTAACGGTTACACTGCTCTCAGCCGCCTCCGCTGTAACCTCCGGCTGTGAAAGCGCTGCAATAAGACTCACCTCATTCGATACCACGCCTTCATTTCGCTCCCCATCAATGCCAAGCTGTCCGCATACCTTAAACCAATAGCTTCCTTCTTCGGAAACCGGATATATGTATGTCTTATCCGTAGTCTGCGCTGCTTCCGTCCAGCTGCTTCCTGCGTCCCTCGAGACAAGCACCACATATCTTCCGTCACCGTCAGCCTCCACACTGCTGTTCCACGAAACCACGATATTCTCTCTTGACTCGGCTGCCTCTGCCTTAACCTCAGCAACAACCGGAGTTGTTCCAACAGCCTCATAGCAGTCATTCTGGTCATACAAAAGCTCTCCGCTGCTGCCATAATATTTCATATTTGTAACCATGACCGAAGCATTGGCAACGATAAAGCCAAGGGATACGGATGAATCCTTTCCGTTATCCTTAAACAAAAGCATCTTTGAATCGCCGTAGTTATACGTCATCACGGAAGCTTCCCCATCCTCAGGAAGTGCCGTAATCACAAAATTGCCATCCTTCTTCTCGGCAGTAAAATGAATCTTCTGTCCTGCGTTTACTGATTTATTTACGCCGCCCGCTCCTGCCATGTCAGTCGGGCTCTTAGAGTAGATTCCTCTTAAGCCCGTGCTGTTTCGGACAGCAAGAGTTGCAATATAAGTTCCATCGAATGCACCAAAAAATAATCCATTATAGTTCGTTGAGCCGCTTGAATTTATAACGACATCTGCCTCAAGCTTATTAAAATCCGGTGTACTCTCAAAGCCATAATAGCTTACAGACGAATCAACTGCTCCATCCGTTGTTTTGAGTGCTCCGCCATCCTGTGAAATAATGAGTCTCTGTCCGACAGGTGTAGCCGTCATGCTTCCTGCTGTTCCGTAGGCTGTCTTAATCTCCGGCATCTTAGGCTGTGTGTTTTCATCCGATGCCTTTGCCTTATTAGTGACCGACATTGAGTGGATATAGCCTGTGCCCTCTGCCGTGTATGTAAATACAAGCTCTGCTTCAGCACCGGAATACTCAAAGGTAACTGTATCGCCGTCCACAGCAGCCTTCGCAGCAGCACTTAATGTCTCTTCTCCGCCCACACTTACTGTTCCGTTCTCAGGCACCCCCGACACTGCAAGCTGACTTCCGTCCTTGCTGTACTGACACAGCTCAAATGAAACTGTCGCATCGCCAGCCACCTTCACGCTTATCGTATCCTGATTATTTACAACAATTCCATGGCCTCCGTTGTAATAGAGCTTATTATTACCTGTCAGTTTAACCAGCTTGTCCGCCGAGCTTACACTGTTTCCTCCCGTAAGCACATAGCCGCCTGTATAGAGTTCAGAAAGAATGCTTCCATCTTTAAAATTATAGCTTACCGGTGTTCCGTCAGCCGCAGGCACACCTGATGCACTGTTATCCTTCACAATAAGCTTGTAGCCTGTCGGTGTAGTGGCAGTGTCATTGTAAGCTACAGTTATAACATTTCCCGATACAGACGCTGATATGTTTCCGCTTAAGTCTGTAAGCATATCCTGACTGAGTGTTCCGCTTCCGTTACCATTAAGGTTCGCCCAGATAATAGCCGTATCAGCGGTTGCAAGCTCACATTCTCCGTTCTCAACCGTGACTGTTGCAGCATCCGAAGCGGAAGCACCTGCCGTCACACTGACTGCGGCAGCTCCCACCTTGAGTGAAAAGCTCTTCTGCTCGTACTTTGATATAGTAATGTCATCCGCTGCCGGAATTACACATATCGCACATATATATGCCGTGCTTCCGTTAAGAGTGAGCGTCACCTCACCAGCATCTCCGACATAGAGAAAAGATACGGAATTGTCTCCCTGCGACTTGCAGCCTTCAAGGTCACAATGACCGCTTGTCTTAGTCGCAAGTGTGTCATTCTCAAACTGCCCCGATTTACTGCCTGCCGTGATTGTCGCACCTGCCGAGCTGTTGTTGTCTCCCGACACAACAATGTAGCTGTTGCCGGCAACCTTCACGGTAAAATTATTTCCCTCCTTTGCGGCAAGACCATATGTTGCACTGTGATACTGCAGTGCGTTCTTACTTCCCGTCGCCACTGTCATAAGACCATAGGTACCCGCCGTCGCATACGTCTGTGTTGATGCCAAATCAAAATAGTACGCCGTCCCCTTCTCCGCCGTTTCCACCGTGGAGCCGTCCACCCATGTCAGCCCGTCTGTGGAAGCACTTACATTTTCCGGAATAAAAAAAGTACCTGATAACACCATAATAAGCGCCAGCATGAACGCTCCGCAGCGCCTTGATATCATCCGCATTTTCTTTTTCCCTCTTTTGCATGTTAATAGTTTCATAAAATCTCCTTATTTTTAGGCATTTTGCCAGTTTATGTTCAAAAGCATAACATAATTTTAGCAAATATGCCATAGCTATTTGTGCGTTTTTCTAGGAAAAAAGTACTATATATGTAATATTAACCAATTTCCCTATACTTTATGAAACTTTCACCTATTAAAAAAGTGCACCATCAGGTGCACAAAAAAAGCCGGGACAGGGGTCAGACCCCATGTCCCGGCTTGCTGGGACATGGGGTCTGACCCCTGTCCCAAATATGTTTAGTTTATGTCGTGCTTGCCAACCTTGCGGTAACGGTAGACCGCTCTCGCAAGTGAAGCCTGTGATACATGGTACTCCTGTATGCTCTGCTTCTGGCGGAGCTGCTCCTTGGCACGCTCCATTGCCGCCTTGGCACGAACCTCGTCGATATCCTCAGGGCGCTCAGCCGTATCGACAATCATGGTTACACGGTTGTTGGCTATATAGACAAAACCGATTCCAACGACTGCATCAACGTACTCATCGCTCCCCTCCGGCTTAAAACGTACATCACCGATAGTTGTGGCAATTGCCATGTTCTGATGATGTGCCATTATTGCTATCTCTCCGTCTAAGCCCGGGACAACAAGGATATCTGCCTTACCGGAAAAGAACACCTTGTTGGAGGCTAATATTTTAAGATAAAATGAACTCATCTTACCCCGCCTCCTTTACTGCTGTTCCATCATTTTCTTTGCCTTCTCAACAGCTTCATCTATTGTTCCGACATTGAAGAATGCAGCCTCCGGATACTCGTCCATATCACCGTCAATGATAGCCTTGAAACCACGTATTGTCTCCTTTACAGGAACGTACTTACCCGGTACACCTGTGAAGTTCTCAGCTACATGGAACGGCTGTGATAAGAAACGCTGAATCTTTCTTGCACGGTATACGGTAATCTTATCCTCATCGGAAAGCTCCTCCATACCAAGAATAGCGATGATATCCTGTAACTCCTTATACTTCTGAAGCATAGCCTGAACCTTACGTGCTACCTGATAGTGCTCCTCTCCGACAACATCTGCCTCGAGAATTCTTGAGGTTGACTCAAGCGGGTCAACAGCCGGGTAAATACCCTGCTCAACAATCTTACGTGAAAGAACTGTTGTCGCATCAAGATGTGCGAATGTAGTAGCAGGTGCCGGGTCTGTAAGGTCATCGGCAGGAACGTATACAGCCTGAACCGATGTAACGGAACCCTTTGTTGTGGAGGCGATTCTCTCCTGAAGCTCACCTACCTCTGTTGCAAGTGTAGGCTGATAACCTACGGCTGAAGGCATACGTCCAAGAAGAGCTGATACCTCAGAACCTGCCTGTACGAAACGGAAAATATTATCGATGAAGAGAAGCACGTTCTGGTGTTCCTCATCACGGAAGTACTCAGCCATTGTAAGTCCCGTCTCAGCAACTCTCATACGCGCTCCAGGCGGTTCGTTCATCTGACCGAATACCAAGGCAGTCTTCTCAAGTACGCCGGACTCCTTCATCTCTGACCAGAGGTCATTACCCTCTCTTGAACGCTCTCCTACTCCTGTAAATATAGAATATCCACCATGCTCTGTGGCGATATTTCTGATAAGCTCCTGAATAAGGACTGTCTTACCAACTCCGGCTCCTCCGAAGAGACCAATCTTACCACCCTTTGCATAAGGAGCCAAAAGGTCGATTACCTTGATACCTGTCTCGAGCATCTCTACAACAGGGCTCTGCTCCTCGAACGTAGGCGGCTCTCTGTGAATTACCCAGTGCTCACCATTCTCAAGTGACTCACCGCCATCTATAGTTTCACCTAATACATTGAACAATCTTCCCAAGGTCTGCTTGCCGACAGGAACTTTGATACCGGCTCCTGTAGCTCTTACTTCCATATCCCTGCACAGACCCTCGCTGGCTGCGAGCATGATACAGCGGACTGTGTTGTCACCTATGTGCTGTGCAACCTCCATAACGAGGTTCTTTCCCTCACATGTGACCTCTAAGGCATCCTTTATGCATGGAAGGTCGCCGTTTTCAAATACAACGTCGACAACAGGTCCCATAACCTGAACAATCTTTCCTGTATTAACAACATTTGTATTCATTTATTACATGACCTCCTTTCTGGCCTTTTTCTTCTTTTTCTGAGCCTTGGCACCCGATATTACCTCAGTGATTTCCTGGGTAATCATCGCCTGTCTGGCTCTGTTATACTCTATGGACAGATTACGAATCATCTCCGCTGCACTGTCATTAGCTACCTGCATGGCACTCATTCTGGCATTCTGCTCACTACAGAAGGACTCCATAAGTGCTCCATATATGTAGCCCATGATTACATCCGGTACAATATTGTTAAGAAGCGCATTCGGGGACGGCTGAAGCTCTATCTCCTCGTTGAATACTCCCTGTCTCTCCATCTCATGCTGTATAGCCATATCTCTGGTTATAGGCAGAAGATTAATCATATCAACCTCAGTTGTTATGCTTGACTTCATGTATGTATAGATAACATATACCTCATCAAGCTCTCCCGCCTTGAACTGCTCTACAACCTCCTCACAGATGATTCGTGCTCTGTGAAGTGAAGGATTCTGTGCGGTGTAGTGGAACTGCTCCGCAACCGGAATATTTTTTTTCTTAAAATACTGTCTTCCCAACTCGCCAACCACGAAGAGCTTGTAGTTTTTACACTGTTCAATCTCTTCCATCGCCTTTTTAAGGACATTGTGGTTATATGCTCCCGCAAGGCCCTTATCAGCCGTAACGACGATGAAGCCCTTTATACGGTCTTCCTTCGCCTTATGAGGTCTGACATCCATATACTGGTTCTCGACATCCGGGAGATGCCTTACAACACGGGAAACCATGTTGCGCAGTGCGTTAAAGTAAGGCTCAGTCTCCTCAAGACTCTTCTTTGCCTTACGCAGCTTCGTGGAGGATATCATGTACATAGCGTTAGTGATTTTCATGGTGTCCTGAATACTTTTCATTCGGCTTTGAATTTCACGAGCATTTGCCATGATTTATCCCTCCTTAGCCATATATTCATCCCTGAAGCTCTTAGCGGCATCCACAATGGCCTTATTAAGCTCATCGTCAAGCTTGCCACCATTTTCTATCTGAGTGATAATCTCCGGATGCTCATTCTTCACATAGTCAAGAAGCTTCATCTGGAAATCCTTTACATCCTTAAGCGGAAGAGGAAGCATAACCTTGCCGTTGGCAGCGCAGAGTGTGATTACCTGCTCCGCTGTGCTGAGTGGTCTGCAAAGAGGCTGCTTTAACAGCTCCATGAGTGCATGACCATGCTGTAGCTGCTCTTTTGTAGCGCTATCGAGGTCTGATGCAAACTGTGTGAATACCTCCATCTCTCTGAACTGTGCGAGGTCGATACGGATACTACCTGCCGCCTTCTTCATCGCCTTAGTCTGAGCTGCACCACCAACTCGGGATACAGAAAGACCTACGTTAACCGCCGGTCTCATACCTGAGAAGAAGAGGTCACTCTCAAGGAATATCTGTCCATCAGTGATGGAAATAACATTCGTAGGAATATATGCAGATACATCACCCGCCTGAGTCTCAATGATAGGAAGTGCAGTGATCGAACCGCCGCCCTGCTCATCAGAGAGTCTTGCCGAACGCTCAAGAAGTCTTGAGTGTAAGTAGAATACATCGCCCGGATAAGCCTCACGTCCCGGTGAACGCTCAAGCAAAAGTGACAGTGCTCTGTAAGCTACCGCATGCTTGCTGAGGTCATCATATACGATAAGTACGTCCTTGCCTTCATGCATGAAATACTCTGCCATTGCTGTTCCCGAATAAGGTGCTATGTACTGAAGCGGTGCCGGATCTGATGCTGTAGCGGATACGATAATGGTGTAATCCATAGCATCATGCTGCTTGAGTGTATTTACAAGCTTGGCAATTGTGGAAGCCTTCTGTCCGATAGCTACATAGACACATACAACGTCCTTGCCCTTCTGATTTAAAATTGTATCGATAGCGATTGAGGTCTTACCTGTCTGACGGTCGCCAATGATAAGCTCTCTCTGTCCACGTCCGATAGGGAACATGGAGTCGATTGCAAGAATACCTGTTTCCATAGGAACCGAAACCGACTTACGGTCAACGATTGATGGTGCCGGCTGCTCTATAGGACGATAGCCGTTCTCCTTGACAGGACCTGCTCCGTCGATAGGAGCTCCAAGTGCATCGATAATTCTTCCAAGGAAGCCCTCTCCTACCGGGATACCTGCTCTCTTTCCTGTACGTGCTACTCTTGAGCCTTCCTTAATCTCTGTATCACGTCCGAAGAGGATACAGCCTATCTCGTCTTTTCTTACATCCTGAACCATTCCCTTAACGCCGCAGTCAAATATGACTATCTCACCGTAAGCTGCATGGTCAATTCCGTTGATATTGGCAAT